>DATNCY010000086.1:0-3705 GCA_035553375.1 Gemmataceae bacterium
CCGCCGGAGTAATCCCAGAACCAGCGGAACTTGTACAGGCAGTGGTTGGCGTTGTAAGGCACGTGCTTGGCCGGCCCGAGCCAGGTTTCGTAATCGAGGCCTTCGGGCGGCGGACCGTCCTTCGGGCTGCCGATGCCCATCGGCGTCTCGTTGCGGCAATGGTAGCTCTTGGCCACCGTGACCTTGCCGATCGCCCCGGATTGGATCAGCTTCACCGCTTCCTGAACGAACGGCGTGCTGCGGCGATGGAGCCCCACCTGCGTCACCCGTTTGGTTTCGCGGGCCACGTCGGCCATGCGCCGTCCCTCGCCGATCGTTAATGACAGCGGCTTCTCGCAGTAGACGTGTTTGCCGGCGTGGCACGAATCGACGAAGGTGAGGGCGTGCCAGTGGTCCGGCGTGGCGATCACCACGGCGTCGAGCGATTTGTCCGCGAGCATCTTGCGGTATTCGTGGAACGGCCGGGGGGTGGCGCGGCCGGACTTCTCGACCTTGGCGGAAGCCGCCGGAAGGTAAGGAGCGTAGATGTCGCAGAGGGCGTTTACGTCCACGTCCTTGTGGGTAAGGAAGGCATCGAGGAGTTGATCGCCGCGGTTGCCGACGCCGATGAACCCGATGGCGACGCGGTCGTTGGCGCCGAGCACGCGGGAATAACTGGCGGCGGAGAGTGCGGCGGCCGCCGCGGCCGACTTGGCGAACGTACGACGCGTGGGTCGCGACATGACTTACTCCGAGGGCGATAAACGTGGAAAGTGTACCGGCGATTGTATCAGATTAGCCGCGAGGCGGAGCCGAGCGCTCCAGAACGGGACACGGCGTTCGATTCTGCAACGCGATCGCCGGCGCTGAGTCTTCACGCCAACCTCATTTATGCAGTTATCCACTGGCTTCACGCATCAATACATCCGTCAGAACGTCTCCGGTACATCAGTTGCTTACCCACTTTCCGTACCTGATTAAATGCGCCCTTCCTAACGGAATTCATCCGCCGACAATCCGCTTGCGATCCTCCTTGTTGGAACCGATCCGCCGCATTGAGTTTGTCCAACCGCTACCACCCAGCACGGCTCGGGTTGCCGTGAATGTTTTGTCGCTCCATTCGTACCCATGAGGTTCTGATGCGTCTGGCTTTTCGTCCGCGTCGCCGAGAAGGATTTACCCTCATCGAGCTTTTGGTGGTGATCGCGATCATCGCCATCCTGATCGGGTTGTTGCTGCCCGCGGTGCAGAAAGTGCGCGCGGCGGCGGCCCGCTCCACCTGCTCCAACAATCTCAAGCAACTCGGCGTCTCGGTGCAGAACTACGCGGGCACCTACAGCTTGCTCCCCGCGCTCTCCGCGGACGGGATCAACGGTGGCGGCATCGCTCGCACTTTCGGCAACTACGAAGGCAGCATCTTCCTGTCGCTCCTGCCGTTTGTCGAACAGCAATCGCTTTACAACTACGCGATGACGTCGCCGACCAGCACCTGGTCCGCGGCCACGCCGTCCGGCACGCTCGTGCAGGCCACGCCGGTCAAGCCGTTCCAGTGCCCATCGGATCCCACGCTTTCCTCGGGGTTCCCCAGCACTCAGCTTGGCGTCTGGGCGGCCACTTGTTACGGCGCCAATCTGCAAGTCTTCGGCATGAATAACTTTGCCGGCACCAGTTGCTACGGGCCGCAGTACAACATCGGCAACATCCCGGATGGCACGTCGAACACGATTGCATTCGCCGAGCAGCTCGCGGTGACGGCGTCACCGAGCGCGAGCGGCAGCAACTGCTGGGCCTTCCTCGGCATCAGCGCCGGCTGGCAGCAGACGCCGGCCATCGCCAATACGATCACCAATGGCGCCTTCGCGCTGAGCCCCCCGCAGGTCGGCATCCCACAGTCGCAGGCCGACAAGCGCCTGGTCAATTCCGGCCACACTGGTGTCGTGCAGGTCAACATGCTCGACGGCAGCGTTCGCAGCGTCAGCGGCAGCGTCGCTCAGATGACGTGGGCGGCGGCCCTTCAACCGGCCGAAGGGCTTCCGCTCGGATCGAACTGGTAAGGCGAAGGGCAGAAGGTAGCTTACCCAATTGAGGTTCCCGGATGGAGCTCGACATGAGACGATGGGCAGCTGATTCGTCACCCATCGCCTGAGAACGGAGTCATGGGAGTCATGGACGACTCGAAAACGTCTATCGATGCATTGTTACAGCGGGGAGCCGAGCGTCTGAAAGGCCACCAGCGGCGGCTGTTCCTCGCCGAGGTCACTCTGGAACTATGCGCCGGCAACGCTCGCCAAGCCGAACGACGCTTCGGTTGGGGCCGCGACACGGTCGACAAGGGCTTGCACGAACTGCACAGCGGCATTCGGTGCGTGGAGAACTTCGCCGCCCGCGGCCGCTCCCGCTGGGAAGACCTGCATCCGCAACTGGCGGCCGACATCCGCGAATTGGTCGAACCGCACACTCACGCCGATCCGGAACTGAAGTCGTCGCGGCGATACACGAATTGGTCGGCGCGGGAAGTGCTCGAAGCGTTGCGAACCGTCAAAGGCCATGCCGCCGCGGACTTGCCGAGCGAGCGGACGATGCGCGACATGCTCAACCGGATGGGTTATCGGCTCAAGCGGATCCAGAAGGGCAAGCCGCTCAAGAAGACGGCCGAGACGAGCCCGATCTTCGACCACGTGAAGGCGGTGCGGCAGGAGGTGAAGGACGATCCGTCGACGCTGGAAATCTCGATGGATACGAAGGCGAAGGTGAACGAAGGCGATTACAGCCGCGGGGGGAAAAATCCGGACGGGTTCTGACGGGACCGTGGCCAAAGGACTGGACCACGACCCGCCCGCCAAGCGGAAGTGGACGCCCTTGGGCATCCTGATGTTAGCGAGCGGCGCGTTGACGATTATCTTCGGCGCCCACGAGACGAGCGATTTCTGGGTGGACGGCCTCAAGTTGTGGTGGGGGTCGGTCAAGGATCAACTGGGTTCGATCCGCCGACTGGTGATTTACTTGGACAACGGCCCCAACAACTCGGGGTCGCGCACGCAGTTTTTGAAGCGGATGGTGGAATTCGCGGATTGGTCGGGGTTGGAGATTCGGCTGGTGTACTATCCGCCCTACCACAGCAAATACAATCCGATCGAACGGTGTTGGTCGATCCTGGAGCAGAAGTGGGGCGGAGCGATGCTGAACTGTTTGAAGGTGATCCTGCAGGAGGCCCTACGGATGACCTGGAAGGGTCGCCCTCCGACCGTGAAGCGATTGGTCGGCGACTACCGCGACGGCATCCGCCTTTCGAAGAAGGAGATGAAGCCTTACGAGGCGCGAATGCAGCGATCCCCGGCGTTTCGTAAATACGACATCACGATCAAACCGAGCGGCAGGTAGAACAAGTCCTGCCGCTCGCCTAAGAAGAATGATGTACCGGATCAGTGCGATGATCGCGATGACGAACGCGATCAGGAGCACGATGAGGCCGAAGCAACCGACGCCGGCGATCCCAGCACGGCCGGCGCGGCCGGCGCCGGCCATCGCCACCACGCCGATCACCATCATGACCAAGCCGAAAACATAAGTGCCGACGGCGGCCACCCACAGCCACAGCACCGTCATGGCCGATTGTCCCAGATCGCGGCGGTCCACGTAGTCGGCCAGCGAACGCGTGAACAGCAGAAAGAAGATCGGCGAAGCGAACGAGAAGAGGCCTTGGCAGCCGGAGATCATCACGTCGGC
>DATNCY010000087.1:0-7897 GCA_035553375.1 Gemmataceae bacterium
ACCCCGATCGCCCCGACCGAGTGGAACCGCGTGCCAAGAAACGACGCCCGAAGCCATATGATCTCCTCACGAAACCCCGTGCCGAACTACGCGCGGCGCTCCTCGCGGTGGGGGAGGAGGGACAAAGTTAATGCCATTCGACTCTCGCCCCATTCGGGAAATCGCTCGTCCAGCGGGGAACGGATAGTCTCGACTTCGTAGCCCAGCGGCTCGAAGACGCCGCGAAGGAGCCGCTCACCGCCTCGGACAGGCAGCACGTCGATCCTGGCCGTCAGCGAAATTGCCGTTGTCGCCAGTTCGGGCCGGTCCTTGCAACGGCCTTGAAGAGCCGAGCCAAAAACCTGCGCGATGGCCACGCTCATGAACGACGAAGCAGCGTAGGGCCGGTCATTGACGTATTGCGCCAGCAGGAAGCTCTGATCGGCATTCTTGCCCCGGACCATGCCCACGGCGTCCACGTCGAGCAGCAAGCAGGCCGTGCATCGCTCGACACTGACCTCGGAGTAATAGACGTGGACCTTGCCGAAGCTCAGGTCGAACGACTGGAACCGCTCCGGGTGCTTGTGGAGCAGGTAGCCCAGATCGTTCGCCGGTTGATGTGTCGTCGTGATCGTCAGCAGCATCGTTGGAGCCTCGGGCGGCAATGCCAATCAAGTCCTGATCCTTGCTATTCCATCGACCGGGCCTGCATCGGCCAGACCTCGGTCAGGCCAGCGCCGAACCAGCAGCGTCCAAGAATGAAAAAAGTCCGCAGCAGCCTTTGCCGCCACGGGCTGTCTGGTTTCGTTTCTGCGGGCGTCAATCCAGAAACGCCACATTCCGCATCGCCTTCGACTGACCCTCGGTGTTCATCAAGACGCGATGCCAGCCGTGCAACGTGATCGTCGCATGGTCGGCGTGACGGATGCGGCCCTTGACGTAAACGCCTGGGTTCCGCCGCATGGTCCGCCAGCCCCAGCTTTTTGCCTTGGGGTTGCCGGCCAGGATCACCTTGTATTGTGCCTCGGTGACGCCGTTCGGGTGGCGCGAACAGACGTAGACCGTTTCGCCGCCTGTCCGGTAGCAGAACTCGGCCCAATGCGGCTTGCCGCCATTGCCCCGGCGCAACGGCTCGTTCGCCAGGACCAGCTTCTCGTCCACAGCCAAGTCGCCATCGGGGATGAGGACCACTCGCCCTGCCGAATGTAGGCAGCGTTCTTGCGACGGTTGCGGGCCTTGGCGCGAAGTCCCTTGCGAGCCTGGGCCGTCTGGACCTCGGCAGGCTTCAGGGCTTCCTTCGCCTGACGGACGTTGCCGACCGGAGCCTTTTCAGGAATGCCGGCGACGAACCAGTGGCGTTCGTCGTGGCCGCAGAGGAACTTGCTCTTTTCCTTGCCTTCTCGGACGAGAAGGAGCAGGTGGCGGTCGTTGGGCTGCACGTCGAGGACGGCGACTTCGACATCAACACTCGGCTGGCACAAGATCTCGAAGAACTCGCCCTTGCGGTCAGCCTGGACATCGAGCGAGATGGGGCCGGACGTGCGGGCGCGATGAGCCGGACGGTCGGTAATCTTGAGCCGAGCGCCAATGCGAGCGAACTTGATGTTGAGCAGGTTCGTGTCCATAGAGGGGAGGACACAAGTGTGCAACTTCGGGTTCGCTACTTGAGGGCAGACTCATTACCGGATTCATTACCGGATTGAGGGGCCAAAATGGCCCCTCTTGGGCCTAATTAGCACCCCAAGAGGAATTCGGACGCGGCTGTCGCCAGCGGCGGAAAACCACCACAAGTCATTGATTTGTAAGGTGTTTAGGAAAGAGGACTTGTCAAAAACTCGATTGCCCAACAAACACCGTTGACGGCTTCCGCCCGTTTTGAAGACCAGGGCCACTACCAAGTGTGCAAACACCCCCGAATCCAACAAACCTTAATTATACGGCCCGCCGTAATGCCAGGAAAGGCAGACTTCACAATGGAGTTTCCCGCAGAATAGGAGTGATCGGCCACCGGCTCGTAGTACAGGTGGGAGCGACTCAACCCCAGCAGTTCGCATTGCCGTCGCACACTCCATGGTGAATGGCCAGCTTTGATCCGTGGCCGCAGCAACTCAGGCGATCGATCCGACTTTTTTTTGAGCCACTCCCGTTCCATCTTGAGGCGTCCGATGTACTCGAACAACTCGGCCTTCTGTAGCCCTGGCTTGGGCGGTCGTGTCGGTCTTGGCGCCGTTGGCGAAGATCTGCTCAGCTCCGGTGAGCAGGTGCTTTTTGCAATCTTGGATAAGAATGGAGTGAACGCCGATTAGCTGGTGGTCTAGTTTTCGGGATCCCCTATACCGCCGAGAAGGCGGACCTCTTTTCCACCAGCTGTCTCTTGCGGTAGGGATCGTCCTCCCCTATAAGGGCGAGAGACCTTTTCCATCCTCGCGGGAGCAGGGGAACCGTACATGTCCGCCGTCAAGCAGTTTCTCGCCTTCGATCTCGGCGCCGAGAGCGGCCGAGGCGTCCTCGGTTTATTCGATGGCTCGCGGTTGGCTCTCGAAGTCATTCATCGCTTTCCCAACGAGGCGGTGCGCACACTCGATACGCTGCACTGGGACGCACTGCGGCTGTACGGCGAGATGCTGCATACGCTGCGGCTATGCGCGGCGAAGCATGGACAACTCGATGGACTCGGCGTCGATACCTGGGGCGTCGATTTCGCTCTGCTTGGCCGGGACGGCACCCTGCTGGGCAACCCGCGCCACTACCGCGATTCGCATACCGAAAATATCATGGAGCAAGCGTTCGCGCGCGTGCCGCGTGGCGACATCTTCCGCGCGACCGGCATCCAGTTCATGCGTTTCAACACACTGTTTCAGCTTCTGGCCATGCAGCGCGATCACTCGCCGCTCTTGGAGATGGCCAAAACGCTCTTATTCATGCCGGACCTGTTCCACTATTTTTTCACCGGCATCAAGGTCAACGAGTACACCGACGCCAGCACCAGCCAGATGCTCAACCCACGCACGCGCGGCTATGCTCACGATCTGATTCAGGCGTTCGGGATACCGGCCGATATTCTCGGTACGTTGGTTCAGCCGGGCACGGTGCTTGGTCCACTGCGGGCGTCGATTGCCAGCGAGACAGGCATGAACACGGCCCCGGTGATCGCGCCGGCCTCGCATGATACGGCTGCAGCCATCGCCGCCGTACCGGCGACGGCCGCCTCCTGGGCCTACATCAGTTCCGGCACCTGGTCGCTCATGGGTGTCGAACTGAAGCAACCCCTCGTCAGCATTGCGGCCCTTCAAACCAACTTCACCAACGAAGGCGGCGTCGGCGGCACGACGCGCTTTCTCAAAAACATCATGGGGCTATGGCTGGTGCAGGAATGCCGCCGCGCCTGGGAGCGAGCAGGCACGACGTACAGCTACGACGATCTGATACGCCAGGCCGAGACAGCGACCCCATTCGCCAGCATCGTCGATCCGGATGACCCATCCTTCATTCTGCCGGCGAACATGCCGGCGGCGCTGGCCGACTTTTGCCGGCACACCGGACAACCAGCGCCGGACGGCGTCGGCGGCACGGTGCGCTGCGCCCTGGAGAGTCTAGCCCTATGTTATTGTTGGGTGTTGGAACACCTGGAGACGCTAACGGGACAGCGTGCCGAGGTCATTCACATTGTCGGCGGCGGCAGTCAAAACGCCCTGTTGAATCAATTCACGGCCGACGCCTGCGATCGGCCGGTGTTGGCCGGGCCGGTCGAGGCGACCGCCATCGGCAACGTGCTAACACAGGCGCTCGGATTAGGCGTACTCGGCTCGCTGGCTGACGTGCGTGAGGTGGTGCGCCGCTCTTTCGAGGTGCGCGCCTTCACGCCGCGTCAGCCCGACGCCTGGCATGCGCCCTATAAACGGTTCCGGAGTTTCCGAGCATGATGAGCGAACGGTCGGCGTCAGCCGGCCGGCGTCAGCCGTTCGCTATCTTGACGCCCGACGATCCTCTGTTAGGCTAGGAAGACCTGCCTTAAACGGATCGCCAACCTGTGAGACCCACCTTATGGCCGCTACTCCTGTTATTCAAACCCTCGATGATGCCGACCTCCGTTCCGCCGAAAGTCTGACCCACACTTACCAGCAGATGACCGAACAACTCAGTCGGGTCATCGTTGGACAAAGTGAAGTCCTCAAGCAAGTGCTGATCGCTCTGTTCTGCCAGGGACACTGCATCCTTGAAGGCGTGCCGGGCCTGGCCAAGACGCTGATGATCTCGACCATTGCCCAGCTTCTTTCGCTCAGTTTCAAGCGCATCCAGTTCACGCCGGACTTGATGCCGTCGGACATCACCGGCACGGAAATTCTCGAAGAGGAAGAAGGCACCGGCCGCCGCCGGCTGCGCTTCGTCAAGGGGCCGATCTTTGGCAATATCTTGCTCGGCGATGAAATCAACCGTACTCCGCCCAAGACGCAGGCAGCGCTCTTGCAGGCCATGCAGGAATTCAAAGTCACCACGGCGGGCGTCGATTACGATCTCGACAAGCCATTTCTCGTCCTCGGCACCCAGAACCCCATCGAGCAAGAGGGCACTTATCCGCTGCCCGAAGCTCAGCTCGATCGCTTCATGTTCAAGATCCTCGTCGATTATCCCAGCTACGAGGAAGAGTTGACCATCGCCGAATCGACCACGGCCGGCGAACTGCCGACCATTCAGGCGGTACTTGATCGCGAGGGCATTCTCGCCATTCAAAAGATCGTGCGCAAGGTTCTCATCGCGCGCTCGGTGACGGCGTATGCCGTGCAGTTGGTTCGAGCCACTCGGCCGCACTCCCAGGAGGCTCCGGAGTTCGTCAAGAAATACCTGACATGGGGCGCTGGCCCGCGCGCCTGCCAGGCGTTGCTGCTGGGCGGCAAGGCGCATGCGCTGCTGGATGGCCGTGTCCACGTCTCGACTGAAGACATCCGTTATGTCGCGCGGCCGGTGCTGCGTCATCGCCTGGCCACCAGCTTCCGCGCTGACAGCGACGGCGTTACGGCGGATCACATTGTCGAGAAGCTGTTCAACGAAGTGCGTGAACCGATGGCGAAATAAAATGACTAACCACAGAGGCACAGAGAAGACAAGAAAGACGACGATGAGGATTAGCGGATTTCACTCCGATAGATGGTTATTTTTCTCTGTGCTTCTGTGTCTCTGTGGTTCAACGATTTGACGAGATACTATGAGCAATCGCTACTTCGATCCCGAAGGACTGGCCCGCGTCGGCAACATGGAACTGGTGGCGCGGCAGGTTGTCGAGGGTTTCCTCACCGGCCGCCATCGCAGTCCCTACCACGGCTTCTCCGTCGAGTATCTCGATCATCGCGCTTACACGCCCGGCGACGATCTGCGCTCCATTGACTGGAAAATCCTCGCGCGCACCGACAAGTACCACGTCAAGCTGTTCGAGGACGAGACGAACCTGCGCGCTCACATTCTGCTCGACTGCTCGAAGTCGATGGCGTTCAAGAGCGGCGACGTCAGCAAGCTCGTTTACGGCAGTTATCTGGCGGCGGCGCTGGCGTACCTGATGTTGCATCAAAACGACGCCGTCGGTCTCGTGCTGTTCGATTCCGAACTACGGCAATACCTACCGCCGAAGGCGCGGCCAACGCAGTTTCGCCGTATCCTCGATCTGCTCGATCACTCGTACAGCCGCGAAGATACCGACGTGGCCGCCGTGCTGCACGATGTCGCCGAACGCATCCCGCGCCGCGGTTTGGTCATCCTCATCAGCGATCTGATCGACGACGAGCAGAAACTCGCTAACGGTTTGCAGCACTTCCGCCACAACAACCATGAAGTCATTGTCTTCCACGTCATGGACGATGCCGAATTAACATTCCCCTACGATCGCCTGACGCGCTTCAAGGACATGGAAGGCGTCGGCCGGCTGACGGCCAATCCCAAGAGTTTGCGACAGCGCTACCTGACGCGCATCAACACCTTCCTCGATACTCTCAAGGCGATTTGTTTCGAGCGAAACATCAGCTACAACCTGGCCAACACCACGGAGCCATACGATCAATTCCTGGCCGCGTACCTGGAGAAACGCGCCCGGCTGGGATGAAGAAAAATCTTTCACCACGGAAAGCACGGATAAAAGACAAAAGATTAGGTCGTGTGGACAATCAAGGTCGATAGCCCCGTGAGGGCTATCTTAAAGTACCCTAATGGCGGCAACATAAACGAAGGCGAGAAAATTCCGTGCGGTCTTCTCGTAGCGCGTCGCTACGCGGCGGAACTGCTTGATTTTGTGCCAGAACCGCTCGACCAAGTTGCGATCCTTGTAGCGTTCCCCATCGTAGCTCCTCGGCTCCTTGCGGTTGCTACGCGGCGGGATCACGGCCTCCGCCCCTTTCGCCTCGATCATCTCCACTACCTTGTCGCTGTCGTAACCCTTGTCTCCGATCACCACCTCGATCGGCACCGCCTGATCTATTCACTGCTCCTATAATTGTCCGCACGACCTAGGGGAAAAGGTGTCGGTCAGGGAAAAATGAGCAGATTTGGAGACAACTCCTTATGGATGGGCGACGGATTGCCAGGATAGTCGATGAGTGAAATGCAACCAAGAAGTTTTGCTGCTCCATCGTCCACTGAACTGTTGCGGGCCGGCATAGGTCGGGATGCCGTTCCCATCCGCGAACAGGGCGATCCGCTCGTAGCCCGCTTCCCGACTCTACGTTCTCTGCGGTGAAATCTTTATTTCACGCCGATTAGTTTCTCGAACTCGTCCTCTGTCAGGATCGAAACACCGAGTTGCCGCGCTTTGTCGGCTTTGCTGCCGGGGCTATCGCCGACCACGACATAATCCGTGTTCTTCGATACGCTGCCCGTCGCTTTGCCGCCGTGCAGCTTGATTACATCCTCAATCTCCTTGCGACCGTAGTTTTGCAGCGTCCCGGTGACGACCACCGTTTTGCCCGCGAGCGGCCCGGTGGTGACTTTGGCGCGCACTTCCTCCGTGAGTTTCACGCCCGCATCGTGGAAGTCTTGCACGAGCTTTTCGCCGGCGGGACTATGGAAGAAGTTGTAAATGCTCTCGGCACGCTTGGGACCAAAACCCTTGACGCTCGCCAGTTGTTCCTTCGAGGCGGCGAGCAAGGCGTCGATGCTCGGAAATTCTTGCACCAACAGCGGCCCCATCGCTTCACCGACGCCGTAGATGCTCATTCCGGCAATCAAGCGCGCCAGGCCACGGTTCTTGCTGCCGTTGATGGCGTCGAGCAGGTTTTGCGCTGAGAGAGCGCCCATGCGCTCCAAACCGAGGAGTTGTTCTTTTTTCAGTCGATACAGATCCGCCACGGACCTCACTAGGCCGCTGGTGACGAGCTGCTTGGCGAGTATTTCGCCGACACCCTCAATATCCATGCGTTCGCGCTTGGCGAACGACTCGATCCGGCGCATTCCCGCTGCGGCTCGCGCCGGAACAGGCACGCATCATTCCGGTCAGCGAGCGCTTTGCCGAGTATGGCCAACGCATCGAGAATGAACTACGGCAACAGGGCTTCCGTGTAACCGGCGATTATCGACCGGAAAAGATCGGCTACAAGATCCGCGAGGCGCAGCTGGAAAAAAATCCCCTACATGCTGGTTGTCGGCGACAAGGAACAGACGGCCGCAACCGTGGCGGTGCGCGATCGCGTGGATGGCAACCTCGGCGCGATGAGTGTCGCCGAATTGGTCAAGCGACTTACGGACGAAGCGAAGGAGCGGCGTATCCGCCAGGTCAGCACAGCCAGCGCGGATTTGTCCTAGTGCAGGATCAGGCGACCTTTTTCCTGGTTTTGGGCGGATCTTTGGCTTCGACCTTTTGTTGCAGAGGTTCCAGTTGTTCGCACTGGTAATGTTCACAAACTCGGGTTTGGATTTCTTGAGCCGTCAGCAGCCGATC
>DATNCY010000088.1:0-10644 GCA_035553375.1 Gemmataceae bacterium
GGAGGTTCGAATCCTCTCGCCCCGACATGAAGCCAGGGTGAATAACCCTGGCTTTTTTTCTTCCTAACTCTTATTTTCCAAAGACTTACGATCTGTTATAAAAAACAGATCGACCAGCCAGCATCCTCGAACATGCTCCCCTCCCGACCGGCAATGGGCGAGAATGTCCTGATCCTGGCACCCTGATTCTTCCAAGGCATCCGCCAGGACCGGCATGTCGCTAAAATCGCGGCTATCGTACATCCGCTGGGCCATCGAGACGAGCAGACCATCGTGCCAGGTTAGCCACGAGGGATCAATGGTGACGGGGCGGAAGGGGTTGCCGAAAATGTCGCGGAGCAGGCTGCACTGGCTCTCCTGCTCCGCCGCTTGTTGCCCTTCGTACGAGAGGGCATACGCCGCACAATGGGATGCCCGATTTGCCGCACCGATTGCCGCTTTTGCGTAGCAGGCAGTCCGACAGGCAGCGTCCGCGGCATCCATGTCGGCGTCAGTAGCACCCGCCGCGGCAGATGCCAACTCGTTCCACACGACGTGGGCATCGTTCCCAGCCCGGGACAGTTCTCGCCTTGTCGCTTCTCCTTCGGCGAATCGCTCGGCTACCTCGACGGCCTTCCGGCTTCGGTCGTCCTTCAAGAGACGCCAGATATGGCGGCAGCACGCACAAGCAAATAGTCGAAACTTGCGGTCGCTTCCCTTGTCCCGAAGGAAGTACAGCAGCTTCTTCGGGTCGCTGCATTCCAGCCAATCCTGCTCCGTCATGGCAGCACCTCACGACTTCAGGACACTCGTCAACTCGTCGTATTCCTCCGGGGTGATTTCCTTCTGGATCGCGGAGGCACCGAGCAGGAGGACATTCCATGGATCGCCCGGCCCTTTGCAGCGTAGAAGGTAACGGACGGGCGGGCCGTGTTCCACTTCGAGCAGGAAACGACGACCGCACCAGGTGAAAGTCTCCGGCGTGAGGAAGACCCGGCCGACCATCGGATTCAAGGTCGTCCCCTTCAACTCGCGGGAAATGGCTCTCTCCATCGACATAGACGTAAGTTCTCATATGTCCTCCTGGTCGAAGGCCAGCCAAATTGCTCGGCTGAGCCAGCTTTCGCTCCACCCTCCGTACTCATCAGCTGGGTTCGTCCTCATGTACACGATCCTGCTGAGAAGTATCCCGCCCATGCTGCTCGCCGTCCATCCCGTCTCGCTCGCGGTCCCACAGACGGATTCCTAACACGACGCGCAATCGCAGGACCAGAGTTTTTCCTGATCGCGCGGCTCGGCCACGGCGCAAGGCGGCGTCGGCTCGAATTCCACCTGAAATTCATAACCGGCGATCTGGAGAGTATCGCCATCATCCAGCAGATGTTCCGCATGCCTCGCCTGGAGCGCCTCGAATAATTGTCCCTTCTCACGGCGACCGATGTTTGTACCGTTCACCTGAGTGCCGTTGCGGCTGCCAAGGTCTTGAATGCGAACAAACGGAGCGTGGACCTCGATCCGACAATGGCGTCGGGAGACTAAACAGAAAGGATCGTCCAGGACACACGAGCAGTCCCGCGACCGGCCGAGGACATAGTCGGCCTCATTTTCCAGTACGAACTCCTGGCCCTTCCGTTCTCCATTCGTGGCCCGCAGAATAATGCGCTCAAACATGGTTGTCCCTCCTTGCGCACGAGTCGCAACAATGGGGAGTCGCGGCCGGCGACGCCGCTTGCCGTGTGCGGGCGTCGTTGAGAGCCGCGAGAAAGGTTTCGAGATCCACACCCATATGACGGCACGCCGCCGCGAGGGTGATGTGTCGCGCCATCATCCGCCGCAACAATGGATTCGACAGCAGCCGGAAGCCAAAAGCTAAAAACGTATCCAGCAAGACCGGATAACGGTCGAGAATCGCGCTCACGCGGTCGCTGGCCGTGATGACGCCTTCCACCAGCGGAGGCGGCGCGGCTTCCGGCATCTCCAGCGCGAAGCGGCCGGACATGATCCGCCACAGATGGACGGCCCACAGCGTTAAACCGAGAACCTCCAGCACGCCGCTGATGCCGGTGATGGGGAACGCCACCGGAACAAAATCCGTCAGCGTCTGACCGACGACACGCAGGGTACAGCCGCCGTTGATTAGTAGGAACGGCCCCCACAGTTTCGACAGCTGGCGCGGATCGACGCCGTTGAGCGTGGGCACGACGCGGGCGGCGACGCCGACGATCATCAGGCTGACGAAACCGACCGTGATGGCGTGACGGATGGCGCCGAAGTAGGCGTGCGAAAAATGAATGTGCGCCGCCTCGCTGCCGGAGGCCAGCCAGGGAATCAGGATATGTTGATGCACGGGCAGCAAGATCAACAAGGCCAGTGAGACGAGCAGCCAGACGTAAGCGGCGCGGAGAAACTTCAAGGTGCGATCCGGTTCGGTGGGCACGGCGAAGATGCGCCAGTTCCACACCAGCGCCGCGACTCTTCCAGCAAACGCGGCAAGGCGACTTCGTGAGCCTGAGCGAAAAACGCCAGCGATTCCGCCGGCCCCAGAGGTCCGCCGCAACCTTCAGACCGTAGCGATCCAGCACCGGCCGTACCTGCGGTGCCGCACGCAACAGATCGGGGATTTTCACTTGGCCGTCAATCCTTTCCATCGTTCCCAGCATAAGCTCGATCCTTTTATATTCTGGATAAAATCATCCATTTACTCTTCAAAAGAATTGCAAATGAGATGCCACGTCTCCGCTTATGAGGGGCTCGGCTGTGCATCTCTGAAAAAGAAGGGGTTTTCGCTTGTCCGTCGCCGGCAAGCGGCAGCGGCGCCTTGCCGTCCGTATGCCGAATCGCACAGTTGGGGTGTCCTCGTGGAGCCGTGCCGCACACCCGGCTCAGACGCAAAAGCATCCACTGGCAAGCAAGAGCATGTGACGTTGGGAAGGAGGAAAAACGAAAAAGCGATCATCCCGCCCCGCGTGCGGAGGGGATGATCGCCGAGAGGGAGTCCCATTCAAACCGGGTGGGTTCCGCGATGCAACTCAACCAAATGGCGGCGCGTTGAGGCAAGGCACTGCGTAATGACCAGGACCAGTTGCTTGAGCAAGTGGTAGCCCAAGCTGGCATCGCACTCACAGAGATCGCGCAACCATTGCGCCTCAAAGGAAAGGCCTTCCACGGCATCGACAGCACGGCAACTGAACTGCCAGCGGTGTGGAGGCACCAGCCATGATCAGCCGACCACTTCTCCTGGCCCGACCTCTTGAATCAACAGACGAGCGCCCACCTTCGTACCGGTGGGTATGCTTCCAGATGCCCAGGCCAGCCGCATAGAAGCCGGCGATGGCCACGCTGCTGAGGAGGAACAGCGTCAACAGCGAGCGATGCTCGCCAGGACGCCGCAACGCCGGCCACAGGCCGCGTGTCATCAGCGCCAGCCAGATGAATAGGCCGGCCAGCAGGAACAACTGCCAGAAGCGGCCGAGATCAACGTAATCGTTGGCCGGTTTGCATTGTGCGAAACTCCTGACAGGGAGAGGTAACGGTATCGCGGCGTTGCGCCGAGAGCATTTGATGAAATCGTCAAGAAACAAAGACAATGCCAAGAGCGACGGCGATGGCGAAGACGTGGGAAAGGCAGAGAACTTCCGGGGATTTCCTGGGTAGGACGAGGCGGCGGTGTGTCACATAGGTTCAGGTCTGTGCCTCTTCGCACATCGTCCCGGCCAAGCCCAACTCGACGCGGACAACCTGATCTTCCACCGGAATCGGCGGTGAGAAACCCAACGACTGCATCAGATGCAGCATCGGCGTGTTCTCGATCAGCACTTGACCGACTAGACGCAGGACGCCACGCTCGCGGGCGATATCGATGAGACGTTGCATCAGATGGCGACCAAGTCCCTGCCGCTGGTAGGCGTCGCTCACGACCACAGCGAACTCGGCGACGTCCGTCTCCGGATGGAGGTAATAGCGGGCCACGCCGAGCAGACGCGGTTCGCCATTCTCCTGTAGCACGGCTGTCAGCGCCATCTCGCGGTCGTAATCGAGATGACACAGGCGGATCAGGCTGTCGCGCGAGAGCGTCTTGACCAGACCGAAGAAGCGCATGCGGAGTGTGTGTTCGGAGTGGCTGGCATGCAAGGCGAGAATCAGCGGCTCATCTTCGGGACGGATCGGACGGATCGTCACTTCGCGGCCATCGCGCAAACGGAACGGCGCGGTGTACTGATTGGGATACGGATGGATGGCCAGGCGCGGACGTTGCTCCGGCGCGCGATCCGCGGAACATAGCAGCAAACGCGCGTCCAGAGCGACGACGCGCTCCGGCGCGGCCAGCACGGGGTTGAGATCGACCTCCTGAATTTCCGGGAAGTCCACGAGCAATTGACTGAAGCGCGCCAGCAGCGTCTCCAATGCTTCGAGGTTGACCGCCTTCTGGCCGCGCACGCCTTGGAACGCCTCGTAAATCTTGGTCCGTTCCATCAGCCGCCGCGCCAGGGTGCGATTGAGCGGCGGCAGGCCGAGGGCGCGATCCTTGAAGACCTCGACGAGAATCCCGCCGCAACCGAACAGGATGACCGGGCCGAACTGACGATCGACCGAGCTGCCGATTATCAGCTCGTAACCGCGTTCACAAATCATGGCCTGCACGGAGACACCTTCAAAAGCGTCCCGCTTGCCGAGACGATGGGCGTTGCTTTGGATAGTGGCGAAGGCGGCGCGGGCGGCCTTTTCGTCGGCGAGGTTGAGTTGAACACCGCCGACATCGCTCTTGTGGCTGATAGTTGAAGACAGCAGCTTGAGGACGACCGGATAGCCAATTTTCTTGGCGGCGGCGACGGCTTCGTCGGCATCACGGCAGGCAAACGCCGGCACGACCGGCAGACCGTAGGCGGCCAGCACTTCCTTGGCCTCGACCTCCGTGAGCAGAGTACGGCCAGCGTCGCGAGCCTGCTCGAAGATCCGCCGTATGCGCGGCGCGTCCGGCGCGACATTCTCCGGCAACGCTGGCGGCGTCTCGTAGAGCAGTTCCTGATTGCGGCGATACTGTACCATATGCAGAAAGGCGCGGATGGCCGACTCTGGCGCGTCGAAAGTTGGAATGCCGGCCATATTGAGAAACTCGATGCCCTCACGCACGGCTGTACCGCCCATCCAGCAGGCCAGCAACGGCTTGTTCGGCAGATGCGCGAATGGCTGGAGTTGTCGGGCCGTCTCGCTGGGATCGGTCATGGCCTGCGGTGTCAGCAGCACGAGGATGCCTTGCACGTTGACATCCTTGACGCAGACTTCGACAGCAAGCCGGTAACGTTCCGGCGTGGCATCGCCCAGAAGGTCGATCGGGTTGGCGTGGCTCCAGAATGGCGGCAGAGTGGCGTTGAGAGCGGCCAGAGTTTCCCGTCCGAGCGATGCGAGTTGACCGCCGGCGAGCATCAGCGCGTCGGTAGCCATGACGCCAGGGCCGCCGGCATTGGTGATGATGGCCAGGCCAGGGCCGCACGGCGGCGGTTGCATGGCCAAAATCTCGGACATATGGAACAGATCCGGAATGGTCTCGACGCGCAGCACGCCGGCGCGGCGGAAGGCGGCATCGAAGACGGCATCTGCGCCGGCCAGTGCCCCCGTGTGCGAGGCGGCGGCACGAGCGCCGGCCTCATGGCGTCCGGCCTTGACCACGATGACCGGCTTCGTCCGGCTGACGCCACGAGCGGCGCTGAGGAACTTGCGCACATCGCCGATGGACTCCATGTACAGCACGATGCTGTGCGTGGCCGGATCATCGGCGAAGTGGTCGATCAGGTCGGCGAAATCGACATCGAGCATGGAGCCGACGCTGACGAAGCTGCTGAAGCCGACGTGCGCTTGCCGTGCCCAATCGAGTATGGCGGTGCAGATGGCGCCGCTCTGGCTCAGGAGGGCGACCTGTCCGGTTGCAGCCATCGACGCCGCGAAGCTGGCATTGAGGTTACTGGGCGGATGAATGATTCCGAGGCAATTGGGGCCGACAATGCGCATCTTGCCGCGCGCGATGCCGCGAATCTCGTCTTCGAGCTTGCGGCCCTCGGCACCCAACTCCGCGAAGCCGGCCGAGATAATGATGGCGGCGGCCACTCCTCGTTCGGCGCAGTCGCGCACCAGATTCGGCACGGTCGCCGCTGGCGTGGCAATCACGGCCAGCTCGACTTTTTCCGGCACGGCGGCGAGGTTGGGATAGCAGTGAACGCCCTGCACAGCGCGGCGTTTAGGATTGATGGGGAAGACGACACCGCCGAAGGGGTTCTCCAGTAGGTTGCGCATCAGGATGTTGCCGACGCCGCCCGGCGTGGCGCTGGCGCCGAAAACGGCGATCGATTGGGGACGAAACAGCGAATCGAGCGACGGCCGAAGGACATTCATAGCGCTCCTTTCGAGAAGTGAACGGGCTTCAGTTCTCCTCGGCGAGCGGAGCCAAAGCAGCACGAGCGATGCCGGCTAAGATGTCCATAGTGGACACGATACCCAGCGGCCGGCAGCGCTCATCGATGACGACCACGCGATGAATGTGGGCATCGATCATCCGCACGGTGCCACGCCAATGGCATCGTCCCGTTCGGCGCAAACCGGCGAAAAAAACGGAGAAACCTCGAAACGCGGTCCCTTCTTGCTGCAATAACTGTGCGGATCGGCTCACATCCGGGGTCGATCCGCACAGCGACCCGTCTCACCGCCCACCGGACCATTCTAGATTTCTTCTCTCGATTTAGCCGCATTTTCGGTGGCGTGAGACGAAGGCAAGGGAGTCATTTCCATGTCAATCGAAGCATTTCTTCCGTGGCATTCATTTTGCTCAAGTTGAGCAGATCATCCAGAGCAGGCTCACGCGACGCAAGTGCTATCCGAGGGAACTTCGATGGAAAGCCAATTGATCGAATGCGATGGGCGGGACGAATTGGCGCAGCTGGAAGCGGACATCCAAGGCCACCTGCGACACTACGTCCGCGACTTTCGGATGACCGTTCGAGACGGCGGCTGGATTTTGTACGGCCGTACGCGGACGTACTATGGCAAGCAACTTGTGCAGCACGGTGTCATGGAACGAAGCCGACTCCCGATTCAGGCGAATAATATCGACGTGCTCTGAAGCAACCGCGAAAGGATTGTTCGCCCGGCGTCCGCGATGGCGGACGCCTGATGTACTCCCGGCCATCGGTCCTCCGTTTTGGCCGATAGCCGACCATTTATTCGTCTATCCCAACTCGGGCCACGGCAGCCACGATGTCGGTAGTGGAGACGATGCCCAGAGGACGGCGCTGTTCATCGATGATGATGAGGCGATGAATGTGCGCGTCCACCATCATCTGCGCCAGTCGGCCAATGGTCGTCTCCGGCGGCGCCGTCACGGGATCGGGCGTCATGTGATCGCGCACCGATCCTTCGATTCTTTCCGCCACATTCACCATCTGCCATTCCGAACTCACGCACCCCTCGCAAGTGCAAGGTCCGCGATTGGCTTCAGCGCGATGCTGGGCACAGCGCGTGTTGTTGGCGGCGCAGCAGGCGACGAAATCGCCCGACGACAGCACACCCACACAGCGGCCCTGTTCGTCTACCACCGGGGCGCCGCTGACGTGCATCTGGTCCAGCCAGCGCGCCGCCGCTTGCATCCCCATGTCGCGCGGAATCCTTACCACGTCACCATTCATCAAGTCTTTCGCCGTCAAGGCGAGAAACGGTTTGGTCATCACAAGCATGATAGGTCTCCTCAAGAGGGGCGATCTTTTTCAGATCCTTATCGATGCGGTCGGACGGTCAAGCTGGGCCTCGGTTCTGGAACGAGGCGCTTTATCGTTCTGGGCCGCTTCCGCGGGGATAGCGGCGCCGCGCCGACCGAAGACCTCCAGGGCGAGAGGCACGGTGGTAATAGCGCCAACCAGCAGGAGCGTCCAGCCGATGGCACGCCGCTGGCTCTCCGATAGGCGATTGGCCACCAGAAGGCCAAGACCGGCACCAGCGGCGGCGCGTGTGCCGGCGATCAGGGCAAGTTCCGGTAAGGTGATTCGAGTCTCTTTCATGGCAATCCCTCCAACGTGGACGGCACAATAGCCGGACTACGAACCGTGAGTACCGGACAGGACGCCTTGCGCACGATCCGTTCCGCCACGCTACCCATCAGCAAACGTCGCATGCCCGTCCGTCCATGGGTGCCCATGACGATCAGATCGGCACCGATCTCCTCAGCCGTTTTGAGAATCACCGCAACGGGATCGCCGTATTCCAGACGATGCTCAAGGGCGATGCCGGCACGCTCGGTGTGGAAGTCTTTCAACGCCTTCCACAACCTCTCGCGGTTGTATTCGTCGGGCAGAGGCGGCACAGCCGTGGCGCCGCCCAGCGTGGCCAGCGGCGGGCGCTCGACATGGAGAACTATCAGCCGGCCCCTCCGCTCGCCTGCCAGGACACTTGCCACCTCGAACGCTCGTCGTGCGTCCTCTGAGAAATCCGTCGGATACAGGATCGTCTTCATCGCCAACATGGCAGCCTCACTCATAAGGTTGTCGCTCTTGAACCGCCTCTCTCTCTTTCGCCCATGCGATTACTCGGCGTGAGCGCCCACGGCGGTGCCGACTTCCGTTTCCGTTTTGCTCTCCTCGACAGTCTTTCTCCGCGCCGGAGCGGGCTTAGCGGTCAACACCGGGCAGGGAGCCTTGCGAAGCACTGCTTCCGCTACGCTGCCCAGCAGCAACCGAGCCAGGGCCCCCCTCCCGTGCGTCCCCATGACGATGACATCGCTGTGGGTTTCCTTTGCCGCACGCAAGATCATGTCCACCGGATCGCCCTCCAGCACCTGCGATTCGACGCGAACATGATGGGTTCGCCCTTCCATGTTCCGGAGTTTGTTCCTGACTTCCTCGACACTGGGCCATGTCTCCGCAGGCACCGGACCTCCGGCGTAGACCACCATCGGCGGCGGAAGAACGTGCAACAGAACCAGCCGTGCTTTGTAGTCCCGAGCCAGCGCGCACGCCAACCGGAACGCAAACTCAGAATGCTCCGAGAAGTCTGTCGGATGCAGAATGGTGGCAAGAGGCAACATGGCGTTCTCCTTTGTTACTCACGCAGGTCCGCGATAATAGCGGAACCGTACACGTCTCCAATTAGCGTCGTACGGCTCCGCCTCAACTACCAGCCCGTCAGCGTGCCCTCACGAGGCGCTCTTCTCCGACAGGCATCAGGTCTTCACTTCGATGCGTCGTACTTTCGCCTCCGGCAGCTTGGGCAGCCGCACCTCCAGGACGCCGTTACGGTACGTGGCCTCGACATGCTCCGTGTCCACGCCTTCGGGTAGCAAGACGGTGCGTTCCAGTTCGCCCCAGAACTTCTCGGTCTCGCCCTCCTTCTCTTTCCGTTCGGCTCGGACGGTCAGCAGGTTGCCGCTGATCTTGACGTCGATCTCCTTGGTCTCGAAGCCGGGCACCGCCTCACGGACGACGATCGCCTCGCCCACGTCCTCCAGTTCCGGACCATAGGGAGGGACTCCCTCGGTCTCGGCGAAGGCCGGCCAGCGACCGAACATGCGCTCGAACAACGGAGCGAACTCACGCCGCAACAACTCCATCGGTGGCTCATACGGCCACATCCTCTCAACCCTTCTCTCCTTCCTCCGCGGAATGAGCCCGAACATGGTACACCTCCTTTACCCAGCGAAACCACCCGGGGGAGCACCGCGCTCCTCATTTCGTTCTCTTGTTTCTGGGTTCCTAAAAGGAGTAAGAGCAAGGGATATGCCGCATCCGGCAAATCATCTGAAAGGCGAATGTACCGCTCGATTATCTCGGGTTTTCAGGTGCTTTTTCTTGACGAACGAAAGAACACGAAGAGCAAATCTCCCGTGAATGGGCCGCTCTCTGGGCGTTTCCGTAACGGCGGGTGAGCGGTCTCGCACGGTCGAAACCGCCCTTTAATCGGTGTGTCTTCTTCGCACATCGCCTGGACCATCCCCGCACGGAGATGGACCCACCGTTTCGCTCGTCTGGCGGCTCGTTGGTCGAAAATCGGGGAAAAATCAGAGGGTTCTGTTGAATCAAGGCTCTCTGATTCTCGCGGCATATCACTTGCTTCTAGGGGGACTGACCGGCAGCAGCCACAACTTTGCCTGCGATCGGTGCTGCCTCAGCGATTAAGGAAAGTAGGCAACCTCATGTTTCGCACAGTCCTGGTGCCTCTCGACGGCTCTCCTTTCGGCGAACAGGCGCTGTCGCATGCCCTCGGCATCGTCCGCCGCGCCGGCGCTACGCTCGATCTTGTCCATGTCCATGTCCTCTATGTCCTGGAGGAACAAATCGTCGCTCGTTATTCGTATGATCCCGAACTCGACGAGGAACAGCGGCGGCAGGAACAGCTTTATCTGGAAGGCACGGGGAAGTGGCTGGCGGCCGTGTCGCCGGTGCCGGTGACTGCGGCCGTGGTCAACGGTTTGGACGCCGAGGGTATTCTCCAGCGCGTCCAGAACGGCAAGGCCGACCTGATCGTGATGACCACGCACGGTCGCGGGTCGCTAGTGCAGGATCAGGCGACCTTTTTCCTGGTTTTGGGCGGATCTTTGGCTTCGACCTTTTGTTGCAGAGGTTCCAGTTGTTCGCACTGGTAATGTTCACAAACTCGGGTTTGGATTTCTTGAGCCGTCAGCAGCCGATC
>DATNCY010000089.1:0-31547 GCA_035553375.1 Gemmataceae bacterium
ATCGCGGAAGCCGAATTGCCTCCCCCTCACCCCAACCCCTCTCCCCCGAGTACAGGGAAGAGGGGAGGACGTAGAGAAAGCGATCTCCTCGGAGGCGATGTGGCCGACAAGCAGACTCCGGAAATCCGCGAAAAAGCCTGGCTGGCGCTGGTACTGGCGCTCGTCGCCGGCTGCATCGATGCCGTCGGCTACATGGTTTTGGTGAAGTTGTTCACGGCGCACATGAGCGGCAACAGCGCCGCCGCCGCCGTCTACACCGGCGAAGGCAGCGGCACGAAAGCGTTTCATCGCGCCTTTCCCATTCCGATATTTATACTGGGTGTGGCCATCGGTGCCGCGCTGAGCGAGACGTTGGCCCGTAGCGGTTTGCGGCGCATTTTCACTGTGGCCGTCACGCTGGAAGCGATCCTGTTACTCCTCTTTTTATTGTGGGGTGGCCCGGCGCTGGCGAACGGCACCATTCCCGAGGAACCAGCCTGGCGATTTTATCTGCTCGTCGCTCTGCCCACGCTGGCGATGGGGATTCAGAATGCAACGCTGCGGCGCGTCGGCGGCGTCACGGTGCGTACCACCTACATTAGCGGCATGCTTACCAACGTCGCCGAGCAAACGGTTCAGTATTTGTTCTGGCTGCGCGATCACGCGGCCGAGCATCGTGGCCGGCTGATAAGCCTGCTGCGACTGTCCACGCAACAACCCTCGTTCTCGCATGGTTGCCTGCAACTGAGCATCTGGTTCGCTTTCGTCGTCGGCGCGGTCGCGGGCGTGTGGGCCACGCTTCACTGGGGTTTGCTATCGCTGGTGTTCCCGATTGGATGCCTAGGCGTTATCGCCGCCTTCGATCTTATTCAGCCGATCTTTCCGCCGCGCGATGGTACCCATAAGCCCGAATGGACGTGATTCGCGCGAGTCGCGGCTATTGCTCCTCGAACGGGTCCGGCTGCCGAAACGAATCGTAATCGGGGCGAAGATGCGGCGACCCCGTGATATTGGTTTCGTCGTCCGAACGAAGAAAAGGAGCGGTTTCGTCAACATCGGGCGGCTGAAAACGCGGCGTGTAACGGCGCGTCAGGAAGGAAAGCGTCAGTCCCACGAGGAAGCCCATAAGAGCGCCAAATGGAGAAAGATTCGCTCCCCAAAACTGCGCGATAAGGAGTGAGCCGAGAAGCCCTCCGCCGAAGACGTAAAAAACCGCGCGCATGCCGTTGCGTGCCAGAGCGTAAGCCAGGATGCCGAAGAAGGCCGCCGCGCCGACCAGCAACACGCTACCCATCGCCGCCACGCCCAGCCAACGCGGATCCGCATTGCCAACGCTGGCTACGAGTGCGCCGAGGAGCGTGCCGAGAATGCCGAGGAAGAGAACGCCGTCGGCCGCTCCGGTAATCGCACCGCGACGGCTGAGCGATGGTTCGCGTTCCGCCGTGCGCGCGAAGGCGGCCGCTACTCGGCGGCCGAAGCCGGTGCCGGCCGAATGACCGCTCCGCGCGTGCAGCATGCCGGCCAAGCCGCCAAACGCGCCGCCCAGGACGCCGCCCAGGCCGCCGCCACTCACGATCCACAGGGAGATGCGCAGACGTTCGTCCATGTCTTCTCCTTTCCCGTAATTGTAGCGACGAACGGAGGCAAGATGAGGAAGATTTTATCGTGTCCTCACGCTCGATTCACTCGGCTCGATTATGCTGACGCGGATCGCGATGGCCCGTCGCATGGACGTGAGCCATCGAAGGGAAGTCTCAAATCAGGAGTCTACGATGCGACGATGGCGTGGTTGGCTGGTGGCGAGTGTCGTTCTCAGTGTGCTGGCCGGCGCAATGGCGCGAGCCGACGAAGAGAAGGAGGAGAAGGTGCCGTTGGGCAAGGTGCCCAAGGCGGTGATCGATGCGGTGAAAGCCAAGTTCGAGGGTGCCGAGTTGGTCAGCGCCCAAAAGGAGAAGGAAGACGGCAAGCTCGTCTATGAAATCAATCTCAAGCACCGGAACCACACCATTGAGGTGACGGTCACGCCGAAGGGCAAGATCGTCTCGATCGAGAAGACGATTACCGTCCAGGATTTACCCAAGGCGGTGGCCAAGGCCATCGACAGCAAGTATCCCAAGGCCGCGATCGAGAAAGCCGAGGAAGTCACCGAGGGCGAGAAGGTGAGTTATGAGGTACTGCTCGTGACCGCCGATAAAAAGATCGAAGTCGTGCTGGATGCGGCGGGGAAAATCGTGAAGGAAGAGAAGAAAGACCGCAAGGGTGCGAAAAAAGAAAAAGAAGAAAAGTGACGAAGAGTCGGAAGGCCGGAACGGTGAAGACCTCGCGGAAGTTTTCCAGCAGAGCGTGGAAGGAGGCGGTAAGCTGCATGAGTCGGCTTCCTTGCGGGCCGAGTGCTTGGGATGCGTGACCCACCCAAACTACCCGGCCTGCTCACAGGAAGCCGACTTTTTCTGCTCATCAGATCACCCGAAATCCGCAAAACTCGAACTTAGCCGCAACTCACCAAATCAAGTAATCGATGGTGGCGTACAGAATCAGGCCAACCGTGAAAATGCTGGCCATCAGTACCACCACGGATCGGCAAGCGCCCAGATCGCTCTCGCGGAATTGCTGCCATTCCTCCGGCGTGAAGTGCAGCGGAGCGCCGCCCGGACCGCCGGGAATGGTGATGTTCTGTTCGGGATGCGATTCGTTCATGCGTGTAGCCCTTGTGGTTCTCACGCGCCGCGGGCGAGGCGGCCGGTTGGTCAAAACGGGCGAACAACACCCTGCTGGTATACGCAGGCAATCCCCGCAAGGTCAAGTGTCGTGTCCGCGAATCGATTCCTTGAATAATTCCGCGCTGCCTCGAACTATTTCCTCAAGAGCGCTGCCCCTGCAACCGATAAACTCTATTGAATCGGAAGACACCGAGCCGCGACCGTTAGGAAGCGGGGGGGCAGCAGCGCTCCCTAACGGTCGCGGCTCAGACAGATTCGGATTTCGGATTGGGGAGGATGGCATGGGACCGATCACCTGGGCTTGTCTGTTGCTGACCGTCCATCAGGCGCCAGCCTCCGAGTTCCACATTCGCGAGCGCGCTTTCGAGATTCCCATCAGTTTCAAAGATCCTCGGCGGCGAAACGAGGTGCAGGAGCTGACGCTGTTCGTCTCGCAAGATAAGGGCGGGTCGTGGATGATGGCGGACAGGCCCAAGCCGCCCACCGAGAAGAGTTTCATTTACCGGGCCAAGGCCGATGGCTCGCACTGGTTCATCGTTCAGGAGAAGGATCGTGCCGGCCGACTGAACCCGGCGGATTTAGCGCGAGCGCGGCCCAGCCAGCAGATCGTCGTGGATACCCTCAAACCGCGAATTCAGGTGACAGCGGAACGTGTGCCCAATAACGAGGATGTGCTGGTCCGCTGGACGATCACGGAAGAGCATCCCGACCCGCGCAGCATGCGGCTGGATTATCACACGGCGGCGATGAAGCCCGATCAGTGGACGCCGTTGCCCGCCGATGTGCAATCGGCGCAAGGCGAGAAGCGTTTCAACCCCGGCAATGGCGGCGAAGTCCGCGTGCGCGTGCAAATCAAGGATCTGGCCGAAAATCTGGGTCAGGGCGAGGCTGTAGTCGCAGCCGCGGGTGCCGCAGCCGCTCCAAGCGGAAGCGAAAACACGTCGTTCGGAGTTATTCCGACCATGCAGAACGCCCCGGCCGGAACGCTGGCCAGCCGGCAAACGATGTCTTCGGGCGGCATGATTCCTCCGCCCAGTTCGCCGACGCCGCCCGGCGCCTCGCTCTCGCTGACGCCACCGCCGGCCGAATTGAATGCACCGCCTCGGACGCCGGCCGTGGCCGCGCCCGTTTCCGCTGGCTCCGATCGCTCCACCGCCGCGCCCAGCTTTACGCCGGAGACGCCGCACGGGGCGTTGCCTCCTTTGAAGATCGTCAACAAGCGCGAAGTCAAACTTGACTTCGAGGTGGCCAAGTTTGGTCCGTCCGGGCTTGGTGCTGGCGCCGATGTGTACGTCACCGTCAATGAGGGGGCCAAATGGACGCGCTTGCCCAATGAACTGCCCATATCGCTTCCGCCGACCACCGACCTGCACGGCGCCACGCCCATACGCGGCTCGGTGGGTGTGCAGCTGCCGGCTGAGGGGACCATTTATGGCTTCATCGTGGCGGTCAAGAGCAAGGCCGGACTGGCGCGGCAAGCTCCCAAACCCGGCGAACCGCCGCAGGTTCGCATCGAACTCGACGCCTCGCCGCCGAAGGCGGAGTTGATTCGTCCGGTGCCCGACCAGAACCAGCGCGACACGCTCATCCTGGCCTGGAGCGCGGTCGATCGCAATCTGCCGGCCAATCCCATTACGCTGGAATGGGCCGAACGCAAAGACGGCCCCTGGCGCATCATCGGCGAGGGACCGCTACCCAACAGCGGGCAATATCCTTGGCATCTGCCGGAGGGCATTCCTTCACGCGTCTTCCTGAGACTGACGGTGCGCGACACGGCCGGCAACGCTGCCGAAGCCAAGACGGACAAACCCGAATTGATCGATCTGAGTGTGCCGGAAACGAACATTATCGGCGTGGGACCGGCCTCACGCTGACATTCCATCCTCGGTTTACCAGCCCGCAGCGCGAGCAAGGGAACGAGTTTCCCTTGCTTGCGCCGCGGGCTGGTTATAGCGTTTTCTCCGCTCGTCCTCATTTTGCTGTTTGGCGTAGTCCCGTTCGTGAACTAGAATCGAGACGAGGGCTTTGCATCGTTGGCGGCTTAGCGTGGGCGAGCGTCGAGACGCTAAGCCGCCAACGGTGCAAAGCGGCCGGGGAGTACGCATGGAGAAGGCAACAGAAACGTGGGTGACCGCACCCGATCGGCTCATCTCGTCCACGCGCCGAGATGCCTGCGTCGTCCATATTTATCCGACCGGCCCCGGCATGGGGGCACGCTATCCGCTCACCGATACACCGGTCGTGCTGGGTCGCGGCAACGACTGCGACATTCGCATCAACGATCATTCCGTGTCGCGCCGCCACGCCCGCATTCAACCGGGCGCCGATGGCTATTACGCCGTCGATTTGCAGAGTACCAACGGCACCTTCGTCAACGATGTGCCAGCCTCCATTTGCAAGCTCAAGGATGGCGATTATCTTCGCATCGGCAATTGCATCTATCGTTTCCTCGCCGGCGGCAACGTCGAGGCCGAATATCACGAAGAGATTTATCGTCTCACCATCATCGACGCCCTGACCGAGGCGCACAACAAACGCTATCTGCTGGAATTTCTCGACCGTGAATTGTCTCGTTCGGAGCGTTATGGCCGGCCGCTGGCCATCATCATGTTCGATATTGATCGCTTCAAGAGCATCAACGACGAACTAGGCCATCTCGGCGGCGATTTCACACTCCGTGAGATGTCCGGCTGCGTCAAGACGTGTGTGCGTAAGGAAGAATTGTTCGCACGCTACGGCGGCGAGGAATTCATCATCGTTTTGCCGGAGACGAATCTCGAAGGCGCGATTACCGTGGCCGAACGCCTGCGGAGCATGGTCGAGAAGCATGCCTTCCAATACGAGGGCAAGTCCTATCCGTTGACCGTGAGTGTCGGCGTCGCCGCCACCAATGGCGATCGTCCGCTGTCGCCGTCCGATCTGATTGGCGAGGCCGATGAAAAACTCTTCGACGCCAAGCGCGAGGGACGCAATCGCGTCGTTGCCTGAATCGCCGTTTGTTTCACGACGCTTCGTGGAAGCGTGAGACCCCCATCGTGTCGTGGCTTGATTTGCCAGCCCGCAGCGCCAGCAAGGGAAGAAGTTTCCTTGCTGGCGCTGCGGGCTGGCAGAGGCTTGCGAGCAATCATCTCCCTTGCTTGGAGAAATACTCTCGCGAACCTTGCGGATCCGGCTTGATCGTGGCGTCGCCGGGGTGCCAGTTGGCCGGACACACTTCGCCATTCTTCTCGAAGAACTGCAACGCATCCAACACGCGCAGCGCCTCATCAACGCTGCGGCCAATCGGCAGATCGTTGATGGTGATATGGCGGATGATGCCCTCGCGATCGATGAGGAACAATCCGCGCAGCGCCACCGCGTCCTTTTCCAACAGCACGCCGTAATCGCGGCTGATCGACTTGCTCAGATCGGCGATTAGAGGATATTTCAGGTCTCCCAAGCCGCCATCTTTGCGCGCCGTCTTGATCCAGGCGAGATGGCTGAAATGGCTGTCCACCGAGGCGCCGAGTACCTGACAGCCGCGTTTCTCGAACTTGTCGATGTTGTCGCTGAAAGACACGATTTCCGTCGGACAGACGAAGGTGAAGTCCAGCGGATAGAAGAACAGCAGGACGTATTTGCCGCGATAATTCGCCAGCGAAACTTGCTTGAACTCGTGACCGACCACCGCCGTCGCCGTGAAGTCCGGGGCCGGCTTCTGCACTTGCGCGACCAAGCGAGAACTCCTTTTAGTTGATTGTTCATTAGGTGAAAACCGTGCCGAGACGCCTCGACACGGCTGAGGATTCCGCTGTTATTCATATGTCCGCCTCTCCTTCCTTCAACCCTGCTCTCGGCTCGCGTCCGTGAGTCTTTCGAGAAAATAGCCAAACCCCGTTGACGGTGTGGCACGGCCCTCCTATCTTTCGTATTACCTTGTATAACGAGGTATGATTCGGTTTTACTTGCCAGGGGATAGCCATGAAACGATCGTTGCGCCGAACAGCGTTCACGTTGATCGAATTGCTGGTGGTAATCGCCATCATCGCCATCTTGATTGGCCTGTTGCTGCCGGCCGTGCAGAAGGTGCGCGAGGCGGCCGCGCGCATGAAATGCACCAACAATCTCAAGCAGATTGGCCTCGCTCTGCATTCGTATCACGATGTCATGGGTTTCTTCCCACCGGGCTATGCGGATGGCAACACCAATCCCAATAGCGATGCCGCCTCCGATGTGGGGCCGGGGTGGGGCTGGGCATCCTTCCTGCTGCCGCACCTCGAACAGAACAATCTTTTCAACCAAATCAACTTCACGCAAACTGTGGGAGCGAATACCATCGGCCAAACGGTTGTGCCCTTGTTTTTGTGCCCCTCCGACCAACTGCTGCCGACCTTCACGGTTTACGGCACAAGCGCCGTGGTCGCGCAGGGCAACTACGTCGGCTGCAACGGCACTCTCGAAACCACGGCCCACCCCGGCGACAACACGGGCGTGTTCCTGCGCAACAGCCGTTTTCGCATTGCCGATGTCACCGATGGGCTGAGCAACACCATCTTCGCCGGCGAGCGCAACACCCGCCATGCCAACGCCACCTGGACCGGCGCGGTGCCACGCGGTCTCGTTCTCGCCAACCAAGCTCCTCCGCCAACCGGCCCCGTCGATAACGCCGAAACCGCCCAGGCTCTGGTTCTCGCGCACGGCAACCGCACTCATGTGCCCAGTGCCGACGCTCCGATCTGGGACGCCGACACCTTTTACAGCAATCACACCAACGGAGCGAACTTCCTATTCGGCGACGGGTCGGTCCATTTTCTGCCCAAAGGTATCAATGGAATTACTTATGAAAATATGTGCAACAGGTCGGACGGCGTCCCTCTCGGCGATTATTGACGATCGTACACTCGACGGGAGCGCCGACCGCTCGTAAGATGTTCTCACGACATCCTCGGCGAGCGGAATTTCCTTCCATGCGTGCCTTCACGCGACTCAGGTTCTGGCGAGGCTTGCGACACCGCTTCTGTGCCGCCGGCGTCTGTTTCGCCTACCTGATCGCCACGCTCGGCCTTCCGCTGCCCGCTTCGATTCACAAGGACGCCAGCCAACCTTTCCCCTGTCAGGATCATCCGTGCGGCTGTCAGACCGCCGAACAATGCTGGCGGAACTGCTGTTGCTTCACGCCCGAAGAACGCTGGGCCTGGGCGCGGGCGCATCATGTCGAGCCGCCCGCCTATGCGGAAAAGCCAGCCGCGCAGGGATGGAATACCGTCAAGCGGCGCGACCTCGCGGCGGGAAAGACGACGCGGGCCGAAAAACAATGTTGCTCCCCATCCGCAGCGCGTCCCACTTGCTGTAAAACCCATGCGGATGGTCCCGCCAAGCCGTCTTCCCCGAAACGGGCACGGCTCCATTGGGGATCGACGCTGGCGGCTTTGAACTGCCAGGCTCTGCCGATGTTGTGGGTTGGCAGCGGCGCTGTTCTGCCAGTGCCGCCGATCGTCGCCTGGTCTCCCGATCTGTCTTTTTCTTCGCGCGTTCCGCTCCCCTGTGCGATCGTTTGCGATGTCCCCTTGAGTCCGCCCGCCCCACCTCCACGGCTGTCTGTCCTCTGACAAATTTTACCAGCCCGCAGCGCCAGCAAGGGAGTCCCTTGCTGGCGCCGCGGGCTGGCGAGATGCGTCCCTAACCTCCTTCCTTCCGTCAGGCCATACCCGGTAGCTCGCGCGGATGCCGCGCGAGGGGTTCGCCTGCGCCGTCGATTTCATGGACAGACAAAATCGTCAAGGGACTCTCCGACATCGAAAGGATCGTTCCGTGAGAATCCGCCGTGCTTTCACGCTCATTGAGCTTCTGGTGGTAATCGCCATTATCGCCATCTTGATTGGTCTGCTGCTGCCCGCCGTGCAGAAGGTGCGCGAGGCGGCCAGCCGCATGACCTGCACCAACAATCTCAAGCAATTGGGGCTGGCTCTGCACAGCTACCACGACACCCTCGGTTCCTTCCCCGGCGGCCGCGATCCCTGGCCGGCGCCCTTCTCGGCTCAGGCTCACTTGCTGCCCTTCGTCGAACAGCAGAACTTGCAAAACCTAGTGAATTTCAGCCTGGCAACTTCGACCGGCCCCAACCTCACCGCCGCCCAAACGCCGATCAAGTTGCTCACTTGTCCCAGCGATCCGGGCGGAGGTCGTGTGTCCGGCTCGGCCTTCGGCGGCAACAACTACGCCGGCAACGTCGGTTCGGGCATCAACGCCGGCGATTACGTCACCGGCGACGGCGTCTTCTTGCTCAAGCACCCTCTCGGAATCAGGGACATCACCGACGGCACTTCCAATACCGCCGCGTTCAGCGAGATTTGCCTTGGCAATGGCACGACGGGCGGGGCCGGCCCGAATGATCCGCGCCATCAGTTCATCCAGTTATCCGGCAGTACGCCGGCGACGCCGGCCGCGTGTACACCCGGAGCCGGTACCTGGGACGGCATGCGCGGCGACCGCTGGATCAACGGCGGCTATCTATCCACGCTCTACAACCATTTCGCCCTGCCCAACGCGCCGGGCGTCTACGATTGCATCAACGCCGCCAACAATTATGGTTTGGCTACCGCGCGCAGCTGGCATACCAGCGGCGTCAACATGATGTTCTGCGATGGCTCGGTCCATTTCATCAGCAACAGCGTATCGTCGTACACCTGGCAGGCGCTCGGCACCCGTTCCGGCGGCGAGGTGCCCGGCGATTATTGATGGGATCGACGCGGACGGATTTTGTCTTTATTTTGTCTGAAAAGGAGGAAATAACCGATGGCGAAATACATTCTCGGCGGCCTGGCGGTACTCGTGTTGACCGCGACGGCTTCCGCTCATGACACCTGGATCCAAACCAACGTCAACGTGATCCGCCCCGGCGATAACGTCCACATCGCTTTAATGCTGGGAAATCACGGCAATGACCACCGCGATTTCAAGCTGGCCGGCAAGATCGATCTGGACGGCTGCACGCTGACCGTCTTCGCCCCCGACGGCAAGCGCTACGACATCAAGGATCGCCTCATCGACACCGGCTACACGCCCAAGGAGGGTTACTGGACCGCCCCGTTCGCCGGCGCGCGTCCTGGTCTATATCTGGTGGCCCACACTTCCGACAAGGTCGTCCACTACGCTCCGACGCGGTCCATCAAGAGCGCCAAGACGTGCTTCGTTATCAGCAAAAGTCTGGATAATGTGTCGCGCGACAACCCCGGTTTCGACAAGCCGTTGGGTCACGCGCTGGAACTGGTGCCACAGGCGAGTTTGGTGACGCCGATGGGACCGGGCACGCCGATCAAGGTGAAACTGCTATACAAGGGCAAGCCGTTGGCGAAAGGCCGGGTGTCGTTCATCCCGCGCGGCGTCACGCTCACGGAAGGCTTTGACAAGCGCTATGAGCGCACCACCGACGCGGAGGGCCGAGCCAGTTTCACGCCGACCGAGGGCAACTATTATCTCATCGTGGCCCATCATCTGGAACCGAAGGAAAGCGGCAAGGGCTATACGTCCACCAAGTATTCGGCCACGCTGACGGTGCTGGTCCCGCAAGTGTGTCCGTGCTGCGGCGAATGAGCGCGATTGCTGACCTCGCCTCATTCACGACAGGAGCGTTTCGCGAAACACCTGAAGGTCGGGACACTTGGCCGCGAGCAAGATGAGTTGCCGCCGTCGGGGCGTTGCTGACTCACCGCTCCGATGGTACAATCTCTGGGAGAAGGTAATAGGAGGGGGCGTTATGGACCGAGACACGTTCACCGGTACGATGCGAGCGTTCAGGAACCGGACACCATTCCGGTCGTTCACGGTAGCGATGGTCAACGGAGATCGATTTGAAGTGGACCACGCCGAGGCGCTGGCGTTACGGGACGGGCTGGCGCTGTTCGCTGCTCCGGGCAACGTGCCGGTGATCTTCGACCACGAGGGCGTCAGCGAAGTCATCGGCGACCTGTCTGGCCGTGGGGCCGAGACCTCCTGAGAAAACGCCGACCCAGGAACTTTTTCCGAGGGTGATGCGATAGTGGATCGTTTACCTCTGCGATGCGCGTTCCGATGCTTGCGGTGGTGTCGTGGTGTCTGCGGTTTGCTGTGCGGCCAGAGGAAAACCGGAGAGAACGGCATCCGAACCGGATCGGGGCCGCCTTCCTGATTTGCCACGACATAAGGGTTCTTTCAGCGGCCCCGATCCGCGAACGTGTTGTTCGTTATCGTTGCGTGGGCGCTTCCGAAAGCCAAATTAGCCGGTAATCCGCCGATAAGCGCAGTTCCTTACGCACCTCTGCCGCCAACGTCTCGCAGACCTTCCGCGCCGCAGCGAGAGTCTGCCCGGACGCGGGGTTGGCGGTGATTTCCACCATCGGCCGAAGGTCGAGAAAATCGAGGGCCGCCGACCCTTCCGTCTCGCGTACCTTGATGAACGTGCCCAGCGGAATCATCTGATTGCGCTTGTTGCGAATCTTGAGCGTGGGGAGATCCTTCGCCCAGTCGCCCAGGCCAGGTCCGGCTTGCATTTCGACGCGCCAGGTACGGCCGAAGCGGCCAAGTATTCGGCAACGCTGACCGTGTTAGTTCCGAACGTGTGCCCGTGCTGCGGCGAATGAACACGGGACCGTGCGGAATGGATTTTAGCTTGCACCTCTCTTTCCGCGTGCGATCCGTCCTCTTCGTCGAGTATAATCGCTTCCTTGGAGGCACGAACCGAATGAATTGCCAACCCGCAGCGTCAGCAAGGAAATCCCTTACTGACGCTGGTTGGTCAAAAAGTTCGTGCCTCTAACGCGAACAGCGACTCAGACAGCGACAACTCGAGGGAGCGCCCATGTCGAATAGTAAACCCAAGCAACGGGGGCTGGCAGAATCGTTGGCGGAAGAGTCTGCGCGTTCGCCGTTTCGAGAATCGGCCGCGCCTCGCGACGTGCCGGAGCGGATCGGCCGGTTCGTCGTTCGTCGATTTCTGGGCGCGGGCACATTCGGCAAGGTCTACCAGGCATATGATCCCGTGTTGGAACGCGAGGTCGCCCTGAAGGTGCCTCACACCGGCACCCTCAACACACCCCGACGCATCGAGCGGTTCCTGGGCGACGCCAAGGCGCCAGCGCGTTTGCGTCATCCGCATATTGTGCGGGTCTATGATGTCGGTCAGCAGGGCGACTGTTACTTCATCGCTTCGGACTACATCGCGGGAACCACCCTGGCCGAGGCCGTCGAGAAAGGCGAACTGAACCTTCGCCGGTCCGTGCAGATCGTTCGCGCCTTGGCGGAAGCACTGGCCTACGCTCATCAGCAAGGCATCATCCACCGCGATGTCAAACCGGCCAACGTCATGCTTGACGCCCAGGGGCAACCGCACCTCATCGACTTTGGTCTGGCACGCCGCCAGGAGCGTACCGAGACGTGTGGTGAGGAGCCGGCAAGCCCCTCGCCGATCCCTCAGAGTGCGCGGCGAACGATGGTGGGGGCGGTGCTGGGCACGGCAGCCTATATGTCGCCGGAGCAGGCGGCTGGGCACAGCGGCGACGCCCGTCCCGCTTTCGATCAGTATAGTCTCGGCGTAATCCTTTACGAATTGCTGTGCGGTTGTAGGCCGTTCAGCGGCCCGGCGCCGATTGTGATTTTCCATCAAGTTCACACCGATCCCCCACCGCCTCGCCGTGTGTACTCCAAACTGCCGCTCGACCTGGAAGCGATTTGCCTGAAGGCGTTGGCGAAACGTCCCGAAGATCGCTACCCCAGTTGCCGAGAATTGGCCGACGATTTGCGCCGCTGGCTGGAAGGAGAAGCCATTGGGGCTCGCCGCATGGGCGGCGGCGAACGATTCGTTCGTTGGTGCCGGCGCGAACCGGGATTGGCCATTGTTTCCAGCATCGCCGTCCTGGCCCTTCTGGCCGTGGCCGCGCTGGCCATCGTTTTCGCGCTTCACTCTTCGCGATCCGCCACGGCGTATCAACAAAAGTCGGACGATGCGCAGACGGCGGCCGAGGACGCGAAGGAGCAGCGTCAGAAAGCCGACCGAAAAACGCGCCTCGCGGAATCGGCAACCCGCAACGCGGAGGAGGCTCTCCAGAAGGAAAGCGCGGCGCGACGCAGGGCGGACAACGAAAAGCGGACGGCGGAGGCGGAACATCGAAAAGCGGACGAAGCCTTGCGCGCGACCGATGCCGCACGCCTCGAACTAAGCACGGCCAACGAGCGGATGAAGCAAGATCTGTATTTCTCCCGCATCGCTCTGGCGCGGCAAGCGCTGGAGGATCGCCAAGTGGCGTTAGCCGACGCCAAGTTGGAAGAGTGCGAGCCAAAGGAACGGGGCCGATGGGAGTGGATGTACCTCAAGCGTCGTTGCCGAGAATTGCTCCGGCAGACCGGACGCGGAGAACAGCCCACTTGCATCGCGCTCAGTCCGGATGGCCGATGGCTCGTCTGGGCCAAACCCAGCTCCACCGGCCCCGTGGTTGTCCTGCGCGAGTTGGCCCTGAACAAAACCAGGCCCACGACGAAAGCCGCACCGAGTCCTATTCGCTGCCTGGCGTTTTCCATGGACAACAAAAAACTAGCTCTCGGCTGCGCGAATGGACAACTTTTGATCTGGGACGTTCCGACATGCGAAAACACGTTTTCGGTCAAGGCGCACACTGATGCAGGCGTGCAAACCGTGGCGTTCCGGTCCGATGGCAAGCAACTACTAAGCGGTGGCGTGGATCGCACGGTCAAAATATGGAACCCCGCCAACGGCAATCAACCGCTTGTACGCACCTTCGAGGAACACCGCGCCGCGTTGCGCTCGGCGGTTTATCGCCCGGATGGCAAGCAAGTGGCTTCGTGTGGTCTGGATCATCGCCTGTTCTTGTGGAACCCGGACAATGGGGAAATCCAGAAGACTTTCTATCCGTACACGACCGGCATCTTCAGTGCGCGAGGCAAACCGAATCTGCGCGGCGCCTTGGCCGACGATAGCGGAATTGTTTCCATTTACGATATTGGCGATCTGCGAAAGCCGCTTTGTACCCTGCGCGGCCACACCGGCGCGGTGCAGACCTTGGCGTTCGACCCGTATGGCCGGCGTATCGCTTCCATCGACGAGGAGGGCGTTCTACGAGTACGGGAAGTGGACACGCAGCACGAATTTCCTTCCGTCAAGAGCGTGTGCGGCTTCGGCTTGAACGCCAGCGGAACCCGTGTGGCCTGGGTTGGCGAAGATCGTCTGGTGAAAGTGTGGCATCTCGATGCACGCGGGCTGCGGAGCAGGGAAACCTACACGGTGGAGGGGAAGGAGGCCGCGACGCCGGAACAGACGTTGTGGACCTACGGCGTTCATGTCACGAGCGTGGCGGCCGGCAACGACTGGGTCGCCACGGTTTGCGCCGTCGGTTCCGGCGAGGGCGGCTTCGCGGTGGGCGGTCAAGTCAGCGTTTGGAACCGAAAGGACGGCCAACGGCTTTGGTTGCAACCGGCGAAGGGCGAGCTTTGGTGCGTGGCCGTGAGCGGGGACGGCAAATGGCTGGCTGCGGGAGGCCGACAAAAAACCATTGCCCTTTGCGATGTCGTATCGGGAAAGGTAATGCACACGCTGGCGGGGCATAGCGCGGATGTCAATGGCGTGGCCTTCAGGCCAAAGGGCGACGAGTTCGCGTCGGCAAGTGAAGACGGTACGTTAAATTTATGGAAGATCGGCGAGAACAAACCGATCCGGTCGTGGAAGGGCGGCGGGCCCCTCAATGCGGTGGGCTTCGATTCCGCTGGCCGGCGCTTGGCGGCGGGCGGCAAGGAAGGTGCTGTCAAAATATGGGATGCCGACAGTGGTAAATTGTTGGCTACCCTTAAACTTGAGGGGCATCCCAGCGAGGTCAAGGCATTGGTCTTCGCGCCGGACGGCAAAACGCTGGCCTCCGCTCACGAAGACGGGACCACGATCCTTTGGCGACTGGCCGATGGGAAGCTCCTTTTCCGTCTGCGAGGCCACAGTCGTCCGGTTCATGGCGTGGCCTTCAGTCCCGATGGCTCTCGACTGGCGACGGGCAGCGCCGACCGCACGGTCAAGTTATGGGAGACATCCAGTGGGCGTGAAGCTCTTTCGCTTCAGGGACAATCCGCCTGTTTGCAGGTGACGTTCAGCCCGGACGGCCGCGATTTGATCGCCGCCCGGCGTGAAGGCGTCAAAATTTGGCGGACTACATCGCCCTGAAGGGTTCACCGCGCGAACGGCCGCAGGGCGCGGCGGAACTGCCTCACATCGGTAAACCGGCGAGCCGGATCGCGGGCCAGCGCCTGATGAATCACGGCCGCTAACCGCGCCGGCAGATCGGCGCGGCGATCGCGAATGGGTACCGACTTCTCGCTGAGAATCATGGCCAACCGCGCGTGAAGTTGTGGCGGCAAATCGTAGACGAATCGGCCGGTCAGCAATTTGTACAACGTGGCGGCTGCCGAATACTGATCGGCGGCTGGACAAACCTCGCGATAGTTGCTGATCTGCTCGGGCGGCATAAACCCAACGGTACCGCCGAGGTCGTTCTGCAAAGTCAATCCGCTCAATTGCGACGCCTGGTAAACGCGCGCCAGGCCGAAATCAGCGACCTTCACGGTCTTTCGCGCCGCACTTGCATCGATCAATAAATTGGCCGGCTTAATATCTCGATGCACGAAACCGTGCGTGTGCGCGTATTCCAAGGCCAACAGCAACTGGTTAACCAAGCGCACGGCCATGCGCATCGGCAGCGGTCCTTTCGTTTTCAGCAACTGGGCCGCATCCATGCCGCGGATGTAATCCATGACGAAGAAAAACTGCTCCGCTGCCGCGCCCATTTCGCGGAACGAGACGATGTGCGGATGATTTAGCTGGCGGAGAATGTTCGCCTCGCGGAGAAAGCGCTCGACTTGATTGGGACGGACGGCCCCAAGCGGCACAATCGTTTTGACGGCGACGAGGGAGCGATCCGCTTTACACAACGCCAGATGCACAACGCCCATCGCGCCGCGTCCCAGTTCACGCAGCAGGACGTATCCCGGAATCGTTTGTGCGGGGATACTCGTTCCCCGCCGGCAGCGAGGACAGAGCGGATCGGACGGCCCAGGGCGGGGCGCATTACATTCCAGGCAAGAGACTTCTTCGCTTGCCGCCCCGGGTTGTTCGGCCAGCGGCACGGTTGCCGCCCGCAACAGGCCGGACCAATCGTTCGTGACCCCATCGTCTGGTTCCTCAAGACTGACGCGCAAGAGCGTGTGTCCCGCCTTGATTTTATCGCCGTGGTGCAAATCGGCGCTGGCGATTCGGACCCCGTTGACCAGTGTGCCATTGCGGCTGTTCATATCATGCACGCGGCAGAGGGGCGGATTGACTTCCACCATGAAGTGAATTCGGGAGATGTAGAGATCCTTGCTCTCGCCAGGTTGTAAGCGAAAATGCGCCTTGGGAGAGCGCCCAACGAGAAACGTCTCATGCCCATCGAACGCGAATACTTGCCCGCTGTGCGGTCCCGCGATCGCGGTTAAAATCAGGCGCATGGGCATCCTCTCGTCTCACGCTCGGCCTCGCGGTTCGCAACAGGCACGGCGAACCCAGTCGAGCAAGCCTTGATTGGAGTGCGAAGATCGACGATTCTTCGGAGCCCGCGAGAAGATGAGCGGTACTCGCCTAAAGGTTGCATAAAGCGAAGTAATCATTCTTGGCCACTTTGGCCTGTTGGCGTGGGAGCTATTGTAACACGAACTCGGTCAACGGCCAGTTGGACGCGGCCAATTCATCTGTAAAGCGGGCAGATGCTGTGGCAAGCCGCCCGAGCGGATTCCACGGCGGCAACTGGAGACGCGGCGGGCCGGATGGTATAGTGATACCCTGGATTGACCGATACGCATCGCTCGATTTCACAACCATGCAACCGCGACATCATAACACTCGGCGTTTACCACTCATCCTCGGCGTCTTGCTGCTGGTTGGCGACATGGCCGAAGCAAGCGATTGGCCGCGCTTCCGCAGTCCCAACAGTGCCGGCATCGCTGCCGATAAGAATGTGCCGGTGAAATGGATGGCCGACAATATCCTGTGGAAAACGCCCATTCCGGGCATCGGCCATTCGTCGCCGATCGTTCACGCGGGACGGATCTATCTGCAATCGTCGTCCACCAACGGCAAAGAGCGTTGGCTGCTCAGTCTGGACGCCGTCAAGGGCGGTCTCGTCTGGAAAACGCCGGCTCAGCCTGCCCGTGCGCTGAGGACGCACTGCCGCTCTCGGTAGATTGTCCCGGCTTCGGGGCCGGCACGTCTTGCTGGCGCGGTCGGACGATCGTGCCGGGACGCAGACCGGGTTGCCGACCGATGACGATGCGTTCGTCCGCCTTTACGCCGCGAGTCACCACTCGGGAGCCGTCATGGCGCGGCCCCAGCACCACCGGCCGCCGTTCGATAGCGTCCTTGTCGCCGACGACGAGGACATACCGCAGCCCTTCCTCGACGATCACGGCTTGTTCGGGAATCAGCACAACCTTGTGCGGCGCGCCGATCGTCAGGCGAACGCGGACGAACAAACCCGGCATCAGCACTCCGCTCTTGTTCGGCAGCACCGCCCGCATGCGCAGCGTGCCCGTGTCGGGATTTACTTGAATATCGGTGAAGTCCACCATGCCGCGATGGGAGAAACCCTCCTCGTCGCTCAAGCCGATCATGGCCGGAAGCTTCTCGGCCTTGCCCTCGTTCTCCGGCACCGACCGCCGTAGACGAAGGACCGAGCGCTCATCGACATCGAAGTAGACAACCATCGGATCACGGCTGACGAGGGTGGCCAGGATGCTGTCATCGGCCTTGACGAGATTGCCCGGATCGACGAGCCGCCGGCCGATGCGTCCGGCAATTGGGGCGCGCACGCGCGTATGATCGAGATTGATCTGGGCCAGCTTTCGGTTGGCCTGGGCAACCCGCACGAGCGTCTGGGCCAGGACGCGCTCGCCGGTCGCCTTGTCGAAATCTTCCGGACTGATGATTTTCCGATCGAGCGCGGTCTTCGCTCGCTTGGAGGCGGCCTCCGCAAGTTTGAGCCGCGCCTCCGCTTGTTCAACAGTCGCCTCGGCCTTGTCCAACTCGGCCTGATAAAGCCGCGCGTCAATCTCGAACAACACGTCACCGGGCTTAACGTCGGCTCCTTCCTGGAAAGTCGCTTTGAGCAGATAGCCGGTGACGCGAGCGCGCAGATCCACATGGAGGGGCGACTCCATGCGGCCGGTGAAATCCTCGTGATCCGTCACTTCACGAATCACCGCGCGAGCGACCGGCACTTGCGGAGGTTTCGCCGCCGGTTCGTCACCGCTGGCGATCCTGCCTGCCAATACCAGGAAGAAACACGACAACCCAATGAGGAATGGTTGAATGTTCATGGGTGACTCCTGAAAACGGAACGCGGAGAGGAAGTGCAGTCTCCCACGCCTGGTCGATGCTGTCAACCATCGCTTGTCTCCGGCTCAAACCGGCACGCTGTTTGCCGTTAATAAGGCATGTCGAGCCGGGAGTAGCACCAGACTGCTTCGGGCCGAGTTCTATTGAGACGGCATGAGTAAAGGAGAAATTGCGATGACAATGGATAGGCATTCCACGGTGGTCGGCGTTTTCGAGGACCGTGGCGCGGCGCAAAAGGCAGTAGCCGAGTTGCGACGAGTGGGTTTCCATGAAGACCAAATCGGTGTGCTGGCCCGCGAGGAGAGAGGTGCTTCAGCTCGCGCGACTGGCGAACCGGACACCGGCGACTCGAAGGTGGCCGAAGGGGCAGCCACAGGTGTCATCGCCGGAGCGGGCGTCGGTGCCTTATGGGCGCTGGGCATTGTCACCCTTGGGTTGCCGGCAGTTGGCCCCATTATCGCGGGCGGTATTTTCGCCTCGATTCTGGCCAGTGCGGCGGGCACGGCCGTCGCCGGCGGTATCCTCGGTGCGCTCGTTGGTCTGGGCGTTCCCGAAGAACACGCCAAATACTACGAGAGTGAATTCCAGACCGGCCGCACTCTCGTCACGGTCAAGGCAGGGGAAAAGTACCGCGAAGCCGAGAATATTTTGCACCACCTCGGCGCGTACAATATCCACACTGCTCCGGCGGCGACCGCTAATGTCTGAGTAACCGCGACTGTCTGTAGGTGTTCAAATGGGAGAACCTCTGGCTTAATGGCCAGAGGTTTTTTCATTTCACGGATGAGTGAGAGGTAATTATTCCTTTTTGGGCAGACTATTCCCCGAGGATGGGAATCATTCGACTCATCTGCTCCCTCTTGCAGATCATGCAATCTTGGCGTAGCCTGCGAGCGGAGATACTCAGGCACCAAGAGGACGATTCGCATGCGCTCTCTCTTTCTCGGCTATTTGCGGCTGTTCGTACTTCCGTTGTTCCTACACATGGGCCTCACCGGCCAATTCCTTATGGGGGCCGAACACCCCCTCGCCCTTCATCCCGACAATCCGCATTACTTCCTCTTTCGTGGCAAGCCTACCATCCTTCTCACCTCCGGCGAACACTACGGCGCGGTACTCAACCGCGATTTTGATTACGTTCCTTACCTCAATGAGTTGCAGGCGCGCAAATTCAATCTCACGCGCACGTTCTCCGGCGTCTATCGCGAAGTGTCCGGCTCGTTCAACATCGTCGAGAACACGCTGGCGCCGGCGGCCGATCGCTTCCTCTGCCCGTGGGCGCGCCGCGGCAACAAGTTCGATCTGGAGAAATGGGACGCGGATTATTTCGCGCGCCTGAAAGACTTCGTTGCTCAGGCCGGCAAACGCGGCATCGTCGTCGAACTATCGCTGTTTTGCACGATCTACGAAGATAAATTATGGGCGGTCAATCCCATGAATGCCGCCAACAATGTGCAGGGCATCGGCAAAATTGGCCGTCTCGAAGTCTACACCTTGAAGGACAAGACGCTGACCGCCGTGCAGGAAGCGCTCGTGCGCAAGCTCGCCGCCGAACTGAAGGACTTCGATAATGTCTATTATGAGGTCTGCAATGAGCCTTATTTCGGCGGTGTGACGCGCGAATGGAATGACCGCATGATCGCCGTCCTCCGCGACGCCGAGAAATCGTTTCCGGCGCGGCACCTGATCGCACAAAATATATCCAATGGCTCGACAAAAATCGACCGACCGAACCCGCACGTATCTCTGTTCAATTTCCATTATTCAACGCCGCCCAACAGCGTGGCCATGAATGCGAAGCTCGGCAAGGCTATCGGCGACGACGAAACCGGCTTTCGCGGCACCGGCGATTTGGCCTATCGCACGGAAGCCTGGGAATTTATGCTCGCCGGCGGCGCGCTCTACAGCAATCTCGATTACTCGTTCTCCTGCAAGCATCCCGATGGTACGGCCAAGGTGACGACCTCGCCCGGTGGCGGTGGTCCCGCGCTGCGCAAGCAATTGCAAATCCTCAAGGAGTTCATGGACGGAATGGATTTCGTAGCCATGCGGCCCGACAACGGCGTCCTCAAGGGCGGTCACATCACGGCACCGCTGACCGGAAATCCACCGGAAGCGAAGGCGACGGCGCGGGCGCTGGTTGCGCCGGGGCGAGCTTATGCGATGTACGTGCGCGGCGGCACACAGGCAACGCTCGAAGTGCAGATGCCAGCGGGCAAGTATCGGGCCGAGTGGATCAACACGAAGACGGGAGCGGTGGATAAGAGCGAGGATTTTGAACATTCTGGCGGCACGAAAGCACTGGCGTCGCCGGGTTATCGTGAAGATATTGCCTTGCGCGTACGGCGGGCGAAGGCACAACCATGATTTCGCGGTCTGTCACGCGGTGCGGAGGATCAGAAGATGTCTTGCAGCCGAACACCCATCTCAGCTGCTGACTCACGCGGAAAGAGGCGTGATACCACGATGAACTGTCATTCGCGTGGACGAACAACCTGAAACAACTTGTTCCGCCAGCCTCATTCCCCAGTCCAGACCTCAGCCCCCATGGGAACAGCTTCCTTGCTTACGTCCCGAGGAAGCAAGAAACCGAACAACTGCTTGGGCGTCCAAGGGGAACAATGTTCAATCCCGGCTACGCTGGTTCGCAGGAGTACAACATCATTGCGCCGCAACTCGATCGGATCTCCAATCTTGAATTTCAGGTTTCGAGGAAGCTGCTCATAGGTGGTATCTGTTGCAACCACCACGCCGCGCCCGTTGATATCGAAGGTATCAGCTACCATTCCGACGAGCATGTGACACCAAGGGCTGAACAACCAGTTCGGCAGCCAACTCACGCGGAAGGTGACGTTGTGTCGCGCGAAACCGTTCGTTGCATGGCCGGTCTGCTGTCGTGCCTGGGGCAGCCGTATCTGTCACGACAGGGCGAGAAAGGACGCCGCTGTGTCAGTCTCGAACGCTTGAATGTCAGCCAGCCGCAAACCAAGCAAAACCGTTACCGCTGCCGTCGAGCAATTCCCCAAGCGGACCCAGATGACCTTCGGTGGGTGGCCATAGAGCAACGCACGTTGCTGGAAGTCGGTATCCTTGGACACGATCACGAATCCGTTCGCGGCCGCATATGCCCAAATATCCGGATCAGAAGCCGCCGCAAGGCCCAAGTCGCGGACATGAACGGACCCAGGGAACTCAGCAGTCAACTGCCCTACCAAGCGAGAGGACAGGTTCTGGTCGAAGAGGAGTTTCATGCGGCCGGGATCACCCACAACCGGCGCTCTCGATCGGCGGCGAAGGCAAGGCAGGCTCGGATATCCTGGGCCGTCAGGTCCGGGAAGTCCGCTAAGATCTCTTCGGCCGACATTCCGCCCGCGAGATACTCAAGGACATCCCGGACGGTCATTCGTAGTCCACGAATGCAGGGCTGTCCGCTTCGCTTGCCCGGCTCGATGGTGATAAGTTGTGTGTAGTCCATACCCACAAGGTACTCCCTCGCAATTGGGCAATCAATGGGGGATCTCTATCTCATCTTTATCTTTCGCCGTTGGTGCGGCGCGACACGCTCACTGGTCCACGGTGAACAGCATATGGCGACCGGCCGCCGCTGCCCTCTGGAAGAAGTCCCGCAGGTGCGGGAACCAACTCCAAGCGTACTCGAAGTCGCTATCCGACAACTCCCCGTAGCTCTCGGTGTCGATGGCGTCGTACCGCCGGCGCAATTCGTCTCGGTCGATGTCCTTGATGGCCGCCGCTGCCTGCCTAACCTCCTCCGGGCTGAGGTAGCTCATGAGGTAGTCCTCGCCCTCGTACAGGTTGTCACTGCCGAGGATACAGTTGTGGAATGGGGTGTCACCCCACTCCAGCTTACCGTCGGTCAGGCAGCGGTGGATGGCGTCCCACGCCTTATCCGTCTCCTGCGTCCACTCGGCGTCCCAGCCCTCACCGTTCGGCCCCTCCTCGACCTCCTCAACGAACGCCATCAGGGAGTCATTGTCCGCGCCAGGCGTGTCCATGAGGCGAGACGCCTGCTCATCGGTCAGCGCGAAGTGAACAGCACGAGCAACCATCCGATGCACCTCTGCGACTCGGGCCTTCGCCGCCGAATATTTGATTAGGTTGCGCACGCACGCGACCTGGCCAAGCAGCTGCGCGACTTAGGACGGCTTATTTCTAAGTATCCCAAACATCGCGCAGCCGTCAAGAAAATTACGATTGCGTCTGAAGACACCTCGAGCGCGTGAAACAGTTCGCCGCCGAGGACGCCGCCGAGCAGCAGCCACCAGGCCGGCCGCCGCGCAATTGGCCGAGTTAGCCTATGGCGTTTCCCTCTGCATTCTTGACCTCCCCCATGTCCGCCGTTGCCGATACCTTGACTCTACCCGTCACCATTCCGGTCACACTGATGCGACAGATACCGCCGGATAAGCCGAAACAGAGTCAGCCGACTACCTCTGCGGCTTCCCAGAAGGTCGCCAATTAACCGGAAAATCACGAAGTGAGCGAGTCGTAATCGACCAGGCGATCCTTATCAATGTGCGGCAGCTTCAGCGACACAATCTCCGGATACTTCTGCGCCGCCCCGGTGTTGAAGACGACGACTTCCTCATCTGCGCCGATTCGCCCCGTCGTGATCAGGCTCTCCAGACAATCGAGACAAACCGCCATCCTTTGTTTCCGGAAGTAAAGCCGCGCGGCATTTTTCGCCTCCTTCGGAATTACGGCGTGGATGCCGGCGGTTTCCAGATGCCGAGCCAGGTTACAGACAGTCCGGCGGATCTCAGTTTCTGATCTAGCTTTTGATCGGCGGTGATGAGCGATACGGCTAACCTCTGGGCCAAGGCCACATAGCAGGCATCGTAGGCCGTGATGCCATGAGCAACGCCCAAAGTCAGGGCATCGCCGGTCAGGTCAAAGGTTGAGGTGTGCAGAAGGGGCAGCGCCTTCAGGAATTTCAAGTAGCCGGTCACTTGGGTGTCCGTCGCTAAACGGCGCTGCACGTATTTCCAGAAGATGTTCGCGCACTCGACGTAAAACAAGTCGGGGACGTGAAACACGTTCGCCGGGTCCGCGAGCAATCCAAACAGGGCGGCGGCTTCCGTGGCCAGCGGTTCGGCCAAATACAGTTTCACGGCGACGCTGGCATCGACAACGCAATGAAACGGCACAGTCATCGATTGCGGTCCTCACGCAACAACTCCACGCTGTCTGGCGTGCCGGGCGTGGGCACGATCGGGTTTTGCCGAATACGGTCGAGGAGGTCTCGCACATACGTCCGTTCGTCATTCGGATCGCGCGGCACAGCCTCTTCAAGGAGGTGGACGATCGCGGCCTCGGGCGTTTGCCGTATACGCTCCGCCAGCCGTTCGATTCGTCGCACCAAGTCCTCGGGTACGTTTTCCAAATGCAAGACAGCCATGAATGCTTCTCCTTTCAAATGCCGTTATAGCACGAATACCCCTTCTCGTTGAGTGCAGGCGCGAGGGAGCGAATACGCACCCGGCGTGCGGTTACGAAGTGAGCGATTCGTAATCGACCGAGCGATCCTTATCAATGTGCGGCAGCTTTAGCGGCACGATCTCCGGATACTTCTGCGCCGCCCCTGTGTTGAAGACGACGACTTCCTCATCCGCGCCGATTCGCTTGGCCGCGATCAGATTCTCCAAACAATCGAGACAAACCGCCGTCTCCGGGCAGAGGGAAATTCCTTCCAGGCTCATGCCGCGCCTCATCCATTCGAGGATGCGTTCCTCGCGGCCGGCGATGGCGCAGCCGCCGCTGGCGCGGATGGCGTCGAGCATCATGAAATCGCCGACGGCGGCCGGCACACGCAGACCACTGGCGATTGTGTGCGCGCCGGCGAACATCTCCGCGAAACGCTCGCCCTTCTCGAACGCTCGCACAATCGGAGCGCAACCGTCGCTCTGACAACTGATGAGACGCGGCAGGCGTTCGCAGCGCAGCCAACCCAACTCGCGCAGCTCGGCGAACGCCTTCCACATACCAATGAGGCCGGTACCGCCTCCGGTCGGATAGAGAATCACATCGGGCAGCCGATATTCCGTCTGCTCCGCCAACTCCAGGCCCATCGTCTTCTTGCCTTCGAGACGATACGGCTCCTTGAGCGTGGACACGTCGAACCAGCCGAGTTTTGCCGTACCCTCGCGGACAATTCGGCCGCAGTCGGTGATGAGGCCGTTGACGAGAAAAACGCGCGCCCCGGCCAGATGCGCCTCCATCTGATTGATGATGGGCGTATCGTGAGGCATGAACGCATAAACCTCCATGCCTGCACGGGCACCATAAGCGGCGAGCGCGCCGCCGGCGTTGCCGGCCGTGGGGATGGCCAGGCGGCGCAGACCGAGATGCTTCGCCATGCTGACGGCCAACGTCATACCTCGACTTTTGAAGCTGCCGGTCGGCAACTGCGATTCGTCCTTGATAAACAAGCGCCGCAGCCCCATTGCTTGCCCCAGGCGCGGACACGACAAAAGCGGCGTCATGCCTTCGCCGAGCGTCACGGGTTCGGCGTCCAGCGGCAACGGCAGCAGCTCGCGGTAGCGCCACAAACTCGGCGGCCGGGCCGCGAAGATCTCCGGATTGATGGCGCGACGCAAACGCGGCAAATCGTAGCGAACCCAGAGCGGGCGACCTTGATGGACCGTGTGGACCTCGCCGGCGGGGAAGGTGGTGCCGTCGAGGGCGCTTTCGAGATGGGTGACGTAGCTGTTCATGGTGGAATCCCTGTGCCTTACCAGCCCGCAGCGCGAGCAAGGGAGTGAGTACGGCAAAAATAGTGTATGCGTTCGGCCTCTTGTGGGATCAATATAGGATAGAGACCCGACGAGCAGCGAGCATCCGATGGCCAACACACGACAACACCCGATCTTACACTATCTCCGCCAGGTTCTCGGCGCGCCGCCCAACGGCGGCGTAACCGACGCCGAGTTGTTGAATCGCTTTGTGAAAGAGCGCGACGAGGCGGCGTTTGAACTGTTGTTGTGGCGTCATGCCGCGATGGTGCTGCACGTCTGCCGGCAAGTGCTGCGCGATGCCGAGGCGGTCGAGGATGCGTTTCAGGCGACGTTTCTCGTGTTCGTGCGCAAGGCCGGCTCCATCAGCCGACGCGAATCGCTGGGCGGTTGGCTCTATCGCGTCGCCTATCGTATCGCTCTCAAAGCACGCGCGGCGAGCAAAAAACGAAAGGCCACAGAGCAGGAACTGGATCGTATCGAGGCGCCGGTGGATGCGGACGATGCCGGCCAGCGCGAGTTGCGGCGAACGATCTGCGAGGAAGTGAATCGTCTGCCGGCCAAATATCGCGCTCCCATCGTGGCCTGCGTTTTCGAGGGTAAGACGCATGAGGAAGCGGCGAACCAACTCGGTTGGCCGCGCGGCACCGTCGCGGGTCGCTTGGCCCGCGCTCGGGAATTGCTGCGCCGACGATTGATCCGGCGCGGCATCGTGCTGACGGCCGGCGCATTCACCGCCGCTCTGGCGGTGCCAAACGCGCCGGCGGCGCTGGCGGGGTTGATTCAAACCACTATGAAGACCGCGAAACTCTTCGCGGTGGCTCAAGCGACGAGCGCACTATTATCGCCGCGCATCGTCGCTCTGGCGGAAGGAGTGTTGAAAGCGATGTACTGGACGCGCGTAAAAATCGTGATGATTGGCCTGTTGATCGCCGGGCTTGGCGGAACGGGAGTGACGTTGTGGGGTACGCAGCGAAGCGCGGCCGAGCCACCGGGGCAGGTGGCCCCGCCTGCCGGTGGAGTACAGGAACCGGCAGCGGACAACCGCGACGATGCGCAGCAGCGGGCCGACGCGGCCAAGCTCAATCGCAACATGGCCATCAGCCGCCTCAATCTGAAGAAGTTGGCTCTGGCCATGCACAACTACAGCGATACATACAATCGACTTCCGGCGCCGGCCATCTATGACAAGAAGGGTAAAGCGCTGCTGAGTTGGCGCGTTGAGTTGCTGCCTTTTATGGAAGAACAAGAGTTGTACCTCCAATTCAAACGCGACGAACCCTGGGACAGTCTGCACAACAAGAAGCTGCTGAGCAAGATGCCGAAGCTATACGCTCCGCCCGGTATTGAGACCCGACGCCCCAATTCGACCTACTATCAGGTGTTTGTCAGCGCCGGCTCACCCTCAGCCGCGAGAATGCCGGGAGGCATGCCGGGGATGCCGGGAGGACCTGCGAGACGGCCGGGGATGGGAGGCTCGCAGGTCCGCATGCCATCGGGAGGCATACCGGGGCCGATGCTGCCCGCCGGTGCGCCGGGTATGGGGGGACCGGGTGGAATGCCTCCCGGAGGAACTGCGGGGGCACCAGCCCATTCCGGCCCAACGGCGGCGTTCGTGAAGGGAGAGGTACAACGCTTCCCGGCCAGCTTCGCCGATGGCACGTCCAACGTCATCCTTATCATTGAGGCCGGCAATCCGGTGCCGTGGACCAAACCGGAGGATCTGCACTACGCTGAGGATGAACCGCTGCCGGAATTGGGTGGTCTCTTCCCCGATGTCATCCACGCTGCTTTCGCCGATGGTGCAGTCCATACATTGACGAAGAAATACGACGAGAAGCACATGCGCTACGCCATCACGAGAGATGACGGTATGCCCCTCGACTTGGCGAAGATCGAAGGCCGGCCGCGCCGCACGGTCAAGGCATCCGGCGATGACGATGCCACGGTCGCAACCTGGCGGCGGAAAAACGACGCCTTGCGGAAGCAACTGAATCAAGCCCGCCAACGCCTCCATCTCTTGAAGGAAGAACGCGAGGTGCAAAGCGAGCTATCCAGCGCCGATCCTCGCCTCGAGCAATTGCGGCAAGACCATGCACGTTTGCAGGCGGAATTGAAGAAAATGCACGCGGAGATCGAGGCGTTGAACGCCGACATTCGCCGCCTGCAACAGCCCGTTCGACAGAAGGCTCCTTAGCGAATTAAGTCGATCGGTGGCGAACGGCCGGCGTGAGCCGGCTGGTAGAAGTCCCACACAAGCCCGGAGCGCCAGCGACGGGACCATCCCGTCGCTGGCGCTCCGGGTTTGTGAGGTTCTTTCGTGCTGGCGTAATAATCAACGCCTCAAGCCCCGAATGCCGTGCCTGCCCCGGCGATGGTGTTCGGGGCTTGTTTTGTTCCCTGCCGAATCGCGCCAAAGAGCCGGCTTGACGCTAGAGGTGAGCGTCGTTATTATCGACCCCGGTTTGACCGAGGGGTGCAACCCAGGTAAAGCGGATCGGTTGCCTCTCTCAAACCCGTGAACCAACGGACTGACAATCGCTTGCCGCTTCACTCGCCGGCCACCCAAGGACGGGCATCCCTTGATTCTCCAACTTGAAACTCATGCTCATCCGATATGCGGCCGCGACCGTCCAAGTGCGGACGCCGGCCAAGCTGAACCTGTTTCTCGAAGTGCTGGCGCGGCGAGCCGACGGCTATCACGAACTAGCGACCTTGATGACAGCCGTCAGTCTCTACGACACCCTGGAGTTCAAGGAGGAACCCAGCGGAGCAACACAGCTCCAGTGCGATCATCCCTCCCTGTCCACCGGACCCGACAATCTTATTTGCCGTGCCGTGGAGTTGATGCGGCGACACTCCGGCCGAGCCGATGGCGTGGCCATTCGGCTGTGGAAGCGCATTCCGATGCAGGCCGGGCTTGCCGGCGGCTCCAGCGATGCCGCCGCCACGCTCGCCGGATTGAATCGCCTATGGAGGCTGGGTTGGGGCCGCGACAAACTGGCCCAACTGGGAGCCGAGCTAGGTAGTGATGTAGCGTTCTTTTTCGCCGCGCCGGTTGCCTGGTGTACCGGACGCGGTGAGCGAATCGAGCCGATGCGGCTGGGCCGAACGCTCGATTTCGTGCTGGTATCTCCCGCCGTGGGACTGTCCACGGCGGAGGTGTTTCGCGGCGTGACCGTTCCGGCGGAGCCGCGATCCGGCATGGCCATTCGCCAGGCCATGACGGTGGGAGATGTGAGAGAACTTGGCCGACTGCTGCATAACCGCTTGCAGCCGGCGGCCGAGCAGCTTTGTCCCGCTGTGGCCGACCTGTCTGCCCGACTGGCCGGCCTTGGGTCCGCGGGACAACTGATGACGGGCAGCGGCAGCACCGTGTTCGCCCTCTGCCGTGATGCCGGCGAAAGTCTGACCCTCGCACGCGCCTTGCGCTCAGCACGGGACGAGCTGGGTGGAGCGCGTGTATCTGTCGTGCGGAGTTGCGATTGAGTGTGCCACAGAAAAAAGGAGAACAACTGTGGTCATCACCGAAGTACGTATCAAGCTCATGGAAGACAACAACGAGAACGAACGCCTGCAAGCGTTCTGCTCGGTGACGTTCGATGATGCCTTCGTCGTGCGCGACTTGAAGATCATCGAAGGCACCAAAGGCTCGTTCGTGGCCATGCCCAGCCGCAAGCTGACGGATCGCTGTCAGGGCTGTGGCAGCAAAAATCATCTGCGCGCCCGCTTCTGCAATGCCTGCGGCGGCAAACTCGACGAGGATCGCGCCACCCGCGATTCCGATGGCCGTGTCAAGCTGCACGCCGACATCGCGCATCCGATCAACTCGGCCTGCCGCGAAGTCATTCAGTCGGCCGTCTTGAAGGCGTACAACGCCGAGCGCGAACGCTCCAAGCAGCCCGGCTATGTCTGCACCTACGACGATTTCGATAGCGATTACGACACGGCGGCGACCAGCTATACGCAGATCGTCAGCGAGATGGGTGCCGCGCCGCGCGGCTATCGCACGCACGGATCGAACCGCGCCGCGCACGGCAATCAGGCGGCGAGCCAGATGGCCGGCCGTGAAGAGAAGCGCGCCGAGGGCTTCGGTGCCGGCATTCTGTGAAAAATGCGAACACCGCTTGCGGCTTTACGATTCACCACGCGTAGAGCCGTGAGCGGTCCATGCGCTTGTTGGCGAACGGCCGGCGTAGACCCCATACCGTTTCGCGGAGCTTCCGCGAAACGTAAACGGTATGGGGTCTACGCCGGCCGTTCGCCTTGCCAGGAGATCCCCAGATGCGCAAGGCCGCGCTGCTTGCCGTTGTGTTACCGTGCCTGATCGCTCCGGCACGAGCGGACATACCTCCTTTGTCGCATCAAGCCGGCAAGACCGTACCGCGAAAGATTGAATCGCCCCTTGTCCTCGCGCCGGGCACCAAGGACGATTCGCAAATGTACGTGCGTTTGCCGCGTACTCTATTGCAGCAATGGCGCGCCGACGCCTCGCATGGCGGCGACTCGCCTGGTTACGCCTTCCATTCGTCGCACGGCTCGACTGTCGTGGCGGGGGTGGCATTGACACTGTCATTGTCACTCGCCGGTCTTTGGTTGGTGCGTGGCCGGCAGCGGCGGGTTCTCGCTGGTACGGCGTTGACACTGGGAGCCTTGGTGCTGCTCGGTGTCAGTGGCTGCCCGCCGATGAGACCCGACGCGCGTTTCGACTTTTACAATGAACCACTCGCCGCGCCGGTCGCTCAGGCCGATGGTTCCTTGAAGGGCGAAGCGTTGTTGCAAATCGATGAGAAGAGTTCCGTCATTCAGGTTGTCGTTCCTGCCAAGGAACTGGCGGTCCTCGCCCAATCTCAAAGCGAGAAATAAGCGATGAAACGATGGCCTTGCTTGGCGATCGCGCTGGTTCTGGCCGTGGCGAGCAACGGTCGCGCGGATATTCCGGGACCGGGGCCGCGTCCGCGCCGGCCCATGCCCATCCATCCTGAGAATGCAGTTCCTCTCGTAATCGAAGTCGGTGCCGACGAGGCACCGGCGCGGCTGCTTATTCCGCATGCGTTGCTGGGTCGCGCGAAGAAACTCGCAATCGTTCGTGGTCCCGCTCTCGGGAACTTGCCGATGGCGATTGGCTTGACGTTAACGCTTGCCATCACTGGCCTCGGTCTGATCCGCTTCCGCAAAGGCCGGCCCGCTCGCTCCCTGGCCGGATTGCTCACGCTGGCTGCGGTGCTTGGGCTTGGAACCTCGATGCTCTGGGCGAATGCACCGCCTCCCTTCGATGCAGGAAGACTTCGGGGAGGTGTTGTGCCGATCATCGGAAATGGCAAAGAATTGAAGCTGGACAGCGTCCGGGTGGAGCTTACCGAGAACGGCGAGACAATTCGATTGATTGTACCTCGTGCGAAACTTGCGTCCCTGGCGGGTCCGCCTTGAGCGATTGTAACAAGGAAACAATAAAGCTGTGTTCGTGTCCGGCATCTGATAGAATCGCCGTGTTCAAGACGATCTTTTCGGGCGATCCTTGTCTTCGGAGTATACGCCATGAGACACGCGCTGCTGGCCGGACTCTCGCTGTTGGCGCTGGGTGCAATTCTACCCGAGGTACACGGCGATTTGTTGCCGGGACGACGACCGGGGTTGCCGCCGGCCGTACAACCGGGCCGGCGCATCCTGCCGGTGAAAGTGAAACTGGAAGTGAAGGTAAACGAGAACGCCAAGCTGCCGGTCCTGCAAGTACCTATCAATTTGGCGTTGGGTCAACGGCCCGCCGCCGGTGGCGGGGCCGCGTTGCCAGCGGAAGATGAGGACACGGATCGCCGAGCTGCCATTGGCTTGCCAACCATCGTTGCCGGCCTGGCGCTAACGCTGGCCTTCGCCTCGGGCGGTTTATGGATGGTGCGCCGCGGCTCACGCCGTTCGTTGGCCCTCCTCCTGGCCGTGTCATTATTCGCCGCTTGCACGGCCGCTGTCTGGGCGGACATTCCAGGCCCAAATCGGCGTCCTCGGCCGGTGCCGGCCAAGCCTGGTTTACCGTCGCTGCAACTGCCCGCCGGTATCGAATTGACCGACAAACTCATCCTGGAGCCGGTTCCGAACGGCGATCATCTGACGCTGATCGTTCCCAAGTCGATGGTCAAGGAGAAGGGCGAGAAGATAGGTAATCCGCGCAGTAACCCCGGCAAGTAACATGAGCAGTTCAGCCACTCTCGATTATGCGCCCGGCCGCGGCGACACGAAACCGACTCCGTGGGGCTTCGTGTGCGCCGCTCTGGGTATGGCGCTGGCGGCGGCGTTTCTGGCCGGCTGGGTGCCGCTACGCTTCTCGATCATCACCGTGTTTCTCTTCGCCGGCCCGCACAACTGGCTCGAATTCCGCTATTTTCTGACGCGCCTGCCGGCGCGCTGGGGCCGGCTCCGCAACTTTTTCTTGCTGGCCTTCGCCGGCATTCTTGGCCTGACGGCCGGCTTTGCCGTTCTGTGGTGGTTCGCCGAGCATGGCGCAGTTTCGGAAGGAATCTGGGAATACAGCTTCGCCGGCTTGAACACGCTTCTCTTATTATGGATCGCTACGCTGGTCCAGGTGCGCAGCCAACAGAATCCGCGCCGTGAATGGGGCTGGATTTGGCCGGTCGCGTTTGGCCTCATTGCCGTGGCCTGGCTGGTGCCGCCGCAGTGGGGGCTGGTGTTGGTTTACGTGCATCCGTTGATGGCGTTCTGGTTGCTCGA
>DATNCY010000090.1:0-34678 GCA_035553375.1 Gemmataceae bacterium
GGAGTCTTTGTTGTGCTCTATTGGCTGTCTGCGGCTCTGGGTGGCCGCTGGCATGGCCGAGTCGTGTCACGCTCACTGGTCGGCTCATACGGACCTGGGGGCTCATTCCCAGAAACTGAGACAATTTCAACGGCCTGCTAGGGCAGATTAAGAGGCACAACCTTTTGCCAGCCCGCAGCGCCAGCAAGGGAATCCCTTGCTGGCGCTGCGGGCTGGCCATTCATTTCTCATTCATCTCGCCTTTTGCCATGATTGCCGCAGCCTCCGTCTTTTGAACCGTCCCTGCATTTTCCCTACAGGCCGCGTCCGCGCGCCGCCGAAGAATATCAACGGTCTTGCACCTTCGTGATAAACACCCTGTCACTCTCCGTCTCGCTCGCCGACCGTGGACGAGACGCCGAGCCACGGCGCATTCACCAGGGGAGACACGGACCATGTTCAAATACCTCGGCCGATTCGCGGCGACGCATCCCTGGCTCATCTGCCTAGCCTGGATTCTCGTAGCCGGTGTCGTCGGTCTGGTTGCGCCTCGCTGGGACGACCGCGCCACCGATGACGACATTCATTCGCTGCCGGCCCGCTGCGACAGCGTCAAGGGTCATCGCCTGCTCGAACAGGCCTTCCCGCAAGATGTGTTCGCCAGCCGCCTCATCGTCGCTGTTGAGCGAGCCGACACTCCTCTGAGCGCGGCCGACCTTGCGCTCGTCGATGGCATGGCCGCCGACTTGCAGCGGCTGCGCGAGAAGGAGCCGAGTTTGCAGATTGCCCGCATCTGCACGCATCGCGATCCGATCCTCGGCAAACGTCTCGTCAGCGCCGACGGCAAATGCACATTGATTCAGGTATCGCTCGGCACGCCGTATCTGGCCGTGCAGACGCGGACCACCGTGGACGCGGCCAGTGAGTGCATGCGTCACCGGCTGGCCGAGGCTGGCTCGACTGCTCCCGCCGTCCACCTCACGGGACCGGCCGGCATCGGCCGCGATCTGATCGCCGCCAGCGCCAGCAGTCTCGACAGCACGACCTTGGCCACCATTATTCTCGTCGTGGTCATTCTGCTGCTGGTGCATCGCGCGCCATTGATGGCCCTCATTCCGCTGGCGACTATTGCCGTTTCCGTGTGGGTGGCCCTGAAACTCCTCGCTCTGTGTACGCTGATCCCCGGTTTCCGTCTGGTCAACATCAGTCAGATTTTCGCCGTCGTCATGCTCTACGGAGCTGGCACCGATTATTGTTTGTTCCTCATCAGCCGCTATCGCGAAGAGTTGTCGCGTGGCCGCGATCCTTCGGCGGCGCTGGCGCGCAGCGTCGCCGGCGTCGGCGGCGCGCTCGCCGCCAGTGCCGGCACCGTCATTTGCGGTCTGGGGCTGATGGGCTTGGCCGAGTTCGCCAAGGTGCGTTGTGGTGGACCGGCCATCGCCATCAGTTTGGCCGTCGCCCTGGCCGCCTCGTTGACGCTGGCACCGGCACTGCTGCGCATCCTCGGCCCGCTCGCCTTCTGGCCGTGTCGTATGCCACTCGCTGCGCGAGAAATCCGAAATCCGAAATCCGAAATCCGAAAGCAACCGAAAACGGAAACTCAAAACGGGCGTTTGAGATTTGGGATTTCTTTCTTCGGTTTTCTTTCGGATTTCGGATTTCGGATTTCGGATTTCCCCGAAGGGGTGTGGGACCGTATCAGCCGCCGCGTCGTCGCGCGCCCGCTGTTGATCTGGGCAACGGCGGTGCTTGTATTGCTGCCCTTGGCCATTGTCGGTTTCGGCGTGCGCGCCAATTATCGCGCCACCAGCGAACTATCCCCGGCCAGCGACAGCGTAAAAGGATTGGCCACGATTCAGCGTCATTTCACGGCCGGCGAGGTCGGGCCGATCACCGTGCTGCTCGAATCGGCTACCGATTGGAAAAGTCCACGCGGTCAGGCCATCATCGCCTATCTTAGCCACGGCTTCGCCCTGCTGGACAACGTCGCCGAAGTCCGCAGTCTGACGCAGCCATTGGGTAGTGTCATGACCATGCCGTCGTCGTCGGCGGTGTCCAACCCCAAGGGCACGCTCTTCAAAACGATGTGGAATAACGTCGTCCAAAACTTGACCGAGCAGATTAACCACACGGCCGCCGAGTTCTACATGGTTCGTCTGCCAGGCGCATCCCCTCACCCCCAACCCCTCTCCCCCGCTTCGGGGGAGAGGGGAGAAGGAGGAGTACCGCGCTTCATCACTCGTCTCGATGTAGTGCCGCACTCCGATCCGTTCGACCCGCAAAGCGCGGCAACCCTGGAGATGATCCAACTCTGGTTGCGTGAGGAATTGCCGAAATATCCCGGCGCGGAAGCCGTCCAGGCCGAGTGTCACGGCGTCACGGTCAACGCCCGCGATCTGGCCCAGGTCACGGAGAGCGATCGCTTGCGTATCAACACGTTGGTCCTGGCCGGCATCTTCCTCATCTTGCTGATGCTGGTGCGTCGGCCGTGGCTGGCCGTGTATTTACTCGCGACGGTGCTGCTCAGCTATTACGCCAGTCTGGGAGCGACGACGTTGCTGGCTCACTGGTGGAATGCTCGACCGCTGGGACAGGTCGATTGGCGAGTACCGTTCTTCCTGTTCACGATCCTCGTGGCGGTCGGCGAGGATTACAACATTCTGCTCATCACCCGCGCGCTGGAGGAACGCAAGCGTTACGGCCCGGTGGAGGGCATACGGCGAGCGCTGGCGCGCACGGGCGGCACGATTACCTCATGCGGCCTGATTATGGCCGGCACGTTCGCCACGCTGATGTTGGGAGGATTGAGTACGCTGGTGCAGATTGGCTTCGCGCTGGCATTCGGCGTGTTGGTGGATACGTTCGTGGTGCGGCCGTTCCTGGTGCCGGCCTTCACGCTGTGGATCTGGCGGAATGAATCGTCCACCCCAAACAATGCTGTAGAGGAACAGCCGAAACTCGCATCCCAGACGCGCCGGCAGCGAGCAGCATGACCCGCGTTCTCTTACCAGCCCGCAGCGCCAGCAAGGATAATTCAATCCCTTGCTGGCGCTGCGGGCTGGTGTGGACAGAGAAGATGGTTTACGCCGGTTTACTGGCCGCTGTCGTCTTCTGGTGCAGTTTGCGAGCTAACTGCGATTTCTTGCGGGCCGCCAGGTTGGGATGGATGACGCGCTTGGCGGCGGCCTTGTCCAATTTCTTCGCCGTCAGGTTGAATTCCTCGCGCAGCTTCTCGATTGGTCCCTCTTCGGCCGCCAGGAAACGCTTGATCTGCGTTTTGAGGGCTTTCGTAACGGCGCGATTGTGAAGGCGGCGTTTGTCGGTCTTGCGTTGATTCTTTTTGGCGCTGCGGGTATGCGGCATCGATCCTCTCCGTGTTCTCTCCGTCTGAGCTTTCCCAGGTCGGGTAAAACGGCATTATAGCTGACCTGAGCCGGCCGGCAAGGGCTTCGCCCCGCGAACGCCGCGTCGTGCTTCATTACATCTCCGTGAACTTCTTGACTCGATTCTCATACCTCTTCATACTTAACGATGGCATGCCGCTGATACGTGAATATCCATTTCCCCAGGTGGACTCACGCGCTACGATCCGGCCGTGGGCGATGCCCCGCACGCTGGACTCTCCAACAACGAACGCATTGGATGCGCTGAATCGGACAACGGCTTGTCACCGTCCTGGTGAGGTCGCGGACTTCACCGGGGAGTTTCGTTCGCCGTCCGCAATGTGCGCGGCGGCTATGCAGACGTGACGATTGAGGTGTCGTCACGCGCACACTCTGTTTTTCCTCTCCAGAGGGTCGCCATGCTTTCTATTCATCGTCTCCTGAAAGTCGGTTACATCCTGGCTCTGGGCACCGTGATTCTGATATTGTCCAAGCCCAATCCCGTCCAGGCGCAACGCTCCCGCATCGCCCCCATGCTCTCCATGGTTGATATGCAAATGCGACCATCAATGATGATGTCTCAACGGATGCTCATGATGGGCGGCATGATGGGAGGCATGATGGGCATGCGTGGCGGTATGATGGGCATGCGTGGCGGCATGATGGGCATGCGCGGCGGCATGATGGGACGCATGGGCATGCGCGGCGGCATGATGGGCATGGGCGGTTTCGGCGGCATGATGGGCATGGGCGGCATGATGATGGGCGGCATGGGCATGGGCGGCTTTGCCGGAAAAGGCATGGGCGGTTTCAACGGCAGGAAAGCGCTGTAGTATTGTCCTTATGTCGAAACCTCCTCCCGCCGACTGGCAGCTGCCGCCTGGAGTCAATCGCGGTCTGTGGGACTATTTGCACGATCCTGACATCGCGCGCGGCTACGATGCCAGCCTGGCCGGAACGCCTTTATTCGACATTGATCGCCGTTTCGTCGAGCAGCATTGTCCGCAACCGGGCCGGTTGCTCGATCTGGGCTGTGGAACCGGCCGGCTCCTGCTGGCGATGGCCCAACGCGGTTGGTGGACGCTCGGTGTGGACCTATCAACGGAGATGCTTCGCGTCGCCGGTGACAAGGCGATGTCCGCAGGCGTTGTCGTCCATCGTTTGCGCGCCAACATCGCCGAACTGGACGCCCTGGCCGATGGCAGCTTCGATTGCGTCGCCTGTCTGTTCAGCACGCTCGGCATGGTGTTGGGTGCCGCCCAGCGTCAGCGCGTGGTAGCGCAGGCATTTCGCCTGTTGCGGCCGGGAGGCCGCTTCATCCTGCACGTTCACAATCGCTGGTTTAACGCCTGGACAGAGCCTGGCCGAACCGGGTTGCTCCGCGATGGATTGCGCGCATGGACAGGCGATGAGCGCGGCGATCGCGTCATGCCGGTGCATCAAGGCATCGCCGGGTTGACTCTGCATCTGTTCACGCGCCGCGAGGCGTGCCGCTTGTTGACGGATGCTGGTTTCCGTGTCCGCGAAGTGTGGCCGATCAGCCTGCGCGCGGATGGACGGGTACGCTGTCCCGCCTGGTTTGGTTGGCTACGCGCCTATGGTTATTTGTTGGCTGCGGAACGAACTTCGTAGGTCCGGCGAGCCGAGCCGGACGCGGACAAGTGCCGCTCGGCTCGCGGCACCTACTCAAATCGTGCCGCTCGGCTGGTAGGTCCGGCGAGCCGAGCCGGACTTTTTACGAAGTGCCGCTCGGCTCGCGGCACCTACTGCATTGCGTTCGCTGTCCTAGAATACTCCGAAACCAATCGGAGAAAGCGGACGCAATGCCAATCATCGAAGCGAAGGGTTTAACCAAGACCTATCGAGTCGTTCAAAAGAATCCCGGTCTTGCCGGTGCCCTGCGCAGCCTCTTTCGCCGGCAATACAAGGAAGTCCACGCCGTCGCCGATGTCAGTTTTCAAATCGAACCCGGCGAGATGGTCGCCTTTCTCGGCCCCAACGGTGCCGGTAAGACAACCACGCTCAAAATGCTGTCTGGTCTCATCTATCCAACCACCGGCACGGCCACGGTACTCGGCTTCACACCGTGGGAACGTCCCGATGCCTTCCGCCGTCGCTTCGCCCTCGTCATGGGCCAGAAAAATCAACTCTGGTGGGATCTGCCGGCCGGCGACAGCTTCCAACTCCATCGCGAAATCTATTCGCTGCCAAGCGACGCCTTCAACCGCACTCTCGGCGCATTAACCGAGTTGTTCGCCGTCAAGGAGTTGACCCGCCAGCCGGTGCGCGAGCTATCATTGGGCGAACGCATGAAGATGGAGTTGATCGCCGCGCTGCTGCACGAGCCGCAACTGCTGCTGCTCGATGAGCCGACGATCGGACTCGACGTGGTCGCGCAGGTGGCCATCCTGCGCTGTCTGAAGGAATACAATGCCAAGCGCGGCGTTACCATTCTGCTGACCAGCCATTACATGCGCGATGTCGAAGCGCTGTGTTCGCGCGTGCTGGTTATCACGCATGGCCGCGTCATTTATGATGGACCACTGACCGGCATCACCGAGCGCTTTGGCCGCTCCAAACTGGTGCGTCTGCAATTCGCCGGCGAGGAGACGCCGGCCGACTTCGGCCGCTTCGGCGAATACACCAGCATCGGACCCGTCGCCGAGTTAAAAGTGGACCGCACCCGCGTCGCCGAAGTGCTGGCCGCTATCCTCGATCATTACACCGTCGTGGACATGAGCGTCCAAGATCCACCGCTCGATCAGGTCATCGCGCGCGTATTCGAGGAAGGCCACGTCCGGCACGAGGCCGTTCCCGCCGCCGAGTGAAATAACCCTATTTGGGAGGCGTTATATTCGGTATGGTATATGAATTGAACCTGGGCGTTCAGGAATTGATTATTCTGGCCGTGATCGGCTTCTTGCTGGTCGGCAGCGTGGTCGCTGTCTTGTTCATGGTTCTCCGCGGCAAGGGGCGGGATGATTCAAGAGAGGGATGAGGTCGCTGAGAAGCCCGGTATTCTCTGGACATCGGCCGATTCACTTGGTATGGATACGATGAAGAAAACACCTCGTCTCCGAGGGAGATCGTAGGTTCCTTTATTCGCTCTGGCGTGTCCCTGGACGACAAACGTCTGGGGGATTTCTTTTCAGAAAGGACCCGATTCCGATGACTCACACCGTCTGCCAGCCGTGCTACGACTGCAAGTACACCGACTGCGTGGCGGTCTGCCCGGTGGAATGCTTCTATCAAGACGAGAAGATGCTCTACATCGATCCGGCGGACTGCATCGACTGCGAGGCGTGCGTCCCCGAATGTCCCGTCGAAGCCATTTTCGCCGAGGCGAATGTGCCGGCCCAATGGGTCAGTTTCACGCAGCTCAATGCCGAGCGCTCGACCGCCTTGAAGGACAGCGGCGAAGGCCACATCACCGAAAAAACCGATGCCCAGGAAGGCGCCGAGTGCCAGAAGAAGTAAGGCCGCTCTCCGCTCTCCGCTGCCCGCTATCCGCCGTAAAGATGGACTCATCTTTGCCCTTGATGGCGGATAGCGGATAGCGGATGGCGGATGGCGGACTAATGAACACGGGCGTTCTGCTCATCCAACTTGGCACACCCGATGCTCCCACAACGCCGGCCTTGCGCCGGTATCTTCGCCAATTTCTCGGCGATCCGCGCGTCATCGAAGCGCCGCGCCTAACGTGGTGGTTCGTCCTCAACTTCTTTATCCTGCCCTTCCGACCGCGTCAATCGGCGGCGAAATATCAGCGTATCTGGGATCCCATTACCGGCTCGCCCTTGCTGCACTGGACGCGCCGGCAAACCGAGGAATTGCAAAAAGCGCTACCGAATCTGCCGGTGGCGTTTGGCATGCAGGTCGGCAATCCGCCGCTGGCATCGGCCGTGCGTTCGCTCATCGAGCGGGGCGTCGAGTACCTCCTCGTGTTGCCGATGTATCCGCAGTATTCGGCGACGACGACGGCCTCGGCCACGGACGTACTCTTTCACGCGCTCATGCACGAGCGCCGTGTGCCAGCCTTGCGGATTGTGCCGCCCTACTACGAGCATCCCGCTTATCTCGATGCGATCGCGGCCGTCATCCGCGACGACTTGGCACGGCTGCCGTGGCAGCCGGAGCATTATCTGCTCAGCTTCCACGGCATCCCTATCCGCTACGCCAAAAGCGGCGATCCCTATGCCACGCACGTCAAGCGGACCACGGCGGCATTGATTCCGCGTCTCGGCTGGCCGCGCGCGAAATGGACGCAGACGTTTCAATCGCTGTTCGGCCGCGAGGAATGGCTGAAGCCGTACACCGAGCGGACATTGGTGCAACTGGCCAAACGCGGCGTCAAGCGCGTTTTCATCGCCACACCGGGCTTCACCAGCGATTGTCTGGAGACACTCGACGAGATTGGCCGTGAGGCACGCGAGGCGTTCCAGCACGCCGGCGGCGAACAGCTGCATCTGTGTCCTTGTCTGAACGATCATCCGGTCTGGATTGAGGCGATGAAGACGCTTGTGGTGGAGGAAGCACGCGGATGGATTTCCTGATTTTGCCAGCCCGCAGCGCCAGCAAGGAGATGCGTTTCCCTTGCTGGCGCTGCGGGCTGGCAAAATCAATCGCCCACGGATACACGGCGATAACTGCCGTGATTGCTGCGTACCAGTTCGGCGAGCGGACTATCCGGGAGTGGAGTAGGGCGACGTGTTAGCTCAATGGCGTGGATGGCGGTCCCGCGATTGCAACTCGTGATGCTCGCGACTTCCGCAAGCGTTAGATCATCGGCATCGGTGACGAAATAAAGCACGTCGGGATGAAGCTGCAAACCACGACGCAGCGCGTTGGCATGATCGGTTTTGCCGGTGGCCGTGAGCGCATCCAGGAAACTCGCAACCTGAGCGATGATCGCCGGCTCCGCGGGGAGCAAATCGATACGACGATTAATTACCAGACATTCAGCAGAGGTATTGTAGGTGACGACCTGGAAGCGCGTTGTGGGCGGCAATTGTCGCAGGCTGGCGAGCAATTCCTGACAGGCCATGTCCAGTTTGTTGTTGACGCCCATGCTGACGGAGCGATCGAGGACGTAGACGACGCTGGTAGCCGTCGCGGCGAGAGGAAACAAACTGCCAGCCACGCCGTTGCCATTCCCGGAAGAACCGCCAACGGAACTCCCTTTGGGAGTGAGCAGATCGCCGGGCGAGAGTGTCGGTCCCGACACCAGCGTGTCCGGTTGAACGGGAGGAGCCTCTATCAGTTGGGGGGTGAAATCCGTGTTCACATTGGGGCCGAGCAATTCGCGCTCGCCTGGCTTCGCGGCGGGAATGGGATCGAGCGAGCAAGCCTCCACGGTGATGCGCGTGCTTTCAATGGAAAGGACCGGACTTCGCGTATGCGTCGGACAGATCCACAGAACCAGAAACAACAAGCCGTGCAGCAGAAACGACAGCGCCAGCGGCACGACCAACGCACGCAACGTCCAACGACGGTTCGCGGATGGGGACATGATTGCCTCATTTCGGCCGTTTACTCAAGTCCGGGAGCTTGCCCGGTCGATAGAGAAACCATCACGAGGTGGTACAGCCCACGCGAAACCTACCCCCTTGAGTCGTTCACCTTTGCGAAGTGTCGTTGTCGTGTGGTGTTGACCCACCTCAAGAGGAGCGGTGGCGCAAGGTTGCGCCACCGCTTTTTTTGCGCGCTCGGCCCCAATGGATTGCTGACAACCGCCTCCATGCAAAGGGGGCGAAGGATAACGAACGGCGGCCGAGGATACAAGATCAATTCGGAGGTTGGAGAAGACATGGCTCCCGCCAGTAACGGCGTTGCATCGGGCAACAGTTCGGCATCGCGGCCGGTTTCTTCCTCACCGCGTTGTCCGCGTCGGGTGGTGCTGCTGCGCGGCGACGAAAATGGCGACGTGGAGCAAGTGCTGCTCGAATATCAAGGGGCCGAGGTGAGCGGCAAGCGGTTGCACGCCGACGTGCAGCGTTTGGCCGACGAGCATGGCGGCCGATTCGTCGCCGCCGAATGGCTCGGCCCCCTCGGCTGGACACGCTTTCTATGGTGCCGCCGCCCCGAACGCGGAAGTTAAGACCCTACCAGCCCGCAGCGCAAGCAAGGGAATAATACACCCTTGCTTGCGCTGCGGGCTAGCTGCACGCGCTCACGTCCGCTGGCGATAATACGACAAATGCCGGCCGCAATAACCAATCAGCACGCGCTGCGAAGCGTCGTCGAAATCGAAATAGATTTGCAGACAGTTGTTGGTATCGCCGCCGCCCAGCGTCAGATGGCGCTGCATCTGCCGGCTCTGGTCGTCGTGGTGGAAGACACGCTCCGCGCCGTACAGGTTGAGCGTCATCTGGCTCTCGAAGCCGGTATACTTGAACGGCACTCGACAAGCGAAAGCGCGTTCGACCGGTCCCAACGGTGGACCGCCATCCTTGGCCTGGAAATAGTCGCGTCCCACCTCGGCGATGGCTTCCAGCGCGCGATAGACCTTGCCGGGCGTCCGAAACGGCGATGCCTCGGCGGAGAGTCGGGCATCCTCCCAGATCATCAGCACATCGGCGAAATCGTCGCCGCCCGCCTGGAGCGCCTCGGCAACGCTGGCGAACGCGCGCTCGCTTGGCGGCACCGGCGCCGGCACTCGGCCATCCGTGGCGCGCGACGCGGCGAATAGGGTCCAGTTTTCTTGATGGATGCGCAACTCCGCCCGCAACTCTGCCGTCTGCCGTCGATCCGCTTCGATCTCCGCCGTTAGCCGGCGATTGTCATCCCAGGCCCGCTCCAACTCGGCGGCCAACTCATCGAACGTCCCCGGCGGAGACGGTGTTCCGGCTGCCGCTCCCCCTTGGGAAGCGTCGCGGAGGGCAGACAGATCGGCTTGCAGCGAACGAATGACCTGGCGCGCCGCATCGCACTCCTGGCGAAGACGCTCGCGTTCCTCCTGAGCATGGCGCGCCTCGGCCCGCGCCGCATCCATGTCTCTCTCGGCCGTACTCGCCACCTGACGCCAAGCCGCCTGTTCGCGGTCCACCGCCAGACGCGCCGCGTGGATCAATTCTCCCTCGCGGTAGCGCGCGGCGCTAAATTCAATAAACTTGGTGAGCAATACTTGATCGAGCGATTGGGATTTCAGCTTCGCGCGCATCTCCGCGGCATCGAACAGCGGGTAAGTGCCCGATGGTTCGTTCGGGAGACTCGGCCAATAGACGCGGGTCGGACAGTTCTCCCAAGACGGGTCATTCGGCAGCAGTTTCGCCAGACGATGGACGGCGGCCGTATTGGCCAGCGCGGCCACTTGCGCCAGACCTACGAGACGATCCTGGGCAGCTTGGATGCCGTTGCCCCGCACCTTGACGGGACCATCGAGATTGACGATGACCACGGGCAGCACCCGCGCGGGATCGCGCAGGGTTTCGCGGACGAAGCGGTCGATGGCGTTTTCGCGCAGCAAGCGCGTTTGCGTTGGGATCGGCCAACCGCCGATCGTGCCGGGCCACAACCGCAACAGGCGCGCCACCAATGCCGGCAGGAAGGATAGGGGGTTATTCGCCTTCATGCCGATATATAACGGCCGCAGCAGAAACGGCCGCGAGACGAGATGGATCAGCAAAGCCACCTGCACGGATCGGTCATCGCAGGCAGCTGTGCAGGCCAGCAACCACGATAAACTGAGATCCTCGCCCTCCGGCCAGACCCACTCGATGGTCGCCAGCCGATGCGTGGCACACTCACGCTGCTCAGACCACAATTCATGCGTGGGATGCGGAGCAAGGCAGGTGCCGTCAAAGGGAATCGCCACCCCCGTGAGGCCGACAGCGCGATAGATTTCGCAGATCCAGTCGGCAATCTCGTCGCGCACCGCGTCCAAACAGTCCTGACTGCTCTGCCCCTCATTGGGTTGAAGAACAAACTGATACGCGCATACGATGGCCATTGGCACTACCGATTTCGAGAACCGGGCGCAGACCGCCCCTCGCCGTAACCCGGCCCTTTTTGTTTCCTTCGCCTCGGCGCAGAGTCTCCCCTCTTCGCCTATTTTTTCCCAGTGCGTCAACAATCGCCAGTCTATTTGAGACGAAGGCAAATTGAAACAACGAAACGCTTCTGTCGATTTTGGCGAACGGCCGGCGTCAGCCGGCCGGTAGGGGCTTCTCACCAGCCGGCTGACGCCGGCCGTTCGCCTGGAATGCCAAATCGAGAGGCCCCCAGACTCGTTGCCGAGTCGTGACTGCTCTTGACTTCGCTGGTTTTTTTCGTCACCTTATGCCCACGTCCCCACCCAGACCAAGGAGGGTCAAACCGTGTTCTACCAAACCGAATCCAAGCCCCAAGGATGGCGAGCCGTGGCCGTGTTCGACGATCGCAGCGATCTGCTGATCTATCTCGGGCGTTCTTCCACACAGGTCCGCGCCAATTTCGCGCAAGCCTTCTTTGAAGTTCTCGATGAAGAAGAACGCGATCATGTTCGTTCCGTCTCGTTGCAACACTGGCAGGGCGCTCCCGACGCCGGCCGCTGGCTGCACCAGACCAATCTGACGGTTCCTGTCAAGGCCAAATTGGCCCGCAGTGCATGAAAAAGCCAGCCCACACGATCCTGTGAACCTCGGACGTTGTCTCCTCTGGAGAGCAGCGAGACCGAGGTTTTTTTCTGTCCTGTCTTATGGGGCGTCTCCCGGCTGGAGAAATCGGCTTACGGACCTTGCATCCGCGTGAAAAAAACCGAACAATGAAGGAAGAGGAATTCCCTTCCGGAACTTGGCCCATCCTTTTCGTGCCGGCGAGGTGATGTGGGTCCATTCACTGCTCGAAGGGAGCGCCTTGTTGGGGGCGGCGCCACCGTGATCGGTTCGCAACCCAAAACGAACCCGAGGAACTGATATGAATCCCTATAGCTCCGTGTGCGATGACTTCGGGGTTTACGTTTACCTGAACACCAAGATGGATCTTCCCTCCGGCCGGGAAACCGTCCTGCACTTTTTCGATCGGCTTCGCAAAGCGTATCCGCAGATGGCCGATTTCGATTGTCGCGAGAGTGGCGAGTTCGTTCTGGAGGAAGATCGCGAGCAGGGCAGCTATCGCTGGGTCACGCTCGAATCGCGCCGCCTGTGCGCCGGCTACGTTAATCCGCCCGAACTGGAGTCGGCCGACTCGCTGCACGAACATCTGCTGGAGATGGCTCCGTTCCACCTCGATTTCAATCCGCTGGACTGCGAGGCGCTGGATGTGCTGTTCGCCTTCGATTTCATGTACAGCGGCAATCACGATGAAGTCGTCGCCGAGGCGTTGGGGCTTAACACGACGCTGGAGAGTCTGCTGCAAATGCCGGGTAGCCGCGTCCTCAACTACGAGCCGTCGCTGATGCTGGTGCTGGACGAGCAATGCCGGTTGCAGTGTCGCTTGAGTATCGAGACGCGGACGAATTTCTACCAGCTTCGTACCAACCAATACCCCGAAGCCCCGATCAGCGTTTATTTCACCGTCCGCCAATACTGGGGACGCCAGCCGTTCAAGGATTTCGTCGAGTCGTATCGCAATCAACGGCGAATCTGCCAGGAATTGGTCGATTCGCACATCATCCCCGCCGTCGTTCGTCCGCTCGCCCAGACGATCGCGGCCAAACAATAAGTTCTTAGTGTTCAGTTTTCAGTGTTCAGTTTTCAGTAAGACAGCCGACCACCTTTCTTACTGAAAACTGAACACTGAAAACTGAACACTGAACACTACTTTATGACCATCACCCTGAGTACATTCGCGCGAGGATTGTCCGCCGAAACGGCGTTTGATGTTCTGGCCGTCGCCAAGCGTCTGAAGGCGGCCGGCAAGGACGTGATCGAGCTGCAAATCGGCGATAGTCCTTTTCCCAGCACGCGCCATGCTATCGCCGCCGGCTTGCGGGCGATTGAGAACGGCGAAACGCATTATTGCGGCTCGTCGGGCGTGCTGTCCTTCCGCGAAACCATCGCCCGTAATTATCAACGCGAGTTCGGCGTAACCATCGGTCCCGAGAACGTGATCGTCGGGCCAGGAGCCAAGGTCTTCGAGCAATTTTTCTGCGAAACCTTCCTCGATCCCGGCGATGCGGTGCTGCTCTTCACCCCGCACTTTCCGACCTACGAACCCAACATCAACCGCCGCGGTGCGCGAACGGTACTCAGTCCCTTGCGTGCGCGCAATCAGTTTCGGCCCGATTTGAACGATGTCGAGAAGTTCATCCGCACGGAACCGCGCGCCAAGGCGATCTTCCTGAATTTCCCGCACAATCCAACGGGCGGCGTGGCGACCGCCGAGGACATGCGCGGCCTGGCCAAACTGCTGGCTGACCGCGACATCGCGGTTTTCAGCGATGAACCCTATTGTCACATGGTTTGGCAGGGCCGACACGAAACGCCGTTGTCGCAGCCGGGCATGCTCGACCGTACCGTGGCGGCGTACACCTTCAGCAAATCGTACAGTATGAGCGGCTGGCGTATCGGTTACGCGGTCAGCAGCGTGCCCATCGCGGACGCGATGGGGAAGATGATTAACACCTCGCTGTCGTGTGTGCCGCCGCTGGCACAGGCGGCGGGCCAAGCCGCCCTCGACTACGACGCCATCGAGCGCGATGAGGTGATGGCTCGCTTCCGTCGCAAAGTCGAGTTGCTCGTGAACGACCTGCGCCAGGTGGACGGCGTGACCGTCCTCATGCCGGCCGGCACGTTCTATGCCTTTCCCGACGTATCGGTTCTGTGTCAGCGTCTGGGCATTCGCTCGCACGGTTTGGCGATGTATCTGCTGGAAGGGGCCGACGATCGTCTCGGCGTGGCCTGTCTAGGCGGCGAGTGCTTCGGCACCGCTGGACAAGGTTTCCTGCGTTTCAGCTGTGCCGAGCCGGACGAACGGCTACGCCAGGCCGTCGCTTTCCTCGCCGAAGCGGTCACACGCACGGAGCGCGTCGAGCAATATCTGCGAATGAACCCCCGCTATCGGCAATTCCCCGGCGAACAGCCGGCATCAGCCAGCTAGTCGGCCCTACCAGCCGGTTGAATAGGTGAGGATATAATCTGCCGAGGTAATAGCATGCCGGCCTTTACAAGCCAGCCACGCTCGCCGACAATTCGTTCACACGTACCGCCCTCCACACCTCGCCGTCGCGGATCAATTCGCTAACAGCGGCATTGCGGATGGGGCCAATCCGGTTCCAATCGCTCACGGCGTATTCCGGCAGCAGCGTACACAACAACACTTTGCAGACGACGCCATGTGCCACGATGACAATCGTCTGTCCGGCGTACTCCGCCGTTATTCGCTCCCATACTGGCAGCACTCGCTGGCGGATGTCGTCGAACGATTCCGCGCCCGGCGGGGCATATGCTGTTTCGCCGGCCATCCAGCGCCGCAGCGTGTCCGGCCATACGCCCTCGCGCTGCTGCGTCGGCGTGCCGCCGAGAGCGCCGACACGTCGCTCGTGCAGATCCGGCTCGATCCGCAGCGCCACGCCACAGGCCCGCGCGATCGGCGTCGCCGTGTCGCGTGCTCGACACATCGCCGACGAAACCACTACCTGCGGCATCTCAGCGGCGAGAAGCGGGGCGATGGTCTCGGCTTGACGCCGGCCGCGTTCGCTCAGCGCGATGTCGGATTCGGCACCGTGGAAGATTAAGGGATTGGCGGATTCGGCGTGACGCAGCAATAATACGCGGGTTGGCATGATCCTTCTCGCGACCGATGGACGGTTGGCCTTCTGTCCGGTGTAGACTTATTCTAGAGTATCGCGCCGGAGACCCGTTCGTCGTTCAGGGAGGACTTTTCAATGCGGAATGCAGAATGCAGAATGCAGAACGAAAACAAGCGGCGGTATTTGTATTTATTTCTGTATTCTGCATTCTGCATTCTGCATTCTGCATTATTTACAGATGCCGCGCCGGCTCCCTCGCCTGTGCCGGCTCCCCCCCCTCCCCCACCGACCCATCCGCCCGCAGTCTTCAGCGATGCCGAGTCGTTCGCGCACAATCTGCTCGCGGCCGTCAACTGGGTCACGGCGACCTACGTCCGCCCCGTCTCGCGGGCTGAACTGCTTCAGACGACGCTGACCGCGTTGTACGACGCCGCGAGTTTACCGGTGCCGCGCAATCTCCGCCGGCGCATCGACCAGGCGGAAAAGGAAGCGGCCGCCCTGGCGGGGACAGAAGCGAACGGCAATTTTCCCGCTCCTCTCGTTCCGGCCCTCGCGCCACGCCATAACCCGTTCGTGAACGATCGTCCTGTACTCGATCTGGTGCGCGGCATCCGTGCGGAGATTGGCAAGTCCGAGAACCTGCAAGGCGAGAATCCATTGCGCATCTGCTGCCACGTCATGCTGCGTTCGCTCGATCCCTATTCGGATGTCATCACGCCCGACGAAGAGCATCGTACCATCGGCAGCAACCCCGAGCGCGACGGGTTCGGACTCGAAGTGCCCGAGAGCGGCACCGGCCGATTTATCATCAAAAACGTCCTCCCCGGCAGTCCCGCCCAGCGCGCCGGCTTGCGTGCCGGCGACGAGATCATTCGTCTCCGCGATTCGGACGGTCGCGAGCGGCAATTAAAGGAGTCGTTGGATGTACTCAACGGCCGCACGCCGTTGGTGAGGCCCGATCTCGGCATTCTCGCCAGCCCGCAGCCGATCAAGGTGACGTTTCGCCGCCCTTCCTTGTCCCGTCGCTCAGGACACGAGAAGAAAGAGAGCGAACAAACCGTGACACTCGACTGGGAGCGCTTTCGGCCGGAGAACGTCTTCGGCGTGTCGCGCCGTGACGACAATTCTTGGAACTACTGGCTCGATGCACGTCGCAAAATCGCGCACCTCCGTCTCGGCGGCCTGGTGGACAGCACGCCGGAGGATCTGTCCGAGATTATTTCGCATTTACGTCAGAACGGTCTACGCGGTCTGATTCTCGATCTGCGCTGGTGTCCAGGTGGCGCACTTAGCGGATCGTATAAGACGGCGGAATTATTCGTCGGCGAAGGGACCATCGCCACGGTGCAGTATCGAACCGAACCGGAGACGGTCTTTCGTAGCACCAACGAAGACAAGTTGCTCGATTTTCCGATGGTCGTACTCATCAACGGCGAATCGACCGGCGGCGCGGAAATGATCGCGGCGGCCTTGCAGGATCATCATCGCGCCGTCATGGTCGGCCAGCGCACGCGCGGCAAAGGCAACGTACAAAAGTTGCGCGGCTTCGGCTCGATTGGCCTGAAGGTGACGAGCGGCACCATCCTTCGGCCGAGCGGCAAGCCTCTGCATCGCTTCCCCGACGGCAAGCCAACCGACGACTGGGGCGTCCATCCCGATCCCACCCATGAATTCCGCATCTCTCCCGATCTCAGTCGCGCCTTGCGAACGGCGTGGGAGCGGCAGACGATGCGGCCGGGTTCCTCTGCGGAACGCCTGTTGCTCGACGATCCGCTCGCCGACCCGCAGCGAAATGCGGCTCTGGAGGCGCTGACGGAGGCGATGAATCGTAAGGGGCGTGCCAAGGTCGAATGAGTCCCTCTCTCGCCGCGCATCTCCCGGCTGGCTAGACTATCTTCCGCCTTTCACTGTCTTCGTTCTCCGGGAGATGCCAGCCATGAATCGCCGCCGCTTTCTGCAAGCCAGCGCTGCGGGTGTAGCCCTGTCGCACGCCGCCGGATACGCCGCCGAGTTCGCCGATCGCAAGCCGCCGCGTGTCGGCCTGATCGGTTGCGGCTGGTACGGCAAATGCGATCTGCTGCGACTCATCCAGGTCGCGCCCGTGGAAGTTGTGTCGCTGTGCGACGTGGATAAAAAGATGCTGGCCAATGCCGCCGAGGTTGTCGCCGGTCGGCAAAAATCGAAGAAGAAACCGCGCACCTACGGTGATTACCGCGACATGCTTAAGGAGAAGGATCTGGACATCGTGCTGGTGGATACGCCGGACCACTGGCATGCTCTGCCGATGATCGCGGCCGTTGAATCCGGTGCCGATGTCTGGGTGCAGAAGCCCATCAGCGTGGACGTGGTGGAAGGACAGGCGATGGTTGCCGCCGCCCGCAAACACAAGCGCGTCGTGCAGGTCGGCACGCAGCGGCGCAGCACGCCGCATATCATCGACGCGCGTGACAAGGTCATCAAGGAAGGTAAACTCGGCAAGATCGCCCACGTTGAGATTTACTGCTACTACCACATGCGGGCGCGCGAAAATCCACCGGATAAGACACCGCCGGCGAACCTCGATTACGAAATGTGGACCGGCCCCGCGCCGATGCGGCCTTACAACGAACTGGTCCATCCACGCCGCTGGCGGGCGTTCATGCGCTACGGCAACGGCATCATGGGCGACATGTGCATTCACATGCTCGACATGGTGCGCTGGATGCTCGATCTCGGTTGGCCGAGGGAGATTTCCTCCGGCGGCGGCATTCTCGTGGACAAGAAAAGCAAAGCGGATATTACCGATACGCAATCGGCTTCATTCGATTTCGGTGATTTGCAAGTGGTCTGGCAGCACCGCACCTGGGGAGCGCCGAACGATCCGCAATATCCCTGGGGCGCGACCATTTACGGCGATAAGGGCACTCTCAAGGTGGACGTGCATAAGTACGCCTTCACGCCCTTCGGCGCGAACAAGCCGGCGCTGACGGGCAAGGCTCTTTATGAGTATGACAAGTATCCCGAAGACAAGGACGAAAAAGAGCTGGAGCAGCATGTCGCCTCGGCCATTCGCGTCCACATGCGGGATTTCTTGCGTGCCATCGCTTCGCGCGGCAAGCCAGTGGCCGACATTGAGCAGGGACACATCTCGACCGCAAGCTGCATTCTGGCGAATCAATCGCTGGCGCTGGGGCGGTCATTAACGTGGGACACGAGCAAGCAGCAGGTAGTCGGCGACGAGGAAGCGAACAAATTGCTGCGCCGGCCGTACCGCAAACCGTGGATTCATCCGCAAGCGTAGGGTATCGCAAGTTCGGCGCGCCGGCGTTGAGGGCTTTCGATCCGTCGCTGGCGCGCCGGGCTATTCGTTCCTTTCATGGTCTGCTGGACGGGGGCTTGGTCGCGTTACTCCGAGCAACTGCATGATCGGGGCCGTCGCCATGGTTGTCACCACCGCCATTAGCACCAACATGGCGAAGAGGGCGGGCGAGATTACTCCCAGGTCCAGACCGATATTCAAGACCACCAACTCCATCAGGCCGCGCGTGTTCATCAATACGCCCAGCGCCGCGGCGTGACGCCAACCGGCGCCGGTCAGCCGCGCCGCCAGCAGTGTCCCGCCGAACTTACCGAATGTGGCAATAGCCACGATCAGCCCGCACACCAACCATTGCTCCATCCCGGCCATCAGGCCGATACGCATTCGCAATCCGGTGAAGGCGAAGTAGGCCGGCAGAAGCATCACCGTGACGGCGTCTCGCAATCGGTGTTCCATCTGCCGCGCCGCCGGACTGTGATGGGGAATCAACGCGCCGAACAGAAAAGCGCCAAACAGCGCGTGAATGCCAATGAAGGCAGTGGTCCACGCCGACGCCAGCACACCGACCAGCAGCACGGCCGCCACGCCCTGCGTCAACTTATCACCCTGCCGATCCAGCCAGCGCAGCAGCAGCGGCCGAACCGCGAATACCATGAAGACGAAAAAGACGGCGGTCCCGAACAAGGTATGTAGCGCCGCGTCGAGGCGCGCCTGCGCCACGCCGACGGCCAGGGCCAACAAACACCACGCCGCTACATCGCCGATGGCGGCGCAGGTCAGTGCCTGACCGCCCAGGCGTGTGCTGGTCAAACCGCAGTCGGTCAAGATGCGGGCCAACACGGGAAAGGCGGTGATGGCCAGAGTCACGCCGAGGAACAGGGCGAAGACGGTGAAAGGCACGCCGGGAGGCGCTAAGGCAGGGTACAGTCCCAGTGCCAGCGCGGAGCCAAGCAGGAACGGTGCCACCATGCCGGCCGTTGCGATGACCAGCGCTTCAAGGCCCTGACGCCTCAACTGAACCGTATCCAGCTCCAGGCCGACCACGAAGAGGTAGAGGATCACACCCAGCTGAGCCAGGATGTTGAGATGATCGACGACTTCCGGCGAGAGCAGCAACTCGGCCGTTTCCGGAGCAATCGCACCGAGGAATGAAGGCCCCAGCAGGATGCCCGCCAGCACCTCGCCAATCACCGGAGGCTGCCCCAACCATGCGAAGGCGACGCCGACGATTCGAGCCGTGAGAATGATAACCACGAGGGCGAACAGGACATGCGGCAGGACATCGATCTTGGTCTCGGACTTCAGCGCGGAGGCCGGCAGCGCCGGCGCGGAGTCCGACAATCCCTCGCCCAAGGAGCGAATCAGCAGAAATCCCACGACCGCGCTCAAGAACAACGCCGCCGAGACGGAAGCGAGGGGGCGAACCGCACGATGTTCGACGAAGCCGGCCATCAAACTTGTCCGAGAGTAAAGAGGCTCCTCAGCCTGACATCCATCGTTATAGTTATCTGAACGATAGTCGTCCAGACAATTGTTTAGACAATATTTGGAAGCCGCGACCCGTCGCGAATGTTCGGAGCCGGTTTGCCAGTCGCTTCGCCATCGGTTACAGTAAGCATGCAAACGCGAACTCACCCTCGGCGAGCCGAGGGACATGGAGGAGGACGGCGAACCATGCGCAACCTCGTTTTCTGGTGTTGTATCCTAACCTTCGGCTGCGGCGTCGCCGAGACGCACTCGCCGCCGACAGCGGCCACGCTGCCGCCGGACCTGCGCACACGCGCCACCGGCAGCGATTGGCCGTGTTTCCTTGGTCCCACCGGCGATAGCGTCTCGACCGAGAAAGGCATTCTGTCGCCCTGGCCTGAACAAGGGCCGCGTATCGTCTGGCAGCGATCCCTCGGCAGCGGTTACGCCACGGTCGCCATCAGCCGAGGCCGGCTGTTCATGTTCGACCGCGCCGGCAATCACGCACGCCTTCGCTGCTGCAAAAGCGAGACGGGCGAAGTCCTGTGGACCTTCGACTATCCCACCGATTACCGCGACCTCTACAACTACAACGGCGGGCCGCGCTGCGCGCCGGTGGTGGACGGCGGCTATGTCTACGTCTACGGTGCCGAGGGCATGCTGCACTGCGTCCGGGCCGAGGATGGCAAGGTGGTCTGGAAGGTCGATACCATCGCGGATTTCCATGTTCGGCAAAACTTCTTCGGCGTCGGCAGTTCGCCCGTGATCGAAGGCGATTTGCTGCTCGTGCAGGTCGGAGGTACTCCCAAGGACAGCGACGCGCAAACGGCGGGCGATCGTCCCAAGGGGGACAACAGCGGCCTCGTCGCCTTCGATAAATACACCGGCAAGGTCCGTTATCGCGTCACGGACGAAACGGCCAGCTACGCCAGTCCGGTATTGGCTACGATTGGCAAACGTCGTTGGTGCTTCCTGTTTGCGCGCGGCGGATTGGTCGGTCTGGACCCGGCGACGGGCAAAGTCGATTTTCACTATCCCTGGCGTGCCCGGGTTCTGGAGAGCGTCAATGCCAGCAACCCCATCGTTGTCGGCGAGCGCGTTTTCATCTCGGAAACATATGGCCCCGGCAGCGCCTTGCTCGAAGTGAAGCCGGGCGCGGTTAAGGAAGTGTGGACCGATAAGGAAAAGGGCTTGCGCGATAAGAGCATGCAATGTCACTGGAACACACCCATCCACGTTGATGGCTATCTTTATGGATGCAGCGGCCGGCATCTGGAGAACGCCGAGCTGCGCTGCATCGAGTTGGCCACTGGCAAGGTCATGTGGCGCAAGCACGATCTGACACGCACCTCGCTGTTGCTCGTGGATAAGCACTTCATCTGTTTGGCCGAAGATGGTATCCTACGTTTACTGAAAGTGAATCCGAAGAAGTATGAAGAGGTATCAAAGGTCGAATTGAAACTACCGGGCAAGGACGGCAAACCCGATCCCCAGGGCGAGCCGCTCTTGAAAGAACCTTGCTGGGCGGCACCGGTCCTGTCGCATGGACTGCTGTACGTGCGCGGCGCGGATCGCCTGGTGTGCCTGGAATTGATTCCGAAGAAAAAGTGAGAGACGGTTTTAACACCAGCCCGCAGCGGCAGCAAGGGAAGTCCCTTGCTGCCGCTGCGGGCTGGCGAGAATGGATTGGTCGAACCTGATTTCAAGGAGGATAAGCGGCATGTGGCAACGACACTGGCTGAGCGCGCTCACCCTTGCCAGCGCGGGCTGTCTCATCGGCTGCGGCAAGAGCGACGGCCCCTCGCAAGGCGAAGCAAATCCCGCCGCCAATACCCCCGTGCAGATGAATATCTCCACCAACGAACAACCGCTCGTCCTTGGAGCCGACAACATTCAGGCCGAGATCGATAAGGCCGGCACCGGTGTCAAGCTCGCCAAGCTCGATCTAAGTTCGTCGGGACTGGCGTTGATGATGGACGCGCCCGAAGGGGCAACGGTTCGCCACGATCCCGGCCTGGAGGTTCAGGTTCTCGCCGGCGATCATTTCGCGCTTCAGATCAAGCTCGGCAAGAGCCGACTCGAGCGCAAGAAGCAAACGCTGGCCGGCCAAAAGATTCTCATCAACAACAAGAATCTGCTTGTCTACGAGTCTTCCTTGCTCCTGAGCCTGCGTTGCGAGTTTGGACAACATCTCGTCGTGGGTCATCAAGATTTCTGCGTCGAGAACCTTGATTTGCAGGATGGCAAGCTCGTCAACCACAGTCAAGCCGATTGCCTGCTGATGCTCAAGTGCGCTGCCACCCTCGCACCGAAGACGCCGTTTCCCAGCGATCCCGTGGCCGCGCTTCAGCAACTCCAAGCCGTGGCCGTGAAGGGTGCTGGTGGTCAGGTGGCGAGTTTGGTTCTCGATCCCCATCAGACGACGGACGCCACGCTGGCGCTGCTTCTCAAGGTTTCCGGCCTCGAACGGCTGAACCTGCGCGGCTGCCCGATCACCGACGATGGTCTTGCTCATCTGGGCGGACTGACAAGCCTGAAGGAACTCAATCTTTCCGATTGCGAATTCACGGATGCCGGCCTATCCTCGCTCGCTGGGCTGACCAATCTGGAAGCGCTGAACGTGGCGTCCTCTTTCGGCAATAGTCCGCAAATCAAGGGACCTGGCCTCGCCGCTCTCGCCGGCATGACGAAATTGCAGCGTCTCGTCCTCGACAAGAACCTCGTCGATGACGCGGGGTTGGTGCATGTGAAACAATTGAAGAATCTCAAGGAACTGTATCTGGAGCAGACGCGTGTTGTCGGGCCGGGATTGGCGAGTTTGAAGGATATGAGCGCCTTGACAGTGCTGTCGCTGAAGTTCACCCGGATCACGGATGCGAGCCTGAAGAACCTGACCGGGCTGACGGGCCTCCAGCGTTTGATGCTGGAAGGAACGGAAGTGAGCGACGCCGGCCTTGAGCATTTGCAGGGAATGAAGGGACTCAAGCAAGTGGTTCTGACGCGAACCAAGGTGACGAAAGCCGGCACGGACAAACTCAAGACGGCGCTGCCGGGCGTCGAGATCACGATGGAGTGAATCACGCCCCCGATAAGCCCGGAGCGCCAGCGACAGGAGTTTCCCGTCGCTGGCGCTCTGGGCTTGTCGGGGGCGTTCAATCTTGTTCTCCCTCTGGATGCTTCGCCGGTGCATGACGATACATGAGGACGCCGGCTGCCGCGAAGAGAAACAATCCACCGAAGACCGCGAGCCGTCCCGGAATCTGGTAGGGCGGCGTGCGCCAGGGCGGCGTGATCCGATTCAGTCGATCGGAAAACTCAACCGTCGTCCCGCTCGATTCCTGCTTGTTGGCCAACTCGCGCAGCTCCGATACTTGTCGTTCCTGCGCGGCCTGGCGCGGCGTCAACTCCGCGGACGGGACATAATTCATGGCCGCGTAACCACCTAGCATCAGCGCCAACCCCAACCCGGCCAGCATCAGCGGTCGATCCCAACTGCTCGGCGGGGTGGTCCGCGCCGATTGCTGTTCCGCCGGCAACTCATCGAATTCGTTCTCGATCCTCGCCATTTTGTCGCTCATGATATTTTGGCCACCAACAGCGTGCGGTCGTCGTGGGCCGGTTGACTGCCGGTGAATTCCTTCAAGGCAGCCAACACGGATTCGAGCAAGTCCGACGCGCCGATGGCGCAGTTTTCCAATACTTTGTCGAGCCGCGTTAGGCCGAACATCTCGCCGTGTTCGTTGTACGCCTCGGTGATGCCATCGGTGTACAGCACCAGCTGATCGCCGGGCATGAGGCGATACGTCCGTTCGCGGTACGTCTGCGCCGGCGAGATGCCCAGGGGCAAGCTGGTCGCGCCGTCGAGCAATGCCAGCGTACCATCGATACAGCGTTTCAGTCGAGGCGGATTGTGGCCGGCCGATGCGTAGGTCAGCGAGCGCTCGGCCGGATCGTAGATGCCGTAAAACGCCGTCACGAAGGTGTCCGATTGCGCCGTGTACAGCGATGTGAGATGACGATTGACGTGATCGAGCAAATGACCGGGCGGCGTCGCCGGGCCAGTGTGCGTATGCGCCAGGCTGTGCGTCACCGCCATAATCACGGCGGCCGGTGTGCCGTGACCGCTCACGTCGGCGATGAGGATGCCCCATTTACCATTAGGAAGAGGGAAAAAGTCGTAATAATCACCGCCGGCCCGGTGCGAGGTCTGATAGAAGGCGGCCAGCGACAAGGTCGGAATGTCCGGCATCTTGGTCGGCAGCAGCGAGCGCTGAATATCGGCCACCACTTTCATCTCATAATCGACCGACTCATAGGCCGCCTTGAGTTTCTCCGAGAGAACAAGGTTGTGCGTGGCCCGGCCGAATAGATTGCTCATCCAAACAATTTCGGGAAACTGCTCGTGACTGAAGGCGTTCGCTTCCTCACGCATGAACAGGACCATGTTGAGGGCCACGCCCCGATCGTACATGGGGATGGCCAGCAGCGAGCGCATACCGGCAACGTATTCCGCCGCGGGGTCATCGTCCGCCAATTGCACGTTATCGAACAAATGCGGTTCGTCTCCATAGAGCAGTTCGGCGAATAAACCGCCCTGAAGAAGGGGCAGGCGGTCGCGGTCCCTCCAGGGGTTGATGTCCTCCGTCCAGAGCGTACAGCGCGTGACGCGATACCAGGGCGATTTGAGGTCGCGGCGACTGATCGACACCATACGGTCGGTCGGTCGCAGCGTCTGCATGCGTTTGCCGTAGGCCCGGCTCATCTCCTGCGGATCGGTCTGCCGGCTCATCTCCTTCATGGTTTCGACGATCAAAGCCAAGCGTTCCGGCCAATCTCGGGCCACCTCATCGAACAGTCCGTGCGGTGCGTTCATCATGTGCCTCCTCACTGATAGATGGCGACGTCATTCATTTTATTCGTAATGGGCGTCCTTCGATTGATCGAACGAACCAGAGTCGTCGCGTTCGTAGGTAGGTGCCGCGAGCCGAGCGGCACGGTTTGAGTAGGTGCCGCGAGCCGAGCGGCACTTCGTAAAAAGTCCGGCTCGGCTCGCCGGACCTACCACGTTCCAGAAGATAATACAGTCGTCAGAGCGAGGCCGTCCGGTTAGAGTAAGCCTTATCACGGGTTTATTCAGGAGTCCGCACATGCAGCGTGTGAATGGGAAGCGAGTGTATTTACTCGCCTTGGCGTTTGTCATCGGCACGACCACGGCGAGCCGAGCCGAGCCGGCCATCCGTGCGTCGAAGAAATACGAGGCTGTCGCCGAGCGATTGACGTCATTCATCGCGCGAGAAGTCCGCGAGAAGAATTTGCCCGCCTTGTCGATTGCCCTCGTGGACGATCAAACCATCGTCTGGGCGCATGGGTTCGGCTTCGCCGATCCCAAGGCGAAGGTGCCGGCCACCGCGGATACCATCTATCGCGTCGGCTCCGTGTCGAAACTGTTCACCGATCTCGCGATCATGCAGCTTGTCGAGCGCGACGCTCTCGATCTGGACGCACCGATCACGAAATATCTGCCGGACTTCAAGCCGGGCAATGCATTCGATAAGGCGATCACCCTGCGGCAAATGATGGCTCATCGTTCGGGGCTGGTCCGCGAGCCGCCCATCGGCAACTACTTCGATCCCACGGGACCATCGCTGGCGAAGATGGTGGAGAGTCTCAACAAGACGCAGTTGGTTTATAAGCCCGAGACGAAGACGAAATACAGCAATGCGGCCATCGCCACGGTCGGTTTCGTACTGGAGGAGACGCAGAAGCAGCCCTTCGCGCGCTACCTGTGGCGGACGCTGCTCGATCCGCTGGGCATGAAACACAGCGGTTTTGAGCCGGACCCCGCGCTCACGAAGGATCTGGCGAAAGCGGTTATGTGGACCTATCCCGGCCGCGAGTTTCCGGCGCCGACCTTTGAGCTGGGCATGGCTCCCGCCGGCAGCATGTACACCAATGTTCTCGACCTGGGCCATTTCCTAAGCGTCCTCTTCGCCGGCGGCAAGGGGCCTCACGGCCAAGTCGTCAAGCCGCAAACGCTTGAACAAATGTGGACGCTGCAATTCGTCAAGCAAGACGCCAAGAAGGAAAAGGAGAAAGAGCCGAAAGAAGGGTTCGGCCTTGGCTTCTATCTCTCGGAGTTGGACGGCCACAAGAGCATCGGACACGGCGGAGCCGTCTACGGTTTCGCCACGCAGTTGCAAGCGCTGCCAAAGGAAAAGCTCGGCGTGGTTGTCGTCGCCTCGCGCGATGTAGCCAACGGCGTGACGAACCACATCGCTGAGGTTGCCCTCAAGCAAATGTTGGCCGCGAAGGAAGGCAAGCCGCTGCCGGCCATTGAAGAGACGAAGTCCATCCCCATCGACAAGACCCGTAAACTGGCGGGGCGGTACAAGTCCGGCACGAAGGAGTTCGATCTTCTCGAACGCGATGGCCATCTGTGGGTGCTGCCGGGGCGCGGCGGTTATCGACAGGAGTTGCGCGCCCTGGGCGATGACCTCATCGTGGACGATCGCATGGCGTATGGGCCGAAATTTACCCGCGACGGCGAGAAACTTCGCTTCGGCAAGGACACCTACGAGCGTGTCCCGGCGACGAAGCCGCAACCGTGTCCCGACAAGTGGCGAGGTCTGCTCGGTGAGTACGGCTGGGATCATAACACGCTGGTCATTCTGGAACGCGATGGCAAACTCAATGCGCTGATCGAATGGTTCTTCCTCTATCCGCTGGAAGAAGTGTCGGCCACCGAGTTCAAGTTCCCCGAATACGGCCTCTATCTCGGCGAGAAATTGATTTTCACCCGCGACGATCGTGGCCGGGCCACGCGCGTTGAGGCGGCCAATGTTGTCTTCGAGCGCCGCAAGATCGATGGCGAGAACGGCGAAACCTTCAAGATCAAGCCGTTGCACCCCATCAAGGAACTGCGCCGCGATGCGCTGAAGGCGAAACCACCCGACGAGAAGGGCAATTTCCGCAAGCCGGAACTGGTCGAACTGGTGCGTCTCGATACTACGATCAAGCTCGACATCCGCTACGCCACGACGAACAATTTCCTTTCGACGCCGTTCTATCCGTCCGCCAGGGCGTTCATGCAGAAACCGGCCGCCGAGGCGCTGGTGCGTGTCCACAAGAAATTGAGCGAGCAGGGCTACGGCGTGCTGGTGTACGACGGCTATCGGCCGTGGTCGGTGACGAAAATGTTTTGGGATGCCACGCCGGAGAAGCTGCGCGTTTTTGTCGCCGATCCCAGCCAGGGATCGCGGCACAATCGCGGCTGCGCCGTCGATCTGACGCTATACGACCGCAAGACCGGCAAGCCGGTCGAGATGGTCGGCGGCTATGATGAGATGTCGGATCGCTCTTATCCGGATTATCTCGGCGGTACGTCGTTACAGCGCTATCATCGTGACCTGCTGCGCCATGCGATGCAGGAAGAAGGCTTCAGCGTCTATGAGGCGGAGTGGTGGCACTTTGATTACAAGGACTGGCGGAAGTATCCGATCCTAAACAAGACGTTCGAGCAGCTGACAAGCGAGCAATCGGAAAAATAAGAACCTCTAACATAACGAGCCTCACGCAAAGGCGCAAAGAACGCAAAGGAAAGAAGCAGAAGAACCAAACCGACTCTCCTCTTTTTGTCTTTCTTCGCGCTCTTTGCGCCTTTGCGTGAGGGCTTCTTTTTTAACGCTACTAAAGGACACAATGGATGGTCACGACGTCTTCTGGATCTCTTCGACGATGAGTTGTTCCACGATCTCCGGTTTGACGGCTCCTTTCGCTTCGCGCATCACGGCACCCTTGATCGCTTGCGCGGCCTTGGTCTTGCCCGCTTTGAAATCGGCGACCGCCTTGGGGTTGGCTGCGATGGCCCGTCGGACAATCTCCACGAGCGCCCCAGCGTCTACCGCCTTGATCCCCAGCTGACCAATGGCTGTCTTGGCATCAACGCGAGCGTTCACCATGCGGTTGTAGACTTCCTCCGCCGCCTGCTTATTTAGGCTTGCCGCTTTCTGTTCCGCGATCAGTCCCGCCAGTCGTTCGGGAGTCAGTTCGGAATTCGAGCGGAAGGTCTGGTAATCTTCCTTCTTTTCCTTGAGCGAGGCCAGCACCTTGTTCGTCATCCAGTTACAGGCCGCCTTGGAGTCGCCGCAACGATTGGCGACTTCCTCGAAGTCGCTGACAAACGCCCGCCCTTGCTGCGTCAGAACCCCGACATCGTAAGCCGATAGCCCATATTGCTCGACCAAACGCACACGCTGGACCGAGGGCAGTTCACCCATCGCCGACCGTGCCCGCTCCAACCACGCCGCATCGACCACGACCGGGACCAGATCCGGCTCCGGCAGATAGCGATAATCCGATGCTTCTTCCTTGCGGCGCTGAATTTTCGTCTCGCCGAGATTCTCGTCCCAGCCCGCCGTCGCCTTGGACACCTGTCCTAGACGATAATTGCTATCGTGTAAGGCTTCATTGTATTGCCGCTGAGCCTCATACTTCATGGCCCGCTCGACCGCGCGGAAGCTGTTGAGGTTCTTAACCTCGACAATCGGCGTCTTGATGACGGCTCCGTCCGCCTGTGGAACATGGATATTGATGTTGGCATCGCAGCGTAGACTGCCCTCCTGCATCTCGCAGTCGGATACGCCGATTTCGCGCAGCAGCAAGCGAATCTCTTCGAGATATGCCTTGGCCTCTTCCGGTGACGATAAATCCGGCTGACTGACAATCTCCAAGAGCGGCGTGCCGGTGCGATTGAGATCGACAAGGCTGTCTTTGCCAGTGCCGTGTTCGTCGTGCAGCATTTTGCCGGCGTCTTCTTCGAGATGGGCACGGATAATACCGATACGCTTGCGGCCGGCCGTCGTGTCGATTTCCAGCCAGCCATCGTGACTGAAGGGCAAATCGTACTGGCTGATCTGATAATTCTTCGGCAGGTCGGGATAGTAATAGTTCTTGCGGTCCCACTTGGTAAACGTGGCAATCTCGCAATTCAGTGCCAGGGCGGCGCGCAACGAGAGATCGAAAGCTCGCCGGTTCATGACGGGCAGCACACCGGGCATGCCAATGCACACGGGACACGTCGCCGAATTGGGCGGCAAGCCGAAGCGCGTGCTGCAACCGCAGAATAGTTTCGTCTTCGTGAGCAGCTGAACATGGACTTCCAGACCGATGACGATGCGATAGGGGAGTTCCGCCATGACGAGGCTCCGAATACGGCGAACACGGCTCGGCGAAAGGTTCAGTTTATGGCTCTGCGCTGGCGGAAACAACCGTCGGGCATGTACCATGAGAAGTGGGAGAATGGTTCAGCCGCTTGCGGGACAGACTCTAACCTCGCAATTGCGCAATTACCCTGCCAGGCGGAGGCGAAGTTGGATCGGCAGTTGCAACCAGCGAAACCAGGCGGCGCTCTCCGCAGTGTTCGCCATGTCTTCGACCTCCAAGACCTCTCCGGGGCCGTCCCGATACAGACGCAGGCCGCTTGATCGCCACCGGATTGGAGCCGCGCGCCGCCACCATCAAGGCGATGGAAGAGATTACCGGCCCGGTCATGGCCATCACGCTCGTCTTGACCTCGGTGTTCCTGCCGTGCTGTTTTCTCGGCGGCGTCAGCGGCCAATTCTTCCGCCAGTTCGCCGTGACGATTTCGGTTTCGACGGTGATCTCGGCCATCAACGCCATTTTCGCCGGCATGCTGGGCGTGACGATGTTTGGCATTTTCCTGACACCAGTGTTCTTCTACGTCATTCAGGGGTTTGGCAACAAAGAAATCGGCCGCAAGGCGGTCGTCCCGGTCGCCGAAGCCGTCCCCGCATCCCTCGCCTCGAACGGCCTGGTTGTCGGCGCGCAAAAGGAACCCGTTTTACATGCTGATTACCAACATTTCCCGATGAAGCAACACGGGCGGCCACTATAGCTGTCGTTCAACGCAGGGAACCAAACCGCCAAGAAAGTATCGCACTTATCGGAGCCTGTAGCGTGAGTGAGGGAGGCTATTGCGGGCTTCGATAAGCAGCTTCCTTGTTGGAGTATAACGACTCTGTATCGATCGCGCGGCCCCTCCAAGGATAAAGTAGACGAGAATCCATATGGCCCCGCGAGGCCGCGTGGTATACTAATTCCTAGAGTGGCCAATTGCATCGTTGCTGCTTTTTTCGGTAGCGAGAACCCATGCCTGCGCAGCTCGTGGCCCTGGACGATGGCCCCAGCATCTTATTGGATAAACCGATTTTGCTGCTTGGCCGGCATGCCGAGTGCGATATTCAAATCGACTCGCGCAAGATCTCGCGCCGCCATTGCTGTATCGCCCAGGTCAGCGATTATCTCATTGTCCGCGATCTGGGCAGCACCAACGGCATTCGCATCAACGGCGTGCGCGTCGGCGAGGGACGCCTAGCCGCCGGTGATGAATTGACCATCGGCAATAACCGCTACAAGGTGGCGTGGGACGCCATGCCGGCCAACCCCAATCCGGTACGTCCGCCAAAGAAGCAAACGGTTCGCGCCCCGTCTGCGGTGGCCGGCATCGAGGATGAATTACTCGAATCCTGCGACGAGCCGGTGCCGCTGGACGAACCGGGTGCCGAGAACCAAGCCGCCCTCAATCCGGTTCCCGCGAACCTCCTGCCCGCCAACGCCCCGCCACCCAGCGTCGAGGAGTCGTTTGTCTTGCCCGACGAACTGGAGTTGCTGCCCCGAAGCGACGTCTTCCCCAAGCTCTCTCCGCATGAATCGGGGTCTCACCCCCCGGCCTGAGCCTCAGGCTCGACACTCCAATACTGCACGCTGAACAGCCTATCCTCGTCCAACCATACCTGGCGCACGCGCAGCCCCGCGGCCTGCGCCAAATGCACGCAATCCTCCAGACTGTACTTGTAGGAATATTCGGTGCAAATACTCTCGCCATCGCTCAACAAGATGGCGGTGCCACCGACATGAACGGTCTGCGATGTCCCACTTAAAAGGTGCATCTCGATGCGGCCAGGGATGGGGTTGTAGAAGGCGTAATGATCGTAGTGATCCAGCGCGAAGTCCGCGCCCAGTTCGTGGTTGATGCGCGCCAGCAGGTTCAGGTTGAAAGCGGCCGTCGTGCCGAGAGAATCGTTGTAAGCCGCATGGAGAAGGCGGGGGTTCTTCTTCAAATCGACGCCGATGAGCAATCCGCCACCCGGCCCGCACAGGCCGGCGATGTGCGCGAGTAGATCGCGCACTGCGGCGGGTTCAAAGTTGCCGATGGTCGATCCCGAAAAATAGACGACGCGGCGAGAAGCCGGGCGGTTCAGCCCCGGCAACGGGAAGGGGTGCGTGAAATCCGCCTCGACCGGATGCACTTCCAGATGTGGATACCGCGAGGCCAGATTCTGGACGGTCTGCTGCAATTGCTCGCCGTTGATGTCCACCGGCAGGTAGGCGACTGGGTCGCGCAGTTGATCGAGGAGCAGACGAGTTTTGCGACTGCTGCCGCTGCCGTACTCGATGAGAGCGACTCCCGCCCCAATCTGCTCGGCCATCGCGGGCGCATATCGCTCCAGAATGGCCAGTTCGCAGCGCGTCGGGTAATACTCCGCCAACTGACAGATGCGCTCGAACAATTCTCCGCCCGCCCGATCGTAAAAGTATTTGCACGGCAATCGCTTATTGGGCTGGCCCAGACCGTGCAGCACATCGCGGAGAAACACGGTGGACGCTCCCTCAAGAGAGGGCGATGCGGAAACGGGCGGAAGTCGGCTTGTCATGAGTCTTTCGCCAAACGGATGCCGTTGAATTGCCAGCGTGTGTGCGGGGCGAAGAAATTCCGGTAACTGCGGCGAAAGTGTGACCGCGGCGTCACACACGAGCCGCCGCGTAGAACCATCTGATTGCACATGAACTTGCCATTGTACTCGCCGAGCGCGCCCTCAAATGGGCGATAACCGGGATAGGATATGTACGGGCTGGCCGTCCATTGCCATACGTCGCCGAACATTTGCGTCGGCTGTTTGGGTGTCGGGCCATGCGCTGAAGGTCGAGGGTGCAACGGATCGCCATCAAGGAATGTGCCGTCCAAAGGACAGTCGTGCGCCGCCGTCTCCCACTCCGCTTCGGTGGGCAGGCGCGTCCCGGCCCAGCGAGCATAGGCGTCGGCTTCATAGTAACTCACATGGCAAACAGGGTCGGCGTCCCGCACTGGCTGCGGACCACCCAGCGTCATGCTGATCCAGGAGCCATCGCTTCGTTCCCAGTACAAAGGTGCCTGCCAATCTTCGGCTTGCCGCGTTGCCCAGCCGTCGGCCAGCCATAGTTCCGGACGCTGATAGCCGTCGTCTTCCATGAAGGCGCGATATTCGCCGCTGGTCGTCAGCCGCGAGGCGAGCTGAAAGGGCGTCACCAAGACGCGGTGACGCGGCGTTTCATTGTCGTAAGCGAAGCCGATCCCTTCGTGGCCAATCCAACGCAGACCGCCCGAATAGGGGAGCCAGCGCAGCGGTGTCAGCGGGTTGGACGACATGGCCGGCCGTTCGCGATAGATTGGCCGCAGAGGATTGCAGGCGAAGGCATGCTTGAGATCGGTCAGCAATAATTCCTGATGCTGCTGCTCGTGGTTCAAGCCAAGGACAATCCGCGCGCGGATTTCCGGCCAATTCCCCCACGCCGTCTCACGCAGCAGACGGAGCAACGACGCATCAACGGTAGCGCGATAACGGAACACCTCGGCAACCGTCGGCCGCGCCAGCAAGCCCCGCTGGGAACGCGGCCAGAAAGCTCCGACGGCGTTGTAATACGAATTGAACAGATAGCCGAACCGCGGATGAAAGGGCCGATACGCGGGATCGAACTCAGCCAGCACGAAGTTCTCAAAGAACCAAGTGGTATGGGCCAGATGCCACTTCGCCGGACTGGCATCCGGCATCGACTGCACCCCAAAATCCTCAATTGCCAACGGATCGCACAAGCGCTCGGTGAGTGCGCGCACTTCCTCGAAGGAGGAAACCAGGCTGTCAAGCGGTTCGGTCGCCACCGCCCCATTCTGTTGCTGATCCAGCATTATGATGCGCTCCTTCGTCGCCGGCCTACAATCTGCATCAAATTTCGTGCCGAAATGGAGGCGACGATTATGTCGCGGATAATGTTAGTTTAGAAAGTGACAGTCTCTTGTCCCAAGCGCGGGAACGTCACTGTTTCGCGGCGTCCCGGTCCACCATCAATCGATCGCTCCTCCAGGAGCCTCGCTTGGGAACTTGATGCAGACGGTTTTCGGTTCGGTGAAAAAGCGCAACGCCTCATCGCCGCCCTCGCGGCCCAGCCCACTGTGTTTCATGCCGCCAAACGGCGTGCGCAGATCGCGCAGCAGCCAGCAGTTCACCCAGACGATGCCGCTGTCAATCTGTTCCGCGACGCGATGCGCCCGTCCCAGGTCGCGCGTCCACAGGGAGGCCGATAAACCGAAGGGCGTATTGTTGGCCCAACGGATGACCTCTTCCTCATGGCGAAAAGGTGTAATGGTCACAACCGGACCGAAGATTTCCTCCTGGTTCACTCGACAATTCGCGTCCAGATCGACGATCACCGTGGGCTGAAGAAAAACGCCCTTCTTGCAGCGTTCACCGACCGATGCAGGCGGTTCGCCGCCGCACAAGATACGGCCTCCCTCCTGCTCGGCCAGCCGGATGTAGGACATGACCTTGTCGAAATGACCGCGTGAAATCAACGCGCCTTGATGGACCGCTGGATCGAGCGGATCGCCGATCTTCAATTGGCGCGCCGCCGCGACGAAGCGTTCGACGAACAGCGGATAGACGCTTGACTCGACGAAGATTCGTGAGCCACACAGACAGATTTGGCCCTGATTATCGAAGGCGGAGCGCACGCTGGACTTGAGAACTTCTGTCAGATCGGCGTCGGCGAAAATGATATTGGGATTCTTGCCGCCCAGTTCGAGGGTGACTTTTTTGAAGAGCGGCGCCGCGCTCTTGGCGATTTCCGCGCCTGTGGCGGTGCCGCCAGTGAACGAGATCGTCGGAATGCCGGGATGAGCGACGAGGGCCGCACCGACCTTGGCCCCGTAGCCATGCACCACGTTCAGAACGCCGGCCGGCAAACCAACCTGCTGACATAGCTCTGTCAGCAGATGAGCCGTCGTCGGCGTCAGTTCCGAGGGTTTGGCGACTATGGTATTGCCGGCCGCCAGTGCGGGAGCGATTTTCCAACTGAGCAGATACAGCGGAAGGTTCCAGGGTGAGATAAGTCCGGCCACGCCGCGCGGCTGGCGCAGCGTGTAGTTGAGGGCGGTTTGATCGGTGCGATACGCCTCGGAATGAAAATGCGCGATGGCCGTGGCGAAGAAACGGAAGTTACTGGCCGCGCGCGGAATGTCCACGCTGAGAGCCAACGTGATCGGCTTGCCGGTGTCCACGCACTCCGCATGAGCGAGGCGTTCCAGGTTCTGTTCGATCGCATCGGCAATGGCGAACAATAGGCGGGAGCGCTCAGCCAAGGGAGTACGTGACCAGGCGGGGAATGCGGCGGCGGCAGCTAGAAAGGCGTTCTCGACATCGCGCTCATCGCTGTCGGGCACCGACGCGACGATGGCACTCGTCGCCGGATCGATCTTGTCGAAAGCCTGCCCGGACACGGCTTCCCACCGACGACCGTTGATGAAATTGCGAATAGCGAGCATGGCAAGCGCTCCTTTCCGCATCATTATAGGGAACATCAGCGCGAACAAGGTGTGAGAGAGAGTGCTGAATGGGTGAAAAAGAGAGGGAGAAACGGCAACAGCTCCAGAGCTTTCGCTCTGGAGCTGTTGTAAATTCCCGGCGATGACCTACTCTCGCCCGCGAAGGACTACCATTGGCCCTGGATGCTTAACGGCCGTGTTCGGAATGGGAACGGGTGGGACCATCCAGG
>DATNCY010000091.1:0-3574 GCA_035553375.1 Gemmataceae bacterium
ACGTCGATGGCACGGAGTTCAGCCTTGGCCAACCCACGGAAAGAGCCTTCGCCATGACGCAACCGCCCAAGGGCAAAAAGGAAATCACGGTTGGTGATGAACTGAAGTCTCTGGTCGCGCAGCGGCGTTTCTCGCCGACGATGGCGGCGGACCTCGAAGGTAAACTGCGGGGAGCCTTGAAACAGGCCGCTGAGAAATAACTCCTCCGCGCATCCATTATTCGGAGAAGGGCAGGCTTCATGTATCCTCGCGCGATCGCTCTGGTGTACGCCAGCCTGTTGCCGTGGGCGTTCGCTCCGATGATCCACGCGGCGGACTCGCCGAGCAATCCTCTCTTCGAGAAACTGCGGACGGAAGGCGTGTCCGTGACCTCGGAAACCAAGGCGTCGCTGGCCGCTCCTCTCATGGTGGACGGCCTTGATACCGGCGGGCAGCGGGCGATTCTCCAGAAGATCGTCGGCAATCGCTTCACGGTCAAGGACTTTACCGGCAAGGTCGGAACGGCGCCCCACGTTTACCACATCCGCAAAATCCCCGTGACCGGTATCGATGCGCCGCGAGCCTACGGCGTCGATGTCTTCTTCATCGCGCATGGCAGCCTGGACAAAGTCGCCGACAAAAATTTTCTCGAAGACCTGCACAAAAAGCACAAGGATCGCAAACTTCACATCCTGACTGCGGAAGAGATGGAGAAGCGAAAGTTGCGAGTCGAATCGAGCAAGCAGCGCGAGGAGCGCTACAGTCATGGCGTGTTCCTTGTGCTGGAACGGGTCGAACTGAGTGTGGTTCTGCATACGATCGTCACGCGCCAGCCGGATTCGCTCGTGGCCGCCTCGCGGATCGATCCGCGCTTCTTGAAGGATAGCGACTTCCCCAATCAATGGCGAAAAATATCCCTCGACGACGAGGGCCAGCGCCATCTCGGTTCCGCTCAACCGTATGCGGGTGCTGGAGGTTATCTGAAAATCACTCGCCTACACGAACCGAAAGGCGCTCTGTTCATCGAGTATCACCTGGTCTATACCGAACCAAAAGGTTGGTTCAACGGCACCGAGGCGCTCGCCGCCAAACTTCCGGCGATCATTCAGTCCGAAGTCCGCACGTTCCGCCGGGAACTAAACAAGATCAAGAAATGAATGATGCTGATGGAATGCGCAAGTGGCTCCGAAACAATAGCGAGTGGATCGGGTTGTCCAGTCGCGTAAATCCACGGCGAAGACCCGCAGATCCGCGAAGCCAGCGCTAATCCGATTAGCGCTGGCTTCGCGGACCGTGCAAATTGAATGCCTCCACTATCCCTCGCTGGGCGGATGGCGCGGCAAGAACTGCCAGACGAGAAGAGCGGCTTCCTTCGCCGTAGCAAGCAACTGGTTAAATACTTTACGGGTCTTATATTCGTCAATTTCGGCGCGCAAACAGCGCAGCAGGGCGACGCCGTGCGCCTCGTCCAGCTGCTCCGCGACAGCGGGCAACAGCCATTCATTGATGCCGTAAACCTTGCCCGGCGTTGTGCAGACCGGCACAACACCCATTGCGTAAGGGCTTACATGCTCCCATACGACCGTCAGTGCCTGCTGGATGTTCGTTTCCTTGGCTCGCGTCGGCTGCCGCCAATCGTAGGGCGGCGACCACTCCAGCGACGGCGAGAGCAAATCGATATGCGTGGCCACGGCGAGCAAGGGCGGCTGCTTCAGTTCAGGATGGGCAGCGAACCAATCGCGCAACTCCCGAAGCATCTGCACATCCGCTTGCCGGGCCGGATTGCGCGCGTGCAACACCAGCAGTATCAAGTCCGCTTGCCGGGCGTTCTCGTGCGTCACGGCGAGTTGGTCCGCCTTCGGCCCATCGTGACCGTAACCGACGGTATCGAGAAGGACCAAATGGGACGGGATACCCTGGGGATGAAGTTCGTAGCGTTCGACGCCGGCGGTGGCCGGCAGCACATCCGTCACTGCGCGCTGTTCGCCAAGCAGAGCGTTGATGAGACTCGATTTGCCGGCTTTCACCTGGCCCAACACGGCAATGGTCACGCTCTTGACGGAGGAGGCTGGCGAGGAGGAGGTTTGATTATCAGCCCGGAGCGCCAGCGACGGGGTTTCCCGACCCTTCGCTGGCGCTCCGGGCTGGTTGGGTTTCTCAAGCAGTTCTCGATACCGAGCGGCACCGATGCGCAGACGGCCGCTGTTCAACTCGATGAGGTAGGTGCCCAGGCGATGGATGTAAGCGGTGTAGAACCATAGGAGCAGGTTTTGTTGCAGCATTTGCCACGGCTGCGAAAGTCCGAGCTTCGACGCGGTGAAGCGCGCCCCCGTTTCCAGCGGTGAAAAGAGAGCCGTGATTGCCCAGTAGACATTGCTGGCCGGCTGATACCAGTCGAGAGCTTGCTTGGCGCGCCGCCAGTCCTTGATGGTCAGCAGATGACTACCCGGCACGTAACGATCGACCAGTTCCGCCAGATCGCGCGCCGCCAGTTCAATGACGGTGAGGATCTCCGGCACGGTCAAATTGCTTACGGGGTCGGCCGCGCCAGGATGATAAAACGCCGTCAGTTCCCCGGCCATTGCCTCGGCGGTGCTGAGATAGTATCCGATGTCGCTCAACTTATCCGCCGCAAGGGAACCAGCCGCTTGCGCTCGCGCTTCGATCAGCCGCCAGGCTTGTTTGTCGCGTTCGGTCCAGTGGCGCGGGGCACTGAAGTCCGGTGGATGCAACAGCAAGCGTTTTCGCTGCCAGTACCAGCCGAGCGTGTAGCCAAGGGCCATGCACAGAGCCATCGGCCACCAGGCGAAGAAACCCCAATGCAGCGTCCACAAATAATACGAGCCGAGACCGGCCAGGGAGAGGAACGGCACTCCCGTCAGGCCGATTACCACCAGGATACGCCAACGACTCATGAGGCGAACCTCTTCCGTATCACGGTTTGTTTTTCCAGGCATGTTCGGCACGCGCGAGTTCGCTGCGATAATAGCGGCGTAGCTCCTCCGGTCGCGGCACATGGCCTTGATGGACGGATTGGTAGTAGTAACAGAACGCCTTGCCCAGAGCAAACGTGGAAGCGCCGGCCAGAGCGCCGCTGGCCACCGTGCCGATCACGGGGCCAATGTAGGGAATGTACTTGAGCAACATGCGCGAGCCTTGCCGCAGAAGCATGCCCAGGCCAAGCGTGCTGGCGATCTCAAGGAAGCGCTGTCCGGTGAGGGACTGACCATACAGCTGTGCCAGATGATAGACCATCTGCGACTGAATGCCGGATAGCAGCACCAGATCGACGATGGGCACCGGCAAGGCGCCGGCGCTGCCGGCGAGCGTGCTGTAGGCGAGGATAGAAGGCAAAGCCTGCCGCGCGAAGAAATCTTGCAGATCACGGCTGGCGGACGCCAGCGACAACAGGCTCTGTCGAAACGCGGCGGGCAGCAGGTCGATCAGAATCTCACGCAGATGCGTCCCGCCGTAATCGGGATCGTTGAAGCCTTCCTCGGCCGGCGTCAGATCGACGGCGACGATGCGATCCACCAATCCCTCGAAGCGGCGGCGCTGTTCCGCCAAACTGCGTAGCAAATCCGCGGGCAGGGCA
>DATNCY010000092.1:0-28722 GCA_035553375.1 Gemmataceae bacterium
TGCGTGTGATTTCCGGCTTGGCCACACGATTGCGTCCCGAGGAAGGGTTGGTCTTGGGGGGCAGCTACGTCGGTCGGTGGCGACAGTTGCGTGCCGAGTTGGAGAAACGTCGTCGGAGGCGACGCCAACAACGCCGTTTCCGACGAGACCCGATCACGTACCTGAAGCAACTGGAGGAACTGGCACTCCAGCTGAGTTTGCTACCCTAGTTTTTTTTGACCTGTTCGATTATTACGGTTCAGCTGGCGCCATTAAGACGCGCGAGGTAGGGCCGGCGTTCAGCTCGCTCTTTTGGGGTGGTATCACTCCCCCGCTTTGCTCGTCCGTTTTTGGCGTAGGTTGCACCGGAATACGCGCCCGACAACCCTGATTTCCTTTCAAGCTGCCGGACGACCTGTGCCCATGCCGCCCTCGATGCGTCATCGCCGCCTCCCAATCACCACTCCCTTTCCGCTCCCCCAGGAACCCGGCGAGCATGAGGCGGTTGGTGTGGTTCTGTTTGATCTTGTCCGCCTGCCGCAGCGCCTCGATGGCTGCGTCGGCGCGGTCATGCCTCACGAGGAAGAGGGGAGCGTTTGGTCTGGTTGGTAGTCGTAGTCGTAGATGACGCTGGAGATCGCCACGTCCCCCTTCGTCAGCCCGTCCTGTGGGAACCCGCCTGCAATGCCAACGACGAGGACGTACTGCGGCCTATACCGGGTGTAGGTGGCACTGACCGCGCTCGCCATGCGGCCGGGTCCCGGTTGCACGACGATCCCCACGACGATCCGGTGATCAAGACGTGCTGGCCTTTATCGAGAGCCGATGCCAGCTTTCCGGACGGTTAGTCTGCTCCGCGCTTTCCCACGGCAAATGTTCGCTCAACGCGGGTAAGGTTTCCCTGACGGTCTTTCACGGAGACTATCAGCTTGCCCTTGGGTAGGTCCGTGAGCGGCCTGGCGAGCGCCCATTCCCAAACACCGGGCGATTTCGCTTTGAACTTCGACGCCAGATCCTGGCCGGGTGCCATGCCGTCGAGCGGGAAGTCAGCCATCACCCGGAAGCTGTCCCTGTCCAGGCCGGTATAGTAGTCGTGCATCCCAACGAGGATCCGAGTGAGGGGCGGATTGGCACCTGCCTTTGGGTAGGTCAGGGTCAAGGTCGGCCGCGTATCGTCCAGCATCCAACCATAGCCGCGCTCCCTGGGATGGTCGGCATCGTAGTCCAGATCGACGGGGCAGCCCAGGTCGATCCAGCGCACCAGGGTCAGCCGGTCCTCAGCACTCAAGGGCCGCACCTTGATCTTCCGGCCATCCGGTCCGACAAAGGTGCCAGCCACGGCCTTGAGCGGCGGCATGATGCTGCCGGTATAACCGACGTCCGCGTGGGAACGGTTTTGAGGGGTAAGTGCAATGGGCTTCCCCTTGAGTTGCAATGTGCTGGGATCGCCGGGCACGGCTTCCATCGGGTGGTCGTCGTTGCGGAAGCCGTCCAGCCGGGTGCCGAAGATTTTCCAGATCAGCAAACTGCGCCGCGCCTGGAATGCCCAAATATAGCGCGACTTGCGCAGACCTTCACCCCATCCGGATTGCCCAGGCGGCTTGTGCCCGAAGAGGGCCTTTGGATCGCTGGCAAGACGGTAGTAGGTGCCGGGAACGCGCTGGCCGATGTGGTCGCCGCGCATCTGGTTGTCGTCCAGGACCAGGTTCCCAGCCGGCTTCTTCGCCTTGTGGGTGTGACAGGCGACACAGCTGCCATCGAGGATGGGCTTAACGTCCCGGTAGAACTCGATGTTCTTGACGCCCTTCTCGAAGCGCAGGCCGGTCTCGTTCTTGACATCCCATCGCTTGCCGGACTGGTCGTTCTGCCTGGTGGTCAACAACGGCGTCTGCGTGACGGCATCAAAGACGGTGTAGTCCGCCCTGGCCGCTGCGGTGTCGCGGAACAACGTGGGTTTTTGGCTGTGGGCGTGACAGCCGCCGCAGTCGTTGCGAATCTCGCCGGGCCGCACCTGATGCCAGGTCTGGGCCATGTTCAGCACCATGCCGTCTTTGTCCAGTGTCTGGAACGTGAAGGGCGTGTCCGCCGGGATCTTGGCGAGGAAGCTGGTATCGGGATTGCCATCCGGATCGGTCGGCTGCTTGCCGGAGCGGAATTTGCGCACCGGGATTTCCGCGAGAATGCGCAAACGTTCTCTAGCGTGGTTGTAGAACAGCCGTCCAGCTTTGGCACCGTTGCGACGCGCGGTCGCCGGCTCCATGGCCAGGATGCGGATGGCGTGGATCTGGTCGTTGGTATACAGTCCGGCGTCAGCGCCTTGCCTGTCCCAGTTGCCCTCTTCCCAGTTGCGGTAGGGCACTTTTCCGGTCCCAGGCCAGGTGGCAGTGACCTCTCCAGCGCGAACGATACCGTTGGGAAAGCTTTCACGCTTATAGAGGCTCGAAGTACCGACCAAGCCGAAAGGCGTCCCTTCCGGCAGCTCGGAGTTAAGTTTGCCGTCATTGGCCAGAGGTTTCAAAAAGCGCGGTTCCTCGACACCGTGGATACGCTTGTAAGAGACGAGTGCCTGCGGCCATTGCTCATTGTAATGGGGATCATTCTTGATGAGGAACATCTGCCCCGGTTCGTCGATCGGTTTGCCGGACTCGATCAGATAAATGCCGCTGTCGAGGAGCGTCTCGCCAGGGCGTTTCACCGTATGCGCACTGTGAAAGTGGGCATTTCCGGGTGAATAAGTACATAATAGATGGTTATCCGGCGCTCCCGAAGGCTGAGTGACCTTGCCCATCCGCGGCGCGTCGTCCTTCCCGGGCACCGAGGAGAGGGCGGGCCAATCGCCACCGTGAGCAAACGACGTCAGTGCCTCCATGCCGTAGGGTTTGAATCCTCGCATTCCGATGTCGGCAATCTGCGGACTATTCCGGGGATCGCCGCGGTAGGCCGGTCCAAACGCGGGACGGCCGGATGGAGGTTGCGGCGGCAGCTTTACGAACGTGCCAAAGCCTTCGTTCTTCCCTCCATAGTAGAATGCCACCACGATGTTCCCATCCGAAAGCTGGGTCTGAAAATGAAAGGCGGAGCCACCAAAGGCACTCACGAGGGGACGCCACTGTGTGCCGTCGGGATGAATGGTCCAGATGCCCCAGTCCAGGTCGGAGCGAAAGCCCTGGTCTTCCAGGGAGCTGAACATGACGCGGCCATCCTTGAGAATCACCGGATGCAAGGCGCTGGCGATGTTGAAGTGGCCGATCATTTCCACGTTGCTGCCGTCGCCATCCATGACAAATAACTGGAAGGGGATGTTGAAGCCCATGTTATTGCCGCGCGGCATCTCGAAGCCATTGCGGTTGCTGGTGAACATCACCTTGCCGCCCGGCAGCGGGCAAGGGCCGAGATTGCAGATCGGGTAAGGCTGTGTGGTTTTTCCAGGTTGCCGCGTGCGATCGCTTTTCGCCCACTGGGCGGCACCGGTGTTCGGCGTGAACTCCTGATGCGTCAGGCGGACCACCTTGCGGGTTTTGACGTGAATCTTGTAGATGTCCGCTGCGGCACCGAGATGACTGGTTCGATCCTTCAAATCCTCGAACCGGGAATAGAAGACCCATTCGCCATCGAAGGAAACGAACGGATCTGTTACCGAGCCTTGGCCCCCGCGACCAGGCGTTCCTCGTTGCCATCGGGGTGCAGCAGCATCAAGTCGCCGCTCGCATCTACGTTCAAGGGAAGCGAGGCATCGGGCCAGCGACTGCTGTGCGGGGCGTTTCCCTTACGCGGCGTCCGGATATAAACGATGTCATAATCGTACTTGATCGTGGGGGCAGTCGATATCTTTGGCACAGTGATGTGGAACGGCCCCTTGCGGTTCGGCTTTCCCTCCAGCGAGCAGGGCAGCCACGGCACAATGAAGAGCAGCACTCCCAGCGCGGCGATCGTCCCGGCCCACGTCTTCCGTTTCTTCGCATGCATGGCAGTCCCTCAACTACTTCCGAGCCACTCAGGGGGTGACGGACAACGTACGTTCAATCTTCGTGATGTTTCCTTGGCGGTCTTTGATAGAGACCGTCAGCTTTCCCTTTGCCAATTTCGTGAGCGGTTCGGAAAGGGTTAGCTCCCAAACGCCGGGTGTCTTTGCCTTGAACTGCGATGCAAGGTTCTTGCCCGCCGGCGCTCCATCCAGTGGAAAGTCGGCCATTACCTGGAAGCTGTCCATGTCCACGCCGGTGTAGTAGTCGTGCATCCCAACGAGGATCCGCGTTAACGGCGCATTGACGCCCGGTCTGGGATAGGTGAGCGTCAAGGTCGGCCGATTGTCGTCCTGCATCCAACCGAAGCCGCGCTCCTGCGGCTTTGCGGGGTCATAATCCAGGTCGATCGGGCAGCCCAGGTCGATCCAGCGATAGATGGTCCTGCGGTCCTCGTCGCTCAGAGGAGCGACCTTGATCTTCTGGCCATCCGGACCCGCGTAAGTACCCGCCACACTTTCCGGGGGCGGCATGATGCTGCCCGTGTAGCCAACCACCGAACGCCGGGGATGGCGCGGCCTGTCGCCGACCGGCTGCCCTTTCAACCGCAAGGAAGAGGCATCGCCCGGCACCGTTTCGATGGGGAAGTCGTCGTTGCTGAAACCATCGGTGCGCTGGCCGAAGATTTTCCAGACCAGCAAACTGCGCCGCGATTGCAAGGGCCAGACATAGCGCGAGCCTCGGCCATAGCTGTCGCCGCCCGTCCCCGGCAGCTTATGGCCATACTTCCCCTTGTGATCCATGACCAGGCGGAAGTAGTGATTGGGTAGCGTGGCCTGCGGATAGTTACCGGAGTATTTTTCCAGGCGTTCGTCATCCAGAACGAGGTTGCCGGCAGGTTTCTCCCACTTCTGTGTGTGGCACGCGACACAGCTGCGAGCGAGAATCGGCTTGATGTCGCGGAAATACTCGACGTTCTTGACACCCTTCTCGAAACGCAGGCCGGTTTCGTCCTTCGTGTCCCACTGTTTACCCGCTTGATCGTTCGCCTTGACGGTCAGAAGGGGAGTCTGCTTCGTCAGATCGAACAGGGGATAATCGGGCCGGCCGGCCGCTGTCTTCTCGAAGAGGGTAGGTTCCTGACTGTGCGCATGGCAGCCGCCACAGTTGGTTCGGACTTCACCGGGCCGCACCTGGTGCCAGGTCTGCGCTGTGTTCAGGACCATGCCGTGCCGGTCGAGCGTCTGGAACGTCCAGGCCACATCTGCGGGAATCTTGGCGAGGAAGCTTGTGTCGGGATTGCCGTCGGGATCGAGCGGTTGTTGCTTGGCGCGGAACTTGCGCACGGGGATTTCGCCGAGAATGCGCATCCGCTCCATCGCCTGGCTGCGGAATAGACGCCCTGCCTTGGGCCCGTTGCGTCGATCCGTCGTCGGTTCCTGGATGACAATGCGGATCGCATGGATATCGCTGTTCTTGTATAAGCCCGCATCTCCACCCTGATATTTCGGGTCACGCCCCCCCAGGTCGAAGGGAATCGGCCTCTTGTCGCCTGGCCAGGTGCCGGTCACGCTCCCCTTTGCAACCCGCCCGTCGGGGAAGCTCTCACGCTTGTAAAGGCTCGACGAGCCGACAAGTCCAAACGGCGTTCCTTCGGGAAGGTGCGGCGATAGCTTGCCGTCATTGGCCAGCGGCGTCAGGCGGCGAGGCTCCTTGATGCCGTGAATGCGCTGGTAGGGCACGAGGGCGCGGGGCCATTGGGCGTCATACTTCGGATCGTGCTTGATCTGCAGCATCTGGCCCGGTTCCTGAATCGGCTTGCCGGACTTGATCAGGTAAATGCCGGCATCCACGTCGTGGTCACCTTGAGGGCGCGCATTCCAGATGGTCAGCAGGTGATTGTCCGGCGCTGCCGAGGGATGAGTCACCTTGCCCACCCAGGGGCCATCTCTTGTCAGTCGAGCAGCCGTATCATCGCCATCATCCGCGAAACACGTCACCTGCTGCATTCCCAATGGTGAAAAGGGGAGCCTGGCGAGGCGTGTCCGCTGGCGATTGGGGAGGTTTGGAGGGAAGGCCGGACCATTGCGCGGATCCTGCATGTATCCCGGCCCGAAGCGGGGATAGGTAGTCCGTTCCACCGGAACTTTCACGTAAGAGCAAAAGCCCTGCGTTCCGACTCCGCCATAGTAGACACCGGCCACGACATCCCCATCCGAAAGCTGGGTCTGAAAATGAAAGGCGGTGCTGATAAAGGAACTGACGATCGGGTTCCAGTTGGTGCCGTCGGGATGAATGCTCCACAAGCCCCACGACAGAGTATCGCGCTGGCCCTGGTTCTCCAGGCTGCTGAACATCACTCGGCCATCGCGCAGCACAACGGGATGCAGGGCACAGCCAATGTTCAGATGGCCGATCGCCTCCACATTGCAACCATCGTCGTCCATGACAAACAACTGCAAGTTGACGTTGAAGCCATTATTGGTTGGCCGAGGTGAAATGAAGCCGTGGCGATTGCTCGTGAACATAATCTTGCCGCCCGGCAGCGGACACGGCCCCATGTTGCACACGCGATTGGCTCTGGTCGTCTTGCCCGGTTGAGGCGTCTGGTAATCGCTAGACCAGTGGGCTGCCCCCGTGTTCGGCGCGAAGCCGCCGTTGGTGATACGGACGATCTTTCGGGTTGGGACGTGGATCTTGTAGATGTCGGCGGTCGACGGGGCGAAGCCATCGTTGAAATGCGTCAGATCATGAAACAGCGAATAATAAACCCATTCGCCATCAAAGGAAACCGTCGGATCAGTGACCGACCCCTTGCCGCCGGCGACGAGAACCTCTTCGCGACCATCGGGGTGCAGCAACATCAGGTCAGCGCCGGGATTCATCTGGAGCGGGACGCCGGCCTGTGCCCATACCTTTCGCTTTTGCTGGCGGGGCAGGCGGACATAAACGATCGGATAATCGATCTTCACCGACGGGTCCGTTGCGACAGCAGGCGGATCGAGATTCAGCGAGTCCGCGGCGCGCTTTGCACTGGACTTCTCCGCCGCAGCCTGCGGGACGAGCTGAACGGCTCCAACCAGCAGAACAAGGCCGGCCACGAGAGCCGCACAATTTTTGCTTGGCAAGTATGTCATGGCTCCGATTACTCCTTGGGTTTCGCTGGCGGCAGATGACGAAGGAGCCACTCGGTTCCCTCGTTCCACATACGATCCGTGACAGAGTGTCCTACTGCAGGCTCTTCCAGAAACTTCAGCTTGTCGGGATAGCTCTTGTAACTCGGCCGGAGATCCTTGACGAACGATTTGATGGTTTGAATGTCAATACCCTTGTCGCGCGCGCCGTTGGCCAGGAACAGAGCTTTCGGTGCAATGGCCGGCATACGATCCCGGGGATTCAAGGAGCCGACGAGTTGGCGAACGCGCGGACTCAAGGCCTTTCGCTTGGCGTCCTGCTCCGGTCCCGGCGTGGTTTTGGTCATGTCGGACCAGAAATCGACCGCCCCAATGAGGCCCACCACGACCGAGATTCTTGGCTCCCGCCAGGCTAGGACCATGCAGGTACTGCTCCCCATCGAAATACCAATGACGCCGATGCGCGAAACATCCACGTCGCCGCGAGCCGACAGCGCATCGATGATTTTGGAAACATCGCGGGCCGTGTGCGAAACCGACGATTGATGGACCCAGATGCTGTAATCCTCGCCGCCGAGATCGCTCAGGTTCCTCACCATACCGGGTATCTTTCTTTCGCCATGCAGATAGGCATCGATCGCCAAGACGAAGTAGCCCCGGTCGGCCAGATCGCGCAGGCGCTGCCCATCCCCTCCCTTGCTGCCTCGGATCCCATGCATGAAGATGACCACCGGCATCGCCCGGTTGCCCTTCTTGTAGTAGGCATAAGCCGGAACCGGCTCATCGGGATCCCATCCGGACAGGGACAATTTCTCACGTTCAATCGGGATGTCCCTGCGTGGTGGGCGCTCCTCGGAGCGTGCGAGGCCCGGCCAGCTTGCCGCGACAATCGCGGCAATCATGCTGCCGAGAATCAGTGCCCCGCCGCACCGCTGTGTGTTGATGGTCAACATGGGCAGTTCCCTCACGGTAGAAAAAGACCTCCATCACCATTCACCGCGTCCCTGGCGGAACAACGGAAAAGCTCCGCTCGATGCGGGTCGTGTTGCCCTGGCGGTCCTTCACGGAAACCGTCAGTTTGCCGCTTTCCAGAGCGGCGATAGGCTTCCGCAAGCGCAGCTCCCAGCGATTGTCGGGCAGCGCGTCAAACGTCGGCGCCAGGTTCTCGCCGGGTTTGACGCCATCGATCGCGAAATCGGCGGTGACCGAAAAGCTCGCCAGATCAAGCCCGGTCGCATAGTCGTGCATGCCGATCAGTATGCGCGTCAGCGGTTCCTTGCTCGCGCCGGACGGAGGGCAAGTCAGCGTCAAGGTGGGGCGTCCCTCGTCGAGGAGCCAGCCCCGGCCGCGCTGCTTCGGATCGTATTCGCGATCGATCGGGCAGCCGATGTCGATCCAGCGGGCGAGCGTCAGCTTGTCCTCGTCGCCCAGCGGCGCGACCTTGATGCGTTTGCCGTCCGGCCCCTTGTAGCGGCCGGCCACCGCTTCCGGCGGCGGCATCGCGCTGCCGAGGAAGTCAACGTCGTAGACCTTGTTCTTGCCGTGATGACACCATTCGAGGACGTTTCGCTCGTTGTCATAGTCCAGGGGCGGACTCGGAACATCCTCGTTGCGGAAGCCGTCGAGACGCTTGCCATGCACCTTCCAGATGAGCGGACTCCGCCGCGACTGGAAGCACCAGCAATACTGGACGAGGCGGGCATAGTTGCGCGGCAGGCCTTGCGGTATCTGAACATTTTCCGCCCACGGCACCAAACCGCGTTTCTTGATCGGCGTGTCGTCGTCGAGCGCGAGCCGGCCCGCCGGCTTCTCCGACTTCGTGGTGTGGCACGCGATGCAACTGCGTTGGAGGATTGGCCGGATGTCGCGGTGGAACTCGACATTCTTGACGCCCTTGCCGAATTGAATACCCGTGCGGTCGTTTTTGTCCCAATTCAGGCCGGAGCGATCGGCCGTCTTCGTGGTGAACAGAGGCGGCTTCGACGTCAGATCCCACACCTTGTAGTCGGGTTTGGCGGCGGCGGTCTTCTCGAACAGAGTGGGTTTCTGACTGTGAGCGTGGCAGCCGCCGCAGTTGTTGCGGACCTCGCCGGGGCGCACCTGATGCCAGGTCTGGGCCATGTTCAGAACCATGCCGTTGTTGTCGATCGTCTGGAACGTCCAGGCGACGTCGGCAGGGATCCTCGCCAGGAAGCTGGTGTCGGGATTGCCGTCCGGATCGAGAGATTGTTTGTTGTCTTTCGAGAACTTTCGCACCGGGAATTCACCGAGGATGCGGATGCGCTCCTCAGAGTTGCTCCCCAGCGCGAAGTGGCCGCGCTTTTGATGCACCACGTCGCTGACCGGCTCCAGGATCAGGATACGGATGCCCCAAATATCGCTGTTCTCGTACAGACCGGCGTCGGTTCCCTGCTCGCCCCAGTTGCCCGGGAAGCCAAAACGGGAGATTGCCAACTCGCGCCAGAGTTGCTTGCGGTCGTTGGGCTTCGAGGAAACGGCCGTCACCGAACCAGACGGCACGACGCCGTTGGGATAGCTTTCGCGCTTGTAAAGACTCGACGAGCCGACCAGACCGAACGGCGTTCCAGCGGGCAGGTGAGGCGACCGTTTTCCGTCGTTGCGGTGAACGAGCAGGGGAGGCTGCGCGATCCCATGAATGCGCTTGTAGGGCACCAGAGCGCGAGGCCACAATTCCTGATATTTGGGATCGTTCTTGACCAGAAACATTTTGGACGGATGATTGATCGGCTTGCCCGATTTCAGCAGGTAGATGCCCGTATCATAGGCCGGCACGGATTGGTCCTGGGCCTCCCAGGGCAGCGACCACGTGATCAGCAGGTGATTGTCCGGCGCGGCGGACGGATGAGTGACGTTGCCGAGAAACGGGTTGTTATCGACGTTGCCGGCCTTGTGATTGGGCCGAACATCCTGGAAGCTGGCGAACAGCGTCAGGTTGGTGATTCCATACGGAGCAAACCGCTTCGCGGCCGGGCCGAAGCGCGACTGTCCTTCCGGGAGGCGCAGGGGGAACTTCCAGAAAGTGCCGAAACCGTCGGTGGATCCGGTCTGGTAATACGATTCGACGACGATGCTCTTGTCGGAGAGTTGGGTCTGGAAATGGACGGCCTGGCCGGACGGTGAACCCAAGGCGCTGGTCAGCGGACTCCAGTTGGTGCCGTCGGGATGAATGGCCCAGATGCCCCAGCGCTCGTCGCTGCGCAACCCCTGCGTTTCGAGCGAGCTGAACATCACCCGCCCATCTTCGAGCGCAACGGGATGGAGCGCGGTGCCAAGGTTCAGAGGACCGATCGGCTCGACATTCTGGCCGTCGTCGTCCATGACGAAGAGTTGTAAGGCAGGCTGCGTTTGTTCGCGGACGCCGCGATAGCCGTTGCGATCGCTGACGAAGACGACCTTGCCTCCCGCAACCGGACAGGGGGCGAGATTGTGGACGCCGCGCGGGTGCGACTCGGTTCCGGGCGGCACCGCCCCGGTGTTGGGCGTGCGCTCCTGGGTCGTCAACTGCATCATCTTGCGCGTCGGCACGTGGATCTTGTAAATGTCCGCGCCTTTGCGGCTCTGCAACTTGGTCATGCTGGCCGAGGCACCGGTAGTCATGTGATGGAACCGAGCGTAATAGACCCACTGACCGTCGAACGAGACCACGGGATCGGTGATCGATTCCTGAGCTTCCACCGATACAAGGGATTCGTCGCGCCCGTCCGGGTGCAGCAGACGCAACTCCGCGCCCGGAGCATTGGTCTGATGCAGGCCGGCCTGGTTAAGGTGGTTGATTCCGTAATACGTCTTCGGATAGGGTCGAGGCACGCGAACGTAGACGATGGGATAATTGTACTTCACGGTCCCATCCGACGCGATGGGTGGAGGAAAGTCGCGGGCCTTGTCCCAGCCCCGGCGGGTGGTCTTGTGGGTGTCCCCTGGATCTTCCGCAGTCCCCTCATTGGGCTTTACAATCCGTGATTTCTGGGGGGACTCCGCCAACGTCTGGATGGTCAACCAACCAACGCCGAGGGACAGGATAAGGGTCCAGAGAAAAAGCCGCACTGGGTGTGCTGCCTGGCGGGTGAACATGAGGTGTACTCCCGGTCAACAAGGTGGGCTGCGGGCGGGTGGGTGCGGCTGGACGGAAGGCTTGCGCCCTACTGCGGTCCATCACGAACACATTAACATGGTACTAATGGGTTGGCGAGCGCTTTTCGGAAAAACCACAGGTCGTCAATCTTTTCCCTGGCGCGAACGAACCGTGTGTTTCTGTTTGCAAGCCCCCCTTGGATTGCTTATCATTCAGTTCCCCCCAAGGTTCTGTACGCTCGCAGGCCACACCAACACCCGCCTAGCCCTGCACCGAGGGTAAGAACGAGAACGGCCTGCAGCGAGCGAAGGAGTGTTGCCATGCTCACGATACCAGGCTTGCTAAACCGCTGGTGCGACGGCGTCTCGCGGCGTGACTTCCTGCAAATTGGCGGTCTGGGCGCGGTGGGTCTGGCTTTGCCGGACCTGTTCCGTGTGCAAGCCCAGGGATCCTTGCCTCTCGCGCGCGGCGGTGGGAGGGCCAAGGCGTGCATCTTGCTCTTCATGGGCGGTGGTCCACCGCAAATGGATACGTTCGATCTGAAGCCCGATGCGCCTGCCGAGGTGCGCGGCCAATTCCCACCTATCGCCTCCAGCGTGCCCGGCACGCAGATCAGTTCCCTGTTGCCTGCGCTGGCGCAACAAGCCCACCGCTACACGATCATTCGCTCGGTGAGCGACGAATACACCGGCGGTGCCCACGGCCAGAGTGTTTACCTGGCACTCACGGGCCACAAGAATCCGCGTGTCAACGGCGACGATATTCGCCCCGCTTCCGACGATTACCCGTGCATGGGATCGGCGGTGGCCCGGCTGCGCGGTGCCGGGCAGACGCTGCCTCCTCACGTTTGGCTCCTCGACATGCACCGCAGGTCGTTCGCCGGCGAGGGGGGCGGCTTTCTCGGTCAAACCTGCGATCCTTTCCGCATCCTCCAGGATCCCAATCGTCCCGACTTCCGTGTCCAGGCGCTGACACCGCCGCGCGAGATGCCGCTGGACCGGCTCGCCGGCCGGCGCGGCCTGCTCGATCAACTCCAGCGTCACGGAGACAGCGTGCTTGGCTGCGGTACGCTGGATGCTCACCAAGAGCGTGCGTTCAACATGATCCTCGCGCCCACGACGCGGACGGCCTTCGATCTGAACCGGGAGCCGGCCAAGGTGCGCGAGCGCTATGGCCGGCACAAGTTCGGCCAGGGGGTGCTGCTGGCCCGCCGCCTCGTCGAGCAAGGCGTGCCGCTGGTCACCGTCTACTGGAACGGGGAGGACGTTCCCGGCGGATGGGATCTGCACTATAAGAATCGCGAACGTCTCCCGCCCCTTGCCGCTCCGCTCGACCGTGCCTTCTCTGCCTTGCTCGATGACCTGTTCACGCGGGGACTGCTCGACGAAACGCTGGTCGTGTGGATGGGCGAGTTTGGCCGAGCGCCGCTGATTGAAAGGGAGGGAGGCCGGGGACATTGGGGCCGATGCTATTCCGTGGTTCTGGCTGGTGGCGGCATCAACGCGGGCATGGTCCACGGCCGTTCCGATCGCCGTGCCGCCTACCCGATTGACGGCGCGGTCAGCCCGCAGGACGTGGTCACGACGATCTACCACTGCCTCGGCATCGCTGCCGACACCGAGCTAACCGACTCGCTCGGCCGGCCGTTGCAGTTGTGCCAGGGGAGGGTTATCCAGAACGTGGTGGCATGATCGAATCTTCAACGGAGAATGAAGATCGCCAATGAGAGCCTGTGGGGGGCGGGCTTCTTGACATCGACGCTCATTGCACGCGTCGGTCTAATCGACCGACTGCTTGATCACTCTCATCCACGACGACGCGCATGATGGGTCGGGCGTCACCCCCTGCTGTGAAAACGATTATCAGGTTTGTATCGTGGCCCCCGAACATTGCTGGCGGTAGTTTTCCAACAATCGGTGGACCGACGTATGAGCACCCTTTCACCCCTCACCTCAACCCCTCTCCCCTGAGTACAAGGGAGAGGGGCTTCCCGGACAGACTCTTACTCGGCAGCTTCCTTCAGCAACAACCGCACATCATCCAGAACCCATTTCGGACGGAAAAAATCGAGATTGTAAATCTCCCGCACGCGGCCGCGCACATCGAGCAAGAAGACACGCGAGGGATGATCGAGTTGTCCGCGCGCTCCCGGTCGAACCCACATGCCCCAATCCGATAGCACCTTGTCGATCTGCTTTTGCGATCCCGTCAGAAACGTCCAGTGTTTGGCATCCACTTCGTACAGCCGCATGTACTCGCGCAGCGCGGTGGGTTTATCGCGGGCCGGGTCGAGCGTAATAGATAGCAGATGCACTTTATCCGTGAGATGGTCCCCGACGAGCTTTCGGCTCAATTGGCTCATGCGCTGCGTCGTGGCGGGGCAGGTGCCGTTGCAGGTGGTGAAGATGAAACTGACCACCACGACCTTGCCGCGCAGGTCGGCGAGGCGGAACGCCTTGCCATCCTGCATCGTCAGCGTGAAGTCCGCCGGAGTGCGGATCACCGCCAGACGAGACTCCTCAGAGAGAGCCTCACGCAAAGGTGCCAAGAGCGCAAAGGAAGACAAGAACAAAAGGGCCGGAGGCCGAAACGTCTGGAGTGCAGGCCATTTCATTGTCTTCTCCTTTGCGCTCTTGGCACCTTTGCGTGAGGGCTTCTTTATTGCCTTCAATACAGCAGCATATCGTGGCCGCGCGCCGGACCCGTTTTGAACTTCGTCAGATCGACCTTGAATTTCGGATCGATCTTCATGCCGTCGGGACTGACGCGGAGCAATCGAACCCAGAAGTCCTCCGAGCGGTCCATCGTACTCAGCAGCGAATTGGTCACGTACATGCGTTTGCCGTCGCCGGTCAGGTGCAGCATGTTCGGCTGCACGCCAGGCTTGGCCGTACTGACCAAACGCGGATTTTTCAGATCGCTTACGTCCCATTGCTGAATCTCATCGGACACGAAGCAACTGACGAACACGAAGCGACCGTCGGGCGATTGGCTGAGATCGGCCGGCAGTTTGCCGGTATCGCACAGCTTGCGAGCGGTGTAACGGTTCTCGTCCGCGCCCTCCCAGATCCAGATGGTGTTTTCCAATGCGCAATTGCAATAACCGTGATTGGCGTTTTCCTTGAGAGACCAGCGACATTCGAGTGGTGCCAGGCCGGTTTTGAGGGTGGCCAGCACCTTGCGAGCGCGGAAGTCCCAGACCAAGAGTTTGTCGCCGAACTGCTTGAGGTCCATTCTCGCCAGTGGCTTACGATAATTCGGCGGCGGCGTGAAGCTCGATGTGACCATGCGGTTCAGCTTCGGATTGATGGCCACGTCGTAGCCATATGGCGCGTCCTTGGGGAAGGCGAACTTGCGGATGAAGGTGCCGTCGTTGTCGTACTCCGCCAGTCCCGCCGGCAGACCGCCGTCCTTACCGCCGAGGTAGCTGATGAGCATGCGACCGGGCAGCGCATAGGGAGAGTGCGGGCCGGTCAAGCCGGTTTTCGCGGAAGAATCGAATGTCTTGACCAACTTCGGTCGAGCCGGATCGCCGGCCACGTCGATGATGAAGACGCGGTTGGAAAACAGACTGCAACCCCAAATGTGCGTGCGATCGTCGGTGAAACCGAAGTGGTGCGTTTCGTTGCCGGCGCAGCCGAGATCCAGTTGATGGAGAAGCTTGCCGTAGGTCGAGGAGTTGGCATCGACATCAATGACGGCTAGAAAGTCGTTGTCCTTGGCGTCGGCATCGACGCAGAAGACGTACAGGTATTTCTCCGGTCGATCCAGGTGCTTGACGAACGGCGACAGGCAGGTTTCGGCCGGCGCGAGGGCCACGCCCAGTAGCCCAACGACCAGGACCGGCACGGCGGATAGTAGAGCATAGCGGTATCGTATTGCTGTCATGACAGTCTCCAGGTTCCGCGAGCAACTCAGAAGATCCCCACCGAGTCAGATTAGTCCATCCGCCTACCGGCTGCAACGGGCGGAGGATAGAGGAGGCCATCGTGGAGTTCTCGCCGCTGGAGTTGCCGTTGACCGATCCGCGTCATCCGTTTCACCTCCATCACATGGAGATGGCGCTGGCCGAGGCGGGATTGGCGGATGCCGAGGATGAAGTGCCGGTCGGCGCGGTCATCGTTTCGTGGCGGCAAGGCGTTCTCGCTCAGGCGCACAACCAACGCGAACAACTCGTGGACCCGACCGCCCACGCCGAAATGATCGCCATAACGCAAGCAGCCAACGCCCTGCGTTCCTGGCGGTTGGAGGACTGCGCGTTGTACGTCACGCTGGAGCCGTGCCCGATGTGCGCGGGTGCCATCGTCCAGGCGCGGCTGCCGCTGGTCGTGTACGGTTGCACCGATCCCAAGGCCGGCGCCTGTCATACGCTTTATCAGATCACCAACGATCCACGGTTGAACCATCGCGCGCAGGTGGTCGGCGGCGTCCTCGCCGACCGCTGCGCCGCCCTCCTGAGCGATTTCTTCGCGGCGAAACGCCGTGCCGGCAAAAAGTGATCCCCCGGTGTGTTCGCTTTCTCCTCTGCTTATTCCCGTACTTTGTGCGGCGGACTTGCTTGAGGGGCGGTAAGGTTGTGGTAAAATGGAATGTTGCCGCTTGCGGCTTAGCGCTAAGCGGCAACAGCCTTCTCACGAGGAGCCTCCGATGAAAAGACTGGCGTGGGCGATGCTCGGAGCGACAATCGCGGCCGCCAGCCTGACATCTCTGGCGACGGCACAGCCGGCACGTTCACGGCTGTTCAGCACACCGCTACCGCCGCCGCGTGAGGTGCTGGATCGACTTAACCTACAAATGAGTTGGCGAATCTACGTGCCGATGGATGGCCGGCATGATGGGCTGGCCACGGTGCAACTGCACGGGACCGACCTGTATGTGCAGACGCGAAGCGGCATGGTGGCGCTGCTCGATGCGGAAACCGGCGTGACGCACTGGCGCACGCGCGTTGGGCTACCCTACCGCGTCGAGCATGAAGTGGCCTTCAACAGCCGGGAAGTCTACGTCATCAACAGCACTTTTCTCTACGCCCTCGATCGAAAAACCGGAGCGATGCGGTGGCAATATCATCTGCGCGAAGGCGTCGCCGCGCCGCCGGTCGCTGACGAAGACCAAATTTATATCGCGGCGCCAACGGGCCGGCTTACCGCCTACTTCCTGCCTCGGCCGGATCTGCCGAGCGAACTGCCTCCGGGATTCACCGAGTTTTACGACTTGAAGAGTGTCAAAGAGGAGAAAGCCGCCAAGGAGACGCCTGAACAACGCCGGAAACGCATTGTCTCGATCAAGGGAGAGACACGTTCGAGTGCGGGAACCGTGAGTTACTTGACGCCTTCCGCGCGCGATGCCAGCACGGAAGAAGAGACGGGCGTGCGCCCGGTTCGCGTCTGGTCGGAGGTCACCCGGTTGCGTCTGGAATTTCCGATTCTCCAGACGCGCGAGAAGCTGTTGCTGCCCGCGCCGGACGGTGTTGTGGTAGCGATTGACAGGTTGCCCCAGGCGAACGGAGCGGCTGCGGAAACCTATCGTTTTGCCGCGGAGTCGCCGATCCGTGTACCGGGTGCCCATTACGAGGACATGGCTATCGTCGGCGCGGAAGACGCCAACGTGTATGCCCTGCAAGTCTCCAACGGCAAACTCCGTTGGCGTTTCACGGCCGGCACGCCCATCAGCCGTAAGCCGGCCATCACCGACGAAGATGTTTACGTGGTCGCCGCACGCAAGGGCATGACGCGCCTCGATCGGGCCACCGGCGAACCGAGGTGGCGGATTCCGGTTGGTCGGGAGTTGGTCGAGAACAACGCCGCCGCCGATCGCTTCCTGGCCGTCAATCCCAAGTATGTGTATGCGACGGATGCCAGCGGCCGATTCCTCATCCTCGAACGCCGTCGCGGCGTCGTGCTGAGCGGCTTCGACACCAAGGATTTCGTCTTCCCCGTCAGCAATGAAGTGACCGACCGTGTCTACCTTGCGGCCAACAATGGCCTGATTGTCTGCTTGCATGATCGCGAATATCAGAAACCGATTCGTCATCGCCTGCGGGAAGAACAAGCTGAAAATCCCTTGCGAATCCGCTTGGCCACCCCAGTCCCGGAATTACCCGCGGCGGATTTGGCGCTGCGTCTGTTGCTGGTCGATTGGACGAGACGGTTCCCGCCCCTGCAATTCCGTATTGACGAGCAAGCGTTCCAGGCCGCGGGCGTGGAATCGCCGGCAGGAGCGAAGGTGAAGTTGCCCAAGGTAGAGAACAAGCCGCTGGGCGAAGTCATCAAAGGTGTACTCGATCAGGTCAAGAGCAAGTTTGAGATCGTCGGCGACACTCTCGTGATTGTTCCGGCCGACGCGGCGCCATGATCCTGGACGAAACCCTTGATTGCCAGCCCGCAGCGCCAGCAAGGGACTTCCCTTGCTGGCGCTGCGGGCTGGCAGGGTTTTGTAAAGCGAGGACAGAGCCGTTGACTCGCTGGCGTCTGACGATCGCGTTGATTCTGCTGCTGGTGATCGCGTTGCCGCTGGCCGCGCCGGTGGGGCAACTTCTGAGTGATCCAACCGCCTGGCGCAGCTGGACGGAAGCCTCTCGACTGCTCGCTCTGGCCCGTAACACATTCTTTCTCATCGCCGGCACGCTGGCGCTGGCTCTGCCGACGGGCATTGCCGGCGCGGTGCTGCTGTATCGAACGGATTTACCTCTGCGCCGTTTCTGGCGTTTGCTGACCCTTTTGACGCTGTTTGTACCGCTGCCGCTGTTCACCTCTGGGTGGCAAGCCGTGCTTGGTTCCGGCGGCTGGCTGCCGGTTCCGGCGTGGTCCGGCTCGGGGGCCGTCTGGACGCCCTGGGGGCAGGGCATCGGCTCGGCCATCTGGATTCATGCTGTCGCGGCATTGCCGTGGGTGATCCTGCTCGTTGGCCAAGGATTATCCTGGGTCGAGCGCGAATTGGAAGAGGACGCGCTGACGCTGATGCCGTCGTGGTGCGTGCTGTTGTCCGTCACGCTGCCGCGCGCCGGCGCGGCGCTGGGGGCGGCGGCCTTGTGGGTGAGTCTGCAAGCGGCGACGGAGATTACCGTCACGGACGTGATGCAGGTTCGCACCTTCGCCGAGGAAGTGTACACGCAGATAGTCGGCGGGCCTGATGCGGAAGAGGGCGTCGCGCGAGCCGTGGCCGCGACTCTACCGTTCGTCCTGCTCGTCGCCATCCTGGTCGGTTGCGTGGCTCGTTTCTGGGAGCGACGGCTGCCGGCGCGGATGACTCTTTTGACGGGGCCGCTGGTGTTCCGTCTGGGCCGCTGGCGCTGGCCGCTCGTACTGGTTGTCGCGCTGCTGTGTGGACTGCTGTTGGCGATGCCTCTGGGAAGTCTCGTCTGGCGCGCCGGTCTGACGGGAACGCCGCCGTCCTGGTCGGCAGGGACGACCGCGCGTTATCTCGTCCGCGCCTGCCGTCCGCCGGAAGGGTGGATGCTGTTGGAAAATCTGTTGCTGGTCGCCGGAACCGGCGCGATCGTCGCCGCGGCCGGACTGCTGGCGTGCTGGGCGGCGCGTGGTTCACGCTGGTTTCGCGGCGGCGTCCTGGTTCTGATGGCGACGGCGTGGGCGATGCCGGGTCCGCTCATCGGCTTGGGACTGAAGATGGTGATCGATCGTTTGCTGACAATCAGCGATTCGCCCTGGCTGGCGCAGGTGTTGTACCACGGTCCCTCGCCGCTGCCGCTCATGTGGGTCGATGCCATCCGCTTTTTTCCCTGCGCTGTGGCGATCCTCTGGCCGGTCACGCGTCTGATGCCGGCCGAGTTAAGCGACGCGGCGCGTGTGGATGGAGCGACGCCCGGACAGGAATTGCGTCGTGTCGTCTGGCCGTTGACCTCGACCGCGTATGGGCAAGCGGCGCTGGCCGTGGCCGTGTTATCGCTGGGCGAATTAAGCGCCGGTAAATTGGTTGCCACACCCGGCATGCCCGGCTACGCCACCGAGATTTTCACGCAAATGCACTACGGCGTCACTAACGAACTGGCCGCGCGTTGTGTGCTGTTGCTGATTCTGGTGACGATCGCCGCTTGCGGCTTAGCGTTCGGGCAAGGCCGCTAAACCGCAAGCGGCTAGGTGAGGTCGAGGGGTAACTCCACGGCGACGCCGGTACGAGCGCTCTGGGCGACCGCTTCGGTGAACTCCATGTAGGCCATGCCCGTCTCGAAGTTCGTCAATTGCACCGGCGTTCCCAGACGGATCGAATCGACGAAATCGGATTCGACCTGCCAGACGCGGGCCTGCTCCTTCGGAATGGGGATTTCCGGCAGCGCCGCCACCTGCGTCGGTGCCGCGCCGCGCATCCGGCTGCTGCCGTGGATGCGGTCGGTCGTTAGATCGTAATAAAGGACGCCATCGCTGCCATAAAGGTGGATGCCGGCCCCCTGGCCGAACGGCGTGACGCCGCTGAGATGATAGCTGGCTCGCGCGCCATTCTCCAGCACGGTCAGCACCTGCACGCTGTCCGGCGTACCGACCGGCCGGCGCACGCCGCTTTCCGGATCGATGCGTGCCGATGTGAAGGCATGCGCCTGCGCCAGCACGCGCACCGGCGGCGGCGCCCAGCGTAAGAGCGTCTCATGGACGATGCCGAGTGCCAACATGTTCACCCCCGACAGCGCACCGTCCTGCCGCCACGATAGCGGCGCGGCGGGGTCCGCCAGTGCGCCGTTGCGGCTAAAGATATGCACCTCGCGCAACTCGCCGAGGAAATCCGTGCGGAGCAACTCGCGCATCACTGTGTCGCCCTTGAGTCCGTAAGGACTGGGCACAATCTGGCAGACCAGCTTGGGATAACGCCCGGCCGCTTCCAGCATTTCATGCGATTCCGCCGCGTTCATGCTCATGCGCGCCTCGGTCAAGATGTGCTTGCCGGCGGCGAGGGCGGCCAGGGTTATCGGGTGATGCAAATAGGGCCAGGTGCCGAGAACCACGGCGTCGATGTCGGGATCGGCGATCAAGTCTTCCCAGCGCTCGTAGGTGTGCGCGATGTTGAACTCGCGCGCCACGGCGACGGTCGAGGCGGGGCGGCGATTACAGACGGCTACGATTTCCACATCCGGCAGGGCCGCCAGCGCGGGAATGTGGCGAAGACGAGTGTTGGCGCCGGCACCGATCAAGCCGACGCGCAGGCTGCGGTGCGCCATGATGTTCCCCTTCGTCGGTAGACTTTCATCTCTAGCAAGGATACCAATTGTCTTCGCTAGGGACTAGCGCCGAGTCAGGCGAGCATTTTTTGAATGGGATGAATTCAGAAAATTGTGTAGCCGCGACGCGGCGGAGCGTGGCTTTGCGTTTCACGCGAAACGCAAAGCCGCTCCAACGAATCAATGTGGATTACTTCTTTTTGTGACGGCGTTCCGCCTTCCTGCGGAGAAACGCCTGCGTGAAATCGTCGATGTCGCCATCAAGGACGTTGCCCACCTGCGGCGTTTGCACGTCGGTGCGAACATCCTTGACCAGCGTGTACGGCTGCATGACGTAATTGCGAATCTGATAGCCCCAGGCCACCTCGCCCTTCTCGTCGTACAGCTTCTCGACCTCGGCTTTGCGCTTCTGCTCCTCGATTTGATAGAGCTTGGCCTTGAGCATTTTCATGGCCATTTCGTCGTTCTTGTGCTGGCTGCGCTGACTGCGACTCTCGGCGGCGATGCCGCTGGGAAGGTGCGTGTAGCGCACGCCACTCTCGGTCTTGTTCTGATGCTGCCCGCCGGGGCCGCCGCTGCGGAAGGTATCGCGGCGCAACTCATCCGAGCGAATCTCAATCTCGATAGTCCCTTCAATTTCCGGGATCACATCCACGGCAGCGAAAGAAGTCTGTCGCCGAGCGTTGGCGTCGAACGGACTGATGCGCACCAGGCGATGTACGCCAGCCTCGCTCTGGAGATTGCCATAGGCGTAATCGCCGCGGATGTGCAAGGTGGCGTTGCGAATGCCCGCTTCCTCGTTGGGCAATTCATCCACGATCTCGACCTCGTAGCCGTGGCGCTCGGCCCAGCGCGCGTACATGCGCATGAGCATCTGCGCCCAGTCGCAGGCTTCGGTTCCGCCGGTGCCCGCCTGGATGCGCAGATAGGCATTGCTGGCATCCTGCGAACCGTCGAGCATGGCACGCATCTCGAACTCATCGAGGCGTTTCTCGAACGGCGTCAGTTCGCTTTCCAGCTCGGCTTCCAAACCGGCGTCCTCGTCGGCCAACTCAAGCAAGGTGCGCACCTCGCCGGCCGCGTCCTCCAGATCCTGGTAGGGTTTGAGCAAGCCGTTGAGCGGCTTCAGTTGAGCGATGATCTTCTGAGCGTTCTCGGGATTGTCCCAGAAGTTGGGTTGTCCCATTCGGGCGTTGAGTTGATCGCGCTGGGATTGTTTGGTAGAGATGTCAAAGAGAGTCCCGCAGCTGCGTCAAACGGTTCAGCACCTCGTCACTGCGTCGGCGTAAATCGATGTTCATTGCACTCCTCAAAAACTTTAGGGCGAACGGCCGGCGTAAGCCGGCTGGTTTTTGGCTCATACCAGCCGGCTTACACCGGCCGTTCGCCAATCCGTTACCGTCTCTTGGACAAGTATACCAGGAAATCGGTTCGGCCGGCAATTCGGCTTCGACATGCCTCCGCGCGATCGCTCTTGTCCAGCTGAGCCGGTGGTTTACACTGATGTTCGTAGGATGAACTGATATTCGTAGGGTGTGCCGAACTGGTGAGGGCTTCACCAGCGAAGGCGTGGTGAGCCTCACCAGTTCGGCACACCCTACTCGAATTGAGCGTTTCCGGAGAAGACTTGATGCTGTTACGCCACCATCTCTGCTGTGTCGCCCTGATACTGACTCTGTGCGGCGTGCCATCGAGCCAGGCTGCGGAACCGCCTGCGGCGGAGAAGCCGCGACTGGTCGTGCTGGTGGTCTTCGATCAATTGCGCGGCGACTACCTGACACGCTGGGACACGCTGTTCGGCGAAGGCGGCTTTCATCGGCTGGAGAAAGAAGGGGCGTGGTTCCAAAACTGCCATTATTTCTATTCGGACACCGTGACGGCGGCGGGACATGCTTCCTTGGCGACCGGCGCCACGCCGCGAACGCATGGCATTATCGGCAATGATTGGTTCGATCGCTCGTTAGGCGCCTCGGTGAATTGCGTCTCTTCGGAGCGTTACGAGCGGGTGCCGCCGCGATTGGGTAGCGAAAGCGTGCAGACAGATACGAAGAAGCCCAAGGGCGTTTCGCCGGAGCGCTTGCTGGCGCCGACGCTGGCCGACGCCCTCAAAGAAGCGACCGGGGGTAAGGGGCGCGTGGTGGCGCTATCCCTCAAGGATCGCTCGGCCGTGCTGCCCGGAGGACGGCGGCCCGATGCCTGTTACTGGCTGGACATCATCAACGGTGAGTTCATCACTTCAACCTATTACCGCGATCGCTTACATCCGTGGGTCGCCGAGTTCAATCGCTCCGGTGCGGTCGATGCCTGGATGGGCAAGAAATGGACGCGCCTGCGGGAGGAACTTGACTACGAGAAGCACAGCGGCCCCGATGATGTCCTGGGCGAAGGAACCTTGCTCTTCGGCCGGACGTTCCCGCATTCGCTGGGTGGAGGGGGCGCGATCACGATCAAGGCGGCGTATTACGGCTCGCTATACAATTCGCCGTTCGGCAATGAACTGCTGCTGGGACTGGCGCGGCGAGCCATCGAAGCGGAAAAGTTGGGCAGCCGTGAAACGCCGGATTTACTGTGCCTGAGCTTCTCGTCGAACGATGCCATCGGCCATTGCTGGGGGCCTGATTCGCAAGAGGTGTTCGATGTCACGCTGCGCAGCGACGAGATCGTCAAGCAATTGCTCACCTGTCTCGATGAGAAGGTGGGCAAGGGGCGGTACGTGTTGGCCCTGAGCGCCGATCATGGTGTTTGTCCTCTGCCGGAGGCGGCGCGGAAACGCGGTGAGGACGCGGCCCGGATCGATCCGACGATCCTCATCAAGCAGGCGTCGGCTTTTCTTGGTGAGACGTTCCACGTACCGGAGACGGACAATCGCTGGGTCGAAGCCAATGTGGGAGCATGGCTGTATTTGAATCGTGCCTTGCTAATGCGTCATAACCTGAAGCAACCGGAGGTCGAGACGGCGCTGGCCGGTTGGCTGCGGAAGCAAGCCGGTGTCCAGGACGTTTACACGCGGAGCCAACTCCTGGCCGGCGTGGCCGATAAGGATGTCTTGGGGCAACGTGTCCGGCAGTCGTTCTATCCCGAACGCTCCGGCGATGTGCGCATCATCGAGAAACCCTACCATTTGCTGACGACACGCTTAACCGGCACCAATCATGGCACGGCCCATGCCTACGATACTCATGTGCCGCTGCTCGTATACGGTTCAGGTGTGCGGCCGGGAGTGCGCCGCGAATCTATCACGCCGCAGGCTGCCGCCGTCATCCTGGCCAAAGCGCTCGGCATCAAGCCGCCCGCGAAAGCGTCGGCCTCGTTTCCTCTGGATCTTTTCTCGGAACGGTGACAAGCCAATGGCAAAGGAAGGGTAAGATGAATTGCTCTTGCCGGACGCTGCTACGGCCAAGTAAAATCACTCTTTCCCGTGCGGGATTGGCATATCGGCTGTGCACAGCCTTCCCAAGGCTGCTAGACGGGTTCGACTCCCGTATCCCGCTCTTTCCTTTTACTTTCTCGGCCGGAATAGCTTCTTCAATCCATTCTCTGCTTCCTTCTTCAGTTGGCCTTGCAATTCTTGCCGTATGACCTTTTCCGTCGCTTGCTGCGCGAATTGAGCGCTGGCGGTGCGCAGGGCTCTTTGATCGAGCTTCGGCTTGTTCAGCGTGCCGCCGATGGGCAGACGGATGGTTTGTCCAGCGACGGCGCGAGCGACCTTGCTGGAGCCAAGCCACTTCGGCGGCACCGGCATCTCCGCCACGAGAGACAGGCTGCCATCCATCCCCACCGAGCCGGAGGTGCGCACCGTCAACTCCGGGAAGTGCAGTTCAAGACCACTGTGATAGACGCGGCCGTTGGCCACCTGGAAAGCCACGACGTTGTCCTTCGCCAAAGTCAGCGTGGCTGGTCCTTTCAGGAGCGTACTCAACTCCTGCACTAGGGGGCCGGGACTGACCTGCGCCGAATGAATGATGAGCCGGCCGGCCATCTCGGATCGAGCCGGATCGGTCAGCGGCAGTCGGCCGTTATCCAACTCCAACGATAACTCGCCCGCGGCCTGGGCCACATCCGCCAGCACCGGCAGGGCATAACCGAGACCGCCGGCGCAGGCCGCGGGCGTCAGCCGCGCCCGATCGATGACGCGCCCCTTGGCCAAATGTACTTCCAGCGGGCCTGGATCGAGACGCAGACTCGGCTCCAGACGCAAACGGCCCTGGTTCAAAGTGGCCTCGATCGGCGATGCGCGGAACCATCCTTGCGTCAAGCGACCGCGCAAGTCGGCGGGACCAATCTGACAGCCCATCGCTTGCAGGGACTGCCAACTCGCGCCGCCCTCGCCTTGCAAGCGTCCGAGCAGAGCCGGCGGCGTGGCTGGTGGGACCGGCGTCCCGCCGGTCGTGGATGCGACCAAGCTGCCACTGATATGGAAGGGACGCACCTCCCGGCCGCTCAGCTTCATACTCTGGCCGAGATACGGCCGCAGTTGTGGTTCCAGCTTTTCCAGGTCGTAGCTCAGCTTACCGTCCAGTGACAACTCCATGTCACCGCTGAGAGCCGTGATCTGGCCGGCCGCGTCACAACTCAGGGTCGTGCTATCCGCGTAGAGATGAACAACCTGGAACGAGTCCTTCAGCAGATCGTAGACGCCGTGGCCGGTGACGTGAACGCGCGGTTCGCGCCACGCCGGCGAGGCCGGAGAGCCGAACGCCAAGTTCTGGACGTTCAGATCCAGCTGCACTACTTGCCGTCCGTCATCGGGGCGCAGATCGATACGTCCCGCGAATGCTCCGCCGAGCGTCTCCGGCGTGTTCGGCGACGGAGCGAGCAGGCAACGGCGCAGTCGGGCGACATCGCCCTGAACGGTGGCACTCGTCGTAATCTGCATGGCCCCCGCCTGATCCATGCCGACCGACACGGCCGGCGTTTGGACGGTGAGAGTGGGACAGCTAAGCCGCGTTTGCTGGAGTTCGAGCGTCTCTTTTTCCATCAACCAGCGGCCCGAAGTCGTGAAGTCGAGCGCCGGCTCGTCCACGCACAGACCGAACCCATAGAGTTGAACCGCGTGTCCGACCACCTTGATATCTTCAAGTTGGACCGTCTCGGACTGGTAACGCAATCGGCCGGCCACATCAATCTGGCCGGCTATGCGCATCCCATCCAGCGCGCCGGTCAGATTGCGGAGCCGGTCATGCCAGCGCGCGAGATCGCCATGTACACGCACCCGAGCGCCGGCGGTGTGGAGTTTCGTCACGTCGGCGATCGGTTCGAGCAGATCGAGGTCGATGCCGTCTTTCCCCGCCAGGATATGCACACCGCCGGCACTCACGCCCGGGAAACCGCCTGACGCGCCGACCACGTCCAGACGCACGGTGACACTATCTTCACGCCACGGACGACCACCGCCATCGTTCAGATTGAGTTGAGCGAGTTGAATGTCGCCTTCTAGGCGGCGACCGCCGCGCGGGTTACGACGAGCCGACACGCGCACCGTTCCCTCGCCTTGCAGGTGGAGCGGGCCGAGATCGACGAAGCCGGCTAGGTGTTCGCTCAGTTTGCCGAGACTGAAGTTCCCGCGCGCCGTCCATTCGTTGAGAGAGCCGGACATCTCCAGACGCAGAAAATCCGCGTCGCAGCGGAAGGACTCGAACACGGGCAACACGTTCGCCTCCTGACGGGCGGCGAAGACGATGGCGAACGGTTCCTTCCAGGTGATCCGTTGCCCCTGATACACCCCCTGCAAGTCGGAGGTGCGCAGGTCGCCTTCCCAGAACACATTATCGGTTCGGAGCGAGCTGCGCACATGCAGCGAGAGCGTGCCGGAAGTGATTTGCGTGTCCTTCGTCAAACGCAGCGTATTGGGCACCAGACTGGCCAGACGCGCGAGATCGACCTGGGCCTCGACGCGATGGCCGGGTTGGTAGAGGGTGTCGCGCAGGTCCGTCGCCAGATCCACCGTACCGGCCAGGCTCGCCTTGCCGACCTCGGACTTGATCTCGGCTTGCTCGATGAGTAGCTGGCTGCCGTGCAGGGCCAGCCGACACGATGCCTCTACATGCGCCAAGCGCAGGATGTCCGATCCAAGCAGGGAGTCGCTCAAGGTCAGAGGGCCAGCGGAGACGCTGCCTTGCAAACGCGCATCCGGCGAGCCGGTCTGACCATCGCCCTCATGCAGCGTCAAGTTAGCACTGAGCCGGCCATCGAGCTTGATTTGTGGCTTCAAACGACGGAGAAACGGCTCGACAACGGCCAACGGCACTTCTTCGGCGTGTAGTTCGCCTGCCGCGCGCAAGCGCGGTCCATCACCTTTCGTCTCGACCAGATGGGCCGTTAGCTCCGCGTTCAGTTGGCCGGTCTGGTGACCGTCCGCCACAACGGCGCGCAGCGTGAAGTGGAGCGGCGTTCGCCGGTCGCGCGGGACAGTGGCGGAGATGTCCACCGGATCGAGCGTCCAGGTACGGCCGGTGTCCTCGTCCTGGATGTGCAGACTGGCCTGCGTGCATTCGGCACGGACCGCGATGCCTTCCAGGGGCGATCCTGAGTCCGGCGGGTTGTCCGTCGATTGCAACCAGTACGCCAGCGCGGTCTCCAGGTTGGTCGAATCGCCGGAGCAGACAACATGCACGGCGGGCTGGGTGAGATGGAATTCACCGAGATCCGAGGGATTGCACAGCAGCGCGACCAAGGATTTGCTGCCTTCGATGCGTGGAGCGCTAAGCAGCGTTCGCCCGGCAATGTCGCGGACTTCGAGGTCGGTGAACACGGGAGGCATCCACCACCAGAGCGATGCGCCGCCGATGCGGATGTCGCCCTGCAACTGAGGGAGCGCGAGGGCGGCGATCCAATTGCGCAGCGGCGTCCGGGCGACAAGGATCGGCGCAAGGATGACGAGCAGCAGGAGCGAGATAAATGCTCCGAGTAATCCTCTCTTCCACTTGCTTTGGGGTGGCGCGAGGTCGGGACGTGAACGCTTGAAAAAGCCCATGTGTGCATCCTGCCAGAGACCAAGAAAGGCGCTCCCTTCAGCCGCTCCGCGGACAGGGCTGCGCAGAAGATAGTTTCGGCAAAGGGGCGAAGCGAACCGGCGGGCAAAGCAATCTTCGAGAAGCAAACCCCATTGGCTAAAGGCGGTGTAGATCGTACAAGCGTTGCAATCCTCCTTTCCGGCAAATCTCGGCATACCGATTGCATAAGGATAAGGGGAGTTGGTCAAGGATGGGCGAACGGCCGGCTGACGCCGGCTGGTGCGAGCCAAACCAGCCGGCGTCAGCCGACCGTTCGCCTTTCACGCAGAGGAGAAAATCATGCGCACAACGACCGCGTTCAATGAGTGTGCGGAAGCCTTGAAAACCCAGGTGCGTTTTTACTGGGCCAACAAGCAATCACGCCTCGAAGAGTTGTTGAGTGAGGATGTCTCGGAGGATCATCAACTCGATCTCACGGTTCATCACCAGCCGCAGTCCAGTCGATATGAGGTGCGAGCGGTCCTGCAATTGCCAAAGGCCACGCTCACGGCCGAGGCGTGCGATTCGGATGTTGCCGCAGCCCTCGATCGAGTGACGGACCTGCTGATGCAGGCAACACAAAATCGTGAGGAACGCGCATTATTGTCTCCGAGCGAGGCAATGGATTGTGTAGATGAAACCTCGACGGATTCGTTTCCGGCCAGCGATGCGCCGTCTTGGACTCCGGTGACATCGGCCGGCCCCCCATCGTCAATTAGGTAGGTGCCGCGAGCCGAGCGGCACTTGTTTGAAGTCCGGCTCGGCTCGCCGGACCTACTTGCAGTAGGTGCCGCCAGCCGAGCGGCACAGTTTGAGTAGGTGCCGCGAGCCGAGCGGCACTGGCAGTCCGGCTCGGCTCGCCGGACCTACCGCATTCGGTTACAGTCCCCTCGACTTTCCAGCCTGACTCGGCGAGCCAGTGGATGTCAGCCCCCGGAGGATGTCTTCGGGGGCTGACATCCACTGGCTTGTTGCGCCGTCATCTTCGTCACTGCGGCGGGATCGAATTTGCTTCCAAGATACCAGTCGCCGAGCCGGCCGCCGGTGATCTCATCGAGAGCCAACAAGGGACCGACGAAGCCCGGCAACAGAGCTTGCGATTTACGTTTGACGACGACCCTTACGACGCGGTCCACGCATTTTTCCAGCGGCCAGATACGGAAGGGCGGCGCGGGTGGCGACAGCCACGGTTGGCCCGTGGCGTCCAGCACACGCTCGCGCAGCGGCGTATCCACGAAACCCGGCGACACGACACCGACATGGACGCCGTCGCTGGCTAACTCCAGACGCAAACTGTCGTACAGGCCGCGCACCGCGAACTTGCTGGCACCGTAGATGGCATACGATGGCGTACCGCGTTTGCCGGTCAGACTACTGATGGCGACCAGCGACCCCCGCG
>DATNCY010000093.1:0-25181 GCA_035553375.1 Gemmataceae bacterium
CAGACTGTGCTGACCTGGGCCCGCAACAGTTCGTCCGCCGCCGCATTCCTGGGCCGGATCGGACAGCAAGGACTTTCCCACAAGAACCACCGAGAGTTCACCGCCCTCATCCGCTCAAGGTTAACGGCCGCCAGCGGGCAGCCGGTCAGCGACGACAACCTCTGGGGCTTCCTGCGTTCGATGGTGATCCTCCACTTCGACTTGCTGACCGGGGGTTCCCGCGATGCCACGCACGCCGTCAATTGCCTCCGTCACGTCCTACAGCCCGATGCCGGTCCCGGTGCCGCCGAATTGTTCTCGCGACTTCGCGTCATCTCCGCCGAGGTCAACCGGTCGGCCGGCGAGTATACCCGTGAGATTCTCACGCAACGGCTCCAGGGGGATGGTTTCCGTCTCGTGCCGTCATCCGACTGCCGCGAAGATCTGGCCCGACTCGACGCTCTCAAGGAGCACATCCTCGACGACATCCGAACGGACATCGGTGGCCTCACGCTGAACCGCGTCGAAGCAGTCGAGGCTCCTGCGGGCCAGTATGGCGACGCTGCCATGCTCCTGTTCACAGGCCCGCCCGGTGTGGGGAAGTCCGGCATCTGGAAGATGCTGGTAGATCGGCACCGACTCGCCGGCCCGTCTTTGATCCTCTCGGCCGACCGTGTCGATGGAAAGGGTTGGCTTGGGTTCGCCCGCTCGCAAGGGATTTCGCGGACCGCGGAAGAACTGCTCCTGGCGATGAGTACCCATTCGTACCCATGCATCTTCATCGATGGGATCGACCGGATCGAGGACGATGGGTCCCGGCTGGCTGTGAACGACCTCCTCCGGACGGCCGAAAAAGTCCTGCCGCCGGTCGAGGGGTGTCGGCGTTGGTGGTGCATCGCCACGGCCCGCGAAGGCAGCCTGGGACAGCTGACCTGGCTCGACCGTAAGGTCGTCCAGCAGATCTTCCCCGTTCGGATCCCGGAACTGGCCGACGAGGAGGTGCGGCTCGTCCTGGACGAGCAGCCGCGTCTCAGGGCGTTGTCGTCGCAGGCCAGGCTCAAGCCGATCCTCAGGAACCCGTTCTTGCTCGACCTCCTCACGGACCGGCGTATCGCGGGGGACGAGGCCGAGAAGGTTCCGGCCACGGAGGTCGAGGTCAGCGACGTGTGGTGGGAGAGGGTTGTCGGCCGCGACGGGCAATCGGAAGGGCGGGAGCGTCAACAGGCCCTCGTCGAGGCGGCACGCCGGCTGATCAACGCCCCTCGGCGGCGTTTTCCGGACGGCGGGATGCCCCCTGACGCTCTGGTGACACTGGAGGCGGACCGCGTCATCATTCGGGATCAGGGTCAAAACGTCTACCGGTTCAGCCACGATTTGCTCGAAGACTGGTCACTGCTCCGGCTGCTGGAGCAACGTCGTCAGGATCTGCCCGCGTACCTCCGGGAACTCGGACAACCTCACGGACTCTTGCGGGCCGTCCGGTTGCTGGGCTGCATGCTCCTTGAGCGAGGGGAGGCGGCCGACGAATGGGCGGAGCTGCTGCGGGCATTCGAGCAAGCCGCTGAGTTGGCACCTCGCTGGCGACAGGCCGTCCTGACCGCTCCGTTCCTGTCTACGCGGCTGGAAGAGCTGCTGGACAAGGCTCGGGAAGCCCTCCTTGCCGAGGACGGACGCCTCCTGATCGACCTACTGGTCGCACTGCGGACCACGGAAGTCGATGTGGATCCTCGGATCGCCGAGACGACGGCCGCCATAGCAGATTCTCCCGCGGAGGCGTTGGCACTCGCGTTGCGGTTTCCGCTGCCCCGCTGGTATGCGTGGTACTGGACCCTTCACTGGTTGCTGCGGCACTCCACGGAGCTCAGCGAGGCGGCCAGGCACGAGGCGGCACGGATCATGGAAATCTGGCAGGAACGGTCGGGGCCAGACGACCCCCTCCGACGCGAGGTTGGCGAACTGGCCTTCGCCTGGCTGGAACAGAGCGACGAGGACTGACCCGTGGCAAAATCCGAGATCGACTACCGGGCTCGCGAGGAGCACGAAACCCGGCTCCGGAAAATCGTCCTCCACTCGGCCGACGTCTTGCCCGACCGGGTGACCGAGTACATCAGAACTGTCGCGGAGGAGGACCGGTGGAGGGCACGGGAGCAAATCCTGAAGACGTTCGTGCCGCTGGTCGATCACCTCCCGGCCGCTTACGTGGATTTTGCCCTCGGCGAGCTCATCGAGGAGCCCGAAGAGACGGACTGGGCCTCGTTTCACGATATGAGCGAGCTGGGAATCGGGGGGGCCATGGACTACCACCCCCCTGCCCACGTCCAGGGGCCGTTCCTGCGGCTCCTCCGCACGGATGAGGACGAGGGGCTCCGTCTCGTCCACGGCCTGACGAACGCCGCGACGGACTACTGGTGCCGACGCGAACGGAACGAGCACTTCCTGGGGTACAGCCGGACCCCGCTGCCGATCGTCCTGTCCCTGCCGTCCGGCCCCAAGGAACTGTGGGGGAATGAGGAGGTCTACTGCTGGTTCCGCCACACCAGCGTCGGGCCGTACGCAGTCATTTCCGCCCTCATGGCCCTCGAAGTCTGGATGGAAGAGCAGATTGCCAACGGACGGGACGGGGGCGAGCTGATCGACAAGGTCATGGAGGGCACGCGGAGCGTCGCCGTCCTCGGCGTCTGCGTCGCCGTCGCCCTCGGCACACCAGCTCATTGCCTGCCGGCCCTGCTCCCCTACGTCGCCCACCCCCTCGTCTGGCGGATGGACATTCATCGGCGGGGCAAGGACCTCCAGGGGCCGCCCATCATCGACTTCCTCGGCCAGCACGAGCATATCAACGAGCAACTCCGCGAGAGGAACCGGCGTCCCCAACGGGGCCTGGAGGTCCGAAACCTGATACCGCTCGTGGTCATCCACGGTGACGATTCGGCCCGGGCCGCCCTCGACCAGGCCTTCGCCAGATTCGGCGACGAGCCGCCGTTCCAGTACGAGGAGGAGCGGGGCCGCGAGGAGGTCGTCCAGGCACTCCGGGCCGAGATCGAGGACTATCGGGGACTCCTCAAGCGAGAGAACTACCAGCAGGTCCGGACGGAATCAGCGACGGGCTGGCGGTACCAGCCGCCCCGCGAGCCGAGTCCGGAGGAGCACACGAGGTTCGAGCAGGCACTGGAGTTCCAGGAGTATTTCGGCCTGGCCAACTGGGCCCGGACGACGCTGGAAGAGAACGCGGCCCCCGACCCTGACAGCATGCCCCGCGTCGTCCGTGCGGCGGTTTCCTACACCCGCCCGGACGACTTCTCCGAAAGCCTCGGTCCCGACCCCACAGAGGAACCGACCCGGCCGAGTGCCTCTGGACGGACGTCGATCTACTCCCCCGACTGGACGATAAACACGGAAACAGACCCGATCCGCGAACAGGCCATCGCCGCGGTTGCCGCCACGGTAGCAGTCAAGGCGTGGTCCTGGGCCCAAGAGCAGGGGCACGGCGAGTGGTGTCGGTCTGTCCTCCTTGCCGCGGCCCGCTGCCCGAGGAGCCGATTCGACGCCATGAACCGGCAAAACGTCTTTGGCCTGGATCCCAGGCTGAACGGGGCTAGGGGGCTGACCGCCCTCGTGGCCCAAGGTGCCGCCGACGCGGAGGTTCGGCTGGCGGTGCTTGAGCTGACCTTCGACCCGCAGCTCCAGGTGGTGGGAGCGGTGTTCGCGGGGCTACGCTCATCCTGGGGGAGCGACGGCGTCTTGTGCTGGAACTGCCTGTGGCTGGCCCTCTCCTTCGCCACGGTGCCGGGCGACACGGTCGTTCCCGGGATGGGGCTCGCGTTCAACGAGGCCGGCATGGCGAGGCTGGAGCAACTTTGGCGGCAGTGTACCGACAGCCTTCAGCGGGACGAGAAGCCCGAGTTGCCGGCGGTCGAGGTGGACGAGCGTGGCTTCTTTCTCTGGGATCTCGTCGTGCGTGTGCTCCAGGGGCTGCCCATCGAGGAATTGATCAGGGAGCCGGAAACGAAGCGAGCCCTCCTCGGCTTGGCCGACAGTCTGATGCGATGGACGGTGAGCGAGAACCTGAGAGGGGACGAAGAGGATAGCCGGCCACGACGCCGTTCCGAGGCACCTTGGGAGTGGAACCACTTCTTCCTCGGTTGGATCGCCGCTCTTGCCCGTCACCTCACTCCGGAGGAGGCCGAACAGCACGTCATCGCCCCGGCCCTGGCGACCTGGCCGCGGCTGCCTCGCCTCGCCGCAGACCTCCTCCACGGCCTGTTCCAGTATCAGGTTGCACGCCTACCACCGCAGGATCCGCCGGAGCCCCAGGCCGTCCGGACCTGGGAGCGGGTCTGCAACGACTTGCTCGACCGTCCCGAACTCGTCCGACTCGCTGACCAGGAGTACCTTTCCAGTGATTGGTCCGAGGCCGTGACGCTCATGGTGTTCGTGAGCCACGGCACGTACATTCTCAAGGAGGAGTGGTCGCACGTTTCAGCCTTCGTGAGCCTCATCGAGCGATGGCTGGCAGTTGTCGGCACCAACCACGGTGCGTACCAGGCATTTCTCTCGATGCTCAAGTCCGCGTCCCGCCACTACCAGCCCGCCCAGGTGGTCGGCTGGTTACACGGGGTCACCTCGAGGAGCGAGGGCGTGAAGGCACTCTGGGATTCCCACAACAACGGTGAGCGAACCGCCAGGATCCTGCACGCGGTGTGGCAGGCGTCAAGGCAAGAGTTGACCGGGAACCGAGTCGTCTTCCAGCAGTTCTCGGAACTGGTGGACCGGCTTGCAGCCAACGGCGTCACCCTCGCGAGCGTGATCCAGCAAGAACTGGAAGGGATCAACGCTGGTTAGCTTTGCCCCGAGGCCTCATTCACGACGGGCAATCGATGGCAGCGTCGGGACATGATTTCCGAAGTTCGGCGACACAGGATCGCCACCTCAAACAGGTAAGTACCGTCCGAACAGGTCAGGCTTACTCAGGGCCAACCGTTTCAACTGGGCCCCCAGCCGGCAGAGAGCCTCGTGGTACTTGTCGCTCAGGTGGTCACCGGAATACTCGTGGCCGAATTCGTGGATGAGTAGCTCGTCCACCTCCTCGGTCGGTCCCTGTTCGAACCAGCGGTGGCTCAAACGCTGCAAGTTAAAGGTGAGTTGACCGTGCCCGTAGCAGGCGGCGAAGTGGTTGGGAACCTGGGTCACCTTGACGACGAGTGCTACGCCCATTAGCTGCTCGGCCAGGAACTTGGCGTAGTCCACGATATTCCGGATGGCCGCCGTCCATTGATCCGGTGGGACAACCTTCTCCAGAGGTGCATCTGGATCATCGCTGTAGGGGCGGGGGCTCGGACTGATTTTGCCGGCAGGCTGGATCGCGGCGGCTTCCTTTGCCTTCTGCCACTGCTGCTTGTTCAGCATGCTCCCCGTCACGATGGTCCCGCCGGAGGACTGAATTCGCTTGCTAGCTTCCGGATCGGTTGTATCATAGGCCGCCCTGTTCTCACCGAACCGCAGGTCCAGCAATTTGGCGATGCCGGCGTCAGAGCAGTCGGCATGCGACGTTGCCTCCTGGACCCACGTGCTGTTTGCGTCCTCGTGATTCAAGTGAGAGTGCATCTCATTGAAGACGAGCGTGCGGAGCCGCTGGAGGTAGGCCGGGCGGACGTTGTCACGGTTGAGATTCAGCGGTACTTTCTGGCAGACATTGATGTGCCACTTGTCGCCGGTTTCAACCACGGGCAGGCCCATCTCGTAGATCGACGCTGGTTCCCCGGCCTTAGGCTCAAAGAGTTCCACCCGCGTCTTACGGACTCTGGTTCGAAGTATCCGGTTTTCGTCGGTGATCTCGGTGTCCAGATTGACCTCGAATGCGTGCAGCGGAACGCATGGTTGAAGCGGCTGCCCGTTCAGCGTGACCAGCGTGTTCGATGGGACCAGGACTGTGTTCAGGAAGGCAATAGCGTCGTCGCATTCTGCCCTCGTCATTCGGATCGTTGCCCGAAACTCCGAGCCTCGTTCCCTCTTGCTCCTGGGCTTGAGGTGCCGCCCTCCGGATTCGTCGAAAACGACGGTGCCAGTTGTCGTGCTGATGGCAGCAGTTCGGCACAGAGCGAGGACGAGTTTTTCGCCCAGGTTGAATCTCCCGCGTTTCTCCGGGTCATCTTTCTTGTAGCTGTCGGCAAACAACGTATAGGCGTGAGCCAGATCCTTGAAGCCTTCGGGGCAATCGTCTTCAACGACCAACTCAGCGATGGGCCTGCCAGGAAGAGGAGTCAGATTGATGGCCACCGTGGTGACCCGCTCATCAAGTGCATTTTGCAGAAGCTCGGCAATCAGCCGACCCTTGCCGTGGCTTTCCACAAGCTTGCCCAGACCTTCCTTATCTACGTCAAACCAGCGATTGTTCATAAGTGTTCCCCGTTGTTCGTCCGCGATGTGGTTGCTTGTCAAAGGCTCGTGTGGATGAAGAAAATTGGAGCGGCCATGTCTGACCGCTCCCGAGGTTGTCCGGACGCCACGTCTTCTACTCAACGAAGGCGGCCGGCATGATGAAAGCGTCTGCGAACTTGCGGGCGAGTAAGAGTTCTCTGACATAATCTCGATCCATCGGAACGCCGAAATAAGCTTGCCCAAGCGGTCTGCCCTTTCGACCTGTCCAGGTGCGATCAATCACTTCTCCTTCCGCGTCAATACACCAGGCGTGGGCATGGCCGATCCCGAGCAAGCCGTAGCCTTCGACGTAGGTCAAGGAGCCGGTATCGGCGGCGTGCAGTTGAGACGCCAGATAGCATCCCTGTTTCCTTCCGGCCTTGAGGCCTTTTGGCAACGGGCGAGGCGAGTAGAAGCGGCCGTACTGGAACAGGAACTCGATTTCGCGAAGCATCGGCAGGTTGTCCGGGGAATTCCGCACGCTGGCCTTCGCAAAACGAAGACGAGAATGCAGATAGTCCAGGAGTTCCTTCTCGTGCTCGGTTTCTGGCTCCGTATGGCCACCCGGGTGAGGAATGGGCACCGGCGGTTTATAGATTGCCTTCAACTCCTCTGGCAGTTGCGTTGTTTGTAGTGCTAGCGTGTCACCCCCACCTTGATTTTCCACGCCGAACAAATGGACGCTCATCGTGTAACCCTTGAGAATAGTGGGCTGAATCAACATGATTCCTGCCCTGACCGACGCTAGCATAAAGCACAGTCGATGCTTTGGCGGGTCTTCGTCGGTTCGATTCCCGGCGAGATCGGCTGTATTCCCAGCCTGTGGGAAAAAGTTGGCCGAAAATAAATGGCGGATTTTCCACAAGTCCTATTGACACCCTTTTTCTGATTCGGGAAGTCCGAACCCCTTGTTGGTCTTTAGCCTGTCTAACCGCGATATCGACGACGCGTGGATTCAGGGTCGTCATCGAAAAGGAGCAGCTGGATCGGAGGATCAGGAAACACGAGGAACATTCGCCCTTTGGCGGCTCGCCAGAATTCGCCGGGGTCGAGGTTGAGCCGCCTCCTGATGACGTAGGCTCCCGCCTCGGTGAGCCAATGTGTCAAGAAGTCACGCTTTGTAGACCCGAAAGCGAGTGTAACCAGTTTGCGGTGCTTGCGGCCGAGAATGCGTTTTAGGGCCTTCCGCTGCTCCACCCGGCGGTTGTAGGGGCTGCTGGCCTTGTAGAGGTACAAGATACGTGACCATCCCACCGGGTCGTCGGGTTGAATCGGCAGCACGCCGATGAACTCGCCCCAATTCTTATGACGGCTTGCGGCAAAAGATTCGCCGATGCCTCCGATGACGATAGCGTGCTGCCATTCCACGCGGCACGTTGGATTCCTGCGAACACCGTCGATTGTCCAGAGGCGGGGTGGTCGGAGATCGGCCAGGTAAGCCTGGATGTCGTGGTTGGCCAGGGCGGCGTCGATCAGGACGTGTGCGATACGTCCGGCTCTCTCGATCTCTGCCGTGGTGATCATGATGAGCGGCCCATTCAGACGAGTGGCATCACGACGTAGGAGTAGGTGTCGCCCAGCCGAAACAGGGCCGGGTTCTTGCCGTCCGTCATCGAGAGCGTCAGCTGGTCCGATGGGTCCAGTGCCCGCAGGAGGTCGGTAAGGTTCTTCGGGTGGAAAGCGATCTCGACAGGTTTCCCGGCGTAGTCAATGGGCAGCTCGATGTGGGACCGGCCGGCATCAGAACTTTGAGCTTCTAGCACGAGCAGCTTCGGCTTGAATGAGCAGAGGATCCGCTTCGTGTCCTGCTCGGTCATGACGGCAGCCTGTCGAATGGCCGAGTGGAAAGGGCCAGCGATCAGCGACACCTTGATGGGAGCCTTCTTCGGCAGAACGTCCTTGTAGTTGGGGAAGCGGCCTTCCACGAGGCGGGAGTAGATTGTGGCGTGGCCGGTCTGGAAGAGGATCTCGGTCGGCCGGAGCGTCACCCGTAGCATCTCGTCTGCATTGAGCAGATTCTTCTCCAGGAGCTGCATCGCCTTGGTCGGCACCACATGCGTTCCCTTCGTGTGGTAGTTGCCCTGTGCCTTGGCTGGTCCCTCGGCTACTGCCAGCCGCCGACCGTCTGTCGCTACGAGACGAACCGCGTTCCTCTCTAGCTCCCACAGGACACCCGTGAGAGCGTACCGGGGACTCTCGGTGGCGGCAGCGAAAAGGGTGCAACGGATCATGGTCTTGAGGATTTCGGCACCGATCTCATGGTAGCCGTCCCCGTTAATGAATGGGAACTCAGGAAAGGCCGACGGGGCCTCACTGCCCAGCTCGAACTCTGTCGTCCCTCCCCGCACGGTGGTGGTCTGGGAACTCGTCTCGATGACCAGTTCTTCGTCCTGGGCTTCCCGGAAGATGGCCAGGGTGCGGCTGGCCGGCAACAGGGCCTCGCCGGATTCCTCGATGGGGATACCGGGTAGGTCCCTTCGTATCCCGATCTCCAGGTCGGTGGCCAGGAGGGAGCAGTGGTCGTCCGCGGCGATGGCCTTCACATTCTGCAGGATGGGGCGATGGTCGTGACCAGCGACAGCCGTGTTGACCAGTTGAAGGGCGGCAAGCATCTCGACTCGAGAGCACTGCATTTTCATGAGGCTCACCTTTACCGTTGAGACACGCTTTCCTGAGGACGACACTCATCCTTACCCGGCGGCACCGCACCCGGCGGCGATCAACACTCGCCTCAACCTTCCCTGAACGACGGGCTGAGGAAGCGAGCAGCGAACTGTGCTTGTTGCTGCTGGAACCAATTGAAACTGAAATGTTCACCGACAACCTGGTTCTTGGGCACTCGAAGGTCGTTGTTGTCGATGTAGAAGGCGATTGACTGTTCGCTGGCGTTGCCGTCTTGGAAGGCAGTTTGGTCGGTTGTGACCACCGGTAGCGGATTTGCCATTGCTTCATCGGTCGTGGCTTTTCAATCTTTGGCCACTTCTTGGCCGCTTGTCGAGCACATTCCACCTGTGCCCGTGAATGAGATACCCCGCCCACGACAACGGATTCGTGGGCGGGGTTGGGAAACCTTTCGTCGTGATTATGAAGGCTGATTCACCGGTCACCATCTGCAAGGGCACAAGCGGAGTCGGTTGGGGGCAGCTCATCTGGAACACTGTGGTCATCGTTCACAAGCTGCTTGATCGTTTCAAGGACGGAGTTTGCCGTTACCCATTCCATGTACCGCAACCGGCCCCGCTCCGGTGCGTTCGCGAGAAGGTCCGGGTTCTGCATGATAAATAGGCGAGTGAAACGCGTGACGAGTTCACACAGGGCCGGGAAGAACCGAATCGCCGCATCGATCCACTTGACTACGTCATTGTGCCTGACGGTTTCGGGGAAGGATTGCCGCGTGATGAAAGTGGCGGCCAGTCCGTCGGCAGTAAAAGGCTGGTCGTGTCCTTCAAGAAAGCTGCTGTCAAGGAGAAACGAGCTGTCCTCAAGACAGTATGCGAAATGTTCAAAAGGATCTGGATCCAGGGGAGACCTGGGATAAAGAGCGAGCACCTTGGAAAAGGAGCGAAGAGCTTCGATCGATTTGTGGTGACGTGGTTCGTGTTTCAGTTGAAGAATCAGCCGCCGGTCGATTGCCGATTGCTGTTCTTCCCAGTATTCCTCGACTTCCCGGGACGGGTTCCAGAGGTGATACACGTCTCGTTCGTCTTTCAAGCATTCGCTGGCCATGGTCCGTTTCCTTTCTTGAGAAGGTGAGAGCGTCATCCGATGTAGAGACGCGTCAGGACGAAGGTGCTGGGGATATTGAAATATCTCTCGGCACCGAAAGTCCGTACCGATGACATGGAGCCGCTTCCAAGAGAGGGTATTCCGGTCCCAGGTATTCAGTTCGATCAGTGAGAGAGGGACATGTGTCAAGCAGTCGGATGGGCTCAAGGTCTATCGTTGAAGCGGTTCGCAACCCTTGAGGATCTCGACGATGTAATCCTGGAGCCGCATCCGGCTGCGGATGGCATTGTCGTGTACCAGAATCCAGACTTCCTCCGGAACGCGGCGGACATAGAGGGGCCGGTAGAATTCCGTCCCGCCCCCGGCCGGGGTCTCTTGAATCGGGTCTGCTTGAGTTGCTGGCATGGGTCTGTTCCTCTATGGACGGCGATTCGTGATTCCCTTGCCTTTCATCACTGGCCGATGGGTCGATCACGGTCAAGGCGTCCAGGGCGGCCTCATAAGTCAATACCCACTGAATCTCAGGTATCACGGGGATGGATAATCGGTAGGTCGTCGCTCGGCCGGGCCTATCGGCACGGTGCCAGGGCCCTCTTATCTTGGTCAAAAGACCGGCTGCCGTCGCCTCAGCCAGCCGTTCCTTGTACTTCATGTGGGAGCAGCCCGGCCAGCGTCGGATCACCTTGCCGGCATGGACAGCGGCGTCCCAGCCGGTGCCATCGCTGGCAGGGGCACCGTGGCGTTTAGCGAATCGGAGGAAGTGCAAGAGGAATTCAGCCTGGTTGATCCGTTCCTCTCCGGCCAGGTTGGTCAGCGATGGCCGAAGAGCATCCAACTCCCGTTGGGAGAATTCATGAATAGCCGGAGCAGAGGGATGACCGGATGTCTTCTTGGCCCCGTACCAGTGGCACATAGTACGGATATGCTTCGCGACGACGGAAGTGCCGTTGGCCAAGTCGGCGGCGATGTCCTTGCTGAGGTGGCGAGAGGACATGGCCCATTCGGTGAGGAATTGAGCGGCGTCTTCGGCCGTGAGCCCCTTGAACCAGATCAGGTGGGCGGCCAGGAGTTTAAGAGCCTTCGTGCGGGTGCCATCGCCGAGGATGCCCAGATCGAGGAGTTCTTGTGCGTCAGCAAGGGAATGGATTCCGTCCAGCAGCTGGAGGTACCGTTGCCGCGGCAGGGGATTAATCTCTAGGAGCGGGGAGCTTTGTGGGAGCCTTGCGTGTTTGGGTTGTCCCATCAGGAAGGGCTTGGCGGGGCCAGGAAGTGTGGCGTCACCTTTTCTCAACGACTCGATCCGCCGAGCCTGGGTGGAGCGGTGATTTGCCACGCTCTCGTACAGTTCGCTCAGTGGGTGCTGGATGATTCGGCCATTGTGGAAGTCGTCGATGAATTGAATCCAGGCATGAGGGGCGTGGGGTTGACCGGGAATGTAGCCGAAGGGCAATCGGAGAGCATGGCCGGAGGAAGGGTAAAACTCGATCTCGCCAGGAACGTGCCGAAGGCTGGCCGCGTGCAGTAGATCGTGGTACTGGTCCAGGGAGTAAAGAGCATCGAAGAAGACGTAGATGTGTCGGCCGCCGCTCGGGGAAGCCAGGTTCAGGACACTTCGGGGATTGTCGGGGTTGATGCCCATCCGGCGGAGAGCCCGGTTGACCAGGGCGAGACGTTCGACTTGCGGTGGTTTGGCGGGACGGATGGCCAGATCATCAACGATCTCACGGAGCTTGGAAGCCCGGGTGTGCTCCGGCATGAAGTCGTAGTCCGGACACGTCTTGGCAAGGATTCGTTCGGGGGTACGGTCTGCGTCCACGTCCAGGCAGAAGTACCGGCTTCTGGGCAAACTCCGCGATCCGTACCAGATGGGTTGGCGGCCCGGAACTCGGTCGGCCAGTAGATGCAGAGCTATCTGGTACCAATCGAGTGGGCGTTTGTAGGCGGTCCAGCCACCGGGGCCGTGTCCGGCCTTGGTGACGATGGCTCCCGTGTAGCGGTAGGCGAAGAGCTGCTGGTAATCTTCCAGGCGGGCCATTGTCGCCTCGCGACTCTGCCCAGGGCCGAGAAGGTCCAGGAGTTCGTTGCGGGAAACGCGTGGGGTGTATGCCCGCCCACGCCGAGTCATCCTGACATCGGCATGGGCATAGGCCAGCGTATTTTCTTCGCCAGGCATGTCCGTGGTCCCGGTAGGTATCGTGATGGTCGTTGACCGACACGACTATTACCATGACCGAATCGGATATCTCGCTCATCTGGATATTGCTGGTTCCCGTCGCTCCGTCATTGGCTCATTCGTCAAGGGTGTTGACTTCCCTGACGGTCACTCTGAGGAGTGAGAAGCGGGATACACTTACGTGTCCCAGAACCCGCGTGCGAAATATCATGCTGGCCAATCCAGGGCAACATTCGACGGGGCACCGTGCTGGCCCATGATTCGCCCTGCTGACAAGACACTTTGGTGTCAGAGCGGATTGACGTCGGCTTCCTCGACAAGCTTGCGTGTTAAACACCGGTCGGGCTCGTCGATGGCTCGGATCAGAACCCGCTTGCTCAATCCGACGACGCCCTCGGACTTTTCGACCAATAGGCGAAGCGTCGCCGGCTCATCGACCTTCAAGGTCCACTCGCCGATCAGGAAGGCGAGGAACCGGAGATGGTCCACTTCTGTCGGCAACTCCGTTCTCTCGCGATGACTAAATCGCCGGAGGAGGGCGACGAGCCGTTGATCCTCTTCCTTAAAGGAGTCGGTCTTCCGCTTCGAGTGGAAGTTTTGGGCGGTCGCGTACGTCGTGACCCCCGGCTCCGTCAGGGTGGGACGGAGTGCTTCGTCGAGGCCACGAAAGAAGATCTCGCCGATTTCGTCCGCGACACAGACCATGTGCGTCGCCTTGGTTTCTTCGAAGAACATGAGGCCTGACGAGGTCAAGCTATCAAGCTTGCTCCTGATCTTTGCCTCCGAGTCCGTTGCACCGTTGACCTGCTTGAAGAAGTACTTCCCTCCAGATTGCCATTCGCGGATATCCTCCAATGACGCTTTGATGCCTGCCCTGGCTCGGTGCTCTTCGCTGAACTCCTCCTGGAAGAACCCGGGATTCTGAAACTGCTCTCGCAGGTAGGCGTGAATAATAGTGGTCTTGCCGGTCCCTGGCTCCCCTTCGATAAGAAGATTCGGGTCGTGTTCGATTGGCCGTTTGAGCCAGCCCAGCAGTTTCTCCTTGAGCCGATAGTTGCCGGCGAACTTCACCAGTGGCGGGATGTACGCTTCTGCTTCCCGGCCGGTAATGAGTCTCTTTTGAGCCGTCGCAATCATGACTGATTCTCCTTTAGCATTCGGTCGATTGCCTCGTCGGACGTGTCATCGTTTCGGTTCTCGTTGTTGTCACCGGGTTTGGGCAATGACGCTCCCTGTGACACTTCGGTCGTGGAAGTGTCAGACGTGTCATCGTCTCGGATGATCTTTCGCCAGTCCCAGAGGCGTTTCTTCGAGCCGCGAGGCGGACGAAACACCTCGATACCGTGTGCCTGCAAAATGAGCTGGTTCTTGACCAGCCACTTGCCCATAGCGGTCGGGTTGTTCGGCAGTTTCTCTGCCCCTTTCGTCAATTTCCTTTTCGTGCGGACCTCACGCAGCATCTTGAGGATGTCCTCGGCGGACCCCGTGCCGCCGTCGTTTTCCTCGATGGCGTGGAGGAAGCATCGAAGCACGGGACAGTCCTTCGCGACGATGGGTCCTTTACGGCTCGCGAGCAGCTTTCCCTCCACATAGTCGATGGCTTCGTTGACGCGGTCCCTTCCGGCGTAGATCTCGTGCTCGCCTCGAAACTGATACGCGAGGAGAGCATGAACCTGCCGATCGCGTAGCGGAAGGATGCCACGCTTGGTCTCGTCTGTGTGCGGCATGGAGCAGAATGCCCGTCCCGAGCAGTCCAAGAATGGCGTCAACTTCTCGATCAGCTTCACCAGTCCATCGATGATCTCGGCTCGATTTTCGTGTTCTTGCATCGTCAACCGCCCCTGTCAGCAATCTGCTCCTGACAAATCGACCTCCCTTTCGCCAGGACGGGCCACCGAGCATCGGGCTACAGAATGGCTGGCCTGCAAGCGGGTCGTCCGGATTTACCTCATTGGACAGAGGAAAGACGGGGCGTAGAATTCGACGGGAGGCGGAGGAAAGGCAAACTGCGAGAGGAACGGTGCGGTCCCAGGTGTCACGTAAAGTGTCACGTTTTCGCTGGCCGATTGGGCATGGCCGGTACAGACGCACCTTCACGAAACCCTGGAAAAAACGGGGTTTGAAGGGTATCCGAAATGTAACCGAAGGCCCTTTTGGGATTGCAAATCCGCCATCCCCGGTTCGAATCCGGGAGGGGCCTCTTCGCACATTTTCATTCACTTTTCGCAACGGGCCGGTAGATTTTCACCCAACCACCCTTTTGCAATTCGCCGAAACGCAGCCGCGCGCGCTGGACGAGCCGCCGTTCTTCGTCGCTCTTGCCGTCGCCGCCGACGTTCTGCTGAAGGATTTCGAGATCCCTGCCGTCGTTTTTCACCGTCGCGACGATGGCCGTGTGGTGTGGATAGAACGATTCGACGATGTCCCTGCCGACTTTGCCTTTGAAGACCGCGTGGCGAAACTGCAAGATGTCGCCCGGCAGCACCTCGCCGGTCAGATTGGTCCCGGCCGTGACCGTGCGGACCAGTTTGCCCCACACATACTCGCGCCCGCGCGTGGAATAGGAAGAACGCTCGGCTCCCGCCGTCCGCAGGGCACGCATGGCCAAGGCGGCGCACTCGCCATCGCCGACTTTCTTGCCGAGATTGGTCTGGCAGAATTCCAGCACCTTCTGGTTCAGTTCGGGAACCGCGCCTTTTTTCGGGGCATCGGCCGCAAGTAGAAGAACCAGCGCCAATACGGAGAATAGACGTACTTTCATGGAAGAATCTCCTGAAAGGATGAGACAGCGGAATCAGTTTACCGTATCCGCACCGCCGGCGGTATCTATGCCCCGACTGGATACGCCGATATTTTTTCGTGTGGCATTCAAGGGGAGCGGCATCGTTGACCGATAGAGAAGGTGTTGACACGATGTCAGCGACGGCCCTTTAGCCAAGCGGAAAGGCAACGGATTGCAAATCCGTCATACCCCGGTTCAAATCCGGGAAGGGCCTCTAGCAACCGCCGTCTCTCTTCAACCAACCCACGCGAGAGCATGGGAATTGGCCGGAGAAGGGCGGCGATTGTCCTTTCTCTCGCCGGCTTGGCGTCTATGCGGGCAACCGTAACCGCAACCCCCTGGGCACGACGAAACGCTCGATCCCCTCGAACAACGCCTGCACCAACAGCGCCATCACCACAGCGGGGAGGGCGCCTTCGAGAATTAACTGCGGATCGTTGCGCGTGACGCCATCCATGATCGGCTGACCATAGCCGCCCGCGCCGATGAGGCCACCCAGCGTCGCATAGCCGACGTTGATGACCGCCGCCGTCTTGATGCCCGCCAGGATCGCGCGCGAGGCCAACGGCAATTCGATGAGATAAAGACGTGGCCACGGCGACAGTCCCAACGCCTCCGCCGATTCGCGCAGCGGCAAGGGGATGTCGTGCAGGCCCGTGTAGGTGTTACGGACGATGGGCAACAAACTGTAGAGGAACAGTGCCGCGATTGCCGGCGCGGGGCCGATGCGATTCATTAGCACCAGCAGCAGCACGAGCAAGGCCAAGGCCGGGATCGTCTGCACAATGCTGATGGCGGCCAACAGGAAATAGCCCAGACGCGGGTGCCGCGCCGCGGCGATGCCCAGCGGCACCGCCACGAGAATCGCCAACGTCAGCGACACGGCCACCAGCATCAAATGCTGTCCTGTCCAGCGCAGCTCGCGCTCAGCGAGTGTTTCGTCCCTGACTTCGACCGGCATTTTCATCGACTCACGCAGGAACGACGCCGCGATGCCCAGCGGCTTCTCCTTGCCGACGCGGACATTGAGATCGATCATCGCCGATTCGCTGATCGTTCCTTCCAGTCGCAAGAACGCATCGACCGCTTGCGGAGCGCGGCGATCCAGGTCGGCGCGATAGAGAATGATCGCATCGTAGGACGGGAAGAAATGCCGATCGTCGGCGAGTACAATCAGGTCGCGCTGATGGATCGCGGCATCGGTGGTGTAAACATCCGTGACATCCAGAGTGCTGGCCGACAGGCTCGTGTAAGCGAGGGCGTGTTCCATGCCGTCGCGCGTGTCCTGCGGCAGATCGTAAAACTTCCGCAGCGCCCGCCAACCGTCGGGACGATCGAGAAACGGCGCACTGAGGCCGATGGTCAATTTCGGATGCTTTCGGAGATCCGAAATGGTGTGAATATCCAACTTGGCGGCGTGCTTTCGCGTCATGCCCAGTCCGTAGCTGTTGGCGAAGCCCAGGGATCGACTCATGCGTAGCCCGCGTTTGGCCAGCGCTCGCCGTAGTTTCTCCGGTGTGGCCACATCCTCATCGGCCAGGACTTGTTGCGTCAGCGTTCCGGTGTATTCGCAATAAGCGTCGATCCGGCCCAGAAGCAGGGCGTTCCACGCCGCGCCCGTGTCACCCAGGCTGCGCAGATCCTCCACGTCCGCCCCCACTTCTCGGGCCAGCAACCGCAGCATTTCACCGAGAATCTGCGATTCGGGAAACGCCTTGGCACCAACGCGCACCATCGGCTTTTCATTCTTCCCTTGCGGCCGCGTGCAACCGGGCAGCATGAGGGCAAGGATAACAAGCAATGCCCCAAGAAGCGCCCACCGCGACATCACGCTTTTCCCTCCTGCAATTCATGCGGATGGCGCTGCGCATTGATGAAGCGCGTCACGAAATCATCTGCGGGAGCGCGGATTAAATTGGTGAAAGCGTCGCGCTGCACAATGCGGCCCGCCTGCATCAACACAAGCGTATCACCCAGGAAGCCGGCCTCGCCGAGATCGTGCGTCACCAGCACGACCGTTTTATGCAACGTCTGAAAGATGCCGCGCAGGTCCGCTTGCAGGTCCGAACGAATCAGCGGATCGAGTGCGCCGAGCGGTTCATCGAGCAAAAGCAGGGCCGGATCGAGCATGAGCGCACGCATCAGACTGACGCGCTGCCGCTGACCGCCGGATAGCTGTACGGGATAATTGTCGAGCAAATCGGCGGAGAAACGAGTCAGGCCAATGAGTTCCGCGAGGCGTTCGTCGATGCGTGCGCGGTTCCAGCCGAGATGACGCGCCATAAGGGTGACGTTGTCGCGCGCCGACAGGTGCGGAAAGAGTCCGCCGTCCTGGACCACGAAGCCGATGCGCCGGCGCAACTCGCGCGAATTGGCCGGCGTTAGGGGAACGCCCTCGAACAGGACGCTGCCGCTATCGGGCTGAAGGAGTCCGGCCATGAGACGAATGAGCGTGGATTTACCGCAACCGCTGGGGCCAATCAGGACCGTGGTTTGGCCGGTTGCAATCGTTAGGTCCGTCGGCCTCAGAGCCGGCGTACCACCGTAGGACTTGCTGACGCCGACAAGTTGCAACATAAGACATCAAAAGAGAGTCACCACGAAACACACGAAAAAAAGAAAAGACAAAAAAGACAATGATCATTCGTGGAGGTCAACCAGCAACTCGTATCCATTCTTCTTTTTTGTCTTTTCTTTTTTTCGTGTGTTTCGTGTGTTTCGTGGTGACTCGGTTTTTCTTCAACGGAAACTGTGATCGGGGCCAGGGAAGACGCCGTCGCGGACTTCACGGCAGTAGCTTTCGACTGCCTTGCGGACGGCCAACCCCAGGTCGGCGTAGTGCTTGACGAAGCGCGGCCGGATGTCGTCGAACAGGCCGAGCAGGTCGGGCGTGACGAGAATCTGACCATCGCAGGAGGGACCGGCGCCGATGCCGATGGTCGGAATCTTCAGCGCGGCCGTGATGCGCGCGGCCATCTCGGTCGGCACACACTCGACGACGACGGCGAAAGCGCCGGCGGCCTCGACCGCCAAGGCATCCTCCATCAACCGCTCGGCGTCGCGCTGCACCTTAAATCCGCCGAGGCGACGCACGGACTGCGGCGTCAAACCAATGTGGCCCATCAACGGGATTTCCGCCGCCGTGATGGCGGCGATGGCGGCGGCGCTGCGCACTCCGCCCTCCAGCTTGACCGCGTGCGTGCCGCCTTCCTTGACGAGCCGGCCGGCGCTCTCCAGCGCTTGTTGGGGGCTGACCTGATAGCTCATGAACGGCAGATCGGCGACGAGCAGACTGCGGCGCACGCCGCGAGACACCAAGCGCGTGTGATAAACCATCTCGTCGAGGGTGACGGCCAGCGAATCGGGCTGGCCCTGGACGACCATGCCGAGCGAATCGCCGACGAGCAAACTATCGACACCGGCATCATCGAGCAGCCGGGCCATGGTGTAATCGTAGGCGGTCAGCATGGTCAGCCGATGGCCGCGCGCCTTGGCGGCGACAAAATCCGGCACGGTTACTTGACGTAGTTCGCCGGTAGGCGGGACGCCCTTGCCGTTGTTGATGGAAGCTTTCACGGGGGCCGACATGCGTTACTCCCTTATCCGGGTTCCGAGAGGGAAACCGTTGATTCGCCCTCCGCGAGCATCCCTGCGTGCGGCGGATCAACTACGGCATTATAGTCATCGCCCTCCGGCGCAGCAGCGTCAACTCTCCGTATTCAACGCAAAGCGATGGCGGCGCATAAAACAATGGGGGGAAGTACGTCATCGTAGTAAAGTGGAAATCGGGTTTCACACTCGCCGGAGAGTCGTTCCATGTTGCAACGCACATTCACCCTGTTATTCTTTGGCCTGTTGCTGGGTTGCGGCGAGGCGAGAATGAATCCAGCACCCGAGTCGGCCGTTCAAAAGGAAGCGCGCCAGGAGGACGGTGTGCGCCGCGTCGCGATGGCGGAGGGCGAGAAAAAGCCCGCGCCGGCAGGGAATGCTCCCGCGGCGCCTGCTGCCGAGAAACCGACACCGCGCAAGATCATCTACACCGGCCTTGCCGATCTCGTCGTGGACGATTTCGGCAAGGCTGAGCAACAACTGCGCGAACTGGTCGAGGAGAAGGAAGGCTACCTGGCCGATTCTCAGATTCACAATCAGCCCGGCTCGCCGCGCTCCGGAACGTGGACCGTGCGCGTGCCGCAGAAACACTTTGATGCGTTCATGCAGGCCATCGTCAAGTTCGGTGAGGTGCGCAGCCGTACCACCAATTCGCAGGACATCACCGACGCCTATCACGACAAGGCCGCTCGCCTCAAAGCCGACGAGACGGAAGAGAAGAGCCTGCTGGGGCTGTTGGAGAAAACCCAGGGCAAAGTGGAGGACATTCTTCGGGTGCGCGAGCAGTTGCGGATCGTGCGCGGCCAAATTGAAGAGGAGAAAAGCCAGCTCCAACGATGGGATAAAGATGTGGACCTGGCGACCGTGACCGTGAAACTGCTCCATCGTCGCGATTACACGCCGCCGTTAATGCCGGACTTCGGCAGCACCGTTGGCCGCACCTTTCAAGGGTCCATTGATGCCCTGGTTCTCTTCGGCAAGGGCATCGTGTTGACCGTGGTGGCTCTCGCGCCGTGGCTGGTGGTGCTGGGTTTGCTGGGTGCGCCAGGCTTCGTCATCTGGCGTCGGCGACGAGCCGCGAACGCGCAAGTGCCCAGCGCAACGCTCGTCAACACTGCCGGCGAAGCACCGGCTTCGGGAAGCGATTAACCGGGAAGAATGTCCTGAATCGGTGAGCCTCCGTCCATCGTGCCGCGCGGCGTGAATAGAATAAGAAAGGGCCCGCGCGGCGAGAAGGCAAAGGGGCGACTCGCGCCGGTGGGCCGTATGTCGCCTTATCCCCTTCTTCGGCGAGACCCATCATGTTTTCTCACAACAAGCGTATCAGCGTAATTCTGAGCATCGGAGCCATCTTCGCGTTCGCCGTGCCGCCGGCACACGCCCAGCAAGGCAGACAGGCAATGCCCCAACTGCGATCTCAGGGAGGCTGCTTCGGCTACTGTCCCACACCTTCAACCGGTTCGCGTTCCTACTGGGGCTGCTACGGCTACTGCCCCAGCTACATGCGGTCGCCCTACACCCCCAGTTACGGCCTCTACCCCGGTCAATTGGGCCAGCGCTATTACACTTGCTACGGCTACTGTCCGTTTTGGCCCGGCGGCAATCCGTACTCACCGAGTGATACAACGCCTGGCTACCCCGGATTGGGAATCCTGCCGCCGCAGTCGGACGACGACCACAAGAAAGAGGAAACCTACAAGGGCCAGCGCGTCGGTCACTGGACCAAGGAACTGAAGAACTGGGACAGCCATGTGCGCGGTCAGGCGGCCAACGCCCTGTCTCATCTCGGTCCCAAGGCGCACGATGCCATCTCCGATCTCATTGACACGCTCAAGGACAGCGATCCGCAGGTGCGCGTCGAGGCCGCCTCAGCCCTCGCCGCCATTGGGACGGACACGATCAAGCCGTTGATCGATGCGCTGAAGAAATCCGACAAGCAGGTTCGCATGGGGGCCGCGCTGGCGCTGGGTCATCTCGGCTCGCGTGCCCGGGACGCCGTTCCCGCTCTGCGCGATCTCCTCAAGGACAAGGATATTCGTGTCCGCGCGCATGCGGCGCAAGCGATCTGGCGCATCACCGGCGATGCCAAGCGAGTGCTGCCGGTCCTTGTGGAAGCACTGCGCGACAAGAACCGCAACGTCCGCCTGAGTGCGGCGACGACGTTGGCTCGCATCGGTCCCGATGCCAAAGCGGCGCTTCCCGATCTCGAAAAAGCGGCTAGAGACGAAGACCCACATGTTCGGTTCAACGCCATTCAGACCCTGTGGAGCATCGATCCGAAATCGACGCAAATCGTCCCGGCGTTGCGTGCGGCGCTGAAGGACGAGGATGCGTCGGTGCGCGCGGAGGCGGCGGGGTTCCTGGGGCAGATTGGCGAAGCGGCGAAAGACGCGGCACCGGATCTGCGCGAGGCGTTGAAGGATAGCGACGCCCAAATCCGTGCCGAGGCAGTGCAAGCCTTGGCTGCCGTGACCCCGAAGGATGAAGCGACCGCGAAGGCGCTGGCCGGCGCACTCTCGGACAGGGAGAGCGCGGTTCGCGCCGCGGCGGCTCGTGCCCTGGGGCAGATGGGACCAGACGCGCGGCCGGCGATCGCCGCGCTCGACCGTGCCTTGCAGGATTCGGATGCGGCGGTGCGACGGCAGGCGGCCGCCGCTCTCAGTCACGTCGGCAAAGACGCCGTAGCGAAACTCATTCAGACGTTGTCCGCCAAGGAACCGGAGGTGCGCTGGAACGCGATCATGGCTCTGAAACACATCGGAGCAGAGGCGAAAGCGGCCATCCCCGAGTTGACGGAAATGCTCAAATCGCCGCAGCCTTTCCTGCGCTGGGAGGCCGCCGCGGCGCTGGGCCGCATCGGTCCCTCCGCGGCAAGCGCGGCGCCGGAGTTGACAAAGCTGGTGAGCGATCCCGATCCGGTGGTTCGTCGCAATGCGGTGAAGGCTCTGGGCGAACTGGGTACAGGCGCGAAGTCGGCCTTCCGTGCCCTGCTCGAAGCGAATCGGAACGACCGCAGTTCCGATGTCCAGGACGCGGCTGCCGAGGCACTGTGGAAGATCGACCCGGAGGAAGCCCGCAAAACCGGCGTGCCGTGATGTCAAAACTTTCACCACGGAAAACACGGAAAACACGGAAAAAATACAAAGATGAGAATTAGAAGCGCGAACGGCATGAAGTAGGTCTCGCTTGCCGAGCGGGACCTGTTGGGGCAAGTTCCGCTCCGCGAAACGTAAACGGCATTGGGCTTACGTCGGCCGTTCGCCAAGCGGCCAATCCGCCGAAACGCCCCAATCGGCGTAAGCGGCACGATCGGCTCATTGCTCGTCGAAAATGTCTCCTGCGCCGAAGCAGCTTGGCATGAGGTGGTATAGCAATTGCCTTTCTCCAGACATCGAATCAACCGATGCTCGATTCATGGAGGAGAAGTCATGGCAGCCAAGGTGGGCGGATTTATGGCGAAGGTTGTGGCCGTCGTTTTCACCAGCATCGTGGCTCCCGTGCTGGTAAACGTGGCCGTGCAGGACATTCACGGTGAGGACGACAAACTCGACAGCTCCGTGCAGAGTTCTTCCTTCCAAGACGAAACGCCACGCTCTTACGTGCCAGCAATTCCCGCAATCCCCTCTTCCACGATCGGATGGCAAGCGCCGCAGTTGCTCACTCCAACTACTCCAACGACGCCCTCGACGCCGCGATCCATCGAGATTACCTCCGTCATCGCCCACGGCGTCGGCCGCACGCCCGAAGAGGCTCTTCAGGCCGCCTTTCGCGCCGCCCTGCGTCGGGCGATCATCACCCAGGTCGATGCGGATGCCTGGACCCGCCAAGGTGCGGTTCTTTTCGAGAGCGTATGGCGCGATCGCAGCGGTCTCATCTTAAGTTGGAAAGAACTCAAAACCAAAAAAGAATGGCATCTGAGGGGAAGCTTGCATCATGAAGCAGTTGCCGTGCAGTTCAACTACCGCGCTCTGGGAGAGCGCTTGCGAATGATCGGTCGAACGCACTCCAACTAGCCCGGAGCGCCGGCGACGGGTTCCGGCAACCCGTCACTGGCGCTCCGGGCTAGTAAGTAATCGCAACTCTACCTCAGCAATCACTTCGGATTGCTGGACTATCCTTCCTAGGCTATACTTCCTCACTATCCCAAATACTCCACGGGGTCTATGACAGCCCCCGGCACGCGAGCGTCCGCGCGCCGGGGGTTTTCGTTTGCAGGGGATGGCGAACGGCCGGCGTAAGCCGGCTGGTGGAAACTACAACCAGCCGGCTTACGCCGGCCGTTCGCCTCCGACAAGCTCGATAGCAACGACGCTTTGGGGAGAAGCCTCATGCCCGTCCTTCAGGAATCCGCACCGCACGCACTCGATACCACAGTCCTGCTGACCGCCCTGTCCGCTCTGAAAAAAGGCGACTTCGCGGTTCGTCTGCCGATGAACTGGACCGGACTCAGCGGCAAGGTGGCCGACACATTCAACGACGTGGTGGAACTCAACCAGCGCATGGCCCGCGAACTGGACCGCCTTAGCCGCGTCGTCGGCAAGGAAGGACGCATCGCGCAGCGGGCGTCGCTGGGCGATGTCAGCGGCTCGTGGTCCGACGCCATTAGCTCCGTCAACGACCTCATCGGCGATCTGGTCCACCCCACCAGCGAGACGGCCCGCGTCATCGGCGCGGTCGCTCAGGGCGATCTGTCGCAGACGATGGCGCTGGAGATTGGCGATCGCCCCTTGCAGGGCGAGTTCCTGCGCACCGCCAAGACCATCAACAAAATGGTCAATCAACTCGGTTCGTTCGCGGCGGAAGTAACGCGCGTGGCCCGCGAGGTCGGCACGGAAGGCAAGCTCGGCGGACAGGCTCAGGTCAAGGGCGTGTCCGGCACCTGGAAGGATCTGACCGATAGCGTCAATTTCATGGCCGGCAATCTCACCAGCCAGGTGCGCAACATCGCCGAGGTGACGACCGCCGTGGCCAACGGCGACTTGTCCAAAAAGATCACCGTCGATGTCAAAGGCGAGTTCCTGGAACTGAAGGGCACCATCAACACGATGGTCGATCAGTTGCGTTCGTTCGCCTCGGAAGTGACGCGCGTGGCTCGTGAGGTCGGCACGGAGGGCAAACTCGGCGGCCAAGCCCGCGTCGAGGGCGTGTCCGGTACGTGGAAGGATTTGACCGATAGCGTCAATTTCATGGCCGGCAACCTGACCGCTCAGGTACGTAACATCGCCGCGGTGACAACGGCCGTGGCCAACGGCGATCTGTCGAAAAAGATCACCGTCGATGTCAAAGGCGAAATTCTCGAACTGAAAGATACTGTCAATACGATGGTCGATCAACTCAGTTCGTTCGCCGCCGAAGTGACACGCGTGGCTCGCGAGGTCGGCACCGAAGGCAAGCTCGGCGGACAGGCCGATGTCAAGGGCGTCGCCGGTACGTGGAAAGACTTGACCGATAGCGTCAACTTCATGGCCGGCAACCTGACTAGCCAGGTCCGTAATATCGCCGAAGTGACGACAGCCGTGGCCTATGGCGATTTGTCGAAAAAGATCACCGTCGATGTCAAAGGCGAGATTCTCGAATTGAAAAATACCATCAACACGATGGTCGATCAGTTGCGCTCCTTCGCCGCCGAAGTGACGCGCGTGGCCCGTGAGGTCGGCACCGAAGGCAAGCTCGGCGGACAGGCCGATGTCAAGGGCGTCGCCGGTACCTGGAAGGATTTGACCGATAGCGTCAATTTCATGGCCGGCAACTTGACGGCTCAGGTGCGCAATATCGCCGAGGTGACAACGGCCGTCGCCACCGGCGATTTGTCGAAAAAGATCACCGTCGATGTCAAAGGCGAGATTTTGGAACTGAAAGACACCATCAATACGATGGTCGATCAACTCAGTTCGTTCGCCGCCGAAGTGACGCGCGTGGCTCGCGAGGTCGGCACCGAAGGCAAGCTCGGCGGACAGGCCGATGTCAAGGGCGTGGCGGGGACGTGGAAGGATCTGACCGACAACGTCAACCTGATGGCGGGCAATCTGACCGGGCAGGTACGCAACATCGCCGAGGTGACAACGGCCGTCGCCACCGGTGATTTGTCGAAAAAGATCACCGTCGATGTCAAAGGCGAGATTCTCGAACTGAAAAACACCATCAATACGATGGTCGATCAGCTCAGTTCGTTCGCCGCCGAAGTAACGCGCGTGGCGCGTGAGGTCGGCACCGAAGGCAAGCTCGGCGGACAGGCCGATGTCAAGGGCGTCGCCGGCACCTGGAAGGACTTGACCGATAGTGTCAATTTCATGGCCGGCAATCTCACCAGCCAGGTGCGTAATATCGCCGACGTGACCAAGGCCGTGGCCAACGGCGATCTATCGAAAAAGATCACCGTCGATGTCAAAGGCGAGATTCTCGAACTGAAAAACACCATCAATACGATGGTCGATCAGCTCAGTTCGTTCGCCGCCGAAGTAACGCGCGTGGCGCGTGAGGTCGGCACCGAAGGCAAGC
>DATNCY010000094.1:0-2513 GCA_035553375.1 Gemmataceae bacterium
CCCCCAGTCACGCGGTCGAATTCGGCAATACCAGAGGCCAGACGCGGGGCGTCATGCGTGTCGCCTGCAAGAGGCTCCAACACGAAAAGCCGGCCTTTGCCCGGCTTGCGACCCGGTCCTGCCGGACGCTCCGCACCTTCCTCGCTGAGCGTGTTCCACTCTCCGCAGGCTTCGCACTTGCCCTGCCAGCGACTGAAGGCGGCGCCGCAGTTTTGGCAAACAAAGGTCAGGGTGCGTCTCGACATAAGAATCGCCCAAAAAGCTGCCACGAACGCTAAGGCGCCAACAAGAACAATACAAGAACATTTTTAAAGAAATCGTTATTTTTCAGGGCTTAGGGGGGACCGTTATAGCGGGGCGGCAGGCGCTGGTGCCTCAGGTTTGCCGGTAGATCCGCTTGTAGCGAGGGCCCAGGCTGGTGAGCACTTCATAACCAATGGTGCCGGCCGCAGCCGCCAGGTCGTCAACGCCGATCTCACCGCCGATCAGGGTGACCAGATCGCCGCGTTTGACCGAATGGTCGGGCACGGCCGTGATGTCGATCGCCATGAGATCCATCGAAACACGCCCGGCCAGCGGGCAGCGCGTGCCGGCAACTATGGCGTATGACCCCGGCGTGGCGTCGGTTGCACTTGCAGCCCGCGGGTAACCATCGGCATAACCTACGGCAACCACGGCGACCCGTGTTGGGTGCTTGGCGGTCCAGGTCGCGTTGTAGCCGATCGTTTCTCCCTTAGGGACGTTGCGCACCAGGACGATGCGCGCCTGCAATTCAATGACCGGGCGCATTGGGTTGCGGCGGCCGGGTGTTGGATTGACCCCAAAGAGGGCGGCGCCGGGACGCACCATGTCGCAATGTGCGCCATTGCCCAGAAATATGCCTGAGGAATTGGCGAGCGAACCAGGAATACCCCGGTAAAGAAGCCGAACTTCGCGGAATAAGTTCATCTGGCGTTCGTTGAGCGGGTGGTCCGGTTGCTCGGCGAAAACAAGATGGCTCATCAGCAAGGTGATACCGTGATTTTCCGCACGAATACGCGGCGCCAGCGCTGCCGCCTCATCAGTGGAAATACCGAGCCTGTTCATTCCGGTGTCGACGTGCAGTGCCGCACCGCCACGCCATTGGTTCACTGAACAGAACGCATCCCATTCCGCCAGTTCAACCAGGCTGCCAATCACAGGACGTGCATCGATGTCGGCAAAAGCCGACGCCGTCCCAGGCAGGAGACCATTGAGCACATAGATCGTGGCATCGGCGGCAACAGTCCGGGCGCGCCGTGCCTCAGCGAGATCAGCGACAAAGAAGGTCTTGCAGCCGGCGCGCGAAAGCGCGTGGGCCACCGGTTCGATGCCGCAGCCATAGCCCGCAGCCTTGATGACGGCCGCACACTCCGACGGCATCGCGCGCCGGCCGAGCTCCTGCCAGTTCGCGACGATCGCATCCAAGTTGACCGTGAGGATACCGCCAGCCTCGGGAGCGGCTTGATGTGACCCCGGGAGATCCACAGCGGGCTCTGCCGGCAAGTCAGGCTGCAGGGCGGTGTCGGCCATGGCGTTTGGGTTTACCCGCCCCGGAGCCGGCAGTCCATGTGGCAGTCTCAATTCCCTACATTCGCTCTGGCAGGCGCATATCGCGGGCGAGGGAGGAGAACCTGGTCACGGCGGCGTCGAACTGCAGTTCGACGGTTCCTGTCGGCCCATGACGTTGCTTGCCGATGATAACTTCCGCTTTGCCATGGACTTTGTCGGCTTCCGCCAGCCATTCCGCGAACTTCTCACGGCTGGATTCCAACGGCTTGCGCATCTGGTGGTAATATTCCTCGCGATAGACACACAACACCACGTCGGCGTCCTGCTCGATTGAACCGGATTCGCGCAAATCCGAGAGCTGGGGCCGCTTGTCATCACGGCTTTCCACTTGGCGGGATAGTTGCGACAGCGCCAAAATAGGCACGTTAAGTTCTTTCGCCAGCGCCTTGAGTTTGGTGGTGATTTCCGTGATTTCCTGCACTCGGTTTTCCTGGGAGCGGCGCGTTGAGCCTTGCAGCAACTGCAAATAGTCGATCACCAGGAGATCGAGGCCCCGTTGACGCTTGAGCCGCCGTGCGCGCGCCGCAAGCTGAGCAACCGACAGGCCGCCAGTCTCGTCTACATAGAGCGGGATATTTTGCAGTTCGATCGAGTAATCTTTGATCTTCTCGAAGTCGCTCTCACTGATGCCGCCGCGACGGATCTGATTGGATGGAATTCCAGTCTGCTCTGCGATGATACGGGTCGCGAGTTGCTCTGCCGACATTTCCAGCGAGAAGAACCCAACGATTCCGCCATTGACCGTGACCGTGTGACCATCCGGTTTGACTTCGCCGCGCCAGGCCCTGGCGACATTGTAGCCAATGTTGGTGGCGAGCGCGGTTTTGCCCATGCCGGGACGGCCAGCCAGGATGATCAGGTCCGACTGCTGCAAGCCGCCCATCATGCGGTCAAGATCGTCAAGCCCGGTGGCGGTGCCGGAT
>DATNCY010000095.1:0-13793 GCA_035553375.1 Gemmataceae bacterium
GCAGCAGCGGGACCGCCAGGTCATGCCGGTGCGTCATGATGTCACCTCGTGGGTGCGGATAGGACAGGGATACTCACTTTCCGCTCTTCTCCCCTCTCCCCGAATACAGGGGAGAGGGGTTGGGGGTGAGGGGGAAAGACGGCCCCCTCTCCCCCGAGTACAGGGGAGAGGGGAGTGAAATCACTTCCCGCTCGACAGTGGTTTCTTGACGACATCATCCACGTCGTTGCCACCCAGCGCATTCAAGAACAGCACGAGAGCGTCGATGTCCGCCGTATTCAAGCCGAGTTGACGGGTACGGCCGCCCTCGCTGAGCAGCTTGGGATCGAGATACTCATTTCGTCGCGCTCCCAGGTTGTAGAACTCGACCACTTGGCGCAAGCTACTCACCTGGCCATTATGGAAGTACGGCCCCGTACGCGGCAGATTGCGCAGCGTCGGCGTCTTGTAGGCGTCGATGAGATAGCGATTTTTCCGACCAATGGGTGTCTGGGCAAAGCGACCGGCCTCTTCTCCGGGTCGCGAGGTTGAGCCGACGCCGAGATTGTGAAATTCCTTATCGGTGAAGTTTCGCCCGCTATGGCAATCGACACAGTTCATCAGCGGTCGGCGCTCATCGAGTTTGGAGAACAGCAGATAGCCGCGCGTCAACTCGGCGGCCACGTCCGCCTTTTTCGCCTTCTCTTGCTTCAACGCTTTCAGCGTGGCATCATCGAGAACCGTCTCGTAGTGTTCCGCCTTCAGGGTGGGACTGTGTTTGCGGCGTTGCTCGCGCACGGCGCGATCGTGGATTGAGTCGCCCGCCAGAATGGTGCGCAGATACGTGGCCAAGGCGCGGCTGACAGTGTCCTGCGTGATGTTGGCCCTTTCCTTGCCGTCTTTCCCGTCCGTCGGGGTGCCGAAGACCTCGTTGAATTGTTCGTGATAGTTCACCTTGTTCCGCAGCCGCTGAATGACGCCGCTCCAGGCGTGACGGAACGGTTTCGGCGGATCGCTGGCGCGTTCGTCTTCGAGCGTTTGTTGAACCACCTCTTCGAGCCGGCTGGCCCGGCCATCCCAGAACTGCGAACTGTTGAACACACAGTTGACGAGCGTTGGTGTGTTGAAGCCGTTACGATGGTGAGGTTCGCGATCGGCGAAACCGTGGTCCGGTCGATGACAGGTGGCGCAGGACGTACCCGCCTTCGCTTCGAGCCAGCTATCGTCGAAAAACAGCCGTTGGCCGAGTTTCCATTTGCCGAGCGTCAGCGGATTGCCGGCCGGAATGTACGAACGCGGATCGGACAAACCAAGAGGAACCTTGATTTTGATGATGGAAGAGGGATCGCTGCCGGCCACCGAGCCGGCGGTCAACGGCGGCAGACCGATGAGAGCAGCCGCCTGAGCCGGTTTGGTCAGCGCCGGCGCGTTCCAGAAGTGCGGTAGCTTGGCCCACTCCTCCGGCGCCTGCTCGGCGTGGACGAAATCGATGAGCATGTCGGGCTTGGGTGGATCGAAAACGTCAATCCATTGAATATCGGGATCCAGCGGTGTCGCGCTGTTCGCTTTTTTCGGCGTATCCGAACTCAATTGCGTTTTCGCCGGTGGCTCGGCCGCGCCGCGGGGTCCATAATGCTCGGCCCGCTGACAACCGCTGAGCAATGCAGTCAGCAGCATCGGCGCGGCGAATTGGCGAAGCCGCATGAGAGAATCCTCCAGCCGCTTGCGGCTTAGCGTTAAGCCGCAAGCGGCTTGATCCTTATTTCTTGGCCGTGGCCGCGCGTTGCTCGATCGAGAGATCGGCGAGCATCTGAGCGACGGCATTGAGACGTTCCTGATTCTTTTCGACGTAATCCGGCGGCCCGCCCTTCTTGGCGACATGCTCGGCGATAGTCGGCGAGTCCACCATGTCGATGGCGTCCCACGGACACCAGCGTTCGCACAGCGCACAGCCGATACAGCGTTCCAGGTCGATGTCCACGAAAGATTGCAACGACGGCAGATCTTCGCCGGGCACCTTGTAGATACAGTCCACGGGGCAGACCTCGATGCAGGCCTCGCATCCGGTGCAGTTATCCGCCCTTACGACGGCCAATTCCTTCGGTAGTTTCTTGCGTGCCTTACCCGCGCCTTTCGCCATGATAAACCTCGTTCCGAACCTCTCGTGAATGGTCCCGAATGGATACACTCTATCTTAGCAGTCTTGCGCGGAAATGTCAGCAAACCCTTAGCGGCGAGGCAACCGGAGGGTGAGGAGGCGTATCCGCGCGATAGAGACGCTTGTCGTGGATGTAACATTCCACGGCGCGCGGCAGGAAATAGCGCAGACTGCGACCGGCGGCGGCACGGCGACGCAAGTCGCGGCTGGAGATGTCGATCTGCGGTGTCTCGATCTTTTCCAGGCGCACCGGCACATTGGCCGGCAAATGCAGTTTCTCCCGCAGTTGATCCGCTGTCAGCGCCGGGTTGTCCGGCCGCGTCATGACCAGCAGGCCGGCCAGTTCCAGCACGCGGATCGGCTCGTGCCAGAGCGGTAAATCATTGAGGGTGTCGGAACCAATGAGCAGGAAGAACTCGTGATCGGCATGACGGCGATGCAGTTCGGCGAGCGTGTCCACGGTGAAACTGGGGCCGGAGCGCTCTTTCTCCAACTCGTTGATGCGAAAGGCGGGATTGCCGGCCAGCGCCAGGGCGAGCATTTCGACGCGCTGCTCGAAGCGCGTCACGGCGTTGACATCCTTCTGCGGCGGATGGGGAGCCGGCACGAACCACACTTCATCGAGCCGCCCTTGCTCGCGCCCTTGCTCGGCCAAAATGAGATGGCCGCTGTGGACGGGATCGAAGGTACCGCCGAAGACGCCCACACGCATGAGACTCACCCCAGGCAGAAGACATTGCCACGCGCATCTCGATCAAGGTAGCGAGTGGACGGCGTTGGCGTCAACCTCCGCGTCAAACGTGCTTGTCGCCGCGCGCCGCCATCGGGTAGGATGCGATGGTGAAAAGGTTCCTGATACCTTTTAGCTCTCCGCAAAGGCTGAACGATGGCAAGCCCCTTTCCAGGCATGGACCCGTATCTCGAAGCCCACTGGCGCGACATCCACGCCGGTCTTATCATCTATGCGCGCGATGCGCTCCAGGGCACCCTACCCCGCTCATTACGCGCCCGTGTCGAGGAGAGCGTCCTGCTGGAAACTCCCCAGGGAATCGGCGATCACTTGCTGTTTCCCGATGTCCGCGTGGTCGAATATACGTCGAAGCGGCCGACCGAAGCGCGGCCCGAAGGAGGCGTCGCTGTGGCGGAACCGCTCCTCATTGATGCCGAGCCGGAGCAAGTCAGCGAACCCTATCTCGAAATCATCGACCGCGAGAGCGGCGATCGCGTTGTCACTGTCATTGAATTTCTCAGCCCGAGCAACAAATCTCCCGGCCTCAACCGGAAACAATATCTGCGAAAACAGCGTGAGGTTTGCTCTTCGGACGCCAACTTGGTTGAGATCGACCTGAATCGATTCGGCACGCATACGCTGGCCTTCCCGTTGGTGCATGTTAAGCCCGCAGGCCGAACGGGGTACATGGGCTGTGTCCGCCGCGCCACCCAGCGCCACATGGCCGAGGTGTATCCCATGCCGTTGTGGCAACGACTGCCGACCGTGAAGATTTCGCTGCGGCCCGACGACACCGATGTACCGCTGGATTTGCAAATGCTAGTCGAGCAATGCTACCGCAATGGCGGCTACGAAGGCACGTTGGATTACGCTGTTGACCCCGACCCGCCGCTGCTCGGCGTCGAGAAGAAGTGGGCCGAGGACCGGCTCCTCGAAATGGGACTGCGGTCGCGAAAAAAGCCAGCGCGGCGCAAGGGCAAGCCGAAGTCGCGCTGAGTTGGCGAACGGCCGGCGTCAGCCGGCTGGTATTGACTGGGGAGCCGGCACCAGCCGGCTGACGCCGGCCGTTCGCCAAAACTCCGAAGCGCAAGCTCGCCGAAAAACTTCACCTATTCCATAAATCCAATACCACTAGAATAAGAGAAGAGAAAAACTCGCCGGATCGCAGAGCGCAAAGCTAGTCGTGTAGGAGCATGCAATGGCAGATAGTATCAAGGGGAGCAGCCGCAACGTCGAATCCATCGTTCACGAGAGCAACGGCGAAAACGGCACACTCGCCAACGGCAGCAACGGCCATGCTGAGGCCGACGCCTTAGAGGGCGTTCGCGACAACGATGCCGTCGAAACCAAAGAATGGCTCGACGCCCTCGATTCAGTCTTGCAGACCGGCGGCGAAGAGCGCGCTCAGTTTTTGCTCCGCCAGCTTAAAAACAAGGCCGTTCGCAGCGGCGTCGAAATCCCCTTCACCGCCAACACTCCCTACATCAACACCATCCCTCTCTCTCGCCAACCGCTCTTTCCCGGCAACCGCGAACTGGAACGACGCATCAAAAGCCTGATTCGCTGGAACGCGATGGCTATGGTCGTTCACGCCAACAAGGAAGCCGACGGCATCGGCGGACACATCGCCACCTTTGCCTCGTCGGCCACCCTCTATGAAGTCGGTTTCAACCACTTCTTCAAGGGGCCTGACCACGACGAGGGGCCGGATCTGGTGTATTTCCAGGGGCACGCCTCGCCCGGCTTTTACTCGCGCGCTTTCCTTGAGGGCCGGCTGAGCGAAGCGCAATTGCACAATTTTCGCCGGGAATTGCAGGACGGCGGCGGATTGTCGTCGTATCCGCATCCGTGGCTGATGCCGACCTTCTGGCAATTCCCCACCGTATCGATGGGGCTTGGCCCGATCATGAGCATCTATCAGGCGCGCTTCAGTCAGTATCTCGAAAACCGTGGCCTGGTGAAAACGTCGGGGCAAAAAGTCTGGGCCTTCCTCGGCGACGGCGAATGCGATGAGCCGGAGACGCTGGGTGCCATCACGCTGGCCTCGCGCGAGAAACTCGACAACCTCGTTTGGGTCATCAACTGCAATTTGCAGCGTCTCGATGGTCCGGTGCGTGGCAATGGCAAAATTATTCAGGAACTGGAAGCCGCCTTCCGCGGCGCGGGCTGGAATTGCATCAAGGTCATCTGGGGCAGCGATTGGGATACGCTGCTGGAACGCGATAAGACCGGCTTGCTCGTGCAGCGCATGGGCGAGGTCGTCGATGGCGAGTTCCAGAAGTACACGGTCGAGGGCGGTGCTTATATCCGCGAACACTTCTTCGGCAAGTATCCCGAACTGCTCAAACTGGTCGAGAATCTCTCCGACGATCAGTTGACCAAGCTCAAACGCGGCGGACACGATCCGGTGAAGGTGTACGCGGCCTACAAAGCGGCGGTCGAGCATCGCGGTCAGCCGACCGTTATCCTGGCTCACACCGTCAAGGGCTATGGCCTGGGCGATGCCGGTGAAGGCAAAAACGTCGCGCATCAGACGAAGAAAGTCGAGGCCAAGTATCTCATCGAGTTCCGCAATCGCTTCGGTCTGAGCGTGTCCGACGAGACGGTCAACAAGGTCGGCTTCTACAAGCCGCCGGAGGATTCCAGCGAACTGAAATACTTGCACAAGCGTCGCAAGGATCTCGGCGGCTATTTGCCGGCCCGCAAGGTCGAGTGTCCGAAGTTGAAGGCACCCGGCGTCGAATTCGTGCAGAACTACGCCAAGGGCAGCGGTAACAAGTCGTTCTCAACGACCATCGCCTTCGTCAAGATGCTCGACCAGTTGCTTGAGGACAAAGAACTGGGCAAGTGGATCGTGCCGATCATCCCCGATGAGGCGCGCACCTTCGGCATGGATGGTTTCTTCTCCAAGTACAAGATTTACTCCAACGTCGGCCAGCTTTATGAACCGGTGGATGCGCAGTTTCAGGCGGCGGCCTACCGCGAGGCGAAGAACGGCCAGATTCTCGAAGAAGGCATCACCGAGGCCGGCTCGATGTCGTCGCTGATCGCGGCCGGCACCGCCTACGCCACGCACGGCGTACCGACCATTCCGTTCTTCATCTATTACTCGATGTTCGGTTTCCAGCGCATCGGCGATCTCATCTGGGCCGCCGCCGACATGCGCACGCGCGGCTTCCTGCTCGGCGCCACCGCCGGCCGAACCACGCTCAACGGCGAGGGGTTGCAGCATGAAGATGGCCATAGTCTCGTCCACGCCTCGACGGTGCCGAACCTGATTTGCTACGACCCCGCCTTCGCTTTTGAACTCGCCGTCATCGTGCGCGACGGCATTCGCCGCATGTACGAACAGGTCACGGACGATCACTTCTATTACATCACGCTGTACAACGAAAACTACGCCATGTCGGCGATGCCGGGGGACGCGACCGAGGGTATTTTGAAGGGGTTGTACAAGCTGCGTCCGGGCGAGACCAAGAGCAAACTGCCGAAGGTTCATCTGTTCGGCAGCGGTCCGATTCTGCTGCACGCGCTGACGGCTCAGAAGATGCTAGCCGAGCATTTCGGCGTCAATGCCGACGTGTGGAGCGCGACCAGTTACCGCGAACTGAGGCGTGATGCGCTGGAGGTCGAGCGCTGGAACATGCTGCATCCGCAGCAGCAGCCGCGCACGAGTTATGTGCAGCAAATCCTCAGCCGCGAGGGCGAGGGTGTGTACCTGGCGGCGAGCGATTACATGCGGCAGGTGCCGGAAATGATTAGTCGCTGGGTGCCGGGTGGCCTGTTCCCGCTGGGCACGGACGGCTTTGGCCGCAGCGATACGCGGGCCGCTCTGCGGCGACACTTCGAGGTCGATGCCGAGTGCATCACGGTGGCGGCCTTGTGGCAGCTGTCCCAGCGCGGCGCGATCAAGCCGTCGATCGTGCAGCAGGCCATCCAGAAGTTCGGCATCAACCCGGAAAAAATCAGTCCCATGCGAGCATAACCATCAAAGAACTAACCACAGAGACACAGAGGCACAGAGAAGAAAAGAAAAAGAAGAACGGATTTGTATTTTCTGATTTGCCTTTTGTTTTCTCGGTGCTTCTGTGCCTCTGTGGTTAATACCTGTAGGATCCAAACCCGATGGCGAGTGAGATCAAGCTGCAAGCCCTGAAAGAGAACGTCGATACCGTCGAGGTGAACGCGATCAAGATCGCGGCCGGCGACATGGTGGCCAAGGATCAGGCGATCCTGGAGGTCCAGGCCGACAAAGCGGCACTCGAAGTGCCGTCGCCGATGGCCGGCCGCGTCACCAAGATCCTCGTCAAGCCCGGCGATCAAATCACGATCGGCCAGGTTTATTGCGTCATCGAAAGCAACGGTGAGCCGGCTGCCTCTTCACCCGTGAAGGCGGAGCCAGCCGCCGCTCGCGCTCCCGACCCCGTGCCGTCCGTCAAGAAAGAGACAGCGGTTCCCGCACCGTCACGGCCTACGGCCACGGTGACGCCGCTGCACAAGCCACAACAGCCGGTCATTGAACGTCCCTCGCCCGCGCCGCCGCCCGCTGAGGATAAAATCGTGCCCGCTGGACCGGCCACGCGCCGCTTGGCGCGCGAGTTGGGCGTCGATCTGCATCAGGTGCGCGGCAGCGGCCGGCATGGCCGCGTCGTCGAGGAAGACATCAAGGAGTACGTGCGGCAACTCGCCTCCGGCGCGGGTATGACCGGCGGAACCGGCACCGCGCCGGCTCAGGCACCGCCCTTGCCCAATTTCGAGCAATGGGGACCGATCGAAGCGCAGCCGCTCGGCGCGGTGCGCAAGGCAACCGCCCGGCAAATGAGCCTGGCATGGAGCCTGATTCCGCACGTCACCCAGCACGATCTGGCCGACATCACCGACCTGGAAGCATTCCGCAAACAACAGGCGGAAGGTAAGGGGCCGAAGCTCACCGTGACAGCGTTCGTCCTGCGCGCGTCGGCCGTTGCCCTGCGTGAGTTTCCGAACTTCAACGCCAGCATCGATCTAGCGGGCGGCAAGCTGATCCTCAAACGCTACTACCACATTGGGGTGGCGGTGGACACCGAGAACGGCCTGCTCGTGCCTGTGCTGCGCGACGTGGATAAAAAGCACGTCCGCGAATTGGCCGAGGAACTGAATGCCACGGCTGGGCGTGCCCGCGACCGCAAGCTCGACGGAGCGGAGTTGAAGGGCGGCACGTTCACCATCACCAATCTCGGCGGCATCGGCGGCACCGCCTTCACGCCGATCATCAATTATCCCGAAGTAGCCATTCTGGGTCTATCGCGCAGCCGGCTCGAACCCGTGGTGCGCGGCGGCCAGATTGTGCCGCGGCTGATGTTGCCGCTCTCGCTGTCTTACGATCATCGCGTCATCGATGGCGCTTCCGCCGCGCGCTTCACGCGCCGGCTGGCGGAACTGCTGGAAAATCCGCTAATGATGCTGCTGTGAGGTGACAGGAACATGGCAAAAAAGCGAAGAAAACTCTTGGGGTGCTTCATGGTCGTTGATCCAGAAATCTGTTATCCGCAGCGTTTTTCTGGCCGGATTAAGAAAATCAACCCATGCCATTGCGCGATCATTTCCATCCGCCACTAGACAATATGCGCCATTGGGAAGGACTGCATGGCGGATGGCCGGTAATGATTGTCGCCAACCTCCGCCAGAAATTGCCCCGTCGCTATTTCACCGAGCCGCGCGTCCATTCCGAAGCGAGTGCTGAGGTCGGTGTAGCCGACTTCGAGAACGAAGCCGAAGAAGGGTTGACGACCGTCTGGGCACCGTCGCGGCCGACGCTCGCTCTCGTCACCGATTTGCCGGCCCAGGATGTGTACGAAGTGCGGGTCTACGACGAGAAACGGCAGTGCCGACTCGTGGCCGCCGTCGAGATCATCAGCCCGGCGAACCTGGATCGCCCCGAGCATCGACGTGCCTTCGTCGCCAAATGTGCCGGGTTGCTTCGCGACCGCGTTTCCGTCGTCCTCGTCGATATGGTGACGACGCATACCCAGAACTTGTATGTGGAATTGCTCGATCTGATTGGCCAGTCCGATCCCGGCATGAATCCCGAACCATCGCTGTATGCCGCTTCGTGCCGGCTGACGAAGCACGAGAAGGACTGGATGTTGGAGACGTGGGCACAGCCGCTCGAACTGGGGCGGCCGTTGCCGACGCTACCGCTGTGGCTCGCCGATAACCTCGCCGTGCCCTCGAGCTGGAAGCGAGCTATGAACAGAGTTGCAGTATCCTTAATATACCTTGAACGCGGACTGGGCATAGCGGGACATCTAGAATACAAACGACGCCGGAATAGAATCGAGTAAGATTTACGCACTCTGGACGAAAGATCATGGCAGACGTTATCGATACACAACTCGTCGTTTTGGGCGCCGGTCCCGGCGGTTACGCCGCGGCGTTTCTGGCCGCCGACAAGGGCATGAAAGTAACCCTGTTCGATGCCCGCGAGCGTCCGGGTGGGACATGCCTGCATGTCGGCTGCATTCCGTCCAAGGCCGTGCTGCACGCGGCCAAGCTCATCACGGATGCCCGCGATGCGGCCCACATTGGCCTGACCTTCGCGCCGCCGAAGATCGACATCAACGGCGTGCGCGGCCACCTTACCAAAGTGGTCGATACGCTGACCGGCAATCTCGCCCGCTTGTGCAAAGCGCGCAAGATCGATTATGTGAATGGTCGTGGGCGATTTGTCGATGGCCGAACCGTCGAGAGGGAAGGCGGCGCACGCTATCGCTTCGAGAATTGCATCGTGGCGACCGGTTCCGTTCCGGCGCGGCCGCCGAGCCTCAATCTCGATAGCCCGCGCGTCATGGACTCGACCGGCGCGTTGAAGCTGGAAGATGTGCCGCCGCGTCTGCTCGTCGTCGGCGGCGGCTACATCGGTCTGGAGATGGGCTACGCCTACGCCGCGCTTGGCAGCAAAGTCACCGTCGTTGAGTTGACCGATGGACTGCTGCCGGGCTGCGATCGCGATCTGGTTGTGCCGCTGTACAAACGGCTGGAGAAAATACTCGACAAGATTTATCTCAAAACCAAGGTCGCTAAATTGGAGAATACGCCCAAGGGCATCCAGGCGACGCTCGAAGGTGAGGAAGTCACCGACAAACAACCGATCTTCGATCGCGTGTTAGTCGCGGTCGGTCGCCGTCCGAGCAGCCGCGATCTCGGACTCGACAAGGCCGGCGTCGAGATGGATGACAAGGGTTTTATCAAGGTCGATGAACGGCGGCGCACCTCGGTAGAGCGCATCTACGCCGTCGGCGATGTGGCCGGCGAGCCGATGCTGGCGCACAAGGCCACATATGAAGGCAAGATCGCCGTCGAGGTAATCGCCGGCGAACCAGCCGTTTACGACGCTCGCGCCGTGCCGGCCGTGGTGTTCACCGATCCCGAAGTGGCCTGGTGCGGATTGACTGAGACGGAGGCCAAGCGTCAGAACCGCGAGATCAAGCGGGTGCGTTTCTCCTGGGCTGGCTCCGGCCGCGCCATGACGCTGGACCGAACCGAGGGGTTGACGAAATTGATTGTCGATCCCGAAAGCGAGCGTGTGTTGGGCGTTGGCATTGTCGGCGCGGGTGCCGGCGAGATGATCGCCGAGGCGATGCTGGCCATCGAGATGGCCGCTTCCGCTCGCGATGTGGCCATGACCATGCACGCGCATCCGACGCTGTCGGAAACCGTCATGGAAGCCGCCGAATCGCTCTACGGTTTGGCTGTGCATCAGATGCCGCCGAAGAAGTGATCGTTTAGCCGGGAGGCTGGCGGAAACTCACCGGGCTTTCTCTCGTTCCAGTTCGATCTCGGCATCGAGACGTTCGTATTCAGACTGCAGCCGCCCCGATCCGATACTCCTGTCATGGCAGCAATTCGTCCGTCTGGATTGTCCCGACGATGGCTCCGTCGAGAGCCAGAGGGACGGCGTCGCCAGGCTGATAAATCTGGAATGAGGAGTAAGCCGGGACAGCGGTCGGCCCAGATGGTTGAGTATAGACTTCAATCCGCCGATCAACCAAATTGACGATCCAGTAACAGAGGATGCCGGCGCGGGCGTAGATGCGCGTTTTGTCACGCTGATCGCGCAGCAGCGACGAGTCCGCCACCTCGACGACCAAGCCAACGTCGGCCGGAGCGGGGTGACGGGTCAGATAGGTCCGCGCATTCCCACGGACGATGGCGAAGTCCGGTTCGGGTTGGCTATCCGGCAGAACGACCGTAAGTTGGATGCGCCGCCTCCAACCCGCTGGAACCTTCGAGGCGAGTATTTCGTCAATCACTTGAATCGTTCCATCGTGCGGCAGGTTGCGTGGCATTTTCAGAACCACATAATTTTCCAGTAATTCGACCTTGTCCTCAGACGTGAGGATGCCGGCTTCGATCATCCGCTGGTAGCGTGCGACCGAGAACCGAGCGATCGAGGCATCGAATCCGTAAGTAACCGGCGTTGCCGTGGGAGTCATCGAACCCTCCTTTCTTTTTCGCCCTCGGATTATAGCGCACCTTTCCCTCGGCGAGCAATCCACTTTGATTCAAGGATGGATGAGTACCATTAGCGTTGCAGCACATCGGGGCGCACGAACTCAGCGCCCTGAATGCGAATGCGTTTGAGAGGCCAAACCTCGGTCGGCGTGACGATCTTCGGTCCCTGCTCGGTGATGAGGAAGGTATCGCAGCTGCACGCGGCACCGGCGCTGGCGTTCCAGGTGACACACCAGTCGGATTGGAACAGATCCTCGGTTTGCGGCGTCAACGGCAACTCGATGGCGGCGCGGCCAGTCAGATGACCTTGCGGAGTCAGCTGCCATTCGTGTTCGTAACCACTTATGAGATAGATGCGCCGGCCGGCTAATAAAATCTCACGCGGCACGGCGTCCGGCCAGGTCGAGGCGAGATAGCTGGCGCTGACGCGGCAAACGGCGTTGTGATCCTGCCGGAACTCCGGCGGTACCTCGCCGAAGCACACCGATCGGCTGGCTGTCACATACACGCCATACTTGCGCGCCGTCACCGTCAGCACGGCGTAGCGCTCCAGCGTCGAGGACGTGAAACCGAAGCGGCGATATAGACGCGAACGGCCATCGACGGCGACGCCGATATGCAGCGGCAGAATGCCGCGATGGAGAAGACGATGGCTGAGATGGCCGGCTATCTCACGTTCCGATTCGCCCGGCGACAAGGTGCGGCAGGTCGCTTCGAGGGCGTGCGCTACCGTCTGACCGACGGCGAGCTGGCACGCCTGCTCGTAGATCGTCAGGCGGCGGCGCAGCAGACGTAACGGCTCGGCGACGTTGACGACGCCGTGAACCGGCCGATCGCAGGCCACCTTGCGGTTCTGGCAGAGATCGGCCAGGAATTGATCGCGGCCCCAGTGCCACGGCCATTCCTTCAGTTGAAAGCCCAAACCATCGACTTCCTCATCGAAGAGACGTTGCGAATCGACGTTGCTGGCGATGATCCAACGGTGTTCGCCATTGGAATAGGCGGCCGGCTCCGCGGCGGGATCGCCCAGCCCGCGCGACATCGCCCCGCTGGTCAACCAGGCGAAGTTGGCCGGATCCAGCAGCAACAAACCTTCGCAACCGACTTCCAGTAGAAGATCCCTCACCCGCGCCATCTTGGCGTCGATGTCTGCCCGACGGTCCGACACGGCATCGGCCTGCGTTTCACCGGGGATGAGGGTCGTTGGTTGCACAAGTATTTCCGCGATCACATCGGGGCCCTCGCCGCCTTTTCTCGACCGCTCCTATTCGCCGGGACGCAGAGCGATCTTCGATTTGGACAACCTCGTCCCCTCGTCGCCCGCGCCCAGGGGCGATGATGCTCTTCATGAAACTCGGCCGATGGCTTTCGGAACCCCTTATGATCATACCACGAAGCCGGTTAGGACTGAAATCGTTTTCTCGTGGAAGACGGCTGCCGCCGGCGATTTAGCGCCGGAACAATCGCTAAGCCAGCAGAGCGGTGGAAACAACCGCTCCCTTACGGTCGCGGCTCGGATGAGCGTTCCCACGGCGCTGGGAACGCACCATGAACATAACGCTGCGCCAGTTCTAGATAATGGGCGGCGATGGCGTGGGTCCGCCGCAGATCGTCGTCGCTGACCTCGCGGACGACGCGGCCCGGCACGCCCATGACCACGGAACGCGGCGGAATCCGCCGTTTCTCGGTGATGAGCGTACCGGCCGCAATCAGGCACTCGGCGCCAATCTCGCAATCGGACAGCAGCAAGGCTCCCATGCCCACGAGCGTATCGTGTCCAATGATTCGCCCGTGCAGCACCGCTCGATGGCCGACCACGACGCCTTCCTCAATCATCTGCGGTTTGTCGTAATCGGTGTGAACAATGCAGCCGTCTTGTAAGTTGACGCGCGGCCCCAGCGTGATGCGGGCCAGGTCGCCGCGCAAGATCGAGCCAAACCAGATGTTCACACCCGCCGACAGGATAATGTCTCCGGTGACAATGGCATCTTGTGCCACGTAATAATCCTGAATCGCCCGCATTGTTTTTTGTCCTTTCCGGCGAGCGGAGTTGCGTAAGCGCCCCGAGTGAGCAAGCACTCGGGGCGCTTACGCAACTCCGCTCGCCCGTATATTAACGCCGGCGCATGCAGCGTGGGCGATCGAAGATTTCACGCAGAACGAAGGCCGTTCCCGCTGTCCGCGGTTGGCTCAGCAGAGAACGCAGCTGTTGCAGGATCGGCGAGGGACGGACATCGCGGGTGGTGGTCGGGGCGACGGGCACGGGTTCGGCGGAGGGCTGCGAACGCGGCGCGACCCGCTCGGCTTTCACCGGCGTCGCGCGAAGCACGACCGGCTCGGAGGCCAACCGAGCGACAGGAACCGCGACGGGCACCTCCTCGGCGCGAAGGACGGGCGGTGCCGAACGCGGCCGCTCACGAGGGCGAGAGGGTG
>DATNCY010000096.1:0-3859 GCA_035553375.1 Gemmataceae bacterium
GTGGAGGTGGTCTTTCCGACTCCGCCCTTGCCTGACGTCACGACCAAGACTTTGGCCATCCTATCCTCCTTCGCCGATTAGTTCAGCGCTGTGATTTTCATGGTTTCGCCGTCGAGCCATGCCTGGGCCGGCCGATTTCGCAGCGTGTCGTCGATCTCTTCCGCGGTCTGGTAGTAGCCGTCGATCGCGAGCAGTTCCGCTTCGATCTTCTGGCAATAGATTCGCGCCGATGAATTGCCGTTGACGCCGGCCATCGCCCGGCCGCGCAGGGTTCCGTAGACGTGAATCGAGCCGCCGGCGACGATCTCCGCGCCGGATCCGACCGAACCCAGCACGGTCACATCGCCATCGGTAAAGACGATCGACTGCCCCGAGCGGACCGGGCTCTCGAGCAGCAGCGAGGTCGGTTTCTCCTTGGTCTTCGCGCGTTTCGCTGCGCTGTCTTCGAAAGAACACTGACGTCCGCCCGTCAATAGCGGCGGCAGGCTCGAACCCAGTTGACCCGCGTCCACACCTTCGACGCCGAGCACGCGGATGCTTCGCTCCTGAAGGCTGGAGATGAGGTGAGCGATGGCGGATTCGCTGAGCTCCACCGCCGACAGATCGAGGACGACCGGCCGGCCGGCGAAAAAGCCCGGCGAGCGGGTCAGCGTGGCATCCAGTTCCTCGAGCCAGCCGACGATCGGCACGACCGGAGAAAACACGAACGCGACGTAGGACCGGCCGCGGAAGCGTACCAGTTGACGTGGTGGCTCGGCCTTTGCACTCATGACTACCGACTCGCTGTGCATGACGACAATTCGTTAAGGATTGGGCGATGATGGTTAACGAACAGTTAATTCGAACTTGGGCGTTCGACATTCGTCTGTCCGAACGCTGGAAGCGGCGGGCGCGGCGAAGGGCATCACGCCGCGGCCAGCCGGCCTGTCGGGGCGCTGTTCCGCCTCAGCCGCAAAAGAACGAGGCCGTGCAGCATGAGGGCCAGCGGAACGGCGAAGGTCGGGACCATCACCAGCGGATAGGATGAAATCAGGAGGTTCGGCGCATCGAAGGCCAAGAGGTGGGCTCGTCCCGGGGACGTCATTGCCCCCATGGTCACCGCCACGACGAGGTCGGCGATGCCAAAAAGGCACCAGCCATAAGCCGCCCTCAGGGCGCCTGGCGCCTTTTGCGCCAGCAGCCCCGCTACGACGACGGCAAAGCAGCCAGTCATGACGTCGCCAATCCCTGCAGGCAGCGCAAATTGCCAGGGCAGGCGTCCGTCCGCCCAAAGCACGAGGAAGATGCCACCCTCGATGCGAAACACCTGGGCCGCCACGATCCAGTGTAGCGGTATCGCGGAAACCAGGCTCGCAATGCTTCCCGACAGCCGCAGGCCAACGGCGGCGGTCATCAGCGGGATCAGCAAACCGAACAGCACGGTCGGCACCGCGTTGTCGCCGGTCGCGAAATACGCATTTGCCGAGCCCAAGTATTGAGCGACCGCCAGCCAGGCGATGAAAGCCACCGACAGGATACCCGCGGTTGCGTAACGTGACCGGGCAGATCCTTCCATGCGTGTGGCTCCCATCCAGATGAGACCCAGTGTAATAGCCGTCACGAGGAGCCGGATGGCCGCTTCGAACGTCACGAGATATTCGGGGACTTGCGGTATCATGGACAACTCCATTGGTTGATGTCACTATCAAAACAAGTTGTCACTATTATTTATGAAGTCAATTGCCAAAATCGTGATTGGCTGATAAAATGAAACCATGTCGAAGCAGAAGCCCGCAAAAGCAAAAAAAGGCCCGGTGGCCTACACACTCGGCGTCATTGGACCGAGTTGGACTTGCCTCATCCTGCGCGACCTGCTCCAGCATGGTGCGAGACGCTTTCAGGATTTGCAGGACTCGCTGGATGGCATTGCCCCAACGACACTGTCGGAGCGTCTCAGGACGCTGGAGCAGAATGGCGTTGTGGAGCGGCGGTTCTACTCGATGAGTCCCCCGCGGGCTGAGTACGTGTTGACCGAGAAGGGTCGCGACCTCGGCCCAATTGTGGGCGCCATGCGAAATTGGGGACGCAAGTACTCGAGCTGACCGCCTCGGCTCGTCTGACAATTGGCGGGCGATGGCGCCCTGTGCGCAATCACTGCGCTCGACATCCTGCTCGGCCGGTCGCTGATCGGCTGGGTCGCCGCCTTGCGGAACAGGCGTGGCGTCAATCGCCGAGCCAGGCACATAGCAGCGCGATGTTGGCCGCGCACGCTGCCAGCAGGCCGACGGTGAGGAGCAGATGCATGCGCTCGAACGGGGTTTTGAGGGCGGCTTTCATCATGGCGAAAGCATCCGGCGATTCTGGCGCGGGAGTCCCGGCCAATATTTTTCGACGGATTCAGGACTCGTTTACGACTCAGGGATTCCGGCAAACGCCGCGTGCCATGCCGGCCGGCCTTCACCGGCGTGTGATACGGCCGTGCCGCCGGGTTGAAACCCTGCCGGCCCGAGGGCGTTAGCGTGGTTTAGCGGAGCGTAACCATGCCCTACGCATTGTTTTGCAACGACGCCAAGCTGAGCAAGGCCTATCCCACCGAGGCGGATGTCTGGAAGCTTGCCCGGCGAAGCGGGCTCGTCGTCGATGCGGTCTCGGAAGAGGAAAAGCCTGCTCCCAGGCCTGTGCTGGACAACGACTACGAAATCAGACCCTGCCGGCCGGATCCGCAGGAAGATCCCGACCGGAACAAGGCCGAGGCCGAGCGCGACGCCCAATCGGAACCGGGTTCGTGAGAGGCAGCGCGACGTTGCCGCGTGACAGCGCCTACGGGGTCGCGATCGCCAGCGAGGCCTGCTCATCCGTAAGGGTCACGCAGGATTTGCGCCGGTGCAGGCCGCGGATCGCACCGGTTACCTTGAGTACCTTGCCCACCGGACACGTCGCGTCCTGCACGAAAACAACTTCATAGGGAGCGAGGATGAGCGGCTCGGATTTCAGCACAGTCTGGGCAAAGCACGGCGCGGCCAGCGCGGAAAAAATCAGGCCCAATACCAAAGCACGCATGTTCGTGGTCCACAGCAACGGCACGATCATAAATTCCGCCGGGAAAGGAAGTTCCTCAGGGCCCCGGCTTTATTTTTGCCGTGAGGAAAAGGCCGCCGCCCCGCATCCTCTTCGACCGCAAAAAAGGCCGGCGCAAGGCCGGCCTCTCAAATCAGGCGTCGTCAGTACCGTCAGTACCGCGTGGCAAGCGGGCCGCCCCAGCCGAAGCGATAGTTCAGGCCGGCCTTGACGGTATGCTCGTCGTCCCTGAAGCGGGTCCCGACGATGTCGGCAGGCCCGCCGGTGAACGTGGTGCTGCCGAAATTGTAATACTGGTACTCGACTTTGGCGGACCAGCTCGGCGCGAACATGTACTCCAGGCCGGCGCCGACGGTATAGCCGTCCCGGTGACTGCCGTCCGTGGTGAACGGCTGCGGCACCCCGGCAAAGCTGACGGCAATATTGTTGTTGTCCCGCCAGGCATAGCCGCCCTTGGCATAGAGCAACGCCGGACCCCAGGTATAGCCGAGCCGGCCGGTGACCGAGCCGAGTTGATCGGAGTTGGCCGTCACCAGGGTGCCGCCGGGGAAAAGCGTGCCCGCATTGTTGCCGCCGCCGAGCCAGCTATATTGGGCTTCGACACCCATCACCCAGTTGGGCGCGAATTGGTAATCAAAGCCGCCCTGCACGCCGCCCAGAAACCGGCCGTCACTACCCTGCAAGCTGCTGTCGCCCGCGAAGGCGCCGCCGACATGGCCGCCGATATAGAACCCGGTCCAGTTGTAGACAGCCTGGGGCGCCGTATAGGCGGGCGCCTTGGTGTAGGTGCGTGCAGGCAAGT
>DATNCY010000097.1:0-16282 GCA_035553375.1 Gemmataceae bacterium
TCCGGTCTGCTGCCGCGCAACGTCGCCGCGCCGGAGTGGCTCCTGTTCGGTACGGGCAGTTTCTTCGAGACGCCCTTGCAGTCGCCGTGGGCGGGTATCGGCGCTCCCAGCGCCTACTACCTGCCACGCTGGAAGGAACTCAAGGGCAAGAGGCTGGAAAAGAAGCCGGGCGACACGCTGCGCAAGGTGGTCACCGACGCCTATTTCCGCGCCCTGCCGCCGGAAGGAAAACCGGAGAGTCCCGAGCGCCACGCGCATGACTCCGCTCTTCGTAAGGCACGCACCGCTGCCTGGTCTTTGACGTATTTCTTGGCCAAGCAGCGGTTCGACGGCCTACAGAACTACTTCAAGGAACTGAGCAAGATGCCGCGCGACATCGAACTGGACGATGAGGCTCTGTTGGCTTGCTTCGCCCGCGCCTTCGGCAAGGTGGACCGCAATAACAAGGTGGTCAACGCCGATTTGAACGCGATGGAGAGGGATTGGTTCAGCTACATGGGCAACGTCAAGTTCGAGTCGGAAAGCACCATGAAGAAAATCCAGAAGATTTTCAAGGACAAGCTGGAAGAGACGAAAAACGCGGCGAAGAACAACGCCGCGCAAGGGCAGGGGCAGCAGGGTGGCTTTGGGCCGGGCATGAATCCGCAGGGTCCGGGTGGCTTCCGGCCGCCGGGGGCGCCCAACGGCCCCGTTCCTCCGGGCGGCTTCAGCCCTCGACCGAATCCGTGATGTCGATAGCAAGTCTTCGTGTAGCAACGGAGCGTGGGTTTACGTTTCGCGCGAAACGTAAACCCACGCTCCGTTGCGCGTCGCGTGGACGAAAGCACGAGGCCAGCCTACATTCCTCCGTGGCGGATTTCTTTGGCGACAGGTTCAGGCTGCCTGTCGAGTCAACGTGCCAGGGAGCGGCGCACGTTATCGCAAAGGGGGGATCATGTTCGTAACGCAGCGTCGATTACTGGCCGGGCTGGTTGGCGTACTGACTACGCTGGCGACGGTCTCGGGTGTCCTCCAGGCGGAGGACAAGAAAGCGCAGCACAGCGCCATCAAGCCGGCCGAACACAAGGGCAAGGGACCGGAGGCGCGGCATCAGCGCTTCCTGGAGCGCGCCAAGAAGGGCGATGTCGAAGTCCTCTTCCTGGGCGATTCGATCACGCAGGGTTGGGAAGGGAGTGGCAAAGAGGCGTGGAAGAAAAACTTTGAACCGCTCAAGGCCGCTAACTTCGGCATCGGCGGCGACCGCACGCAACATGTACTTTGGCGCATCACCGAGGGCAAGGAGTTGGAAGGCATCACGCCGAAGGCCGCCATGCTGATGATCGGCACCAATAACATGGGCAGCAACAGCGCCGAAGAGATCGCTGACGGCGTCAAGGCCATCGTCGCCGAACTGCGGCGTCAGAAGCCCAACATGAAGATTCTCGTGCTGGGCATCTTCCCGCGCAGTCCCAAGGCCAACGACAAGGTACGCGACAAAATCAAGGAGGTCAACAAAAGTATTGCCAAGCTGGACGACGGCAAGAATGTCAAGTACCTGGATATTGGCGAGAAGTTCCTTGAGCCGGATGGCTCGCTGAGCAAGAACATCATGCCGGACTATCTGCACCTGAGCAAACAGGGCTACCAAATCTGGACGGACGCCGTTACGCCGACGCTGCAAGACATGCTCAAGAAGTAATGCAGAATGAAGAATGCAGAATGAAGAATAAAATGCGGTTGTCTTTCATTCTGCATTCTTCATTCTGCATTCTGCATTGGTGAGGCATTCTGCATTATTTGAGGAGTGTCATGAAGATTCTCGTGATTGATGTGGGCGGAACGCATGTCAAAGTCAGAGTGCAAGGTCAGGACGAGGTGCGCAAGTGTCCATCGGGACCGGATCTGACGCCGCCGGAGATGATCGAAGAGGTACAGGCGGCCACGAAGGACTGGAGCTACGATCGCATTACCATCGGCTATCCTGGTCCCGTAGTGGACGGCGTGATTCAACTGGAGCCGGTCAATCTGGGCAAAGGCTGGTTGGGCTTCGATTTCGAGAAAGGCTTGGGAAAAGCAGTCAAGCTCATCAACGATGCGGCCATGCAAGCGCTGGGCAGCTACGAGGGCGGCCGCATGTTGTTTCTCGGGCTGGGCACCGGCCTGGGTTCGTCTCTGGTGTACAACAATTTTCTGCTGCCGATGGAACTGGGCCATCTGCCGTACAAGAAAGGGCATAGTTTCGAGGAATATGTGGGGCAGTCGGGAATGAAGCGGCTGGGACGGCGCAAGTGGAAAAACGCGGTCTTCGATGTGGTCACTCGTCTGAGGAATGCGTTCATGGCCGACTATGTCGTCCTGGGCGGCGGCAACGTCAAGAAACTCGATGAACTGCCGCCCGCCTGCCGCATGGGTGACAACAGCAATGCGTTCCTCGGCGGTCTCCGCTTGTGGGAAAACATTCAGCAGAGTTAACCTGTCTCCCACGGAGAAACCATGTCCCAATCGTTCACCACCCTAGCAGAGTCGCCGTCCGCGCTGCCGATGCGCAAGGGGCGTCCGCTGCTGGCGTGGCTCGTCATCCTCGCCGTAGTCGCTTTCATCCTGTGGCGTTACTGGACCGCCAATCCGATCGACAAACAAAAGTACGACCTGCTGAACGCGCGTTTCCACGGTCGGTATTTTGTCGGCGTCGAGCAATTGGAAAAACGGCTCTCGCCCGGTCAATCGGATAGCGATGCCCTCTACAAGCAAGCGCGGGAAACGCTGTATCAGCATACTTACGCGCAGCGTCTTCGTTTCGTCGTGCTGGCCGGCGAATTGAAGGGACCGCGCGAAGCCGGCGAGCAATTGCGCCAGCTCAATCAGGAATGGACGGCTCACCGCGGCGACCCGCCGGATGAGGATGCGGCGACGGCGCAAACTCTCGAACGCTTGTACGCCGCGCGAACGAAAGATCCCGCTGTGGCCGCTCCTCTGCCGGAGGAGGATCAGCGTGAGTTGCGTCGCCGGCTCGGTTGGTTCGGCGACCTGGCTCTGACGCCGGCGGAAGGCTCCGGCGACGCCGCGCGGGCGGCGGTGCTGGCGCCGGCGTGGCGGACGATGGTGTCTTCCCTCATCCTCGGTGTCACCATGTTGAGCGTGGGCGGACTGGGATTGATCTTGCTCGTCACGCTGTTCGTGCTTTGGGTGCTGGGATTTTTGCGCGGCGGGCTGACGTGCGGTTCATCGCATAGCGGCGTCTATGCCGAAACATTCGCCCTGTACATGCTGTTGTTTATGGGGCTGAGCTATGGGGCGCATTACGTTCTGGAGTGGTTCGCGCTGCGGCAGGGAACCATTGCCTTGAGCGGCCTAGCCGCGCTGGGCAGTCTGACCGCGCTGGGCTGGCCGGTGCTGCGCGGCATTCCCTGGCGCCAAGTGCGTCAGGACATTGGCTGGCACAGGGGCCGCCGCCCGTGGTTGGAGCCGTTTCTCGGCGTGGGTTGCTACGCCCTGGCGTTGCCGATGCTGTTCCTCGGTGTCCTCATCATGTTCGGACTGACGAAGTTGCGCGATTATCTCGGTCTGGGACCGGATGAATATGGGCCGAGCGATGCGCCAGCTCATCCGATCGTGTTCTGGGTGGCGCGGGCTGGCTGGTGGGTTTGGCTGGAGGTTTTGTTTGTGGCCAGTATCGTTGCGCCGATTGTGGAAGAGACGATGTTCCGCGGCGTGCTGTATCGTTATTTGCGTGAGGTCAGTTCCCGCTGGCGGCCGGCGCTAAGCGTGCTGTTCAGCGCGCTTCTGGTAAGTTTTCTCTTCGCGGTGATCCATCCGCAAGGCTTTTTGGCTGTGCCGGCGCTAATGGGCTTGGCGATGGCGTTCACGTTGATGCGCGAATGGCGTGACTCTCTCATCCCCGCCATGATCGCTCACGGCCTCAACAACGGCGTGGCCACGGCGCTGATGTTTTTCCTGATGAGTTGAGCGCGGACGGTTTTAGCTATCGAAGGGCGTGCCGGGTGCGTAGTCCTCGTAGCGCAGGTATTGCTTCAAGTAAGCGAGCGTGATTTCTCCCGTCGGGCCGTTGCGCTGCTTGCCGATAATCACTTCGACAATGCCTTCATGCTGGCCCGGTTCGTAGCGATCGGGACGATGTAGCAGCATGACGGTGTCGGCATCTTGCTCGATTGAATTATGCGATATAAAAGATCCGCAAACAAAGTTGCTCGGTCCCGGTACGGTCAAGTCATAGACCTCATCCTCTCCATCAGCTTCGATGTGAAGGATCTGATCCCAATAAATATCGCTCGTTGCCAGCGTTTGCAGCATCGTTTCGTCGTTCAGCACCGCGCCAATGCGTTCCAATCTTCGCCGGCTGACATTTTGTTTGTAGAGTCCGGTGCCCATGAACGCCATGCCGATGGAACGCTGGAATTGGCGCATCGTCATCCTCTGCCGCCGCATGGCGGGAACGACATATTCCCTCCAAAACTCGCGGGGAATGATGTCCCGATTGGTGTTCGGGATGCGGGTGGCAACCGATGCACGGCAGAGTTCCAGAGACGTGGATTTGTAAACGCCAATGGCCCCAATCAAGTCATTGAATGTGAGGATGTCCCCCTGTCCCATAACCATCACATGATACTGAGGTCGTCCTTTTGTCCCTTGAGGGCGACATCGCAAGACCGCATTGATGCCCAACCGCAATAGCAAGGTTTGAACATCACATGCCAGCCTTTCGCTGCTGGAAGCGTAATAAAGCGCTGGATAGCGCGTCGTTCCTTGTGAGGGCCGGATGCACCCATCCGTCGCCCACAAATGCCGCAGGAACACGGCGATCGTCTCCGCTCGTTGCCGGAACATTCGCTCCGGTACGCGCTTTTCCCAGGCACGGAACCCAAACGCGCCCAAGCCATCGAGCCATTCCGCGATCGGATTTCGCTTGCGGTGTGTAAGGTGTTCCGTGGCGGCGAGATAGACCTGAAACCATTGTCGTTCGCGTTCGATACGCGGCTGAATGCGTTGACCGAACACCTCGCGCGCCAGCCCCGCGACCGTGTGCGCCAAATCATCTTCGCGGGTCGTGTACTGAATGGCATGACGAGGCAACGTACAACCATCACCAAGCAAATGGCCGAGTAAGGCCGCTTGGGAAGTCAAGAGAGAATCCTCGGTGCCACAGGGGATGATGCGCGGCAAGGCGATCCGGTCGCCAGGATGCAATTCATCGAGCCGACGCCATTCTTTGAAGGTGCGAAACTTGTGATTACCCGTTGCTCGGATCGTGCGTCCCAGTCGCGTCGTCAAGCGAAACACTGGTTTGCGGCCGGTGGCGAAGGCGTGGCTAACCTCTGCCGGTTTGAGTTTCATGCTCACTTCATCGAGTGCCCAAACCGGGAAGCCGGACTTGCCCGCCAAATCGCGGATCGGCACTCGCGCGCCGGTGTCCGCCAGTGTCACCAGAGTGTCACCGGCGAGGCAGCCGCTTTCGCGAAGGTCCGCTAATCGCGGTCGATGGTCCTGACGATCCTCCGAGGAGCGATTGACCTGCGCCAGCGCGATGAGGGGGATTTGCAGTTCCTTGGCCAGCGCCTTGAGACGACGGCTGATCTGCGCCACCTGTTCTTGACGTGGATCGCGGCGGTTGTCCGGTTCGATCAACTGCAAGTAATCGATCACGATGAGCTTGATGTCGTGTCGCAATTTCAAACGCCGTGCATTGGCGGCGATGCGCAGCATGCTCTGCACCGGCGAATCATCGATGAATAGTTTGCCGCTGCGCAGTACGCCGCCGGCGTCGATGAGGCGATCCATGTCATCGGAGCCGAGCGTGCCCTTGCGCAGTCGATGACTGTCCACCTTCGCCTGGGCGCACAGCAAACGCTCGGCCAACTCGATACGCGATTGTTCGAGACTACAGAAGAAAACCGGCTCCTTTTCTTCGACGATGATATTACGGACAATTCCGAGTGAAAATGCCGTATTGTGAACGCAGATGTCGTTGGCGACGAAATTATGAGTCTGAGGGATGGTCAAATCGTAGACCTGTTTTATTCCCGCCGGGGCGATGGAGCGGATCTCATCCCAGTACACGGCGCTGTCAGCGAGTTGCTGGAGGGGGCCATCATCGAGAGCGACGGCCAACCGCAAAAGGCGTCCGCGCGAAAGCCCACGCCGGCCGACATGGATGTTCGTTGCCTCGCCGAATCCGGCCCGTTGCGCCAGCGAACGCCACGATTCCGCATTCCGCGACTTATTCAAATTCTCCCAGACTTGTACCGGGATGGTGTCGCGGTTGACTTTAGCCGATTTGCTCCGCACGATTCGCACGACACGAGCCAGGGCTTCTTCCTTGCCGAAGATGCCGATTTCCGCCGCGAACGCCAAGATAGCTTCTTGGGCGGTGATTTCCAACTGCCAGGCTTCTCGTCGGGTTGCGCGGTACTTGATGAGGCGTCGTCGCAAAGTGGAGATAATCCCGAAACGCAAGAGCAAATGCTGAATCTGCCGGGACAGCCGTTCGCTGACCGACGCATAACCCAACTGTTTTTGGCCATCGTCCGCCGCGGCCGCCCAGCCGTCCGTGGCGAACAGACGATTGAGAAACAAAGCCAACTGAGGCTTGGTGAGGCGAAAAACGACCTCGGGAATGAACTTCCCGTGTGCGCCCTTTCCCCATAAGCCGAGGGTTTGCAACCATAAGGTCAGCTGATTCTTCTCGCTCTTGCGAATCGCCGCTAATGTTTGGGGAACCAAGGTCTCGGCAGAAACGTCCAGCAGGGAACACAAGCGATTGAATGTGTCCGCATCCGGTACACAGACACCTTTCCACCACAGATAGATTAACGAAGTGCTGACGCCTAATTCGGCAGCGAGTTGTATCACCGAGCGGCGACGAGCCTGAAGGGTGGCGCGGAGATGGCGCCCAAACGCGCACCGATGCTCGGCGATGAAGGCCGGATCGCTGGCGACGTGCAGCGTGGGCGTGCGATCGCCGTTCGACTCCTCGCGTGTCTTCAGGCCGCCAAACTCCTCGACGGCCGCCGTGAACTCGGCGAGCAGGCGAGGGTTGCTGTTGGTGAACTCCGGCGTAATATCGGTCAAACAACCATCGCCGATAAGATAAGCGAGAATCTTGGTCTCACATTCGCGCAATGTTTCACGGCCGAAGACGGGGATTTGTCGCGGCACGGCGATGTGATCGCCGGGTTTCAATTCGCTCAGCGGACGCCAACCGGACAAGGTGAGAAAGGGATGCGATTGCGTCGTCTCAACGGTGCGGCCCAGCCGCGTTTCCACCCGGAACACCGGCTTCAGACCGTCATCGACGTAGGCGCTCGGTTCCGTTCGATGGAACTGCCAGTCGTCGCCGAGAGTGAGCAAGCCAGCCTGTTGGCGACTATAAATCTCTGCAATGGTTTTGACCGAGCCGTCCTCAAGAACGATCTCGCTGTCATGCACCAGACATTTCCCGACCGACGGCCGCGCCGCGATGATGACGAGTTCGCCGTCGTGCAAGCCGGCCGTCAGTTCGTTCAAATCGGCGAAGCCGGTCGAGAGACCGCCGGATTTCTGTTTGCCGCTGGCGCGATCGTCGATACGGCGGTATGTCTCCGTAATAGCCTGTTCGAGCGTCGTCGTCTGGCCGGAGATGCCCATTTGGGCGACATCGAGGATTTTGCGTTCGGCTCCTTCGAGCAGTTCCTCGGCGGGTTGGCTTTGCTCGTAGGCGTCGCGGAGGATTTCGGTGCTGGCGTGGATGAGGGTGCGAACGATGGCCTTGTCGCGGACAATGCGTGCATAATACTCGGCATTGGCCGCCGTCGGGGCGGCGTCCCACAATTCGGCGAGGTAGGCGGCGCGGCCAATGTCCTCGATTTGGCCGCGTTTCATCAGTTCTTCGGCGAGGATGACCAGATCGACGGGTTGGCCGCCCTTGTCGTAGAGGTCGGCGATGGCCTGGAAGATTTTGCGATGGCCGTCGGCGTAGAAACTTTGGGCCGTGACGATTTGCACAACGGCGCTGATGGCGTCGTTGTCGCGTAACATGCTGCCGAGGACAGAACGCTCCGCATCCAGATTTTGAGGCGGTAGGCGTTCCGGCCCGTTGGCTTCCGGCGACATGGCACCCACCTCCCTGTGGTTCGCGCCACTAACCCGCCAGCCCGCAGCGCCAGCAAGGGTTTCTCCTTCCCTTGCTGGCGCTGCGGGCTGGCAAAAGTTATTTCTGCGACTTGATGACCGCGACCTTGACCTCGGTCTCGATCTCGTAACCCAGGTTCAGTTTGATGGCATACAGGCCCGTCTCCTTGATCGGCCCTTCGAGGCGGACCATATCCTGCTCGATGAGCATTCCCTTGGCCTTGAGGCCGCGGGAAATTTCGGGAGAGGCGACGGAGCCGTAGAGATGGCCTTCGTCGTTGGCATTGGCCTCGATAGTGATACCGGCCATCTTGGCAATCTGTTCGGCCAGCGCCTTCAGGTCAGCGATGCGTGCTTCACGCGCCTGGCGGACGCGGATCTTGTAGCGATCGAGCAAACGCAGATTGTGCGGTGTCGGAATGGTGGCCATGCCGCGCGGCAGAAGATAATTCCGCCCGTAGCCCGGCTTGACCTCGACCACGTCGCCCTGTTTGCCGAGATGGGTGACATCCTCGGTCAGCACCAATTGCATGCCGCCGTGGGTGCCCCGAAGCATCTGATTGCGCTGCCTGACCATGAGTTACCTACCTGTCTAGCTGCTCCCGTCCGACTCAGAACGGGATGTCGTCCTCTTGATTGCCGCGCCCCGAGTCTGGCTCGGGTTCGTCGTATCCACCGTGGCCGCCACCGCTGGAGTAATTTGGTTCCGCCCGACGCGGTGGCGACGAGTTGGCACGCGGCGTCCGAGCGCCCATCTCGCCTCTATCACTGGATGCGCCATCCGCCTTGGGTTCAAGGAACTGCACATCTTGCAATACAACCTTGAGCTTGGAGCGCTTTTGACCATCCTTATCGGTCCATTGATCCAGAACCAAGTTCCCTTCGATGTAAGCCTGGTGGCCCTTCCGCAGATATTGTTCCACCAGATCGGCCAACTTGCGCCCCGTCTCCCGATTGAACGCATCCACATCGATGAAGACCGGATCGTCCTCCCACTGCCCCGTCTGCTGGTTCTTCTTGCGGTTGTTGACGGCAAAACCGATCTTGGCGACTTTGCCGCCATTGCTGAAAGTCCGCACTTCCGGATCGCGCGTCAACCGGCCAATGAGCATCACTTTGTTGAGGTTCGCCATGAGGGCAATCTCCTGCACAGAATCGAATCACCGCACATACACTCTGACACCAACGGGTACTATACATCCGTTTGGTAAGCGAGTGCAAGCTTGGCAGCCGGATTCGTGCCGACTTTCCTCCCTTGGGGGGCTTGCAAACCCCAAAGCATGCTCATCTTCGCCAGCCCACAGCGCGAGTAAGGGAACGATTGTCCCTTGCTTGCTCCGCAGGCTGATAATTACTCGCCCTTGTCTTCATTGCGGCGCGGGCCGCGGCGGTGTCCGCGATCGCCGTGTTCGTCGCCGCCCATGCCGTCCTCGTCGGGAGGCGGCTCGGTGACGGTCTGCAAGGCAACGGCGTGTTCGTCGCGCGCCAGTTGCAGCATGATGTCCACATGCTTGGGATCGACCTTGAGGATGAGCGCTCGCAGGATGGTTTCGTTGAGGGCGTAGTCGTGTTCGATGGTGGCGACGTTCTTGCCCTCGGTGCGGAAGTAGGTCAAGTAATACAACCCCTTCTTGTGGTTGCCGATGGAATAGGCCAATCGGCGTTCGTCCCACGGCCGACTGGCGAGTACTTCGGCCTGATTGCGCTCCAGGATGGCGTGCAATTGCTGCGCGGCGGCGGGAACATCGCCGGCAACCTTGTTGGTGTCCAGCAGAAACATGCACTCATAAACATTGGCTGGCATTCGTTACTCACTCCACTCGGCGAGCGGGGTCGCGTAAGCGCCCCGAGTGCTTTCTGTTCTCGGGGCGCTTACGCGACCCCGCTCGCCATGTTATTAGTCAATCCTGCTTCTGGCTCTTGGGACCGTTATACAGGTTCATGCACGTCTCGACACCCTGATTAGCCCAAACAAGCACTGCTTGAGCAGCAAGCAGGATGGCATCGTCCATCACCACGCGCTCACTGGGACTGAAACGACCAAGCACATGACCGATAGCCTCTTCACGGGGAGCATCAACTCCCACCCGCAAGCGAGCGTATTCCGTCGTACTCAGATGATTCTGAATATCCCGCAGTCCATTGTGGCCGCCATGCGTCCCCTTGTTGCGGACTCGCAGTTTGCCCAGCGGCAGGTTGATGTCATCGCACACCACCAACAGGTCGCTGACCGGCAGATGATAAAAATCCATGACTTCGCGGACGCAACGCCCGCTGAGGTTCATGAATGTCTCAGGCTTGACCAGTAGAATCTTACCTGTGTCCTCAGCCAGTTCGCACACCTGGGCCTGAAAGCGCGACTGAAACCGCCCGGCTCGCGTGCCCGCTGCCAGACTGTCGATGACGGCGAACCCGACATTGTGCCGTGTCCCGTCGTAGCGCTTGCCGGGATTGCCCAAACCAACCACGACCTTCATAGTGTTCAGTGTTCAGTGTTCAGTGTTCAGTGTTCAGGCAAGAACCTACTGAACACTGAACACTGAACACTGAACACTATTTCTCCTCCTCGCCTTCCTCAGCGGCAGCCTTGCGACCGATGATTTCGGGTTCAGCCTGCTCGACGCCCGGCACCGCGCCGGCTTCCGGTTCGGCTTGCGGCAACGTCACATGGACGACGATGGCATCGGCATCGGCCAGAGCCGTCACGTTGGGCGGCAGATGCAGTTCATGCACATGAATCGCGCCGCCGAGTTGTAGCTCATTGATGTTGACGCGAATCGTTTCAGGCACGCTGTCAGCGGCGCACTCGACGGACAGCGTGTGAATCGGCTGATCGAGAACGCCGCCGGCCGTCACGCCGGGGGCAATGCCGCGCACCTCAATGGGAACCGTGACGTGGATGCGTTCATCGGCCGCCACGCGGCGGAAATCGACGTGCAACACCTCTTGGCCCAGATGATCCCATTGCAACTCGGCAATCTGCGCCTTCTGCAAGGCACCGCCGGATTGTAGATCGACGACCCGCGCGCCGTGACGAACCGCCGACAACAGCAGGTCTGCCGCGACGGACACGGACACGGTTTCTTCCTTATGTCCGTACACCACGCCGGGCACACGCCCCTCGGCGCGCAGCCGTCGGGCCGTGCGCGTACCACGAGTGTCGCGCTTCTCTGTTACGATTACCAGGGACTCAGCCATGTTCGCGTCTCGCTTCAATTCTCGCCCAAACCGGAGATTGGGCGCAAGTCTTCATAGTGAGGGGATTATTATTTCAATCGAGGCAGTCGGTTGCAAGGGCGCGCCCGCGAATTTCCTGGCGGGCCATCCCGAGTTAACGGCCTCTCCGCGTTTTTCTTCATTGCAGTTAGCCGCGTGCCCGAGTAGATTACAATATTCATGGTGCGGAAAACTTCTCCTCTTCAACGATCGCCCTCACCCCCGGGCTTGACCGACGCATCCCGGGCCCAGGGAGACCATGCGCCGATGGACACCATGGAGAAGACCAACCTCGATCCCACACAGCCGCAACTCGCTCTACCGGGCGATTTGCTGCATGAGGTGCGCACCCTCGGCGAGTATCGCATCCTCCGCCCTCTCGGCGAAGGCGGTATGGGAGCCGTCTACCTCGGCTATCACGAGGGGAAGGATCAGCAAGTCGCCATCAAGGTACTCGGCGAGCATCTCGCCAGTAATCAGGGCTACGTCGATCGCTTCTATCGCGAAGCCAAGAGCGGCGCCCTGCTCAACCATCCCAACATCGTCCGCACCCTCAACGTCGGACAGGATCAGGCCACCGCTAAACATTACCTCGTCCTCGAATTCGTCGATGGCCAGACGGCACAGGCACTTCTCGACAAGCAAGGGCGATTGGCCCTGGGCGATGCGGTTCACATCGCGCTGGATGTAGCCCGCGCCCTGGAACACGCGCACTCACGCAACATCGTTCACCGCGACATCAAGCCGGACAACATCCTCATTACGCGCTCCGGCGTCTCGAAACTGGTCGATCTGGGCCTGGCTCGCCGCACCGACGAGGCCAGTCATTTGACCGCCGCTCGCCAGGGCTTCGGCACCACCTATTACATGCCCTACGAACAGGCCATTGATGCCAAGCGCGCCGACGGCCGTAGCGACATCTATGCTCTGGGTTCGACTCTCTATCATCTGGTCACCGGCGTCGTGCCCTTTCCCGGCGACAATCATCTGGAGGTCGTCGAGAAGAAGAACCGGGGCGATTTCACCCCGGCCAGCAAGCTCAACCCGGCCGTGCCGCCCGCGCTTAATCACATTCTCGCTCGCATGCTGGCCCGCGAGCCGCGCAATCGTTACCAGACGGCCAGCGAGTTGATTGTCGATCTGGAACGCTCGCGCTTGGCCGCTCCCGTGCCGACGTTCGCCGACCCCAATCAGGCGCTGCAAGATCCGTGGGTACAGCAGTGCCTGGCCTCATCGGCGGAACCGACTCGCCTGGACCCGGAGACGCCCATCCTTCCGCCGGCCACGCCCGCGCCTGCGCCTGACGGCGTGTGGGTACTGCGCTATCACAATCCGGCCGGCAAACTCTGCCGGACGCAGGCGACGACCGAGCAAATTGTCGTGCGACTGCGCCGCGGCCGATTGTCCCCCCGGATCGAGGCTCGCCGCGCCGAAGGCAAGAATTATCACCCTCTCTCGTTCTATCCCGAATTCAAGGACATTCCGCTTCCGCCGCGCCCATCGCGCAAGCGGCCGCAGACGGAGAAGGAAGAGCCGGCCCGCTCCGCTCCGTCCGAAGCCGTCGCCGCGCCGTGGTATCGACGCCTCTGCTGGTGGCGCTCCTCACGCTGATTCGCTTCCCGGCGTCGGGCTGGAAAGCCTGATCTACGCCGGAACCATTCGGCTCGCAGCCGCGTCTCAGATGCGGGCCGGTTTGCCCGTGCGGGGTGAGTCGTGCATACTCTTCTTGGGAACACATCAAGTCACGTCATCGGGTGCAGGGAGAAGTTCAGCCATGAAACGCTTTCTGGGACTTGTCGGAATCGTCTTGTGCGCGACGATGGCTCAGGGCGCCGAGGTGGGCGACCTCATCAAGCAACTCAAGACCGGCGACAACGACGCTCGCCGCGCGGCGGCCAAGGCACTGGGCGAAGGCGGCGCCGAGTCCAAGGCGGCCGTGCCGGCACTCACGCAGGCGCTGAAGGACAAAGATTTGTTCGTCCGTCGCTTTTCGGCTCAGGCGCTGGGCGACATTGGCCCGGACGCCCAATCGGCTGTGCCGGCGCTGACGGCGGCTCTCAATGATTCCCGCAAGGAAGTTCGCTCCGCCGCCGCGCGAGCCTTGGGCAAAATGGGATCTTCCGGTGTCGAAACGCTGATTGGTATTCTCAAGGACGACAGCAAAGATACAACGATTCGCCGGCAAGCCATCGATTCGCTGAGTGGTCTGGGCGCCGATGCTCGCTCGGCCGTGCCCGTGCTGACGGACCTGCTCAAGGAGAACACCGGCAAGGGCAAGAAGAAGATGGCACCGGAGGATTTGCGCGTCGATGCGGCCACCGCCCTCGGCTACCTCGCCAAAGCCGGCGATAAGGAAACCATCGACACGCTGGAATCGCTGACCGGCAAGAAAGCGAAGGCACCGCGCGGCCTCAAACAAGCCGCCAATGCCGCGCTGAAGAAGATCAAGAGAAACAAGTAACTACTGCGGCGGGTAATGTTCACCGATGGATACGGGGGAACTGCTGACCCGCTGGACCGTCCGCCTGGCTCTGGCGCTGTACGTCCTTGGTCTGGTGCTGCGTTGGAGCGCGGGTGGCCGTCGCTCCTGGCGTGCCGGGGCGCGACTGGCCTGGACTGGTGGCTGTCTGGCATTTCTGCTGCATGTGGTGTGCGCGTTTGCGTTTTATCACCACTGGAGCCACGCCAACGCCTACGCGGCCACCGCGCGAGGAACGGCGGCCGTGGTTGGCTGGGACAGCGGTGCTGGTCTTTACGTCAATTATGCGTTCGGCCTCGTGTGGTTGGCCGATGTCGCCTGGTGGTGGCGCGGCCTGGAAAATTACGAGGCGCGTCCGCGCGTCATCGAATGGACGGTGCAAGGCTTTCTGGCCTTCATCGCCTTCAACGCCACGGTGGTATTCGCGGAAGGACGCATCCGCTGGATAAGCTTGGTTGTCTGTCTTTTCCTCCTCCTTTTCCGAGGATGGCTTTTGTTTCGTTGGTGGGTCTATCAGGGAACATAAACTGCTCACGGTCTCCGCAGACACCCTTTGCTCTCGTTGAAATGGAGGATTCCCTTGGCGAAGCTATTTCCTGTTGTGGCCTTTGCCGTGCTACTCATTACGGGTTGCGGGCCGCCGGCGACGAATCGCTTTCCGCATGGGCTTATTCAAGAAACCAGCGCTCCGTGGGATGGGGCCGCGACGGAGTTGATGCTCGCCGAGAATCCTTTGAAGGACCGTGAGCTAAAGGTTCCGCGTCTGTCATTGCAAATCTATCAACACCTTTCGGCGTTGTCGAAGCAGCGAGTGAAGTTGGATGGCAAGGAATCCCGCAAGGGAATTGGCCAATGGATCGCCGGTGATGGGACGAGCCAACCGATCGCCTGGGCGGTGGTGACGTTCGGGGAGGTGCGAAAAGGAACGCCCGTCGAGGGCACCTATGAGGTGAAATTGGCGGACGGGTCGCGCGCGGAGGGGAAGTTTCGGGCCGAATGGCTACCGGGGGCGGGTAGAGGCGGATGAAAGACCACCGGATCATCTTTTTTTCGGCGGTTTCACGCCTGCGGGCAGCGGCAGGGATGGACCAAGCGATAGGTACGCCCACATAGCGTCGGCCTGCGTGTCCGCCTTGCCGTCGAGTACCTTGTCGAGCAGCGATTTTCCCTCCGCGAACACGGTCGGCATGCGCGTTCCCGGCTGCATGCGCTGCGGCTGTTCCAGCCAACGGCGATACCAATCGTAGCGAACGCGCTGATTCATCAGCGCCAGATCGGGGCCGCGTGTGCCTGTGTTGGCGATGCCGGCCAAGTCGTGACATGAGATGCAACTGAAGGCATTTTTGCCGACGAGATAGCGCCCCGCCTCGATCTTGGCCGCCGTCCGCGTGATCTTGTGGATCGTGTCGTCTGCCTCGGTCCCTTCAAGCGAGGCCAGCGCTTCGGGCAATCGGCCGATGTTGTGTTCGCCAAACTGCGGCATGCGCAGGCTCATCCACGGCCGCGCCCGGCCACCGCGCAGCAATACTTGACGCAGCCACGGAGTACGCAGCTTGTGGCCGATGCCGGTCAAGGACGGCGGACGGACGGCCTCGATATTCTCCGCGTTTTCCTCACGCCGCAATCGTTCGAGCATCGCCGCAGACAAACCACCGTCACCGTCACGGCTGTGGCAAGCCAGACAGTTGAAACGCTCGATGTCCGCACGGGCGGCATACGCCGGCGCGGTCGATCCCGCTCCGGTCAATCCCTCACGCAGAAACGCCTTGAGCGCGGCACGGTCGTTCGTGCTGAAGCTGAAGTGGGGTGCTTTGCCTCGCTTGCCACTAAGACAACCTGACTCTTGTTTGTCCTCATTCCACAAGTCTTCCAGAGATGCGTTTGCTTGGGTGGAGGCGAACGGTTTGCCGTCGGGCGCGATGGTGTGACAATTGTTGCAGCCCTTGTCGATGACGAGCCGCTCGCCGAGATCCCGCCATTGCTTCTCGGCCGGCAGGCGCTTGAACGCGGCCAACTCATCGTCGCGATTGTCCACGCGACGGAAGGCGGCAAACATCTCCTTGCTGGCCGGCGCCGGCGGCAGATCATCGCGAATGTTCTCATTCTTCGCCTGGCACAGGAAGCGTGCGAGATCCTCAGCCTCCTTGTTTTGCAGCAGCATGTTCGGCATGCGGCCGCTGGGATCAATCGCCAGCGGATTCACCAGATACTCCGCGAGTCGTTCCGGCGTGGTCTTGCTACCCAGATCGTTCAGCGGATAGACGCGCGGCGGCGACAGGAACACGAATGAGCGAGCGTGTTCCTCCTTCGGTTTCGCTTTTTCGCGCGTTGGTGAACCGTGGCAGGCGGCGCAGCCGATGCGGTTGAAGAGACGTTCACCGCGTTGCAAACTGCCGGCCAACTCCTTGCGACCGGGCTGGCGGTTCTTCGTCTTCAGCGGACCACCGAGCGCGACGAGATAGCGCGATACGGCATAGCGTTCGA
>DATNCY010000098.1:0-10536 GCA_035553375.1 Gemmataceae bacterium
CAGCACGCCGTACACGCAGGGCAATAATGCCGGCCATTACACGATTACGGTAAGCGGCAACACCCTGGCCTCCTCGTTGGGCTACGGCTTCAGCGACGGATCGCTTACCAACGGCCTGACAGTCAACCCCGCCTCCCTGACCATCGCCGCTAACGGCAAGACCATGACCTACGGCGACGGCAATAGCTACAACGGCTTCACCGCCACCGGCCTGCAAAATGGCGAGACCGTCGGCGTGGTAAGCTATGCCACCAACGCCACCAGCAGCACCTCCGGCAACTGGAACGCCGGCAGCTGGACCATCACTCCCAGCAACGCCAGCGGCGGCACCTTCAACGCCGCCAACTACGCCATCACCTATAACTCCGGCACGCTGACGGTGAACAAGGCAGCGCTCACCGTCTCTGCCACCGGCATCAATAAAACCTATGACGGCTCCACAAGCGCTACAGTCACGCTCTCCGATAATCGCCTCTCAGGCGATAATGTCACCGACAGCTATACCGCCGCCGCCTTTTCACCGGATGCCAATGCCGGCAACAGCAAGACGGTCAACGTGTCAGGCATTGCGATCAGCGGCGCCGACGCCGGCAATTACACATTGAGCAATACCACCGCCGCTACCACCGCCACTATTACCGACTCGGCACCCACCCTGCCGCCAAGTATCACTAATCCGCCCACTCCTGCGCCCGCTCCCGCGCCAGCCCCTGCGCCAGCACCCGCGCCTGCGGCCGCACCTGCACCTGCGCCTGCGGCTGCACCTGCGCCAGCGCCCGCTCCCGCACCTGCGCCAGCGCCCGCTCCTGCATCCGCACCAGCGCCCGCACCTGCACCCGCACCTGCGCCAGCGGCTGCACCCGCTCCTGCCCTAGCACCCGCGCCAACGGATTCGTCACCTTCTCCAACATCGCCTGGCGTCAATGGCGCAATACCCGCTCCGTCGGGATACGTCGTGGCTACGCACATTCCTCCGGCAGACACTGTAGGCGGGACAATCGCTGGAGACGCCGCCGGATTGCCGGAATCCGGCAATCCCGCCATCGCCGCACCGCCGAGTTTCAAATATCTCGATGACCAGTTGAATAAAATGGATTCGCTCGACGCGCCGGAAGAAGAATCGGTCAGCGAAGTCACGGAATCGGTAAACGAAGTCACCAGGGAAACCCGGAAAATAATGAAACATGTCATTGTTCCCGGAGTTGCCTCGGTCAGTGCTGCAAGCGTCGGCTACGTACTGCTGTTCGGGCGCACCATGTACAATGCCCTGGCCATGCTGATGGGGATGGGCCTGGGCAGCCGGAAAATCGACCCCGCCACCCTGCTCGAATACTGGGAAAACGAAAGCAAAAAACGCACCCTCGACGACCGCGAGAAAAAAGTGGAAGACATGTTCGGATGACCGGATGGTTAGTATCCCTGCCGCCGTGTTCATTCATCGCCGTCGGCCCTCGAAGTCCAAGTCCCTTTCCTTGCCCGCTCCGCCGATCCCGGTCTCAACCCGCCGCTGCCGAACTGCGCTTGGTCGATGATTTCGACAATCATCCCTGGCGAAAAGACGCCCTGCCCCCGGCGAACAGACCGCACGGGTGATCGCCGAAGCGGAGACCCCACGCACCGCTCCGGAGGGCTTGTGGGACTAAAAATGCCTATTAAAGATGGTGGTTGTCATAAAAACTTGACACTCCAGCAATCAAATCCATGCTAACCTCTTCTCCGGCCCATCTTCATATTCATGAACAACGCGAGGACCAGTGACCGACGCCAGACAGCCCACCGAACGCGACCGGGAAAATGTCCGCATCCGCCAGGAGATTGCCCAGCGGCAGGCCGAGGAATACGACCGGGTGCTGGCCTGGGCCGAGGAGGCATTCGGCCCCGGATGGCGGCCCAGCCACCGACACTGTCTCGTCGAAATTGACGAAGAGGAGCGTGTGCGCTATACCCCCGAACGATCCAAGGCGGCGGCGACGGTGTACACCGTCAAGAATATCGCTGGCAAGCAACGCCATTTCACCGTTTCCGAGGACGGGAAAGTGACGGAGTGCGAAAGCTATCAAGCTGGCTTCGGGCCGATGTTATGGGAGCCACATTCCAGCAAGGGCTTCGAGCAGAGCGGTACGTTTTGCCACTACTACCGCTATAGCCTGTGCTGGGCACCTTACGAACGCTATCAGCCCAAGTCAGCGGAGCAGTTGGTGGCGCTGCGCGCCAGCCGCCAGCGCAAGAAGACCGAACGCGAGGACAAGAAATGGGCCGCCGACCATCCGCTGCTGGCCTGGGCCGAGGCCGTTCAGCGGGAGGAGGCCGAGGAACAACGCGGCCGCTCGGTCTGACGCCGAGGACGAGTGCCACGCTGGACAATCACCTGCCCCTGTGCTATCGCTCCACGCACTCCTCAATCGCCAAGCGTTGGCTGCATGAAAATTTACCACGGAAGACGAACGGAGCATGGCTGCGCCGTGGACGTGGAGGAAGATGGTGAAGTCTCCTTGCTCAATCCACGTCTCGATTTGCACAACCACTCGCCAGCGGGGCTGGAATGGGGCTATTCCGGCGCGCTCGCGTTAAGTAGAGTTGCTCAGCCGAATTTCAGGATCGACTTCGCCATTCGGAGAGAGTTTGGCGAACCTGTTGGGCGTGGGGGGACGCCAAGGACTCGAAGATCGTGAGGGCGTATTCGGCGTGTCCCAAAGCCTCGTCACCGCGGCCGAGTTGCATGAAGTTTTCGGCCATATTGAACGAAGCGATGCCCACCCCCAACGGGTCTCCAATCTCCCTGGCTAACGCAAGATACTGCTGGAATAAGTCAACCGCCCGGCAATCATCACCCAAGACGCGGTGGTCTAAGCCTAGGTTGCCCAGGGCCAGCGCCTCCACCCGGCGCAACCCGACCTGTTTGGCTATAACCAACGATTGCTCATGGCAACGAAGTGCCTTTTGTGCGTCGCCCAACGCAAAGTGAGCTAACCCCAGGTCGTTGAGGATGCTCGCTTCCCCCCTACGGTCCCCGATTTCCCGGACTATGACAAACGCCTGCTCGTGGAGTTCGGCAGCCTTACGAGCGTCACCGAGAGAGTAATAAACATTGCCCAGGTTGGTTAGAGCGTTCGCTTGTCCACTCCGGTTCCCGATCTCGCGAGCAATCGCCAGGTGTTGCCGGTGGTTTTCGGTCGCCTTGCGAAACTCGCCGAGCGCTAAGTGGGCTAACCCCATGTCTCCATAGGCGATCGCCTCGCGCTGGCGGTCCCCGATCTCGCGGGCGATCAGCAGGTGTTCTTGGTGGAGGTCTATGGCTTTGCGAAAATCCCCGAGAGCATGGTGGGCGTTGGCAAGGTTTGTGAGGCAACCTCCCTCTCCGAAGCGGTCGCCGATCGCGCACGCAATGGCCAACGACTGCTGCTGAAACTCGATCGCCTTACGGGCGTCCCCGAGGAAAAAATAGCATAATCCCAGGTTCCCAAGAGTGACTCCTTCCTCTCGGCGATTTTGGCTCTCCCGAGCTATCGCCAACGACTCCATGTGGAACTCGATCGCCTTATGGGCATCCCCGAAGGCATAGTGAGCATTGCCGAGATTGCCGAGAGCCATTCCCTCCCCGTCTCGGTCCCCGGTCTCCCGAGCGATCGCCAGGTGTTGTTGTTGGTGGTGGACGGCCTGGTGAAAGTCACCGAGGGCGAAGTAGGCGTTGCCCATGCGGCCCAGGGCACTGGCTTCCCCCCGTCTGTCCCCCGATTGTCGGCACGCAGTCACGGTCGCTTCGAGCCAAAGGAGCCATTCGCGAGGTGGGAGGCGCCGTTCCGCGATGTAGGCAATGGCAAGCGTGCAGGAGCGGCAAAACTCCGCAGCCCACGCCGCTATCGAAGAATGCTCCCTGGCCCACATCCAGCTGGCCCGGATGTTGTGGGCTTCTTCGTCGAACGTGGCCAACCCGTGCCGAATACCGTCGTAGCCTTCACCAACTGAGTCGTTAGCGTACGCGAGAACCTTAAAATAGAATAGTGCGAGGCTGGTCCTTGCGTCAGCTTTCAGCTTGGCCAAATCACGCGTTGTGGGATTTGGGCCACCGTACTGGAACTCTTCCGGTAATCGTTCTGTCATCCGAACAAACCCTCCGCAATGAGCCTCATCAGATCGTGAAGGCGGTAGCGCCGGGTGTTGGGGTCAAAGGTGATGAGGCTTCGGTTTTCCATATCCGACAAATCATTGAGGACGCCGAGATCATCCTCGTCAGCGTTCCAGGCCGCAGCCGCGGCTGCGAGGGGGAAATCACCCTGAAAAATGTGCAAGAGGTGCCAACGGGTTCCTCGCTCCAGCGAATCCCGGACGAGTTGTGCAGCGCTCAGCTTGAGGACAACCTCGACATCCTTCTCGGGATCACTTCCGACCTTTAGCCATCGGAGGCGTTCGCCCTCTACCTCCAGGGCCTTGATGTACTGACTCACCGGCCAGTCCGGTTTGAGGCGGAGAAAGTCCCCTGCCACCCGCAGCGCCAGAGGGAGCCTACAGCACAACTCGACGAGTGTTAACAATTCGTGTCGTGTGCCTCTCGCTCCCATAATGCGGCGAAGCAGAGAAAGCGCCTCCTCTGGCGGCAGACCATCAAGCAGAATGGGGGCCACGTTGTCGAGTGCCTGGACGTGGCGGCTAGTAATCAGAAACCCGACAGGCGGGGGAACAGTGAGCAGCGGTCGCAGCTGGGCCTCGGACCCGGCGTTGTCGAGTACGATCAACGCCCGCTTGCCCGCCAGTACGCTGCGGTAGACGCCCGCCAGTTCTTTCTCGTCGTCGGGCAGCTTGATGGCCTCTGGGTGAAAGGCGCGGATGATCCGGCACATGGCCTCCGCTGGCGTCAGCGTGCATTCCTTCACCCCGTCGGCAGTACCACGCAACTCCAGGTAAAGCTGGGCGTCCGGAAACCATGACTTGACTTCGTGGGCGATTCGGATGGCAAGGCTCGTCTTGCCAACTCCGCCCATCCCACGAAGGGCGGGTAGGGCGGCACTCCCGACCTTCTCTCCGAGTCGGCGGGCCACTTCCCGAATTAATTCTTCCCGGCCAGTGAAGTCGGACAAGACCGCGGGCAGTTGGAAAAGTCGGGAGGCGAGCAGTGACGCCGAGCTTGCGGACGCTGGGTTGGTCGGTACGGCAGGGTATGTGAATGGGCTTGCACTCGGTTCCCCTATGCCAAGACGCTTTCTCTCGGCCTCCGACAGCAAGTCGTGCCAATGAAGTCCTAGCTTCGCGGCAATCGCCTTGAGCGAATCCGCATCGACTGGCTGACCCGCCTCCATTTTGCGCCAGGTACTCTCGCCACAGTTGCAGTCATGAGCGAAATCCTCTTTGCTCCTCCCAGATCGTTCGCGCAGGCGCTTGGCGTAATCCTTGTTCGGTTCGTAGCTTGGGCGTTTTCGCTCGGGTTGACGCACCATGTTTGGGTTCCTCGCCGCCAAGTCAACGCCAAGTCAACGCCAAGTCAACGCCAACAGGGTCGTGTAGTCGCGGAAAGCAGCATTTACATTGGTCTCTTATGTGAGATGCCGTCAGTTTACTGCGCGGCAGACCCGTAAGCGAGTCCGACCTCGGATGGTTCGGGTGTATTCCATCATGGACAACTCAGGCACGCTGAGGTCGTCTTCCACTGCCGTCGCTATGTCAGTTTACCGACTGACTTAGTCCGGTAATGTTTCGCCCCAAGGAGAATGGAGCCATGACCACGCCAACAACGGCCCAGACCAACGGCCATGTCGTCCCGCAAGCCATTCCCGTCGCGCCATCCCCGGACGAACTCGGCGATGGCGAGGAACGGGACATACCCATCGCGGAGATCGACCCCGATCCCGACCAGCCGCGCCAATACTTCAACGAAGACGAAATCCAGGCGCTCGCCGACTCCCTGGCCGCCGACGGTCAGCAGAACGCGGGGATCGTGTACCGCGACCCCGAAACGGGACGCTACACGCTCGTCGCCGGCGAAAGACGCTGGCGCGCCCTCCAGCGTCTTGGCAAAAAAACCATGCGCGTCCGCGTCCTCAAAGAGCCACCCGACAAGGTCAAGTGGAGCCGGTTACGGCTGCTGGATAATGAGTTGCAAAAGCAACTCACGCGGCTGGAGAAAGGCTTTGCCTATGACAACCATCTTACGCTGGTGGGAGGTACCGCATCGGCTCTGGCGCAAACGCTCGGCGCGAGCGTCTCCACCGTGACGCGAGCCATCAAGGACGCCCAGCGTCTCTGCCCCGCCCTCAAGGAGCGGTTTCGTGCCGGCACGCTGCCACCCGACATTGCCGAAGAACTGCTCACCCTGCCCGGCGACGCCCAACTCGCCATCGCCAAACAGTATCCCAACCCGCTCAAAACCAAAGCCGAAGTGAAAGCCTCCGTCCGCAGCTACAAGACCGGCAACGGTCCGACCACAGGCGGCACGGCCGGGTTCAGTGCCGAGGAAAGCGGGGTACGTATCGCCTGCACCTGGAGCAGCGGCGACGCGGACGCCCAGGTGCTGGCCAACGTCGAGAACGCCCTGCGCGTCCTGCTCAAAGACCTGGCAGGGCAAAAACACCGCGGCCTGGAGCAGTGGAAAACCTTTCTCGCCAAGAAGAAAAATCACGCCCTGAAGTCCGCCGAGCTGAAGGCCGCCCAGGATGCGTTGACCCGACACGCCGGCAGCGGCGGAAATGGAGGCATCTGAGATGTATCTACTCTCAAGATTGATGCTGACGCTGGCAGTAGCGCTCTTTGCCTACTGCGCCGTGCTGGCCACCATCCTGGCCATCCGGGAGTTTTTCCCAGAGAGCCAGGGGCTGGTAGGGATCATTGTCACCGCCAGCGTGATGGCCGTCCTCGCCCGCCGGAAGGTCCGCCGCATCTTCTCGGCGATGGGTACGGCGGCATGGGCGAGCAACCGCGAGTTGGAGAGAGCCGGAATGCTGAACGCCGGGAAGGGTCTGATCCTGGGCCGCATCCCCAGCGAGGGCACGCCGCTCGGCCAGGCCATTAAAGCACTGCTCCATACACGACTCGGCGCCAGAGACGCTTGTCGTGCATTCTTCGACCATTTGAAGCGCCGAAAGCGTAAACAGGGCCGCCTGGTCCGGCTGCCGCAAGCCGTTCACACGATGGTCGTGGCACCAACGGGCGTCGGCAAGGGTGTGTCGTGCATCATCCCATTTCTTCTGACGTGCGAAGAAAGTTGCGTCGTGGTGGATTTCAAGGGGGAGAACGCCCTGCTCACGGCCGAACGCCGACGGCGCATGGGACAGCAAATCGTCATTCTCGATCCTTTTAAGGTGGTGACACAATGAAAAAGCTGAAACGCCGCACGGACACGTTCAACCCACTCGATTTCATCAACAAGGATTCCCCGCAGGCGCTCGACGAGTGCCGCGATCTGGCCGAAACGCTGGTGATACGCACTGGCGAAGAGAAGGACCCCCACTGGAACGATTCGGCGGAGGCAGTGATCGCCGCCGCCATCGCCACGGTGGTGATGTATGGCCAGAAGGACAAAGGCACGCGCTCCTTGCAGGCCGTCCGCGACATCCTTGCCCACCCCCAGAAACTCGACATCGCCCGGAAACTGATGCTCGAACATGGCGGCATGCTCGCCCGCTGGGGCGGCCAGCTGGAGCATTTGAAGGGTGACGAGTTGGCCAGCGTAATGTCTACCTGCAACCGTCACCTTCGCTTCCTTGACACGCCGGCCATCGCCGAAAGCACCGGCAGCAGTAGTTTCGACCCGGCCCGGCTGCGAAAAGGCAAGTTGACCATTTACCTGGTGCTGCCGCCCGAACACATGCGGGCGCAATCGGCGCTGCTGCGCACCTGGATCGGCAGCATGTTACGGGCCGTGGTGAAGGGAGGGCTTCAGAATGAGTAATCAGGTGCATTTTATCCTCGATGAGGCGGCCGCCCTGGGGCACATGCCGGCACTCGATGATGCTATCGACAAATACCGCGGCTACGGCGTCCGCTTGCAGTGCTACTACCAGTCGCTGGGGCAGCTCAAAAGTTGCTTCCCCAGCGATCAGGGCCAAACGCTGCTGGCGAACTGCACGCGGATCTTCTTCGGCACTACGGAACTTCAGACGGCGGAGTTCATCAGCAAATCCTGTGGCAACGAAACCATCATCGTGGAGAGCGGCGGCCACAACAGCGGCTGGTCGAGGAATCGCGGCAGCAGCTCGGGAAGCGGCTATTCGGAGAGCAGCGGCAGCTCGACCTCCGGCGGCAGCAGCAATAACTGGCAGCAGCAAACCCGCGAACTGTTAAAACCCGAGGAAATCATCGCGCTCGATCCACGCATCGCTATCACGCTGACCGCCGGCGTCCGGCCTATTTGGACCCGACTGGTGCGCTATTACGAGGACAAATCACTTTTCAAGCGGCGTGGCTTCCTGGCACGGCTGGCCGCCGCCGTGTGGACCTTGTTCCTCTCGGCGGCACTGCTGGCCAGCGCCAGCGCCGCCGCGCGGGCGCTTACCAGCGAGTTCCACGACGCCTTCGGGCAGCAACAGCAGCCGATGCCGCCGGCGACCTACCAACCCCAGCCGTGGCTCACTCCCCGGTGAACGCCGGGGAAAAGACACGGCGAGAAATGATTCACCGTTTCGCCCGAGCCGATTTTTCAGGAAAGGAAAGAGTTGATGACAGCAAACGAGCGCGAGCTGAGCCAGCAACTGTTTGGCGGTCTGGAGCAACGCATGGGCACGATGGGAGCGATCAAGGAAGCCTTTAAGGAGTTCCGGGACGCAATGGCCCCCGGCTTAACCTGGGACAACATCAGCAGCGACCTCGGCAAAGAGTTGTCCCACCAGATCGGTGCCGGAGCGCACGAGTTGGCTTCCTTGTTATTTACCGGACAGGGGTATGTGCAGTACCAGCGCGAAGGCAAGGAGGACCAGCCGTCGCATGAGCAGGCGCAGGATGGTCAAAACATGCAGCAGGACGCAAACAGCCAGCACCTTGAGCGCGGCGGGCGCAGCATGTGAGCGCCCCCAAGGAGGACCAACCCGGACAGGATGCCCTACGTGTCGTTTATTCCGTTTCGTGAAGCAACCATCGAAAGGAACCATTATGAACCGCATGACCCGTTGGATGAAGCATTGGCAAACCCTGCCGCCCCGCAACCGAGCTGGTGCCGCCCTCTGCCTGGCGGCGCTTATCGCCTGCATCATCGCTCTGGCCTACCAGATCGGCGGCCTCGTGGCCGACATCCCCACGCCCGTCCGGACACCCGACCCGGCGGCCGTCCACGGCCGCGTCTGGAACAAAACCCAACCGCTGCTGGAGCAGGCCGACCGCCAAGCCGCCCAGGCACTCGACAAGCACCTGGCCTCCATCCACGCCTTCCTCGACGAACGCCAAGCCGGCAGCCGCGCCTTCGCCGAGCAAATGTTGAGTCTCCGGGGCAAATGGGAACTGGTGAAAGCCGAAATCGGCGACAACAGCGATTATGCCGCCTTTCTCCAGGAGGCGTTCGACCAACACGTCTTTCCCATGGAAGACCTGGAGAAAGCCGTGGACACGGCCGTCCGCAGCTATCTGGCCGAGCTGGAAAGCATCGATGACGACCTGCTCGTCCGCCTCCGCGCCGACCTGGCCGACGACGAACTGCCCCGCCTCGTCATCCCGGCGCTGCGCTCTGATCAGGCGTTACGCAGCCACTACCACGAGTTAAGCCAGCGCGTGGCGCACGACCTGCGCACCGATTTGACCGTTGTCGTCGCCCGCGAGCTGTTCCTCTGGCAAGCCAGCAACGTCGCCACCGACCTCACCCTGAAGGCCGGGGCGGCGATTGCCGCCCGGTTGGGCGTCTCCAGCACCATCCTCGCGGCTGGGGCCGCTTCGACGTGGCGGACGCTGGGCGTGGGCCTGGTCGTCGCCATCGTGCTCGACGCCGTGGTCAACCGCATCATCAAGGCAGCCGGCTACGACGCGGAGGAACAAATCGCCGGGCGCGTCGAGGAAACCTTGATCGCCCTCGGCCGCACCATCACCGACGGCGATCCCGAAGCTCGCGCCACGCTGGAGAAGCTCAAAACCATGCAGCGTGAGGACCCCGATGCGGAAGTCCGAGCCGAATGCGCCGAGTCCATCCGGAGCATTGAGGCCGGCACCCAACTGTATGGATTGAGACGCGAATTATCCACGATCAGCGCCGCCCGCGCCTCCTTGCGTAAGGAGACCCTGCGGCGCCTCATTCACGAAAGCGAGTAATGCCATGACACGCACCATGTCCTTCCTGGCCATCGCCCTCACGCTGACCGGCTGCGTCGAGGACAAGCCCGCGCCGCGGCTCAGCAGCCCCGACCGCAGCGAGCGTATCGAGGCGGTGAAAGTTGCCCGGGACAAATATGGCACCCGCGCGCCCGCCTCGCCAGCGGTAAACATACCGACCAAGCCGCCCTCCCAGGGCTTCATGCTGCCCCCGAATCTATTCCGCCTCCAGCCGGCCGGGGATGACCAGGCCATTGTCGGCTCCTGGAATCACTCGACGGGAAAACACGTTGATTATCTCCAGTTCGCCGCGAACGG
>DATNCY010000099.1:0-53434 GCA_035553375.1 Gemmataceae bacterium
TGACCGTGTGCATGAGCTGATCGCGGACGCGCACCTTGATCGTCGCCTCGGTGACCGGCTTGCCGTCTGCATCGGCCTCGATGTTGACGCGATAACTCAGGCGATCGAACAACGGTTGATACAGCCCGGCCGCCTTCTTGACCAGCAGATCAAACGACGCCTCGGCCGCCTCGAACTCGTAGCCCTCATTTTCCAGATCCTGCACTTGCGTGAGAATCTTCCGCATCAGCGCAGGATCGTGGGTCAGCTGATACTTCATCGTCTTGTTCAAAATCGTCGATTGCCCCGACAATTCGCTGACGAGGATGCGTCGCTCATTGCCGACCGTCGCCGGATCAATGTGTTCGTAGCTGGACGAATTGCGAGCGACGGCGTGAATGTGCATACCGCCTTTGTGGGCGAAAGCGCTGGCGCCGACGAACGGCTGATTGGCGCGGAAATTCATGTTGGCCGTCTCCCATACATAGCGCGACACCTCTGTCAGCTTGGGCAGACTGCCGGGAATCAGTACCTCCTGACCGCGTTTCAGGGCGAGATTGGCGATGACGCTGACGAGATCCACATTGCCGCAGCGTTCGCCGATGCCGTTGATGGTGCCCTGCACCTGCGTCACGCCACGCGCTACCGCGGCCAGCGTGTTGGCCACGGCCACATCACTATCGTTGTGGCAGTGGATGCCCAACTCGACGCGCAGATGGCGGCGCACCGCTTCGACGGCGGCGGCGATGTCGTCGGGCAGGGTGCCGCCGTTGGTGTCGCACAAAATGACCACCGACGCGCCGGCATCCTGAGCCGCCCGCAGGGTTTGCAGCGCATAATCGGCGTTGTTCCGGTAGCCGTCGAAGAAATGCTCGGCGTCGTAGAACACCTCGCGCCCCGCCTGCCGGCAATGAGCTACTGAGTCGGCGATCATGCGCAGGTTTTCTTCCAGCGTCGTATTAAGAATGCCCTCAACGTGCAGATCCCACGTCTTGCCGACGATGGTGACAATCGGCGTCTGGGCGTCGAGCAGCGCCTTGAGGCAGGTATCGTCGGCCGGGGCCACGCCCTTGCGGCGCGTCATGCCGAAGGCGGCGACGCGAGCGTGGCGCAGCGTGAGCTTGCGCACTTCCCGGAAATACTCGAAATCCTTGGGATTGGACAGCGGATAGCCGCCCTCAATGAAGTCCACGCCCAACTCGTCGAGCCGGCGGGTGATGCTCAACTTGTCCTGTAAGGAAAAGTTGACACCCTCACCCTGACTGCCGTCCCGCAGGGTGGTGTCGTAGATGTGGATGCGCGTCATAAGTAATCCTGCAACAAAAAAAGCCCTGAAGCGCTTGCTCCAGGGCCGGGACAGAAGGGACCTTCGATTATGAAACGGCTCCCGGCGCTATTCTCCTGCAACGGCGATAATGACCACGCGACGCGCTCCCCGCGCCCCGCGAATCACGATCGTCCGAATTTGGGGAGAAACGAGCAACACGCCGAAAATCCTCTGCTTTATCTCCTCTTAATCGAGATTGCTATTAAAGCAAGTGGAGCGGAGGTTGTCCAATGCGATCGCGTGAACTTTCCGGTTGCGATTCAGCTGGCCCAATTCTCTACCGTCAGTCCCGGCACGGCGGCCAAGTCGCTGTCCCCGCTGATGACGGTGCAGTTGCCCAGGCTGAGACCGTGTGTTCCTTAGTTTTGAGCCGCCAGGTTTTCCAGCTGGATTCCTCCTCCGGTGTCAATTCCACAGGCTCAAGGGAATCGAACTAGACGAGCCAGTCGGCCAGAGCTTCCGGCGTTGTTGGCCAGTCCTCTTCGCGGATACCGAGCGTTTCTTCTTGCTCTTCCGGCACCGGCTCAATGACCACCCGGCAACCATCAGGCCAGTTGACCGGCTGGTTTGCGATAATTTGTCCGTTGCGGACGATCCCTGTGATTGCCTTCATCTTGCACATCCCTCGCGTTCGACGCCTTGGATTATCTTGTCGATTTCGCCGCGGCTACGCAAGCGCTCTCCGAAGACCTTTGATATCGAACGCGGCTCAGCGCGAAACCTCCAGCGTGGGGATAGACTTGCGCAATTTGGCGACGCCCTGCCCCGTGACTTTCGGCGAATCGAGGAGCAGCCGGTGGAGAAGCTCTAACTTGGGTAGGTACCGCGAGCCGAGCGGCACTTATGAAGTCAAAGTCCGGCTCGGCTCGCCGGACCTACTTGGTAGGTGCCGCGAGCCGAGCGGCACAGATTGAGTCTGTATCAGCCGGCTGAGGGAGGGGCGTTTTGCCCGTGAAATCGTAGATGAGGAACGTCATGGTTCGATCCACGGGCGGAAGGCGGCGCAGATAGAGGACGGCGGGACTATCGCCGTGCGAATAAACCAACGTCGTACTCACGGCGAGGTAATGGCCGCGAGCGCGAGCCAGCAGGCCATCGGGACCGTCAAGCCACATGTCCGGCAGGGGAAGACGGGACACGTCCCAATCGTGGAGTACGCTCGAATCGCCGAAGTAGCCCAGAGCGAGCGAGGTCACGCCATGCTCGCGCCGCCAGCGGTCGAGATCCTTTAGCCCCTGCCCCCAATCGTAATTGGAATCACCCACGTAGAGATAGCCGTTCTCGGTGCCGCCCCACAACTCATTGACGTAGCACAGACCATGCGGCCAAACATGCACACATGAGAACGCGGACCAGGCCAGGCAAGCCGATAGGCAGGCCGTCCCGAATCGACGCATCCAAACCGCGTTGGGCCGGGGCGCGCGCACGAAGGCGACAGCCAGGCCAACCGTGCCAAGGACTACCGCGGGAAGCACCAGGCGAACGCCAATCTGGATACGCGATTGCAAACTGAACAGCAACAAGGCCAGGCCCGATAGATACGCCCAATTCAACAGCGAACGCGGCCGAATGAGGACTAACAGAATAGGCAGGACGAGGAGGGGCAGTGTTAGTTTCATGCTCGAAACGAGCGGGAAATAATACCAATGGGGTAGACAATTTAGTCCGAGTCCATAACAGCCTGACACATGGGAATCGCGATTGTGGTGGACCTGGAATTTGAACGCCTCGCCGACCACGTTGGCCACACGCAAATGCTCGGCCGTCCAGACCAGGGTTCGCGTCATTGGGTTATCAGGCAGGCGGTGCGTCCAGTTGACGAACTCGCGAATGGGATGGGCGTCGTTGATGCAGTACAGCAGCACCAATATCAGCGCCGCCGGCATGATCTGAACCATGTCGCGCCAAAAGGGGCGAAAAGCTGCGGGAACCAAACGAAAAGGCGATAGCCGAGCGCAAGGAACTGTCTCCGCGATCGCACCGGACGTGGCTCGACGGCGCTTCCGCCAGGCCGTGAAGATGCGCTCCATTTCAATGATGCCCAGGCAGAGGGGGCCGAACGCCAACCCGGAGAGTTTGGCAAGCATAGAGGCAGCCAGCCAGAACGCAGGCCATCCAATACGGCGAAACCAACCAGCCCCACGGCCACGGTGGAAATGGTAGGTCAGTGCCAGTAAGCAGGCACTCAGGGCCATATCCGTCGTCGCCAGCGTCGCGTGAGCCAAAAGCGTTGGCTCGCACGCCAGCAGCGTCACGGCCACGCGCCCACCCCACGGCCCGGCCAACTCGCGGCCCGTTAACCAACCGTAGATGAGCAGCAACCACCAAAAGATTAGACTCGATGCCCGTGCCCACGGAAGCAAGTGATCGAGATCGGTCACGGGGTCCAGAGGCGTACCCTGCCAGCGCTCCCATACGTACAAAGGCAGCGTTGCCACGTCCATTGGCAACGGCATGGTGCCATGACAGGCGAGACTGCGAATACTGCCGCTGCGCCAATGTTCCAGGCCGTGCGCGACATAAGCCGGCTCATCCCAGGTCGCGCTGAGGCGATCGGCGGCCGTGATGCACCAGGCCGACGACGCCAGCAGGCAGACGAGCAACCAGCCACGATCCAACCATTTCGGCAGACTCATATTCGGAGGCATCTTCTCCTCCGTCCCGAATAGCAACATTCTCTCCGCGCAGCCGCACGGTGGCATACCATGCGCGGTCTGCCGGGATTTATCGTCACGATTCGCATGGAAGCTGAACGAATTGCCTTGCCAGCCGTCTCATTTACCTACGGCCGCCAGTTCACCTTCCATCTGTTTGCCGGCGTGCGAACCGTTCGTGGCTGCGGTCTCTTCTGCTCGCGCATGATGAGCCAGTGCCTCTTGCTGCTTGGCGTCGAGGAAGCGGGCGACCACCACGGTGATGTTGTCCGTTCCGCCCGCGTCGTTCGCCGCCGCCACCAGACGCCGGCACATCTCCTCGGCGTTCCCTCCCTGCCGGAGAATGGGAACGAGTTCATCATCGAGCAGGTGCGTCGTCAGGCCATCGGTGCAGAGTAACAGGGTGTCGCCCGCCGTGAGGGTTGCTTTGTAGACCTCCGCGTTTACTTTGCGCGATCCTCCGCCCAGGCAACTCCACAGGACATGGCTCCAGCGCGACTTTGGAGCTTCCGTGGCAGCCAGCACTCCTTGTTCCACCAGTTGCTGCGCCATGGTCTGGTCGGTGGTGATCCGCTCCAGCTTGGAGGCGCGGAAAAGATAGCAACGGCTATCGCCGACATGTACGACGTAGAGACGCGGCCAGAGAATGTAGGCCATGGTCAGCGTCGTGCCCATGCCGCGCTGTTCGGGACGCGCCGACGCAGCAAGTTCGATGCTCTGCTGGCACGCTTCCATAGCGGACTTGAGTTCGTCTTGCAGGTCGCTTTCTTGAGACTGCTGGAGATGAAAGAACCACGGCATGGTATTGAGCATGTAGTGTTCCAGCGCCTGAACGGCGATGGTGCTTGCCTGCTTGCCTGCCGCGTGTCCGCCCATGCCGTCGGCCACCAGAAGCAAAGCGCCCTGCGAGCCGCCAAACAACCGCGTATGGTCGTCCTGGGAGAGACTCGTCTGATGCACGAGCATGGATTTGTTCAGGTCCGCGATGAGGAACTGATCCTCATTGGTTTCGCGTACCCGGCCCACGTCCGTCATCCCGCAGCAATCCATCTTACAACGCATGGCAGACCTCCGGTTCGCTCTTCAAATTGGAGAAGTGGAGCAAACCGGATGCCGCCATCGCTCGTAAATGATGGATGGAGGCTGGTGGGCCTGGCCTCTTACTCCCCTCTCCCCGAGTACAGGGGAGAGGGGGCCAGAAGGCTCAGGGACGTGGCAGCGGCGGGACAGGCAGCGGTTCGGGCGGCGCGGGCCGAGTGAAATCGATGCGGACCCAATCGTTGGCATGTACGCGAATGTTGCGCGTGTCGTCGATCGGTCGGCCGCTTGGGTCCGTTCCGCGAACCGTGATCTTGTAAGTGAAGACCTGACCGGCGTTCAGCGGTGGAGAAACGAACTCACGAGCGGGTCCGACCTGCGTGGTTTTCGAGCCGTCGAACTGGACTTCCGCGTTCTCCGACACGATGAGTTGCAGATGCGCGGCGTTGTCCGGCGGCGGTGGCGTCTGTCCCGCTGGAGGGCCGGCCGGCGGATTAACGGAAGTGCCGGGTACATTCACCACGACGGATGGGGCACCCGCGCCATAACCATAGCCGCCCCCGTAGGGCAGATAGGAACCGTAACCGCCTCCGCCATAGCCACCCAGACCGTATCCGCCCAAGCCATAGCCACCCAAGCCTAGCCCACCAAGCCCCAATCCACCGAGACCATATCCGCCCAATCCGTACCCATAATAGGGCCGATAGAGGCCATAGCCGTATCCCACACCGCGGTATGCGCCGTATCCATACGGTCGATAGGCACCATAATATCCACCGTGGTAATAACCTCCCTGATGGCCGCCCGCGTAGCCCGCGTGGTGGTAATAGCCTCCCTGATGTCCGCCCGCGTGTCCGCCGCCGTGACCACCTCCGCCGTGTCCGCCGCCGTGGCCTCCGCCTTCGTGCGCCGGCGCAACGCTCGAAGCCAGAAAGAACCCGGTCGTGGCCAGTGCAGCCGTGCCAAGAAGTGACGAGAACTGCCGGAACATGACTACTCTCCGGTATCTGCCAGGGGCGAATCAGCGGTGTCCCACAAGAAACTATTTCACTTGGGAACATCCCTGGAAGCATTCCCAGAGGGAAGTCGGTCGGTTTGTCAGCAAAGACGGGCCGAGACGAGGATCAACCGCTGTAATTGAAATACATTGCGAAAACACGAAAGAACGAAAACACGAAAAGGACGGTTCAATGTTTTCTTTCGGCTTTTCGTTCTTTCGTGTTTTCGTGATGTATTTCTAGGTTGGATTGCCAGCTCGGCGGACCCAGGTATCGTTCAAATCTGTAACACGGTAATCATCGGCTCGCCTTTGCCGAAGCCGGCCAACAGCAGAATGGTTTGACCTTCCTCGGCCAAGTCCAGTTCGCAGGCGCGCCGCCGCGCGACGGCTTGCGGGCGGTCAAACTCGGACGCATCGATCATCTGCGGGATGACGCCCCACAACAGGTTCATCCGCCGGTACACTCGCTCATCCCTCGTCAGGGCGATAATCGGCGCCGACGGGCGCGTGGCGGCGATGACCAGAGCCGACGGTCCCGATAAGGTGCGTACCACTACCGCCCGCACCCGCAAGTCGCGCGATAGCTGCGCCGTCGAACGCGCCACGGCCAACCGCAACGATAGGGGCCGCGGCAGTTCGCGCTCACCTTCGGTGATCGAGCGGAACCCGCCTTCGATCCACTGCCAGCCTTCCACTTGCCGCGCCACGCGGTCCATCATCTCGACCGCCTTGACGGGAAACGCTCCCGATGCCGTCTCCGCCGATAGCATGACAGCGTCCGCGCCGGCAAAGACCGCGTGCGATACGTCGGATACTTCCGCCCGCGTCGGTCGCGGATGCTCGATCATCGATTCGAGCATCTGCGTGGCCACGATGATCGGCTTGTTGCGCAGACGCGCGCGCTGAACCAAATCGTGTTGCACGATCGGCACTGCCTCGGGTGCCAGTTCCACACCGAGATCGCCGCGCGCCACCATGAGACCGTCCGACGCCTCCAAAATTTCATCGATGGCGTCCAGCGCCTCCGGCTTCTCGATCTTGGCGATGACCGGCGTGTTCGCGCCCGTCGAAGCGATCAGTTCCTTGAGGTCGATCACATCGCGCGGACGGCGCACGAACGACAGGGCGAGGTAATCGACGCCGAGATCGAGAGCGAAGTGCGCATCGTCACGATCCTTGTCGGTCAGCGAGGGAGAGGACACCATCACGCCGGGCAGATTCATTCCTTTGCGGTCCTTCAGCACTCCGCCGGCGGTTATGTCACAGAGGATCTCGGTGCCGGCCACGCTCACGACGCGCAATTCGAGCATGCCATCGTCGAGCAAGATATGATCGCCCGGCCGCACGTCCTGGGCCAGCGCCGGATACTGCGAGGGGATCAGCCCTGGTTCACCGAGGACGTTGCGCGTCGTCACCGTCACCCGTTGGCCGGTTTCGAGCGTAAGGCGGCCGCCAGCGAGCCGGCCGACGCGAATCTTGGGTCCACATAGGTCGGCGAGGATGGCGACCGGTTCGCCGACAGCGGACGCCGCCGCGCGGATGCGCTCGAAGTTGGTGCGGTGTCCGTCGTGATCGCCATGCGACATATTCAGGCGGAAGACATTCACGCCCGCGTGAATGAGCGCGTCCAGCATGGCAGGATCGCGCGACGCCGGCCCAACGGTGGCGACGATCTTGGTGCGGCGACGGTGGAAAACAGTTGTATGCGGAGGATGATTGCTCATGGGTTCATGGGGCGAGAGGTTGCGGGAGTGAGAACCTTCTCGTGGACCGGAGAGGATGTCGCGCCCTCCGAAGCCAGCCCGCGGCGCCAGCAAGGGAAGGACTTCCCTTGCTGGCGCCGCGGGCCGGCAGGCTTACTTCCTTTCTACAAGAACGACTTCGACGCCATCTCCTTGCAGTTGCCGGAGAGAGGCTTCCAACTCATGTCTTCGCTGGTGGAACGCGTCTTCGGATTCGCCTTGGAGGGGGTGAATATCGACGAAGATGTCCGCGAAGTGGCAGGCCGAGCAGGTGTAGTAGCGAAACAGAACGCCTTCCAAACCTAATGCTTTCCGCTGCGATTCCATCCCCTTGGATTCTTCGCGGGACAGTTCCTGCGGTGTAAAGTCTTTCTGACAGTGCGAGCATTTTCGCATCATGGCTGCATCTCTCTTAAGTAATCCTCGACGATCCGGAAAAGGAGCGTCCGACCGATAGGATGAACAGCGCTGATCTGGTTGCAAATGCCATACCCTCATGAAAATCACAAAGCATCGCTTCTGCGCGACGGTGGCACTTGACTTGCATCATTTCTTCTTATGACTTCCTCGCTCTCTCAGGGAGATTTTCTGATGGATAAGCAAGCGAACAGGGCGGTTCCCACTCCGCCGATCGATCCCGTGATGCTGCCGGACGTGGCTACTGAGCCTCATCCCTCGACTCAGGCTGTCCCCCCCGAGCAAGGAGTAGGCCAGGGACTGCTACAGGCGACTCTGCCGGAGATACAGGAATTGGCCAAGAAAGTGGGCGGCTTCAAGAACCTATCGGACATTGCCGAGCAACTCGATCAGGCCAGCAAATAAGCCGCACTTACAAGATGGCGCAGCCCTCCCGCGTAAGCGAACACTCCCCCCGCTTACGCGGGAGGGCTGCGCCATTGGGTTAGGGCCTCTCAGGGTGCCAGCAAACGCAGCAGTTCCTCGGGATCAACGGGTTTTACCAGGTGCAGGTCGAAACCCGCCTGGCGAGAGCGACGGCGATCCTCATCGCTTCCATAACCCGTGAGGGCCAGCAAACGCACTCGCGCGGTGATGGGGTTCAATCGCAACTCGCGGGCCACGCCGTAACCGTCCAGACCAGGTAGACCGATGTCGCACAGCACAATCTCCGGCTGCCATTCCTGGGCCGCTTCGACGCCGTCCGGTCCTGAGTAAGCCACCTCCACCTCATGGCCGAGCAATTCCAGCAAGGTACGCAGACTGTCCGCCGCGTCGCGTTGGTCCTCGATAATGAGTACCCGTCGCGATCCTCCGCGTGGCCTTGGAACCGTGAGCGTCTGCGTTAACGCCGCGGGTTCATGCTCCAACGGCAAATGCACCGTGATCTCGGTCCCGTGTCCGCTCCCGGCGCTGACAGCCTGCACCTGACCGCCGTGCAGTTCCGTCAATCCCTTCACCAGCGCCAAACCCAATCCCAGTCCTCCGCGCTTGCGGTCCAGACTTCGGTCGGCCTGGGCGAAAGGACTGAACAGACGGGAAAGAAGTTCCGGCTCCATGCCGATGCCATTGTCGCGAACGACCATGATCGCCTCCTGTCGTTCCGCGTTCGCACTCACCTGGACGGTTACGGAACATCCGCCGTCCAAGAATTTGACCGTATTGTCGAGCAGGTTCTGGAGGATTTGCGTCAGGCGAGTCGCATCCCCCATCACCCAAACGGGCGTGCCTGGGATGTCGAGCGAGAGGGTCAGTCCCACCTGCTCCAGATCGGGCCGGCGATCCTCGGCGGTAGCGCGGGCCAGCCGGCCAAGATCCAGACGCTCCCGACGCAGTTGCACATTGCCGCGCGTGATGCGGGCCACATCGAGCAGGTCGTCTACCAACCGTGTCAGATGGTTGACCTGACGCTCCATCATGTCGCGCGTTTGTTCCCGCGCCGGCATCGAGGTTTGCGGCTGGCGGAGGATATGCAGTCCATTGCGAATGGGGGTGAGCGGATTGCGTAATTCGTGAGCCAGCATGGCCAAAAAGTGATCCTTCTGGCGATCGGCTTCGGCCAACTGCTCGGCGCGCTGACGCAGTTTTATCTCCAGACTTTTCATGGCGCTTATGTCCATGAATGCTCCAACGCACCCCTGGATCTCGTTCTGTTCGTTCCGCAGGGGCGAGACGTTACTCAGGAGAGTGAACGGGGGTACGCCGTCGAGAAGGATGTCGATCTCGACGCCGCGCAGTTCCATGCCGTGCTGTGCCGCGTATTGCATGGGCAACTCGTCGGGACTAAGTTCCTTCCCGTCGCGATAAATCTTCCGCACCGTCCGTTCTTCGGGCGGTGCAGTCAGCGAGATATTCGTATCGCGGGGCACGCCCAGCATGCGGGCGAACGTCGGGTTGACGCGGATGTCCCGGCATTGTGGATCGTGAGAAACGGCGATGCCGACCGGCGCCACATCGAGCAGCGCCTGGAACTCGGCCACGCGCCGTTGAAGGTCGCGGTTGAGGGCGGAGATGGCTTCCTCGGCTCGTTTCTGCTCGCTCACGTCGTGGTAGTTGACGACGACCGCGCGCACGCTCGGCTCACTGAGCATGCCGGTCCCGGTGGCCTCGATCCATCGCCAGGAGTTGTCCTTGTGGCGAAACTGGAAGGTCGCCGTCAGCGTGGCGCCCGAGTGCTGGGCGAGTTGACTGAAAATGTCCGTCGTCCGTTGCAGGTCGTCGGGGTGCATGAAGTCGAAGGCATTGCGGCCGACGAACTCTTCGGGGCTGTAGCCGAGGACGCGAGCGGTCGCCGGGCTGGCGTAGCGAATGGTCGCGCCGTCGTCGAGCAGCGCGATGGCGTCCCAACTATTTTCGATGATAACGCGAAAGCGCTGCTCGCTGGCTCGGATCGCCTCATCGGCCAGCCGGCGGGCTTCGAGCTGCCGGACCTGTTCGGCTTGCTGGAAGAGCCGAACGAAGACTTCCACCTTGGCGCGCAATACTTCCGGCGCGAGCGGCTTAATCAGGTAGTCCACGGCTCCGAGGGTGTAGGCCTTGGCAGGAGGGAACTCGTCGCTGGCGTAGGCCGTGATGAAGATGATTGGCGTGTGCCGCGACCTTTTCCGCGAGCGGATGAGCTGCGCGGTCTCGAAGCCATCCATGCTTCCCATCTGTACGTCGAGGAGAACCACGGCGAAGTCCTGTTGGAGCAACTGGCGCAGCGCCTCTTCGCCGGAGGATGCGCGGATGAGGTTCTGCCCCAGGTCACCCAGGATCACTTCGAGAATCAGTAAGTTCTCCGGCCGATCATCGACGAGGAGAATGTTGACCGGACAATCGGGAGAAGCTGTCATGGCCGCAGGCACTCGGCTTCCTCAACAGGGATGAGGCGGGTTCGCTGACAGCTTTGGCAGCGGGGATGATAATGATAATTGTAACACGCGGGAAGGTTCGCTGCCAGAACAGAAAATGTACAGCTTGAGCGGAGGGGTGCCTGCGCGGATTGTGGTATTTTTCGTTAGCCCAGCCCTTTAGGGCTGGGGATTGCGGCGTGATGCGGGTTTTTGGGGCTTCAGCCCCTCCGGTCGCAACGCCTGTGCGGCGGAGGGTCTGAAGGCCCAACCAATCCACCGCCCCATGCTTCTCCCAGCCCTGAAGGGCTGGGCTAACGAAAAGACAATACCAGAAACTATTCACGCACCCTGAGCGGGGGTGTCTCTCTCGATTTTGGCCGGTAGCGACGGAGTCTCCCCGCTCAGGCACCCCAGGAGCCAGACAAACCCGTCAGCCCTCGGCCACGGCCTTGACAATCAACGTCGCATAGCAGCCGCGCGGCAGTTCAAAGCTTAGCATCAGTTTATCGCGGCCGCGATGCTTCTCGTCGGCGGCGAATTCGTGCGTCAACTCGCGCGGCAAGCATAGGGCGGCGCGTTCGCCGCGCGAAAAAAACATTTCGCGGATGCCTTTTATCTGCATTTGCCGCAGTTCCAATCCTTCTTCGGCGAGGACAGTTCGCACCAACTCGGCGCGCGGATCGGCGTCGTCAAGTTTCAGTCGAGACGAGGGCAACGGTAGTTGCAACGAAGCCAACGCCAGCTGTTGTTCGGCGTCGAGATGTTGCTGAAAGGGCACATCACCGAGGCGCAGCGCGACCGGCCGCAGTTGTTCGGGGCGTAGATGCGTGCGCAGCCAGTGCGCCAGCATGCGGTTCCATAGATGACTCTGGTACGCGGACAAATACAGGCCGCGCAGCTCCGGCCGCAGGCGAGCGATGGCGCCACGGAAATCGTCAGGATGGACGCGCAGATAATCAATCAGGCTGCGCGCATGGCCGCGCGGCAGCGCATCCTTGAGACGCGGCCAATCGCCCCAGTGGGCGAGAAGCAGACGCTTCTCTTCCTTCTGGGCGGCGCGATCGTGTTCGTAGGGAGCGGCCAGGGCCAGACGCAGGGCATCCTCGAAACGCCCCTGCACCAGCAAGCGAGCGATGAACTCGCCGCCCTCGCCGGCGACCGAGCCGAAACGCTGATCGTCGAAATAATTCGGCACCCCTTCGCGCGCGATCACCGACAGACGCTCCTCGATCGCGGGGCGGCTGTCCGGCGGCAGCGAACGCAGCGTGAGACGAAAACGGTTGCCCTGGATGTCCTGCGACGAATAGGGGGCGGCGACCTGCCCCAAATACTGCACGGTGATGTCGTGGTGTCGCAAACCGCGCTGGGGACCGTGAAAAATCGTTAGATATTGCACGGTCCAGGCGTGGCGATCCTTCAGACCGCCGTAAGAGATGCGTCGCGGCTCGATGCGCCAGCGGCGGCGCAGCGCGGCCAGTGCATCGGGCGTGGACCAGCCGCGCTTTTCCAGACGAAACAGGGCATAGGGACCATTTGTGGGAGAGACTGCGGTGACTTCCTCGACCTGGAAATCATCCGGCTGTTGCTTGAGTTTCATGGAGAGAAGTAGGAAGAGGAGACAAAAAGTGAGGCCGAGAGAGTGGAACCCAAAACCGTCGCCCAGTCAGCTTTGAATCCCAACGGCTCTCGGCCTCATCCGTAGCGAGTAAGTTGCCTTACTCTTCTCTCTTTTTACCACACTCTTTCATGGAAGCAAGAGGATGTTGGAGAATTCTTTCACGATCTATCGACGCAACGCCGTCAATCAATGATCGTCCATACGGATGCAGATTTTGCCAAAGTGAGCCGCGCGCTCCATGTAACGAAATGCCTCGGGCGCTTCGGCGAACGAAAAGACGCGATCGATAACAGGGCGGAGTTGATTGACGGCGATGGCGCGATTCATCGCCTCGAACATCTCACGTGAACCGACGAAAATGCCCTGCACGCGGACGCTCTTCATCAAGATCGGCATCGGGTTGGCCTGCCCGGTGCCGGACAGCACACCGATGAGGCTGATTTGCCCACCCATGCGCACGGCGCGCAGCGATTGGCCAAGCGTGCCAGCGCCGCCAACCTCAACAATGTGATCGACGCCGCGCCCGCCCGTCAGCTCGCGAACTTTATCGCCCCATTCAGGAGTCGTTTTATAGTTGATGCCGTCAGCGGCTCCGAGATCGCGTGCGCGTTTCAGTTTTTCGTCGTGGCTCGATGTGATGAGGACACGCGCGCCGGCGAGACGCGCGAATTGCAAGGCAAACAGCGATACGCCGCCGGTGCCCTGCACCAACACCGTATCGCCGGGTTTGACGCGCCCCTCGGTGACGAGTCCATGCCAGGCGGTGACGGCCGCACAGGGCAACGTGGCCGCTTCCTCGAAGCTGAGATGCTCCGGCACGTGAACCAGGCCATCCTCATGCAGCACGGCGTACTCGGCGAGCAGGCCGTCGATGGCACCGCCCAGCGCCGACTTCGCCTTGACCTCATCCACGTCGCCGGAGAGCCATTTCTGCATGAAAATAGCGGCGACGCGCTGGCCAACCTTCACGCGCATGACGCCGGGACCGATGGCCGCGACTTCACCCGCCGCGTCGGACAGTGGGATACGCGGCAGCGGCATTTTCGGGTTGTACTGACCCTTGACGACCATCAGATCGCGGTAGTTCAGCGATGCGGCCTTGATGCGAACAAGCACCTCCTGCGGCCCCGGTTGCGGCTGCGGCCGTTCGCTCAGCGTCAGCGCGTCGAGTCCGAAATGATCGCGGATTTCGTAGACCTTCATTGTTGCTTCCTTTTTATGTCATGCGTCGAAGATGCTTGACGGGCGGCATCGGTTCCTCAATGATATACTGCCGTGAGCGGGAGAAACGGAAATTAACGGACCCGGATAATCCGCTTATCGCTCGGAGTTCCACCGATGACCCCAGCACACCGTATTGAAACCGTTCTGCTGGAGGACGGCAAGCTGTCGCTCGACAACCTTCCCTTCCAAGCATGCCAAGCGGTCGAGGTCATACTCCTCCCCGTTATTCGCCCGGCCGCACAAGTGGGGCAGTCGTTGCGCGGGACGGTGCTTTGCTATGACCATCCTACGGACCCAGTAGCGGATGTAGATTGGGACGCCCTGTGATGATAATCCTGGCCCTCGTTCGTAGCACGATTTCAAGGGTTGACAAGGGGTATCTCATGCCTACTGTCTTGCGCAGTGGCCCCTACCGTTTCTACTTCTATAGCCACGAATCGCATGAGCCTCCTCACGTCCACATTGATCGGGATGATCTTTCGGCAAAGTTTTGGTTGCAACCGATTGGACTGGCACGGAACTTCGGATTCTCGCCCAGGGAATTGCGGCGGATTCAACAACGGATCACGACACATCAAGCGGATTTCTTGGAGGCTTGGCATGGGCATCTTGGCGCTGACGGCTGACGAACGTGTCATTGACGTGAAGTTCACCAAGGATACTCTCAGCGTCGCTTTAAGGGACGGCCGAACCATTACGGTCCCTCTAGCTTGGTATCCTCGATTGTTCAACGCCACGGCGGCCCAGCGGAAGAACTGGTGCATCGCGGGTGGCGGTTACGGCATCCATTGGCCGGATCTTGATGAAGATCTGAACACGGAGGGACTCCTTCGAGGTGCGCCCGCCCCGCGCCCGAGGGAGGGCAAGGTGCCAAGTGACACGGGTGGCCGTACAAAACGCTGAAGGTGATTGCTACCGACCATGCGGCGCGGAGTGACAAACATGGCTCGATCCCTCCGGCGCGCTCCCGGACTGGCAGGGTTATGGTTTCCCGCCGCGCTGCTCGTCCTGCTGCTATTGGCTTTGCCTGGCGCGATTCTGCTTGTCCTGAATTTGTTCGGCAAGGAATCGCCGGTCAACGGCTGGATGCAAGAGCATCTCGGCCTGAGCTATCATCTGGCGACGCCGTGGTGGACCGGCCTGGCGCTTTTGCTGGTGCCGTTGCTGCTCATTTTGCTCTATTTCCTCAAGCTCAAACGCCAGCCGTTGCAGGTGCCCAGTACGTTCCTCTGGCGCAAGAGCATTGAAGACCTGCACGTCAATAGCCTCATTCAATGGCTGCGCGACAACGTATTGCTGCTTATTCAATTGCTCATCTTGTTGTTGCTGATTTACTCGGTGCTGGCTTTGCAGGTGCATGGCAGCACCAGCGCCGGCAAGCATTACATCTTGCTGCTCGACAACTCCGCGAGCATGGCCGTCACCGATGTCGGCAAGAGCCGCCTGGAATTGGCCAAGGAGGAAGCGCGGCGGGAAATCGACGCCCACAGCGATGGCGATGTGGGCATGGTGATTGCCTTTAATTCGCGGGCGTCGATCTTGCAGCCGTACACCAGCGATCGCAATCTGCTGCGTGCCGCCGTGGCCAAAATCACGCAAACACAGCGGCCGACGCGCATCGACGAAGCGCTGCGTCTGGCCGATAGTTTGGCCAATCCGCTGCGCTCCACGGACGACGCCGCTGTGCGACCGGCCAACGAAGATCCGGCGCAGGCACGCACCTACGTCGCCGCCGAGGGCATTGCCGCCGAGGTTCACCTGTTCTCCGACGGTCGATTCCCCGATGGCTCCTCCTTCGCCGCCGGCAACCTCGATCTGAACTATCACCGCCTCGGCAAACCAGGCGCTGGCGAAGTGGACAATATCGGTCTGGCGACTCTCAATGCCGTCCGCGACGAGCAAGATGCGGGCAAGGTGCAGGTATTCGCTCGCGTCCTCAATTTCCGCGCGGACGCCGTCACGGTCAAGGTCGAGATCGAATGGCGTGTGCCGGGCAAAGACGATTTCAATTTGCGCGATCAAACACTGACGCTGCCCGGACGTAAATACGGTCCTCCCGATCCCGATAAGGAAGACGCCGGCAGCGATGTGCCCGGCGAAGGCGTGGCCGTCTTCACCCTCAGCGGTGTGGACGATAGCGCCAATGTCGTCGTTCACGCTCGTCTGCGCGACGTGCGCGATCAATTCCCGCTCGATGACGAAGCCTGGCTCGTCGTCGGCGTGGTGCGCAAGGCGCGCGTGCTGATTGTCACGCCAGGTAACGAAGTTCTGCGCGATTTCTTCGATCTGGAAGCGACGACCAAGGTGGCGGAGGTTACGTATCGGACGCCCGCCGATTTGAAGGACGATGCGAAGTATCGCGGCCCCGCGCGCAATGGCGAATACGATCTGATCGTATTCGATCGCTGCGCTCCCGAGAATGAGGAGACGATGCCGCTGGGCAATACGTTCTTCATCGACGCCGTGCCGCCGCCGTGGAAGCGCGCCGACATGCCGCCGTTGAAGGAGACACAGATTCGCAATCCGACCAGCAATCATCCGCTCATGCGCCATCTGACCGGCCTGGATGAAATCGCTTTCAGCGAGGCGTTTCGTTTCGATTTGAAGGCAGCGGCTGTACCGCCGCGCACGCCTCGCTTGCTCGAAACCGACCGCGAGACGGCTGTGTTGTTCGTGCTGCCGCGGCGGGCGTTTCAGGATTTGGTGCTGGCTTTCCCCCTGGTCAACGATCGCGGACAATGGGCGACGACGTGGAACCTCAAGCTGAGTTTCCCGGTGTTTTTGCGCAATGTGCTGTATATCCTGGGCAATGTCGCGGACGCGGCCGCCGAGGAGAATGTGCAGCCCGGCCAGATCAAGACGTTGCGGCCCGACGCGGCCGTCGGCGCGATTGATGTGATCGATCCTGCACGGAAGCGCGAGACGTTGACGCGAGGCGTTGCCGGCGATTTTTCCTACAAAAGCACGGAGAGCATCGGCGTTTATGAGGCGACGTGGCCGGGCGGTTCGCGTCGCTTCGCGGTCAACCTGCTCGACGCTGACGAAAGCAATATCCAACCGCGCGACGCCATCAAGATCGGCGAGCAGCGTTTGGCGGCCGGTCAAATGCGCCGGCAAACGTACGACATCTGGAAATGGATCGCCCTGACCGCGCTCGTGCTGCTGGTACTCGAATGGGCGGTGTATCACCGGCGCATATTTTTCTGATAGGCATTCCCCCACTAGCCCGGAGCGCCAGCGACGGGTTGTTTGACCCGTCGCTGGCGCTCCGGGCTAGTGGAGGAGAGAATTACGGAACCACCATGACCTCTTCCGAATCGACCACCACGGATACGCCGCGCAAAGGTTTGACGGCCGCGCTGGAATCGTCGCAACAACGGCGGCGTTCGTTCATCGACTATCGGCATTTCATCCAAAATCACTACGACGGCCTGCCCGGCGCTCTGACGGCCGTTACCGGCTTATTGACCGGACACGAGGCGTTGGCCGGACGGCTGATTCGTCCCGGTGCGTTTGATGTGCGCGGTTGCAAGCGCATTCTCGACGCTGCTTGCGGCAATGGCCGTTATTCGCGGTTTTTGCTGCGTCATGCCGATCCCGATGCGATCCTGACCACATTCGATCTATCGCCACGTATGTTGCTGCGCGCCCGCGCCCGGCTCAAGAGCGAGCGCGTCAGCCATGCCGTGGCCGACCTGACGCGCCTGCCCTATGCCGATGCGTCGTTTGATGCCATCGTGTGCGGATGGGTGCTGGAACATCTGCCCGATCCGCGTTTGGGTCTGCGCGAACTGGCTCGCGTGTTACAACCGGGTGGCAAACTGCTGCTGTTGTCCACCGAGGACACGTTGACCGGGGCGATGTGCAGCCGATTGTGGCACTGCCGCACTTACAATCGCGTCGAATTGCGCCGGGTGTCGGCCGAATGCGGGTTGAGTTGGGAACGCGAGATGTGGTTTTCCGGCATACACCGTCTGCTCAAACTTGGCGGCATCATCGTCGAGATGCGCCGCCAGTCGTGAGGATAAAGGGCACGAACATTTTTGCCAGCCCGCAGCGCCAGCAAGGGACATTCCCTTGCTGGCGCTGCGGGCTGGCAAAGAAGTCCCTTGCTGGCGCTGCGGGCTGGCAATCCGCTCAGGTCTTATTGTCATTTGGACGCCGGAAAGACGACGCCCACACGAGCGCCCGCATATACCTGGACGCGCTGAGCCTGGGTGACGGATTTACCGTTCTGCGTGAAGGTGGCTTCCACCATGTAGTGATAGCTGTTGCCTTTCACCAGATCGGGCGTCGTGAAAAGGCGATGCGCGCCCGTCTGACTGGTCTTGTGCCCATCGAACAGAATCACGGCATCCGTGGGAGCCACGACCTCAATGGTCGCCGGTTGATCCGACGGCAGAAGTCCAGTGGCCGGAGCGACCACGGGCGCGCGCGACGTGTACACCGGCGGAGAATACGCGATGTAGGTCATTGGACTCATGGCAATCGAGGAAGGCACCCCATAGCCGCCGGAGAACGCCCCCGGTCTCATTCCCATACCCATCCCCATACTCATACCCATGCCGCCGTAGCCATAGCCGCCGTAACCGGCACCGTACATGCCTGGCCTGTAATAGTTGAAGCCCATGCCGTTAGGGGCGTAGCTCCACATGCCCGTGCCGGACCAGGGCGACATGGCCCCGCCTCCGAAGATACCACCACTAAACTGAGCGCGACTGGTGCCGGCGCTCGTCAACAACAGGGCCAACGCACCGACGCTCACAACGGGAAACCATCGCTTTAACATGTTGCACCTCGGTAGGGGAGACAATGCCCGCAGTCCCTTCGCCCTCGCCGCGCGAGTCGTGAAGTTTCTGAGCAAAAACGATACCGCAGGTGCCTGCCGGTGCCACCGAAACTCCGACTCAGCACCTCAACCCTCTTCATTGTAACCTTTTCGGCGCCAAGTCCATACTTTTTTTCGTTGTATTCTTCCCATCTCCCGCTACGCTGATACACAAGCCCTACCATCATCCCGGAGGCACTTCATGCGAATCCTCACTCTCACCGCGCTTCTTCTGTCGAATTTCACGCTGTTCGGGCCGGCGCGTCTAACGTGCGCCGAACCGAAAAAGCCGATCCAAGTTGAAGAAACCGACACGTACATCCAGATCGACACCGACGCTCTGCGAGCGCGTATCCAGAAGAAAGGCTATGTCAGCGGCGTCGTCAAGGAGAGCTTTCTCGATAAGAAAACCGGGGCGCGCGACCTCGGCTTCGGACTGCACATTATGGATTTCCTGATGGCTCCCGGTTGGCGCGACGATGGCTATCCGCGCGAAGCGAAGCTGCACGGCGGCCTGCCCAAGCATTACGTCGAAGGTCCGCAAATCTGCACGCAGGCGAAGGAACTGAAACCGGAGGTGGTCAAGGGCGCGGACTTCGTCGCTATCCGCCAGCGCTACACCTTCCACAAGCCCGGCAAGGGTTACAAGGCCGGCTCGACCTGGGAGCAAATCCTCGTCTTTCAACCAGGGGTCCGCTGGTTCCTGTCGTGCGAGCGAATCACCAGTGTCAATGACGTAGACGATCTTTTTTATCGCATTGACATGCCAGGTCATATCCGCCACAAGAACGGCGATAACTTCAAGCAAATCTATTTGAGCTACCTTGGCAAACCACTGCCCGCAACGGCGTTCAAGGACGATTTCGGTCCCGATGCGAAGTATTTGTATCAGCGGAAGGACGGCAAGGTTCCCGAGCGAATGATCCGGGCCTATCAGGTGAAACGCGATGGCAAACCCGGTCCGTGGCTGGCGGGGATGACGCTCGATCCGGCCGAGGTGTCGGAAGCGTGGTGCCATCAGCGCGGCTACATCTGCTTCATTGAGGAGTTGCACGGCAAGAAGGTGAAGGCCGGCGACACGTTCGGAGCGGCGTACATCGTCGGCTGGTTCGACGACATCGCGGAGATGCAAACGGTCTACGACCGCTACAAAGGCAAACGCGCGATCGTCCTCGACAAAGGAAAGTTTCGCCTGGAGTAAATGGCGAGCGTTCGGATGGGGCACCCCCCGCTCGCCCGAATCGGCACAGGCGGCGTCCAGGCATCCAAACGCGATCTCTTCCTTCTTGACACACCTACCTCAGCCGTTTAGGGTTGTACGAAGAGGACGCCTCTCTCCGGGGCGTCTTGCGATTCCACCCACCCTGGCTCACTAAACGGAGTGAGCGCGAACGAATGGCTTGCCTCCCGCCTCGATTGAAAGGACTGGTCCATGTTAACAATCCTCGGCCAGAAACAGCGATTCTGCGACGGTCTGACACGCCGTGATTTCATGCAAATCGGTGCCTTCACCTTCGGAGCAACCGCTCTATCCTTGACGGACATCCTGCGCGCCGAAGCGCGTGCGGGCACAACGAGCAACCGGCACAAGGCCGTCATCAACATCTTCCTCGGTGGTGGACCACCTCATCAGGACATGTGGGACATCAAGACCGAAGCCCCCGCCGAGATTCGCGGCGAGTTCAAGCCGATCGCCACCAAAGTGCCCGGCATCCAGATTGGCGAGGTCTTCCCGCGAATCGCCGCGCGCATGGACAAGTGCGTTGTCATCCGCTCCTTGGTCGGTGCCAGCGGCGGACACGACGCCTACCAGTGCGTGTCCGGTTGGCCGCACGCCAGCATGCGGGCGATGGGGGGCCGACCGAGTATCGGCGCCGTCGCCGCCAAGATGCAAGGACCAGTCGATCCCTCGGTGCCGCCGTTCGTCGGACTGGCCGCGCGCACGGGGCATATGCCGTGGTCCGATGCGGGCGGTCCTGGTTTCCTCGGCGCATCCTACGCCGCCTTCAAACCGGATGGTCCCGGCATGGCCAACCTGACGCTCCACGGCACGTCCATCGAAACGCTGGCCAATCGTCGCCGTCTGCTGTCCAGCTTCGACGGCCTCCGCAGCGAACTCGATAGCAGCGGTACATTCAAGACCTTCGACGCCCTCACCGAACGCGCCCTCGGCGTGCTGACCTCCAGCCGACTCGTCGAGGCGCTGGATCTCTCGAAGGAGAGCGCCAAGGTGCGCGAGCGCTACGGCGACGGCAAACCCTACAAGTATCAGTATGACGGCGCGCCGACGGTGAACGATCAACTGCTTATGGCACGCCGGTTGGTCGAGGCTGGCGTGCGCGTCGTGACGCTGTCCTATGGCCGCTGGGACAGCCACGGCAAGAACTTCGATCTGGTGCGCGATCACGGGGCCAAGCTCGATCAAGGGTTCACCGCCTTGATCGACGATCTGGAGGTTCGCGGTATGCTCGACGACGTGACGGTCATCGCCTGGGGTGAGTTCGGCCGCACGCCGCGCATCAACAAGGGAGCCGGCCGCGATCATTGGCCGCAAGTCAGCTGCGCTCTGATGGCCGGCGGTGGCATGAAAACGGGTCAGGTCATCGGCGCGACCAATCGCCTCGGCGAACATGCCAGCAATCGGCCCGTGACCTTCGGCGAGATTTTCGCCACTCTTTATCGCAATCTCGGCATCAATCCCGACACGGCGACCATCAACGATCCGACCGGCCGGCCGCAGCACGTCATCGATAGCCCCGTGCTGCATGAAGTGATGTAGGGGAGCGTAGCTTGGCGTTTCGCGCGAAACGCCAAGCTACGCGCGAAACGTAAACCCGTGGTTGCACGGACTGAAAAGAAAAAAAATCGTGTCTCGTTTGCACAATCGGAAAATGCGTTCTACTATTCCGGTGTGCGGCGAGTCGAGACAACGAATCGGCCGCCGCACCCAAACGAGTGGCGGTGACTTTAGACCGTCCTCGAAAAAGGCAAACCCGTCGTGAGGCGGGGACGCAAAGCTATGGGCTCTTGACCGTCCGAGGGGGGACGGTTTAAGGCTGCCAGGCTACCGAAGGGATGGACGGGACCCGTAAGTATGCTTGGTGCTCCGGCGCTCTCGCAAGAGAGCGCCGGATTTTTTTTTGCGCTGACATGTCTGTTTGACCAATTCAGAAAATTGAGCATGCGCTGTAGCCTGAAAGGACTCTACTAAGGTAAGAGGCACTAATTTGTTGATGACTAGCCCGGAGCGCTAGCGACGGGTTGTGCTGCCCCGTCGCTGGCGCTCCGGGCTAGTATGTCATTCTGTTCGTGCCTGTAAGTCATTCGTCTTGGAGGAGCCGCGATGGCGCCGACATCACTGGGGCCGCTTCTGCGGCATCTACGGAAGATCGTCACTCCATCCGACGCCCCTGGCATCAGCGACGCCGAATTGCTGGAACGCTTCGTCCACCAGCGGGATGAGGTCGCTTTTGAATTGCTGGTGTGGCGGCATCAGCGGATGGTGCTGGGCGTTTGCCGTCGTGTGCTGCGCGATACGCACGATGCCGAGGATGCTTTTCAGGCTTCTTTCCTGGCGTTGGCGCGCAAAGCCGGTTCGGTCGGCCGGCGCGAAGCCGTGGCCGGTTGGCTGTACACGGTGGCCTATCACATCGCCCTGCGCGCCCGTAAAGCCGCGGCCAAGCGAGCGAAGGTTAACCTCGATCTCGCCGCTAGGGAATCGCAGCAGAATCCCGTCGCCGACGCGATACGGCGCGATCTTGCGGCGGTGCTTGATGAGGAAGTGAGCCGGCTGCCCAAGCAGTATCGCGTCTTGGTGGTGCTTTGCTACCTGGAGGGCAAGACGTATCAGGAAGCCGCTCGCCTGCTCAATCTGCCGGTGGGCACGCTGTCGGCTCGTCTGACGCGAGCGCGCACCTTGCTGCGCACGCGGTTGATCCGTCGCGGCATCGATCTCTCCGGCGCGATTCTCATTACGACACTGTGCGAACAAGCCACCTCCGCAGCTGCGCCGGCCGCGCTGGTGAATGGCATCGTCAAAGCAGCGACATCGATCGCGGCGGGCCAAACGGCAGTCTCGGCCACGGTTGCCGCGCTGACGGAAGGAGTGTTGCGGAGCATGTTCGTGAGCAAATTGAAAATCGCGGCGGTCATGTTGTTGGCGGGGCTGCTCGTCACGGGGATGAGACTGCTCATCCCCGCCTCGCTCATGTCGCCCGTGGCTTCGCCCGCTCCTCCAAAGGCGGCTGCAATACCCGCCGCGGACAAGGCGAAGCCAGCCCGCGTCGATCGTTACGGCGATCCATTGCCGGCCGGCGTCTTGTTCCGCTTCGGCAGCGTGCGGATGCGACACGGTCCCACCATTCGCGCTTCGGCCCTATCGCCCGATGGCAAACTCTTGGCCACCACTTCGGGACGCTCGGTCGTCCTGTGGGATCTGGCGGCCGGAAAATCCGTGCGCCGTTTCCTCACCGATCATCACTGGTGCTTCACCAATCCAGGCATCACTTTTTCGCCGGACGGTCGGCATCTTGGCTACGTTCAGTCCAGCGACTTCGCCTGCGTCTGGGATGTAAAGAGCGGCGAGCAGATCGCCGAATTTGTCGGCAACGGGAGACATCACACGCTTTGTCAGTTCACCTCCAACGGAAAGAAATTCATCCTCGATGTGCGGGGCCGGGTAGTCTTCTGGGATCTGCAGACGAAGAAGGAAACCCGCTCGACAGCCATCGAGAACGCTTTTCTTTTATCCCCCGATGCTCGAACCTGCGTCCGCTTTGAAGACAACCGGACACTGGGTTTCATTGATGTCCGAACAGGCGCGAAGACGGGCGGGTTGAAGGTGGCGGCCGCGCACAACGGCATTCAGAACGGCGTGGCGTTCGCGCCCGATGGCAAGACGCTGGCCGTTGTCCATCAAAACAAGGAGGTCCAAGTCCGCGATTTCCCCGGCGGCAAACTGCGCTTCTCGGTTCCCCTGCCCGATTCGGCGAAGCGTCCTCTTTCCGGCGGAAACTACTGGGAATACCAACTTTCGTTCGCCGATAGCCAGACGTTGCTACTGGGAACCGCAAGCGGTGGGGTCCATCGCTGGGATGTCGCCGCGCGGAAAGAATTGCCGTCGCTGACAAAACACTTCGGCGCGGTCGCCGGCGTCCACACGCTGCCGGATGGTCGAACCATCGTCACGACGGGCGCCGATGGTTTGATCCGCCGCTGGGAGAGCCGAACGGGACGGCAACTGTCCGAGTCGCCCGGCTACATGGGCCGAACTCACGCGGTCTATTCGCCGGACGGCCGCTGCGTAGTCGTCGGCGATGCTCGGGGCCGTCTGGAACTGTGGGACGCGCGACACGGCCGCGCTCTCCGCGTCCTCCAGCGGGAAGGCCCCGCGATAACGAAACTGGCCCTCACCGCCAACGGCCAATTGCTGGCTGCGGCACAGGCGGACGATACGGTCCATTTCTGGACCCTTCCAGCAGGCGAGGAGCAGCGTGTCCTCCACTGCGGCAAGGAACACCATCTCGCGCATGTTTGGAACATGCGGTTCAGTCCGGACGGACGCCGGCTTCTGATCGTGGACGGCCGCTATCATGCGCGCCTGTGGGAACCGGCCTCCGGCGAGGTGCGTTGGCGTGCGACATTTGGCACCGCCGTCTTCTCGCCGGACGGGAAAACCTTGGCGACGGTACACGTCGGTCCTTATCTGACTCTGCTGGATGCGTCCAGCGGTAAGCCTCGGGCCAAGCTGTGGCAAAACACCCATATCTCGGAAGGGCTGGGCAACGCTCCCGCGCTGGCCATTTCGCCGGACGGACAGCGTCTCGCGCTGGGTGTGAATGGCGTTTTTCTGTGCGATGCACGTACCGGCGCGGAGATCAAGCACTTCCAGGCCGCCGATCAACTGAAGGGTGCCCCCGAGATGGTCCTCCGACATGCTCGTCGGGCGGGTGAAGGCGGGGTGCATGGTCTGGCGTTCTCTCCCGATGGCAGATGGCTCAGCACATGCGGAAACGATGGCAGCGTGCGGTTGTGGGAGGTCGCCACGCAGCAGGAAGTGCTACGGCTCAATGGGCACGCCGGCGATGTCAAGCACGTCGCGTTTGGTGTGGACAGCCGAACCGTTCTTTCGTGCGGCGAAGATGCGCAGGCGTATCTGTGGTCGCTGCGGCCGCCGAGGGAGCAAAAGACAAAGCTATCGCTCGATGCGCTGTGGTTGGCGCTCGCCGGCGAGCCGGCGCAAGCCTATCGCGCCATCTGGGCGCTGAGCGAAGCCGACGGCGCAACCGATTTCCTTCGCCGCAAACTCCATCCCGTCGAGCCGGTGGCTAACGAACGCCTGGTGAAACTCATCGCCGAACTGGACAGCGATCAATTCACCGTGCGTGAAGCAGCCACGAAGGCGCTGGCCGAACTGGGCGCACTCGCGTTGCCGGCGATGCGCAAAGCGTTGGCGAGCAAGCCATCGCTGGAGATGCGCAAACGCTTGGACGAACTGGTGAAGCGTGCCGAGACAAAGACACTGTCGGCCGAGGAACTACGGATTGGGCGCGCGATCGATGTGCTGGAACGGCAGGGCACAGCCGAGGCGCGTCGGATGCTCAAAGCGCTGGCCGGCGGTGCGCCGGTAGCGCGGACCACCACGACGGCGCAAGCGGCACTGAAACGCCTGGGGCAATAACAATCGCCGAAATCGTGCATGCGCCGCTCCCTCGGACGCCTCTATGCGGCACGGTGCGACCTCGCAGAGGTGGCGGTGCCACTTGTGACTTGCGAGGCGGTCTCGCGCGGTGGCCTCCATGCTTCAAGATAGTGCTTCGAGCGTGGATTTTGGTTGTTGTTCTCAAACGGATTGGAGACTATGCGACCACAAGGACGAAAACCCCACGTTCGTCACTCCATTTTCGTGGACTAACCCCAAGCGGGGCCGTAGAATACGGTGGGTCTTTGCTCGGAAGAAGGCCCGCCAAAAACCGTTATGTATCCGCTTGAACGCCGAGAAGCGTTGTTCGGTGGATGGAGCCGCTGAAATAGCAGGAGGGCATTGAGGCACATCGGCATGGGAGAGGTGTCATGATCTACTTCATCAAGGACACCGTAAGCCAAGCAATCAAAATCGGCTATTCCAAAAGACCGCAAAAACGGATCGGCGGTCTGCAAACAGGCAATCCGCACAAGCTAATTCTTCTCGGAGCCGTGCCCGGCACGGAAGTTGACGAAGTAACATTCCACAGCAAGTTTGCCGCTTTCAGGATGGAGGGCGAGTGGTTCAAGGGAGAGATCATCGAAGAAGTGCTAACCATCATATCCAAGCGCAAGCAACGACGACTCGAAATCAAGAGACGGACCATGACCGAACCAACCGGGATTCAAGGTGAACCTCTGCCTGACGTGTCCGACGTACTCAACAACGGCACGCTGGACAAAGACTCGGGCATCATGGGGATTTGCCGGATTCCCGGTCTGAGGATGAAACGACTGTCCATGATACTGACGGAGCGAGAGAACAAGGACTATCAGAATCAAAAGGGGCGCATCTACTGCTGCACTGAAATCATCTACCTGTTGGAGTTTGAGGCGGATGTAACAGACCCGGCTGTCTTGCATCAACTGCGCAACGACCTGCTCAACGTCCAGCCTCAGTCTGGAGGTAGAAGACTAAAGCATGTTTTTGTTGATGATGACAACGCGGTTATTCCGTTCAGCCCGGATTATTTCGGTCATCACATCGTCGGAGGTGCCGATGCCATTACAGGAAACGCCGGGGAGGCTTTTCGCGTCTTGGTTGCATGGGAAAAGTCCCTCGATCCGAACCATCGCGGAGCCAAGATCAAGGGCGTGTTCATGGGCGAAAATTATACCGGCGAACATCCCTTGAAGAAGGCAAAGAAGTTAGCGGTTTCCATTCGTTAGAAGGCCATGTGAGACACGAGCTTTCCCGCTCATGGGCGCTCGCAACTACTCGGCCTTGCCGAACACAGGCGAGCTACCACAAGGTTGACCACGACGACGGCGCAAGCGGCGCTGAAACGTCTGGGTCGCTGACCGCAACGGAAACCCATTACGGTTCCAGTTCCAGAGCGATTCGCATCTTGATCGGCTGCGGCTTGCCCTGCCAAAACCAAACGTGTTCCGCCTGTGCGGACACAAGCATCAACGAGGTAAGCGTGTGCTTTCGCGCGTCCGCGTGCGCACTGCCCACAAACTGAGCGGTGATGCGGCCATCCGTCGGCTTGCCGGTGTGCGGGAAACTCAGCTTCATCTCGCCTTCCAGTTTGATCCGCGTTTCTTCCGCGGATGCCGCGATGAGCGTGGCCTTCAACGTCCCGGCCAGCACCTTGCAGTCCGCCGCCTTCCAGTGTGGTAACGGCGGATAGCAATACTGGAATAGCTTGCGGGCAATCGCGTCCGGTAGTTTCCACGAATCTCCCGGCCGAGCGCCGGCGGCCGGCATGAACGCTTGGCATTCTGCCGCCGTCAACTCGACGCGATCCTGACTCAAGCCACGGTTGGTTCCCGCTTGATCGCAGCGCGTCCAGACGTGAACGAATCGACCGTCTTCCGTCTTCGGTTTGACCATCGCCGGCACGGCGGTGCTGGCGCGGATGGACTCCGCAGCGCGCGGCTTCAGGTGCTTATCCGCGATGATCTTTTCCAAAAACGGTATCAGGTTCTCAGGTTTGTACGCCCGCTGCACGCGCTGCGTCGCCAGCACGCCGCCGTCGGCATCGAGGACGAACACGCATACCGTGCCGCCCTCCAATTTCCGCTTGCTGCGCTCGTGGTCGATGCGTTCCAACTCCGCGCGCTCCGCCTCGCTGCGCGGCTCAAGTTGGTAAGCGTCACGGGATACCCAGGCAGGCACGAAATACTTCGTGAGCAGGCCGATCACGCGCGCGTCGGAGAGTGAACTCACTCTCATATCGCGTGCGCCGTTTCAGCAACGGCCCGTTTCGATATTGCCGTCGTGGGTGAACAAGAAAAGCGGCTGTTTCTCGCGTTCGCTGGCACGTCGCGCCGCCAGCAGCGAAGCGGTCCAGGGGATCTTGCGCCAGGCGTTGGTGTCGCTGTCCTTGATTTGCTCGACGCGCTGCTTGATCCATGTTTCGTCGCGCTCGGCAGCGGACGCGGCCGCCAGCGCGAATACGCTCAGAGCGACCAGGCTTGTTCGCAACTTCATCCTCGCCTCCTTGCTAAATATCCTTCCACAACTCCGATTCATAGGGATTATTCGGCTGAGCATGCTCTTCCTCGCCCATCGTGGTCGAGAAGGGCAGCCCGGACACATCCACGGCCGGCTTGCCGGGATGCTCTTTCTTCTTGCGGCGCTTCGGTGCCGGCGTCGCTTCCACGGCCGGCGTTTCGTCCACCAGCTCCGGCGACGACGCATCCTCACGCTGCTTGCGGCGCAAGTACAACTTGATCGGCACGTCGTTGAAGTGCAATTGATCGCGGATCGTCTTGATGAGGAAACGCTGATACGTATTGTCGAACAGTTCCGGCCCGTTGGTGAACAGCACGATGGTCGGCGGATTGGTGCTGACCTGCGTGGCGTAGTAGATTTTCGGTCGGCGGTTTTGACGCATGGGCGGCGGCGAAGCGGCCAGCGCCTCGCGCAAAGCGCGATTGAGGTCGCCGGTGCCGACGCGCGCGCTGGCCTGCTTGTGAAGATGCTGTGCCAGGTTCAACAACGCATGCACATTCTTGCCGACGGTTGCCGTGATGAAGGCAATCGGCACGAAATCGAGGCTCGGAAACGTCGAGCGGATGTAATGTCCCATCTTGCCCGTCGGCATGGGCACCATCAGATCCCATTTGTTGATGACGAAGATGGCCGGCTTATGCTGCTCCAGCACATAGTCGGCCAGCTGCTTGTCCACCTTGCTGATGCGCACACGCGGATCGAAGAACATCAGCACCACGTCCGCTCGGCGGATCGAGCGCTCGGCGCGGGCCAGGCTGTAAAACTCAATGTCGTTTTGAATGCTCTTCTTCTTGCGCACGCCGGCCGTGTCGATGGCGAGGAACGTCAAACCGTCACGCTCGAAGCGAACATCAATGCTGTCGCGCGTCGTGCCGGGTACTTCGCTGACGATGACGCGCTCGCTCTCGGCCAGGCTGTTGATGAACGTACTCTTGCCGGTATTGCGCCGGCCGACGATGGCCAACTTCAAGGCCACATCCTTCGGCTCCGCTTCCAGCGCTTCCTTGGCCGGCAGACGTTGCTGGATGAGGGCGAGCAATTCCGCCCGGCCGCGATTCTGCTGCGCGCTGACGCAGACGAGTTTGCCCTGGGCGAGCTTGTAGAACTCGGACGCCTGCGGGTCGATCGCCTCGGTATCGCACTTGTTGGCCACGCAGATGATCGGCTTATTGACGTAGCGCAAACGGCGCGCTACCTCCTCATCCAACCCCATGATGCCGGCTCGACCATCGACGACGAAGAGGATCACATGCGCCTGATCGATGGCTGCCGCGATCTGTCGTTCGATCTGTTCCGTCAAATTATCCACATCGGCGACGCCCATGCCGCCGGTGTCCACCAACTCGGCGTAGCGCGAGCCGACTTTGAGGAGCGTGGAAACGCGGTCGCGGGTGACGCCGGCCGTCGGATCGACGATGGCGATGCGCCGCCCGGCCAGCCAGTTAAATAGGGAGGATTTGCCCACATTGGGACGGCCGACGATGGCCACCACGGGTACAGTCACGGCGCTCTCCTCTGCGATCGGTGTTGGCGACGTGGGGCCGGCGCACACAGGATCATCATAAACAGCTATTGTGACAGACCAGGGCGGCTTCGCCAACCCCCAGGCGACGGATTCCCGGATGCGGGTTCCGCAAGAGAGAATGCGGATCGTGCAATTCGCGTCGAAACTTTTTCGCGGGACGTCGGTTCAATGACCATACAGGCATTCCCTGATGGTTGGTTCGGACGTGTTCCGCCTCCATCCATTTCCCAAGCGAGGAGTTTTGTCATGCGCATGCTGCACCTGGGGTTGGCGTTGGCTCTGCTGATTGGTTGGACGGTCGCTGCCGAGGCGGCCAAGCCGAAAGGTCAAAAGAAGGGCGGGGCCACGGCTGGCGTCGTGACGGCGGTCAACAAGGACGGCGGGACGATTGCCATTCAAGTTCGCCAGGGCAAGAAGAACAAGGACGCGCCGGCCATCGAGAAGACTTTCAAGGTAACAAACAGCACAACATTCCAGACCGTCAAGAAGGTCAAGGGCCAAAAAGGAAAGGGTGAGCAGACGGTGGCCGTTTTTGGCGATGTCCAGAAGGGCAGCCATGTGAGGATTCAGGCAACAGGCGATGTCGCGGTGTCCGTGACGATTCTCTCGTCCGGTAAGAAGAAATAAGACAACTTTCGCCTCCGCTGTGAAAACATCCTCCCAGCGGAGGCGAAACTTCATCGCCAACACGGGGTTGAATGAGATGGAGATTGGGTGCCGCTATCCTCAACTTGACAGCGACGTTCCCTCCTCCTTGCCGCGCTTTGTCTTCGTCCACGTTCCAGCTTCCTCCAGAAGGGAGGGGTCATGTTTATCCTCCGCACTTCTTTGGCTGTGGGATTGGTTTTTGCCCTGACCGTCGCCGTCTCCGCCGCGCCCAACCGTTCGCTGACGGCACGCGGCCGCAACTCTCGGTACGCCATTGAGGGCATCGTCGTCCAGGTCCACCACGATCGTTCGCGCCGCGGCGCGGGGTGGATCAAGGTTCGCCGCAGCCACCATCATCGCTACGGCCGAACTGGTACGACGGCGGCCGCCGCGTTATCCGGGCGGAATCGCTTGCGGCGCAGCGGGCAGGGAACGACGTTCGCGGTCAATTCGTCCACGCGCTTCGAGAGGCTGCGGCAAGGCGGCAATCGCGGATCGGGAGCGACACGCACCACGTTCCACGCCATCCGCACCGGCGAGCGCGTTCGCATCCTTCCTGGTTCCGGCCAACGACGCGCCGCCCGCGAGGTCGTGATCCTGCCGAATCGCTCGAATCGCTTCGGCAACCGTCGTTATTTCGGCAACAGGTCTTCCTACGGTCATCGTAACAGCTCCTATCGGCGGCATTCGCTTGTCGGCAGCCGTGTGCTGGCTCGTCATGGCCATCGACAAAACTTCCGCGTCAATCGACCGAGTGTGACGCGATTGGCCATCCACCGTCCGGTACGGCATACCCTCATTGAGGGCCGCGTCGCCCGGCAGGTCCATCGCCATGCCGTCGCGCATCATGTCGCGGCGAAGCCGGTAAAGCATGAGGTCAAGCATATCGTGAAGAAAAAGGCGTCCGCGCCCAAGCACACTGTGCCGCAGACGAAGCATCCACCGGCGCACAAGCATGCGGCGAGTCATCCCCATTCGTCAGGACATTCACATGCGCCGGCCCATAAATCTTCCTCACATCACAAGCGTTGAGCAACGATCGGAACCGCTTGCGGTTTAGTGCCAAGCCGCAAGCGGTTGATCGAGACCTTGCCTTCGCCGCTCTCTCTTGCAAGAATGGCCGCACCATTGAGCCATCCGCAGGAGGTTCCCGTGAAGAAGGTCGGCATTTTCTGGCCCGGCGACTATCGCGCTCAACCCAACGAATGGGCGCGGCCCCAAGCGAACGAGGCGACCGAGCAACTCCAGCAAGCACTCCGTAAACTTGGTCGCACACCTTACGTCGTACCGGGCTATCTGACACGCCCGGATGAATCCATTGGCAAACTCGGTCCGCTCGATGATCCGCTTATCGGCGTCTTCGTTCACTGGGCGTATGGTCCCCACACCTGCGACGGCGTGGCTGGCAAGGACAATCCACTGCTTTTGGCCAGCAACTTCTCAGGCACCTGGCCCGGCCTCGTCGCGCTGCTCAATACCGGCGCCTGTTTGACCAGCATCAATCGCGTCTCCAGCCGCATCTGGACCGACGCGCCGGACTGGACGAAGGATGCCGCCTTCATGGAACGCCTCGACGAGTGGTGTTCGACCGGCCGCATTCACTACGACGACAAGGAATTGCACGATTCCGGCCCGGTAAGCGCGGAGGCGGTAACGCTGGCCGAGAAGGTGGTCGATGCCATTCGACGACAACGCATTCTCGCGCTGATGCTCGGCGATACGTCCATGGGCATGATTAACGGATATTTCGGACCTCGCTTGCTGGTTAAACATGGCTTCACCGAACACAAGATCGATCAAGCTTGGTTGCCGGAACGAATGAAGAAGGTGTCGCCCCAGCGTGTGGAAGAAGCCTTCCGTTTCGTGCAGGATAAGGGGGTGACGTTCCACTGGGGCGCGAAAGACGCTGAAGATTTCACCGAAGAATCGACGCGCAAACAATTGGGCATGTATTTGGCCGTCCTCGATTTGCTCGCCGAGTTCAAGGCGGACTGTTTGGGCTGGCAGTATCAACTTGGATTGTTGCCGGTTCTGCCGCCAAGCGACTTCTGCGAGGGGTTGCTCAACTCGGTCTGCCGTCCAGAGTCCAATGGCGATCTGGTCATCACCAGCACGGAAGCCGATCAGGGCAATCTCGTGCCGATGGAGATCATGAAGCGTCTGCTGAAGGCCAAGGGACTACATCAAGCGGTGATGTTTCACGATGTGCGTTGGGGCGGCGAACACGAGGGCCGTTGGCTGTGGGTATTGCTCAATTCCGGCAGTTGCGGCGCTTTTGCCTTCAACCATGAGCCGGACACGCTGCGCGGCGTGCATAGTTATCGCCAGCCAGCCGGCTATTTCCCCATCCCCGGCGGCACCTTCGCCGGCGAGAGCCTGCCTGGGTCTATGACCTGGGCGCGCGCCTACATCAAGAATGACGTGCTGTGGATGGATGTTGGCCGCGGTGAAGTTGTCAAGTTGCCGCCGAAGGTGCGTGACGCGTGGTGGGAGGGCACGACGCGACAATGGCCGTTCATGGCCGCTGACCTCGGTTGCTCAATGGCGACGATCATGGCCCACTACATGAGCAATCATATTGCCGTGGCTTATGGCGACATCTTCGGCGAGATGGTGGCCGCCAGCCAAGCGCTTGGCTTCCGTGTGCGCATTCTGAGCAAAGGCGATTCGACGCTCTAAACGAGCCGCTTGCGGCTTAGCATCGGTACATGCTAAGAGGCACTAACTTTATGAAGCTCTGACGTTTGAGCGAGCCTCCCGCGTAAGCGGGGGGAGCATGCAACTCCCCCCGCTTACGCGGGAGGCTCGCCATTGTGGTAGTGCCTCTAAGCCACAAGCGGCCTCCTTCTATATTCCTCTATTTGCCGCCTCTTATAACCTTGAATGTCGCCCCAGCGGGGCTCGATTTCACCTGCTCCGGTTTCAGGCGGGGATTTTTCGCATAGGGATTGTACAGCGGATCGCCGACCAATACAGTCATCCAACTGGCCATCATCTCGGTTCGCCAGTAGCACTCGACGAGGGTGTAGTGCCCCGTCACCAGGAAACCGAAGAACTCCGCCGGCTTGGGGAAACCAAGTGTGTACGGTTCCGCCACCGGTCCCAGTGTGGCGATGGCCCCCTTCTCCAGCTGGTTTTTGCACCAGTAGGTAGCTTTCGCATTACGCAGCGAGACGGCCTCGGAACTGGCAATGTGATAGGCCACCGCTCCCGGCACGAAGCGACAGCAATCCACGAACTTCGCATGCGAGTACCAGCCACAATAGAGAGCGCAATCGGTGCAATAGCCGACGGCGAACAGTTCCGGCTTGTCATCGAGCGTCACCGTTAACTTCGCTTCTTTTTCCAGCAATTTCGCCATCTCGCGCAGCGATTCATCGTAACCTCCGTAGCCGAAACCGCCATCCTGCTTGGGATCGTATCGGTTTCCCTTGGCGTCCACGTACACTTTGCCGCGCAACCCCTTCGCTTCGACTTCCATCGCCTTGTCCACGAGTTTGTTCACCAACTCCGCACTCGGCCCATCCAGCCGCGCCGTCATGATAACGGGCGGCTTACCCTTGCGGGCTTCTTCGGGAACCTGCCAGTAGAGTAAATTGAGTTGCCAGCGGCGCAGGTCGAAGCCGGTGTGCCAGAGCAGCGCCAACTCGCTGTCCACGGCGGCCTGGCTCTCCGAGTGCGACAGCCAACGAACACGCTGATCGAGCGCTTGCAGCTTTGCCTCTCGCGTGCTTCGTTCTTTCTTGCGCGTCTCCAATTCTTGTTTATCCGGACTTTTTGGATCTTTCTTAATCTTATCCGCCAACCCCTTGATCGTCTCTTGCAATTCGCGATGTTGCTTGCGCAACGGCTCGATTTCTTTGCGCACCTTATCGAGTTCGGCCTTTTCTTCGACGTTCGGACTGGCGGGGCCGACACGCAGCGGAATGCCGTAAATGCTCAGCAGCACCTTGATCTTGTCGCGACGATCCTTGAGTTGCTTCCGCAGAGGAGCGGCCAATCGGTCTTCGTAGACGACGCGACTGACGTCCTCGGTGGCCGGCAGATCGAATGAGAGGATGTGATCGCGCGGCACCCCGCGTTTTTCACAGTAGTGTTCCGCGATGGTCCGCGATGCGGGAACATTCTTGTTGACCAGCAGATAAACGTCTTCCGGTCCCAGCGCTCGGCTGGACTGCGCGAACATCAACAGACAGGCCAACGCGAGCAGCGACGACAAACACCTCATCGGTTCGGTTCTCCTCGACGGATGCGAAAGTAGGCTCAATACTGTCCTCGGTTGTACCACACTACCATAACGCCAGCCATGCCAGTGCCCCCACGACACGGATTCATTCAAGGCATCTTGTATCGACGCGGGCCGTTCGGGAGAATAGAAGGAAGTAACTATCTCGTGAAGAGGATGATGTTCGATGCAAACTCAACAGGAACAACTTCAAGGCGAGATGACGGTTTCAGTAATTTCCCACCGAGTGCCGCGTATCCCACCACTCGAACCAGGCGACCACCTGACACGGCATGAGTTCGAGCGTCGCTATGAGGCCATGCCGGGGGTGAAAAAAGCGGAACTTATTGAAGGAGTCGTCTACATGCCTTCGCCAGTTCGTTTCGAGCAATATGGCAGCCCCCATGCGGATCTCATCACTTGGTTGGGAGTCTATCGGGCAGCCACCCCTGGAGTTCGCGTTGGCGACAATTCAACCATCCGTCTCGACCTGGAGAACGAACCGCAACCTGATGCGATGATGATCGTCGAACCTGCCCTTGGCGGTCAAGCAAGGATCGATGAGGAGGGTTACCTTGTAGGCGGTCCCGAATTGGTTGTGGAGGTCGCCGCCAGTACCGTCAGCATCGCCCGTAACACCAAATTGCGCGTCTATCGACGCAATAGCATTCGTGAATACATCATCTGGCGCGTGGACGATCAAGCCATCGATTGGTTCGTGCTTCATCAGGGGCAGTACGAGCCACTGCAACCGACTTCGGCAGGTTTGCTTCAAAGCAAGCAGTTCCCCGGCTTATGGCTGGCCCCGGATGCCCTTCTGCGTTTCGATCTGGCCGGCGTCCTGCAAACCGTGCAACAGGGATTGGCCAGTCCCGAGCATACGGCCTTCGTCGCTCAATTCCGGCAGAAGGCGGCTCCTCCGTCGTGATGCGTCTCGTCTACCACACCTCTTGCACATTCCCCGAACCTTGAATAGCCCTGGCGGCTCCTGATAGATAATCTCCGCCCAGGGAGTAAGTATGGAACGATCAATCGAACCTTCTCTGACTGCGCCGGGCAGCACACGCGAATTACTCCGCCTCGCTTGGCCGCTGATCCTCAGCAACAGCATCTGGATGGTGCAGATTATCCTCGATCGCATTTTGCTGAGTCGAGCGAGCCTCGCTTCGCTCGCGGCCGGCTTCTCGTCCGCCATGCTCTTCTGGGCCTTCCTCATCCTCTTCCAGTTCACCGCCAACTATGCGACAACCTTCGTCGCGCAGTACACCGGCGCCGGCCGGCCCGAACGGGTTGGCCCGGTGGTTTGGCAGGCCATCTGGTTCAGTCTCGTCGTCGGCGTAGCGTTTCAGATCCTGCAACCGCTGGCCGGGTGGATCGTGGCGCTGTGCGGTCACGCGACGGAACTTCAAGGGCTGGAAACGGCCTATTTTCGCTGCCTGTGCATGTCGGCCCTGCCGACGCTGGTGAGCGCTGCCGCGACGAGTTTTTTCACCGGCCGAGGCGACAGCCGGACGGTGTTGCTCATCAACGTGACCGGCTTGGCGGTTAACGCCCTGGTAGCCGCCGTGCTGATTTTCGGCCTATGGGGTTTTCCCGCGCTAGGCATCGTCGGTGCCGGTCTGGCGACCGTACTCGGCACGGGTACTTCCGCTATCCTCGCCCTCCTGCTGATGCTGCAAGCACACTATCGGAAGACGCATGCCACTGCCTCCGGCTGGCGCTTCGATCGTGAATTGTTCGGGCGCTTGATGCGGTTCGGCGTGCCCAATGGGGTATTCGCGGCCCTGGACGTGCTGGGCTATACCATTTTTCTGCAACTAATTGGCCGGCTCGGTGAAGTGGACCTGATTGTCACGACCATCGCTTTCACGCTGAACCTGGTCGTGTATTTCCCAATGATGGGCATTGGCCAAGCGGTCGAGGTGCTGGTCGGTCAACGCTTGGGCGAAGACCGTCCTGACCTGGCGGAACGAACCACCTGGCGCGGTCTCCAGTTGGCCCTCGCGTATGCTTCCGCGGGCGCTTTGGCCTACGTCCTCTTCCCAGAGACGCTGGCCGGTCTTTTCCACGGTTCACACGATGGCGAACTATGGGAACCGATTCGTACTCGTGTGCCGGTGCTGCTCCGCTTCGTGGCGGTCTATTCGCTCTTCGACACGATGAATGTGCTTTTCTCCAACGCGCTCCGCGGCGCGGGCGACACGCGCTTCGTCACCTGGGCTGCTCTCCTGCTCTCGTGGCCGGTCATGATCGTGCCGACGTGGGCGGCGCTGGAATACGGTTGGGATCTCTACTGGGCCTGGGCGTTCGCCAGCGGCTACATCATCTTGCTGGCTCTGACGTTTTGGTTTCGCTTCCATCAGGGCAAATGGCGCAGCATGCGCGTGATTGAGGCGAGCTAACGCCTCACTACGGTACTTGGATCGCACCGGCCTTTCGCTGTCCCGTGCGACAAACATCCATCACCCGGCCATGCTCGTCGAGCGCGAGATGGAAACGCTCCTCACCCTGAAGACGATGCAGCGACAGATGGTAATCCCGGCTGGCGACTGCAAGGTGTGACAATTTTTCCGGCTTCTGCGGCGTGCGAAGCCGGCCCCACGAGCCATCGCCAAGGTAAAGCACCCCGTTGTCGTGGGCCAGACCGCCCAGCAGCGGCTTGGTTCGCTTGAAGGTGTGGTCGTGATGTTCCAGCACCACCGGCACGCGGTACTTCTCGAACAGCGGCACCCAGTGCTTGCGATTGTCTTCGCCGGTACCTGCCTTGCCCTCCTTGCCCTGCATCTTGCGGAACGATGGATAAGCGGGCACATGATTGACCACCATCACATTCGGATGATCTTTCCGCGCTCGCAGCGTCTTCTCCAGCCAATCGGTCTGCGCGCCCTTGATGGGGCTGGTGTGGTTGGTGTCGAGAAGCACCAGACTGAGGTAATCGCCAAAATCGAGCGTGGCGAAGCCGGTTTCGGGATAGAGACCATCGAAAAGGGCGTAGAAGAAAGGTGCCTTGGCACGCGGTTGGTTATATCGACCATCCACTTCATGGTTGCCGATGCAGGCGATCATCGGAATCAGCCGACCATCACGGCCGATCATGTGCTTGCTGTAATTGCGCAGAAAGGCGAGGCTAACCGCAGCCGACTGACCATTGTCGTAGCCGAGATCGCCGCCGATAACCGCGAACATCGGATCTTGACGAGCGGCCTGGATGTTATTGGCAATCGTGTGTTTGTTAACGCCGCAATCACCACCGGAAATAAAATGGATCGTATCCGTCGCTTTAGCCGGCATGGTCCGAAATCGATATGTGGGCGACTGTTTGCCGATACGGAACTGATAATCGCTGCCCGGAGAAAGGCGAGTAAGTTCAGCGCGGAAGAGCTTGAGGTCGGTCCGTGGGTACGGTTTGACCACGGCCGGCTGGCTTTGCCAGGGGGCTCCCTTCACAGCATATGAAACACGCATATCCTCAGATTCGCCGGTCGCGCCAATCCACTGGACGGTCATGGTCGTTGTGGGATCGCGCTGCCAGGTGAGGAATAAGGTACTCGGTTGATAGGCAGGATCGTCGGAAGATTTCTTGATAGTCTCGGTACTCTTGTCCGCCCCCAGCAATGGACTTGTTACCAGGCTGGTGAAGGAGGCTCCGAGAAACGCACGGCGAGACGGGAATAACATGGCGGTTCATTCCTGAAAGAGTCGCGGCGATGTCAGCAGCATTTCACCGTTCATCATACGGCTACCTCTCGCTGCTGGCTTGCCGCGCGGCTCTGCCGAGCCAAGGCTCTTGACATTAAAACAACTGTTTGATATAAATGTATTATGTCACGGCGAACCCGAAACACGCTGCGTATACCGGAACAACTTCGTGTCCCTCACGAGGAACCGCCGCCGTCCGCGCCGCTTCTCAATTCCCCAGAGCGGTTGCTGGAAGCAGCGGGCGAAATCTTCGCCGAAAAGGGCTTCAAAGGAGCCACCATCCGCGAGATTATCGATCGCGCGGGGGTGAACATTGCGGCCGTCAATTACTACTTTCGCGATAAAGAACGTCTGTACATCGAAACCGTCAAGCAGGCTGTTTGTTTCCGCCCAGAGACACGCCCCAGTTGGCCATCCGCCACGCCGCCGACGGTCAAGCTGCATGACTTCATTCACTTTCTCGTGGGGCGATTGCTGGACAAAAACAAACCGGCCTGGCATGCCCGCCTGGTGATGCGCGAAATGGCGCAACCGAGCGAAGCCTGTACGGAACTGGTGCGCGATTACATCGAACCGATGAGTGAGATTCTGCAAGGCATTCTTCGTGAACTGCTGCCGCCGGATACGCCGCGCTGGAAACGATTGATGACGGGTTTCAGTATCGTCGGCCAATGCGTCCATTACTGCTCGCATAAACCCGTTATTACGCTGCTCGTCGGTGAGAAAGATTGCAAGTATTTCGAGCCGGCCACTCTGGCCGACCATATCACGCAATTCAGTCTGAATTCGTTGACAAGAACTTAATAACCACGAAATACACGAAATACACGAAAAAGAGACAATAATAGAATAAACTTCTTACAGATATGATTATTGCTTTTTATCTACTTGTTTTTTGCTTTAGATCTTGTCTCTTTTTCGTGTATTTCGTGTGTTTCGTGGTTATTAATCTTCTGAGGTAGTTCCATGACCTGGATCGCCTTGAAGATGCTGACCGGCAATCGGCCGAAGTATTTCGCCATCATCTTCGGTATCTCGTTTGCTGTCATGCTCATGTCGCAGCAGATGGCCATCTTCGCCGGATTGATGCGCAATATGACGAGTCAAATTCGTGACATCCAGGGCGCGGACATCTGGGTCATGGATCCCAGCGTGCAATTCATCGACGACATCACGCCGTTGTCGGACAACGCCGTCCTGCAAGTACGCGGCGTGACCGGCGTCGCCTGGGCTGTCAAACTCTACAACGGCAAGGCGCTGGCACAGTTTCAAGAGGGCAATTTCAAACAGTTCATCATTCTGGGCATCGACGATCAAACGCTCGTCGGTGCGCCGCAAAAGATGGTTCTCGGCGAGTTGGCCGATTTGCGCCGGCCTTACGGGGTCATCCTCGACGAGAGCGGCTATCGCTATCTGTTTCCGGGCCAACCGCTGGCGACCGGCCGAACCTTTGAGATGAACGATCGCCGAGCGGAGATCGTCGGCATTTGCCATAGTTCGCCGACTTTTCAGACGTTGCCGATCGTTTATACAACGTATAGCCGAGCCGTGGCCTTCGCCGCGCAGGGACGCCGATCCTTATCGTTCGTGCTGGCCAAGGCGGAGCCGGAGGTGTCGCCCGAAGAGGTCTGTCAACGGATCGAGGAGCAAACGGGGCTAATGGCCATGTCGCAAAACGATTTCTCGCAGCGGACCATGATCTATTACATGAAGCGCACCGGCATCCCGATTAATTTCGGCATCACGGTATTGTTGGGTTTTATTATCGGCGCCGCCATTGCCGGACAGACGTTTTACTTGTTCACGATCGATAATCTCAAGCAATTCGGCGCGCTCAAGGCGATGGGGGTAAGCAATCCACGCATCATCCGTATGGTGTTGATCCAGGGGTTGGTGGTGGGCGTTCTGGGTTACATGATTGGCTTGGGCATGGCGAGCGCCTTCGGCGAGATCATGGCGTGGCGGCTGAAGGACAGTGGTTTGCCGTTGGCGGATTATATGGCTTGGCCGATCCCGATATTCACGGGACTCGCCGCCGCCTCAATCGTCTTCGCGTCGGCGATAGTCAGCCTCCGCCGCGTCCTGCGCCTGGAACCGGCGTCCGTATTTCGATGAAAAATACATTTCACCACGGAAAGCACGGAAAAAACGGAAAAAAGACAGAGACAAATACGATTCTGACAGGAGTGAGAAGCGAAGATATTATCTCCTGAAACATTCTTTTTGGTTTTTGCCTTTTTCCGTGTATTCCGTGTTTTCCGTGGTGAAAATTCTCGAGAGTGGTATATGAGTTGGATTGCCATCAAGATGCTGACCGGAGATCGGGCGAAGTATCTTGGCATCATCTCCGGCGTGACCTTCGCGGCGCTTCTGATCGCTCAGCAAGCGTCGATCGCTGTTGGTTTGTTGCTGCGCACGACGGCTCACATTCAGGATATTGCCGATGTGGACATTTGGGTCATGGACCCCAACGTGCAGTTTATCGACGAGTTCAAGCCGCTGACCCAGAACGATCTCTATCGCGTGCGGGGTGTGCCGGGCGTGGCCTGGGCTGTTCCCTTCTATAAGGGGCAGGGCCGGCTCAAATTGGCCGTCGGCCAACGAGACAAGAAAGCCTCTTATCAGCAATCCGTCGTACTCGGTTTGGATGATGCTACCCTGGTCGGCGCTCCGCGCGAGATTATCCTGGGCAGTTTGGCCGATCTGCGTCAGCCCAATGCTGTGATTATCGACGAGAACGGCTATCGCTATCTCTGGCCCGACGAACCGCTGGAAGTTGGCCGCGAATTGGAAATGAATGATCATCGCGCGATCGTCGTCGGCATTTGCAAGGCGTCGGATACATTTCAAACATTTCCGATCTTTTATGCGCGCTACCATGAAGCCATCGGCTATGTGCCGCAAGAACGCAAGGTCATGTCGGCGATGCTGGTCGGCGTCAGCGAAGGCGAATCGAAGGAAGAAGTGTGCCGGCGTATTACGGAGCGGATGCAGTTGAAGCCGGCCAACCCGGACGATCCGCCGCGACCAGCGTTTCAGGCGCTGACACGCGGGCAGTTCATCAACAGCACGCTGATGTACTTCGTCAAGCGCACGGGCATCGTGGTCAACTTCGGTATCACCGTCAGCCTGGGCTTTATCGTCGGCTGCGCCATCGCCGGACAGACGTTCTACTCGTTCACGCTGGAGAACCTCAATCAGTTCGGTTCGCTCAAGGCGATGGGCGTGAGCAACCTGCGTATCGTCGGCATGGTGCTGACGCAGGCGTTCGTGGTCGGCACAATCGGCTATTGTTTGGGCGTTGGGTTGGCGGCATTGTTTGGGCAATTCGCCACGAGCGGCAGCCGGCTGGCGTTTTTCATGCCCTGGCAGGTGTTGGCCGGAACGGCGGCGGCCGTGACTCTCATCGTCACGCTGGCCAGCCTGGTGAGCGTTTACAAGGTGTTGGTGCTGGAACCCGCCGTCGTATTTCGAGGATGAACGGAGTGTTAACAGGCATCACGACGACGCCAAGCCGGAGAGGGACAGCGATGGGAACCGATGGGCCAGCCGATCGCGCGGTGATCTGCCAGGGCGTCACCAAGGAGTTTGGCGATGGCGATTCGCGCACATTGGCTCTGCGCGGCGTCGATCTGGAGGTGCATCCCGGCCAGATGACATTGCTTGTCGGTCCATCCGGTTGCGGCAAGACGACGCTGATTTCGATTATCGCGGGTCTGTTGGATCCGACGGCCGGCGACGTGACGGTGCTGGGGCAGAACCTTCGCCGCATGAGGGGCCGGCAGCTTGTGAGTTTTCGTGGCCGATACATCGGCTTCGTGTTCCAGCAGTACAACCTCTTGCCGGCGTTGACGGCGGCGGAGAACGCGGCCGTGCCGCTCATCATCGCCGGCCGCAAGCGTGCCGAGGCGGTGGCCAAATCGAGCGCCATTCTTGAGGCGGTCGGGTTGGGCGACAAGGTCAACTCGCTGCCGTCGCATCTGTCCGGCGGTCAGCAACAGCGCGTGGCCATCGCGCGGGCACTGGTACATGAGCCGAAATTGCTGGTGTGCGACGAACCTACCGCCGCGCTGGATGCGCATTCAGGGCAGACCGTGATGGAACTGCTGCGGCGCGTGGCTGTGCAGCCGGGCCGGGCCGTCATCGTCGTGACGCACGATAACCGCGTGTTCGGCTTCGGCGATCGCATCGTTCACATGAACGATGGCGTCATCGACAAGGTGGAAGAGAAAGTGATAGTCCACGGCTCCTAGCCGCTTGCGGCTTAGCGATCCGTACGCTAAGCCGCAAGCGGCCACGAACGATCGGAGGCGGGTTATGAAAAAGCGCTTCGGCAAGTATTTGTTGCCGCTGTTGGCGGTGGTCATGCTGGCCTTCGCGATCCTCCATGTGCTGAAGGCGCAGCAGGAACCGCCCAAGCCGCCGCCGCCGTTGGAACCGGCGCGGACGCCGTTTGGCCGCACCGTGGCCGGTGCCGGCATCGTCGAGGCACGCTCGCAAAACATCGCCATCGGCTCGGCTCTGCCCGGCGTGGTGCAAGAAGTGTACGCGCCTCACGCATCGGGTAAGCTGCCCTGGGAGGCGCTGATCGGCGAGACGGTCAAGTGCGGCGATCCGCTATTCCGCGTCGATGATCGGCAGTTGAAGGCCATGCTCGCGTTTCACCAGGCGAACCTGATTTCGGCGAAGGCACAGTTGGCCAAGCTGGAGCAGATGCCGCGCCCCGAAGAAGCGGACGTGAGCAAGGCCAAGCGAGATGTCGCCAAGGCCACGGTGGAACTCCAGCGCGACTTGGCCGAGCGAACCGCCAAGCTGATCGGTTCCGGGTCGGTATCGGAAGAAGATTACCAACAGCGCCGGCTGAATCAAAAGGTGGCGCAGTGCCAACTCAAGCAAGCCGAGGCGGATTTCACCTTGATCCAACGGGGAGCATGGGAGCCGGACAAGGAGATTGCGCGGGCGGCCATCAAGCTGGCTGAGGCTCAGATTGCGCAAGACCAGACCGACCTTGAGCGGACCATCGTCCGCGCGCCGATGGACGGCGTCATTCTGCAAGTGAACGTGCGGCCGGGCGAATTCGTCGCGGCCAATGCGGGTTCGGCGCTGGTCGTGTTGGGGGCGATCACGGGCAAGGTGAATGTGCGTGTGGACATCGACGAACACGACATCCCGCGTTTTCGGCCGGGCGCGACGGCAATGGCCAGCTTCCGCGGCGCTCCGCAGACGAAGTATCCGCTGACGTTCGTGCGCGTCGAACCGTATGTGATTCCGAAAAAGTCGCTGACCGGCGACAACACCGAGCGCGTCGATACGCGGGTGCTGCAAGTGATTTATTCGCTACAAACGAAAGGCAAATCGATCTTTGTCGGCCAGCAACTCGACGTGTTCATCGATGTGGGATCACCGATTGAGGAAAAGCCGGTGGCCCCGCCGGAATCGTTGAGGGAGTGATGCGCCTGCGTTTGCCGGCCGGCGTGAGATTCGTCTGGACCGCAGCGGAAGCAGTGGTTATCTTGATTAGTGAGGTCTGCCCATCTAGCTCTCTCTTCGCTGGACGATCTCCAACGCGTATAACCCCGTGAGGTTCTCTCCCCAACGCGAATGTTCCGCGTGGGTGGACCCTGTGATTGCCCTGGCCATCAACCCAAGAAGGAATGTGCATGCCTTCGCAATGTCGCGATGGATGGCTTCTCGCCGTTCTCGTTCTCGTTTCGGTTCCCTCGCTTTACGCTCAAACGACACGCTCGAACGCCGGACGGAAAAAGCCGGCGGCCACGAGCAAGGCGAACGCCGATACGCCGGTCATTCAGGTGACACACCACGAAGATGTGGACGGCTGGCGCGTGGCGGAAACGAGCCATTTTCGACTGTTTCATCAGCATTTGCGCCCCCTGGCCGAGGCCGTGCTGCGCACGGCCGAACGCACCCGCGGGGCCCAGCAACGCAAATGGTTCGGCGTCGCCGGCGCGAATTGGGACACGAAATGTCGTATTTGTCTGTATCCCAGCGGCGAAGCCTACAGCCAGGCGACCGGCGCGCCCGGCAACACGGCCGGCGGACACACCGACATCCAACTTGACGCGGGCCGCGTCCTCAGCCGGACCATTCACCTGCACGGCGATCGCGATGATCTGCTGCTGGGGGTGTTGCCGCATGAGGTAACGCATGCCATACTCGCGGGGCATTTCGGCGGCGAGCGTGTGCCGCGCTGGGCCGATGAAGGTATGGCCATTCTTGCCGAAACGCCGTCGCGCATCGAAATGCACCTCCGCTATCTGCCGCGCTGGCGCGCGGATGAACTGCTGTTCCGCATGGGCGATTTGATTCGCATGCGCGATTACCCAGAACCGCGTGCGATCGGCGCGTTCTATGCGCAGAGCGTTTCGTTGGTCGATTTTTTGACCCACGAGAAGGGGGCGGAACGTTTCGCCGCCTTCGTGCGCGATGGCGAGCGCGATAGTTATACGGCATCGCTGCGGCGACATTATGGTTGGAGCTTCGCGGAACTGGATCGCCGCTGGAAAACCTATGCGTTCCACAGCGAGAAGCCGGCCGACATCACGACCACCGGCGGCGGGGGATGAGATAACCTCGCCAGCCCGCAGCGCCAGCAAGGGAAGCCCCTTGCTGGCGCTGCGGGCTGGCAAAGACATGCGGGTTGTGAAATCAGTGATACTTGGTGCCGCCCTTGCGTTCGAGATAATCGAAACGGTCGGCGGAGTTTTCGTCATACGACAGGCCGGACATCGTCCGCGCCAACCAGCGCTCGCTCCGAGAGAGCGTGGTAGCCACCGCAACGCTCCAGGATCGCGTCGGCCTCCGTGACACGGTCATGGGCATTAACGCCGACAAGAACTCGACCGGCCTTCAATTCTCGCTCATAGAAACGGGCTTCCTCTTCGGGGAAGTCCAGACCGATGAGGGCGCCGACGATTCCGCCCCCAGTGGCTCCAATCGCGGCACCAACACCAAACACCGCAACAGCCAAGCTACCCAGGGAGAGAACCGGTCCCACGCCAGGGATCAGCCCCATCGCCAGAACCAGGGCACCGCCACCCAGCGCACCCGCTATTGCACCGATGGCCGCGCCCTCGCCGGCCTTGCTCTCGCCTGTCACCTGCGCCGCCTTGGCGGCGTCCATGTCGGAAACTTCAACCGTGCCCTTGTCGTGGTGGTGCATCACCATCGTTACATCGCTGTGCGCGAAGCCGGAGCGATAAAGCTCCTCAACGGCTTGATGCCCTTGTTCGCGCCTATCGAAGACACCGATGACCGTCGATCGTTGCTTTGTCATGCTTCGTCTCCTCTGGGCCGGCAAACCACAAGCGGAAGGAGGCCGCGCCGGCCTTTCGGCACTCGGTATCCGCGCTCTGCTTCATCAAATGAAGAAGCAAAGGCGGTGCCGATTCTCTGCATTTCCGATGAATTAAGTCGCTTGAGAGGAGGGTTTGACCTGGACGCCGCACGCCTTGGCGAGTTTGAAAAGATCCTGCCCCTTGAGCGTGCCTTCCAGCAGCAGCGGGAGCATCTTCGGCGTGCAGCCGAAACACGGTACGCCAACCTCGGTGAAACGTCGGGCCATGCCTTCATCGTGACAAGGCACGCCGCTGTCCGATAGAGCGAGCAAACAGATGGCGCGCACTCCCGCCGCGTGCAGGTCGTCCATGCGGCGGACCAACTCGCGGGCGTTGCCACCCTCGAAAAGATCGGTGATGAGGATGAACAGCGTTTTACGTGGATCCTGAATCAACTTTTGACAGTAGGCGACGGCGCGGTTGATGTCGGTGCCGCCGCCAAGTTGCACGCCGAACAGCAGATCCACGGGATCGTGACATTTCTCCGTCAAATCCACCACTTCCGTGTCGAAGACGATGACGTGCGTTTCCAGTGCCGGCATGCTGGCGAAGATCGCCCCGGTCACGCCGCCGTAGACGACGGAGTCGGCCATCGAACCGGATTGGTCCATGCAGACGATCACGTTCCACTCCTTGCGCCGGTGCTGCCGAGCGAAGAAGTGGAAGGTTTCGGGAATGACCACCTTGCGCTCCCGGTCATAGTTCTTGAGATTGCGGCGAATGGTGCGCGCCCAATCGAGATTGGGCAAACTGCGCATCGGTCCATGCCGTGAGCGATCGAGCGCGCCGCGCACGGCCTGTTCCATGCCGCCGCGCAGTCGTTTCATGATCTCCTCGACGACGGCGCGCACCACCTCGCGCGCCGCGTCTTTGGCGCGGTCGGGAATCATGTTTTTCAGCGACAACAATGTTCCGACCAGTCCCACATCGGGCGTCACCTGGCCAAGCGTCTCCGGCTCAAATAGCAATTGTTTGAGGCCGCGACGCTCGATGGCGTCCTTCTGGATGACGGACACGACATCCTTGCTGAAATACCCGCGGATGTCGCCAAGCCATTTCGCCAACCGCGGTGCCGATGCACCTAGTCCGGCGCTACGCTGTTTGGGAGTTGTACTCTCCTCTTTGTTTTCATAGATTTGGCCGAGCGCCTCATCGAGATTGGCCTCGTCCCCCGAAAGCAAGCCGGTGCGGCCGGCGGCCCGACACAAATCCTGATCGGCGGCGCGGCCCAGGATCAACCGCCAGCGTGTGTATCGATCAGTGGACATGGCCAATTTCCTTAAGAGGCACGAACCCAATGAATTGCCAGCCCGCAGCGCCAGCAAAGGAGTCTTGGCCAGCCCGCAGCGCCAGCGAGGGAATCCCTTGCTGGCGCTGCGGGCTGGCCAACAATTTAGGGTTTCTAAATCCCCAAATCCAGATCGCCAAGCGTCTCTTGCAATTTCCGAGCTTCTTCGTCGCTCAGTTTCACATCCACGCTCTGCTTGAGTTGGTCGGCCGAGTCCGTCGATACTTCGACCAGGCACGATACCACGCGCCGCACCTGACCGGGAGTGAACTCGCTGAACGCCCGTCGCAGCGGCACCAGCGCCCGACGAAAGCCGTCATCATCCAGCGCCCGCAGATACTCGTCGAGTTGCCGCCATAGCGCCAACCGCGAGAACAGCGCTTCGCGGTTGTACTGTACCAGCCCCTCGAACCAGGCAGCGCCGATGTCCGGGGCGATGCCCGGCGACAACCGCCGGCCCACTTCGCGCGATAATCGCTCCTCATCGACGCGAGCCAGCAGCAGCGAGAGAACGAAGCCGGACAGAAAAGCGTTAAGGGCATCGCTGGAGGCGACGCCGTCCAGTTCTTTGTCCCAGCGGGCAGCATCGACTAATTCCGGGTTCTCGCGGGCCACATCGTTGAGCTTCACGATTGCCGGTCGAATCTGTTCGCGGGCTGTGGTGTCGTCGCACAAACAGGCGTCCTTGACGGAGAGCGTCGCACGCAGGAAAAGCTGCGCCAACAGCGGTTTGAGCGGTTCCGGGTCGATCTTGCGCACCGAGCCATAACGCACGACCTCGGCGAGACTATCGGCGGCATGGGCCAGTTGCACGAAACCGCTTTCCTCGACGGCCATCGCCTGCAAGCGCCGGCGCGCGTTATCCAGGGCGTCGGCCAGCTGACATTCAACGGCGTCCTTGACCAGATTCGCGGCCTCGTCTACATGCGTGCATTCTTGCAACCGCTGCGAGAGTCGAACCGCCGTGGCCACCTCCACGGTATCGCCTAAAAGAGATCCCTCAACGAGCTGTATTTCGTTCTCCGGTGTCCAGCGCAGTTTCCAGATTTCTTTCCATGTCGCCTGATCCTGTTCTGTCTTTTTCTTCTGACCGAACCGGACTTCGAGTACCAACAGGCGATGCAGGAAGGTGCTGCGGTTGAGATCGCGGAAGGCCGCGTCCTTGGTCTTGACGAAACGATTCTCGCGCAGATCGAGCGTTACCTCCTGCTCTTTTTCTGTCTGAAGTTTCTGAAGATTTAGCTCCTCGACTAATAGATAAAAATCGTCCTGAATTGATGTGCGGCTGATGCCCTTGGGCAGCCGACCGACGGCGCTGCCGACCTCCAATTCGTGCAGATGGGGCGCGACCACGTCCGGCTCGGCGCGGCCTAAGCAGCAGACGGCGGCATCGCGCAGATCGCGCAGACAGGGAGCGGGCGAATCGGACAATGCCGCCAAACTGGTGGCCAGGCGAACCGCTTCAATGACTTCCGCCGCCGAGCGCACCTGCCCCGCCCGACGCAGAGCGTGGCACAACTCACTCAAGAAATTGGCAATGAGTCCGTCCCCCGCGCCCGCGCGCCGGGCATCGAAAAGACGTTGGAAATATGCTGGTGCATGATTGCCGGCCCCGTAGCCCGATTGGGAACTAAGACGGAAATAACTGTACGGCATCAGCGTCAAACTGGCCTCCACGCGCGGCAGTTCCTTGACCGCCTTGTCGGTCATCGCCGGCAAACTCTCGATCAAGGCCGGGGCGTGAAAAGCGCCGCAGACAACCAGCACCTTGTCGGGTTTGTGTCCTTTCGCCAGTACCTCGCGGATGCAACGACGCATGTACGCCTCGCGCACCAGATTCTCATCCTTCTCGTCGAGTTGCTTCAGTTCACGTAGGCCGCGGCCGAACTCAAGGATTTGCCGCACATACGCCGCCGGTTCGGTGGTGTGTTCAAAATGGCGTTCCCACCAGGTTTCGTGATCGGGATCGCCCGATAGTTCGGCGATGGCGCTCCACGGATCGTCGAGATAGGCGACGGTGTGTTCGCTGGCTTGTTGTCCCTTCTTCGGGACGGGATCGTCCGATGTGGCCGGCTCGTCCTTGTCGGCATGGTGCAGTTGCAGAAAAACGGACGCGGGCAGATCGATGAAACGCACATCGGCCTTGTTGCGGACACCCCAAGTCAGGGCGGCCCATTCCGGTGAATACGAGGCCAGGGGATAAAGAATCGAACGCACCGGCCGTTCGCGTGTGTAGGCGAGCAGCGCCAGCGGCGGCCGGGTGTCCTTGTGGACCAGATGCTTAATTTGCTCCGTGGCATCGGCCGGCCCTTCGACGAGGACAGCAGTGGGACGCAGATCGTCGAGAACCGTATGCAGATGATGGGCTGCCGCCGGCGATAAGTGGCGAACGCCGAAGATGCGGCACAATGGTTTCGCTGTGGAATCCATCGGGAAAATCACGTCGTCCGCCAGGCCGAGCAATTCTTTCCTCGACATGCTTGCGACTCCCCTCGACTCGTCACGAACCCATAAGCGCGTAGATGACGCGCTCTTTGGGATAATACATCAATCCCTCGATCCACAGGTCGGTAATATCGTGTCCCCAGACACCGTAGCGCTCGGGCGTTTCGTAAATCTTGGCGTACTGATCGGCGAAGGCGCAGCAGATGTCCCATAGCGACCACGGTTCCTCGCCAACCTCAATGGTGAATAACACCGGCGTTTCCAGCGGATAATCGATCAAGCCGCGCACGCTGACCGGCAGCCCTTCGCGCTCGAAGGAGATGCTATCGCCGGTTTGCATCTCGCCGGCCTCCTCCGCAGTCAGTCGCTTGCCGTCGCGCTCGATAACCGATCGTCCGCCGAAAGTGCCGGAGATACTGCGGCGAGCGACCGAGAAGGCTGGAAAGTCGTCGAACATGTCGCGCTCTTCCGCCTCATCGGCTTCCACCACGTCAAGTAAGCGAACGGCCTCCTCATCCTCTTGCAATTCCACCTCGCCTTCCTCAGCCTTTCCCCAACCGCCGGGAAGTCGATTCAGGAAGGGGCCGCGCGCATGCTGTTCAAGATAATCGAACAACTCGCGGCCATGCGTGCCGGCGGACGCTATCAAGCGAGCGATGCGAACGGCCATCGGATCGCCCGCGTCTTCCGGCACAGGCTCCTCGATCACGCTGTAAGCGCCGCGCAGCACCGCTTCGGGATTCTCGGCCGTGCGCAACGTCTGCGCTGCCTGCACGGCCATCGTCAACTGATCCACGGGATCCATGATGCTTCTCCTAAGTATTTTGGCCAGCCCGCCGCGCCAACGAGAGAATCCCTTGCTGGCGCGGCGGGCTGGCAATTCATCCGCCGGCGAGTTCCTTGCAGGCGCCGTACAGGTCGCGCCACTCGGCTCCGCGTTTCTTCATGACATTCTCCAGATACTCGACCCATACGGTCAGGTCGCGCTCGTCCTCCTTGATGATGACGCCGTGCAGACCGGCGGCGATGTCGCGTTCGTCTACCTTGCCATCGCCGAAGTGACCGGCCAGGGCCATGCTGCCGCCGAGCAGGCTGATGGCCTCGGCCGTGGACAGCACGCCCGAAGGCGACTTCACCTTCTGCTTGCCGTCCACGGTTTGACCGCGGCGCAGTTCTTGGAACACTTGCACAATCTTGCGCACCGCTTCCTCGGCGGGCGGCGGGGCCGGCAAGCGCAAGCCGGTGCCAATCTCCTCGACGCGCTTGCGGACGATTTTGACCTCGGTGTCGATGTCGGCCGGCACCGGCAGCATCACCTTGTTGAAGCGCCGCGTAAGGGCCGCTGACATGTCGTTGACACCGCGATCACGGCTGTTGGCCGTGGCGATGAGATTGAAGCCGCGCTTGGCCGAGACGTGGAAGCCCAGCTCGGGCACGGCCATCATTTTTTCGGACAGGATCGTGATGAGCGAATCCTGAATCTCGGACGGCACTCGGCTGATTTCCTCGAAGCGGACCAGCTTGCCGTGCGTCATGGCGCGATAGATGGGGCTGGCAACGAGCGCTTTCGGACTGGGGCCTTCCGCCAGCAAAAGTGCATAGTTCCAGCTGTAGCGCACTTGTTCCTCGGTCGTACCGGCGGTTCCCTGCACGACTTGCAGACTATCGCCGCAGATCGCCGCCGCCAAATGCTCGGATAACCAACTGTTATGCACGATGATGTCGGCGGCGACGAAATTGTGCGTTCCAGGTACGGTCAGATCGGACACCGGGTGTTCGCCGATGGGGGTAATGTCCTCGATTCGGTCCCAGTACACATCGCTGCGGGCGAGTTGCGCCAACTCTTCATCTTGTGCCCGGATCGCCAGGCGAAGCAGGCGCGCGCGGGAAAGGCATTGGCTCTTTCGAGGCCCACCCCCCTTGTACGTAGCTCCCCGGACGGCCTTGGCCAAAGCCACGGCACCGCTGAACCCGGCGCCAACCGCGGCTTGCTCGATGCGCGGCCAGACGCCATTGGGTATTACATCCAGGTTCGGGTTCTCGATTCGCTTTTCCGTAGTCAACACCTCGGCTACCGCTTGCGCCCCCGCACGCCCAAGAAAGCCGATCTCCTGGAGAAATCGGAGACACGGACCCTGGCCATGGACGTAGAGCCGGTAGTGTCCGGTTTTGCGTTGAGAATAGCGTGCGTTGATGCCAAAGCGGAGGAGCAAGTGTTGCACATCCTGAATCAACCGTTTGGATTTGCTGGCATAATCGATGGTCACCTGGCCGGTTCGTCGGCGACGATGGATGCAGCCGTCGCCACTGAAGAGGCGGTTGAGGAAAAGAGCGATTTGCCGCCGTGGGAGGGTAAACACAAGAGGAGGAACGAATTTCTCTGCGGAGCCAGCCCCCATCACACCAAGTTCCTTCAGCCAGCGCGTGCAAGCGTTCTTGGCATGCGGTCCACGCCGGCCTCCCGATACACTGCAATAACTGCCGTCTGGATACCAGTGCGCGGTCAGTGTGGGGAACGCCTTGGGGACGGCTTCAGAGAAATCCTGTTGCATCTCCGGGTTCTTATTTGAAAAGTACGGCACGTTGCGCGTCAAGCAGCCTTCCGCAAGGAGGTGGGCCAGGACGATCACATGCGCGTCGCTTAACTGCTCCTTCCCAAAGTAGGGCAATACCCGAGGGATGGCGATGCGATCACCGACGCTCAATTCGGCCAGAGGCCGCCAACCGGTCACCGTGAGAAATGGATGGTTAAGCGTCACCTCGATCTCTCGTCCCAAGTGCGTCGTGACCCGGTAACAGGGGCGGACGCCGTTGTCGAGGTAGTCGGTCGGTTCCTGCGGTTTCAGGAGAAAATCCCGCCCTAAAGATGCAACCTTGAGATCCCGCCGCCGACACGCCTCGGCAATGGTTAGCCGCTCCCCGGTCCTGGCATCCACCACAAGAGTATCCGCTTTGACGCACTTTGCTGTTCCCGGTTCGCCGGTCAGCAGCAAGGCGCGATCAGTAGCGAGCGTGGCGATGGCAATCTCGACGACGCGCTGATTGCCCAGATACTTGGGCCGAATGACGGTATTGCCGGCCTTGCCGCCCAGAATGTAGGTGCGCACTGCCTTCGGCGATAGGTTCCAGCCCTCCGGCCGTGCATCCTTATCGTTAGCCTTGAGTGCTTCCAACTCGGCCGCGTATTCCACCTCGGCCGGCAGACGCAGCGCTCCATCGGCGGCGGTTCCATTTCCCTTGCCGGCCGCAGCCGCCTGGGTTTTCTCCTTCGCGACAACTTTCGCCATGATGTCGTTTCCTCATTGCACTCGGTGTCCGCAAGAGATTATCGTCCCAACTTCCGCGGACATGACGATACTCGATGAAGGGGTACAACCAAAGAAAAAAGCGTTTCGCCTTCAAGGGAACCCTTGCTGGCGTTACGGGCTGGTGTTGACAGCGCGGCCTACCACGGCAGTTCATCGAGGTTCACGTTGCCGCCGCTGAGAACAACGCCGACGCGATGGAGGCCGCCGAGTGCCGTAAACGGCGGCGCGAATACGGCGGCGACGGCGACCGCCGCACTCGGCTCGATGAGCAGCTTGGCCCGCTCCCACGCCAGTCGCATAGCGCGGATAATTTCTTCCTCCGTGACCGTGATAACCTGATCCACCTGATCGCGGATCACCGGCCAGGTCAGATCACCCAGACTGGTCAGCAGTCCGTCGGCGATGGTTCGTGGCCCCGTTTGCGGTATCAATTGTCCCGCCGCCTTCGATCTCGCCGTGTCATCAGCGCCGGCCGGCTCGGCAGCGATAATCCGCACAGACGGCATAAGTGCTTTGGCCGCGATGCAAAGTCCCGCGATCAGACCGCCGCCGCCGACCGGGGCGACCAGCGCATCCAGATCGGAAACCTGCTCCAGCAATTCCACGGCAAGGGTGCCCTGACCGGCAATCACATCGGGGTGATTGTAGGGAGGAATCAGCGTTCCGCCTGTTTCAGCGAGTACCGCCGCCGCTGTCGTCTCGCGCGCCGCTAGCGTTGGTTCGCATTCGATGACGCGGCCGCCGTATTCCTGCACGGCGCGGCGCTTCACCGGCGAGGCATTGCGGGGCATGACGATATGGGCCGGCAGCCCGCGCAGCCGCGCCGCCAGGGCCAAAGCCTGCGCGTGGTTGCCTGAACTGTGCGTCACCACGCCTCGCCTGGCGGTCTCCGGCGCCAGCTTCGCCACGGCGTTACACGCGCCGCGGAACTTGAAGGCGCCGGCCTTTTGCAGATGCTCGCACTTGAAAAACAATGCGCATCCGGCGAGACGATCGAGCGTCGCGCAGGTCGCCACGGGGGTTCGGTGAGCCAGTCCGG
>DATNCY010000100.1:0-27875 GCA_035553375.1 Gemmataceae bacterium
GCCGCATGACGGCCGCTCTGGGCCATCGCGTGCGCCGCCTCGTGCGCGTGGCGATTGGCGACTACGAACTGGGCGATCTGGCATCAGGGACACATCGGCGATTGGATGAGGCGGCGTGCGAACGCCTGAGAAGCTCCCCCCTATAATTATCGAGCGGCCAACGTGTCTGCCCCACCGGTTTCCTTCGGATAGAACCCTATCAGTCGTTATCGAGCAACGATGTGAGGCGAACGCGGAGCAAATTGCGGGTGCGATAGAGCAGACTCTTGGCGGCCTTGGGCGTCATGTCCAGCTGAGCGGCTACTTCGGCGTAGGTCTGATCCTCGAACTGATGCAATTCCAATGCGGCGCGTTGCCGTGCGCCCAGCCCGGCGATGGCGGTGCGCACCACGCCTGCCAGTTCGGCGCGCTCCAACGGCCGCGAAGGGGCGTCGCTCGTACCGGATAGCAACACGTCCAACAGATTCTCATCGTCGGTGACAGCGGTCAGGTACACGCTGGGATGACGCTGCCGGAAACGCAGGGCGTTGCGGATGACGTTCTGCGTGATATGGAAAATCCACGTCGAGAAGCGAGCGCGCGGCTCATAGCGTTGCCGCGAACGGAACAGGCGCAGCAACACTTCTTGCGTCAGATCCTCGGCCTCTTGCCGATCACCCAGACGACGGCAGAAGAAGCCGAAGATGCGCGCGCTGTAGAGGTCCATCAACTGGCGGAAGGCGTCTTCGTCGCCGTCGCGGACGCGCAGCATCATGCCGACTTCCGGATCATCCAACCAGCGCTGTTTCGCCTCGCGCGAGGGCGATGCGCGGCGGCGAGGAGATTTCGCGGAGCCTGGCAGCGTAAGCACCGGCATCGACTGCTCCCAAACAAAGAAAGATGTCTCCGACCCGCCAGCCTGCGGCACCAGCAAGGGTTCCCTTGCTGGTGCCGCAGGCTGGCGGTGATTGCACTCTAATGCACCGGCAGCAGAACGCGGAAGGTGCTGCCCTGTCCTTCGATGCTCTCGACGCCGATGGAGCCGCCCATCAGGTCGATGTATTCCTTGACGATGGCCAAGCCCAAGCCGGCGTGCGGCTCATCGCTGCCGCGCGACGGATCGGCGCGATAGAAGCGCTCGAAAATATGCTCGCGCGCCTCGGCACTGATGCCGATGCCCGTATCGCGCACCTCCACCTTCAGACTGCCGTTCTCGCGCCCCACACGCAGACCGACCGAGCCGCCCGGCTGATTGTACTGGATGGCGTTGTGCAGCAAATTGCTCACCACCTCGCGCAGTTTGTCGGAATCAATCTGCACCAGGCAGCCGCCACCGTTGCCCGTCTCGGAGGCGATGCCGGCACGATCGACGGTGAGTTGGAGGCCGTTCGCCTCGGCGAGCGGCCGAACGACGGCGGCGCACTGCTGGGCGAGCGCAGTGGCGTCGATGGTTTGCACGCGCAGCCGATCCACGCCGGCGTCAAGCCGAGCCAAGGTCAACAACCGTTCGACAATCTGGTTCATCTGCTGGGCGCTGGTGCGGCAGTCGCCGATCAGTTCGCGATACTGCTCGGGGGAGCGCGGCTTGCGCAGAGCCAATTCCGTGGTGGTCAGCAGGGCGGCCAGCGGCGTACGCAACTCGTGGGAGATGTCGGCCGCCGCTTGCTTCTCACGCGCGAAGGCGCGTTTGAGAAGATCGAGCGTGTTGCTCAGTCGTTCGGCGATGGGTTGGAGTTCCAGGGGCAGAGGACGCTGGTCCAGCGGCAGGCGGAAATCTTTGGCGGATACTCGGCTGACGGCGTCGGAGAGACGGCGCAGCGGCGAAAGCCCCAGACGCACCAGCCAAAAGCTGCCGGCAATTGTGGCGACGAACACGGCCAAACTGATGCCCAGCAGACGAAGGCGCAGATCGTGGAGAGATTCGCTTGTCTTAGCGGCGACTTCGCGCAATTCCTCATCGCGATTTTGCGCTAATTCGGCAAGGGCGGCATCGCGATTCTTCGTTTCGGCGGCGCAGTGAACGTAAATCGTCGGACCCGCGCGGGAGGGGCTTGAACCTTGCGGTGTTGACCGCGAGTTGCTCCGGCCCCAAAATACCACGTCCACGCCGGAGGTCTTGAGTACCACCCGCCGTATCCGCGTATTCGGCGACAACACCGGGTCATCGAAGACCCAATCGACCAGCCGGTCGGGGGCGAACCCTTTTGGATTTAAGGGGAAGGATCGGCCGGCCATTGACGGCGAATGGTACGAGTTGCCCGAAGGGCTGTCGATCTGGAAGTAATCGCAGACCTGTCCATCTGCCGGCAGCAACAAGCGATCCCCCTTGAGTGTGAGATCCCAGAAACTCTTGCGGTGGAGATCCAGGAATACCCGGCTGGGCCAGAATTCTCTTCGGGGCGGCCTTCCTCCCGGCGCTCGTTTCTCTCCCGGTAGGAGTCTTGCCCCCGGTACCGGTCTCTCTCCCGGTATTGGTCTTACCCCCGGCGCTCCCTCAGCGATCCAGGTTGGTGCCAGCACATAACCGTTCGGGCTTAGGCTTGAGGACAGCAAGCCCAGAATTTGCGGGCTGAGGGAACGGCTGCGCGCCTCGACACGCTCGCTGTCGAATTGCACCTGCACGAAGCGAGCCAGTGATTGCGCCGTTTCGCGCAGGTCGTCGTCGAAGCGCGTTTCTTTCTCGCGGCAGCGCTCCCGGTATTGCGCCTCAATTAGCTGCCCCATCGCTTGCCGCTTGGCCTCCAGGGTTCTCTCGGCCGTCCGATAAACCAGCAGCGACGCCACGAACAGCGCCACGGCCAACAGAGCCAGGAAATAGACCATCAGCGACAAGCGGATCGATTTCATGTGTGATCTTCGCTCCGCAGCATGTAGCCTTCGCCCCAGCGCGTCAGGATCAAAGGCGGTTCATACCCTTTATCGATCTTATTTCTCAGATAGCGAATGTACACATCGACCACGTTGGAGGTGTTTTCGTCCTGGTCGTCGTACAGGTGTTCCCAGATCATCGAGCGTGTGGCCACCTTGCCGCGATGGAAGGCGAGGAACTCGAGCAGGGCGTACTCGCGCGGCGTCAGGTGGATGGCTTTGCCGCCGCGGCGCACGGTGCGGCTGGCGGTGTCAATCTCCAGATCGTGAATGCGAAGAAGGGGACTTTTGACTTGATGTGTGCGGCGGATGAGCGCGCGCAGCCGAGCCAGCAACTCCTCTAGCTCGAATGGCTTGGTCATATAGTCGTCGGCGCCGTGATCGAGTCCCTTGACCTTGTCGTCCATGCTGCCGCGGGCGGTCAGCAGAAGGACGTGAACGGTCAGGCCGTCCTTGCGCCAGCGCTGGAGCAGCGATAGACCATCCTCTTTGGGTAGCATGATGTCGAGGATAATCACATCGTACTCGGCCGTGCGCGCCTTGAAATCGCCCTCCTGACCGTCGGGGGCGACATCGACGGCGAAGCCTTCTTCTTCCAGCCCTTGTTTGAGAGCGCGGACCAGGGGTTTATGGTCCTCAATGAGCAACACGCGCATAATTAATTCTCGCTTTCGAGGTCCGTTCTTCGGCCATCCCGGCCGCACGGACTCGTCGCCTCTCCCTACTATAATCGTTAGCGATTAAAGTACCATGAGAGGGACGCCCTTGCGTCGGCTCCGTCCGCCGCGGATACTGATGATCGCCTTCTTTGCCAGCCCGCCGCGCCAGCAAGGGAAGTCTCTTGCTCGCGCGGCGGGCTGGTAATGGAATAGACGCTCGCCAACTCATTTTCATAAGTGGATTTCGTTCTATGTCGGAAATTGTATACGATCGGCTGGACGTGCTGGCCGTGGGACCGCATCCCGACGACCTGGAGATAACCTGCGGCGGCACGCTGGCGCGCTTGGTTCGCCAGGGCCATCGCGTGGGCATGCTCGACCTGACCAGCGGCGAGCCGACGCCGCGCGGCAGCGAGGAGATTCGGGTGCGTGAAGCGGAGGCGGCTCGGCAGGTACTTGGTGTGCCGCTGCGTATCAACGCCGACCTACCGAATCGTGAATTGATGGACGTGCCGGCCAATCGCTACGTGTTGGCTACCTGGTTTCGCCGTTTGCGTCCGGCCGTGGTGATTAGTGTGGCCGGCCGCACGCCGGCCGCCTCGCCGGACCATCATCAGGCCCATTTGCTCATCGAGGCGGCGCGCTTTTGGTCGCAGTTGACCAAGTGGAACGAGCGTTTCGATGGCACGTCGCCGCATCGCGTGCCGCACCTTGTCTACGCGCCGTTTCCCTTCGACGCCGAGATTCGCCACTGGCACAGCACATTCGTCATCGACATCACCGAGACGTTCGAGCAGAAGTTGGCGGCGGTTCACTGTTACGCCTCGCAGTTCGACGAGGCGCGTTTCGCCAAGGTGAGCCATTTTGTCACCGGCCACGCCATCGCCGCCGGCAGCCGGTGCGGCTTTGCTTATGGTGAATTGTTCGCGCTGCCGCACCCGGTCGGCGCGAGTGATTTACATGCGCTGGTCCACGGCGGCAAGGGATCGCCGGCACCGGTGCCGTTGCCACAAGACCCGGCGCAGCCGGAGCAGTGAGCGTAGATCTCCATCGACACAACGAGATAGGAATAAAGTGACGCCAAACTCATGAGGATGTCGGAAAGTGCTTCCGCACTTCGGGTCGCATTAAAAGAATCAGTCCCCAGATGCCTACGGGGAGGCCGAGAAACCAGCATGGGCTCAAGGGGAGCAGCGCCAGGACGCAGCCGAGTTGAGCCAAGCCGAGCGATTTGAGTCGGACCATCTTCCAGGCGCCCCAAAGGATGGCCAGCCCCAACAGTCCATCCATGCTGAGGAGGATGGCCTCCTGCGCTCCCAGGTTCGATACGGTGAATTGACCGCCGCTCAACAGGCGAATTGTCGAAAGGAGCAGGACGGCCAGGCCTGTACAGTTCAGCGCCCCGATCAGCATCAGCCCAAGTGCCGGCGCCAACAGTGTCTGTCTCGCCGCAGCGAGTCCGTCTTTGGACAGAGAATTTTTGTCGGCATTCCTTGCTGATTGAAACGACCCGCTTCGCTCGCTTCGACGCCGGCCGATCCACTCCACTGCCTCCTTGGCTGCCGCCAACCCGGCACCGGTCGCCTCTCGAAAGAAGCGAATCGCCGCTATTTTGTCGTGACGAAGGATTTCCACGACGCGGGCTTCCAACTCTGGGGTTCGACCCAGGAGGAGGGCGGGCGGGCCTTCCGAGATAGGTTCCGCATGCTGGACGGATTCGACATCCGTTTTAATTTCGCTCGCCCGTTGATAGCGCTGTTCCGGCTCTCGCTCCAGGGCGCGGAGTACCACTTCGTCGAGGCGAACATCGACCTGCACCTTTTGCGACGGCGGGACGAAGCGGCCGAGCGGCAGCTGGCCCGTCAGCATTTCGTAGAGAACCACACCCAGGGAGTAGAGGTCCGCTCGGTGATCGACCTCCAGCGGCCGGTCCATCTGCTCGGGAGCCATGTAGTGCGGCGTGCCCATCACCTGCCGTGTGCCGGTCAGTCGGAGGTCCAGCGGAGCCTGACCTAGCAATTTGGCCAGGCCGAAATCGGCGATTTTCACCCGTCCCTTTTTGTCCAGCAGGATGTTTTCCGGTTTGATGTCACGGTGGACGATCCCTTCATCGTGGGCGTACTGCAAGGCTTCGCAGACCTGCGGGACAATCAGCAGAGTTTGCGGGGGCTTGAGTTGGCCCGACTGGAGAAGCTGACGCAGGTTCAAGCCATCGACATACTCCATCAGGAGGTAGTACAGGCCGTCGTTCTGGCCGAAGTCATAAACGGCGACGATGTTCGGGTGGCTCAAGCGGGCGAGGGCCCGTGCTTCTCGTCCGAAGCGTTCGGCAAAGCCCGGCTCCTCGGCTGCTTCGGGCGGCAAAATCTTGAGGGCCACAATCCGGTCAAGCCCCGGTTGACGAGCCTTGTAGACCGCGCCCATCCCACCCTGACCGAGGAGATCGAGAACCTCCAACTGGGGGAAGTGGTGGGCCAACTCCGCTGGCGTCGGCGGCCGAAACGGGCGGCGAAAGCCGGTCGTGGGCGGCTGGCCGGCTTCCGCCGCTTCTGTCCCCTTCGAGGATTTCAAACCCTGAGCCAGCAGGCATTGAGGACAAAGTCCTTGCGGGGCATCGGCGGGCAACTCGGTTCCACACGTTGGGCAGGCACGCACTTCTGACATAGAACGTCTCCTGGGAGGAAGTATTTCTCCTTTACAGAAGCAAAACTCGGCAAAGGTAACAGGGGGAGGAGTTTTTTCAGGGACGGAGGGCCGCGAACAGATCGCGAATCTCTTGCTCGACATGAGCGGGGTTGCCGACGGTCTGGGCGATTTCCTGACGCAAGCGTTCTCGATAGCGCCGCCGGAGACGGTGGACGGTCATCTTGACCGCAGCCTCGCTCGTGTTCAGTTCGCCGGCCAACTGGCTGTAAGGAGCAACATCCGAGTCGCCGGACAGAACGCTTTTGAGCCGGTCGAAGACCGAGCCTTTGCCCGCCTGCTCGTATTCGGCTCGCAAGTCATCCAGAACCTGGTGGAGCAGCGTCATCGCCCAGCGGCGCTCAAACAGTTTCTCGGGGGTCAAGTCGTGGGCTGGCTCGCGGCTATACCGCCCTTCTCCCGCGTTAAAGTCGAGCGAACCAAGGATTTTGCCGCCGCCGCGCTTCTGGGCCTGAGCGCGATCGTAGGCGTTGGCCAGGAAATGTTTGCAAGCGGCCAGAAGGAACGAACGGAATTTGCCCTTGTCCCGATCCACTGTAGCCAGCGAGTCTTTCTCAAGGAGGCGGGTGAAGAAGTCCTGAGTGAGATCCTGGGCGTGGTGGACGTCATAACCCCGGTGCCGAATGTAGGCATACAACGGATACCAGTAAGTACGGCACAGCACCGCCAGCGCTTCGCGGGCCTGGGGTGCCGCCTGATTTCGGGCTGCCAGCACGAGACTCCAGCGCGTGGTTGCGAACCGCGCACCGTCGGGAACAGCCGAATTCCTATTGGCATTCGTCGAAGACATGCGAGTATTGTAAAGCAGAGAAGGCTCTACGCGAAGAAAAATCGGCCCGCGAAGCAAGTCGGAAATAATGGTGTGGGGTATTATTTGCCCGAGTGGTCATGGGAGATCCTCCTATGTGGGTACACAAGCGTTTTCTTCTCCTAATTCTCGCGGCGAGTCTGCCGCTGCTGGCGTGGATGTTGGCCGTCGCTGAACAACCGGCACCCGCGCAGCCGGCTCGCAAGCTGGTCCTCGTGATCCACGGCGGTGAGGGCGATTTGCCCGCCAAGGTATCGCCGGAATTGGAGAAGAAACACAAGGAAGTTCTGGAGGAAGCGCTGCGGCAGGGCTATGCGCGCTTGAAGCAAGGGAAGAAGGATGCGAGTCTCGACGCGATTGAGGCTGCCATCCGCGTGATGGAGGATTCGCCGCTGTTTAACGCCGGCAAGGGCGCGGTGTTCACCCACGACGGACGCCATGAACTCGACGCCTCCATCATGGAAGGCAAGACCAAGAAGGCTGGGGCGGTGGCCGGCGTCACCATCGTCCGAAACCCTATCACGGCTGCGCGCGCCGTGATGGAACATTCACCGCATGTCCTGCTTGTCGGCCGGGGGGCGGAATTGTTCGCCATCAAGCGGAAGTTGGACATCGTTCACCCCGATTATTTCTGGACCGAGCAGCGCTGGCGCGAACTGCAAGAGGCGCTGAAGAAGGAAGAGAAGGCGCGCAAGGAAGGCGCGGGAGCTGCAGTTTCGGGACATCTGCGGCACTTCGGCACGGTCGGCGCCGTGGCTCTGGATCGAGACGGCAATCTCGCGGCCGGCACCTCGACCGGCGGCATGACGAACAAGTGGTCGGGGCGGATCGGCGATTCTCCCATCATCGGAGCCGGAACTTACGCGGATAACGAAGGCTGCGCCGTCTCGTGTACCGGCTGGGGCGAGTATTTCATTCGCTACGCCGTGGCCCACGACATTACCGCGCGTGTGAAGTATGGCCGGCGCTCGGTCAAGGAGGCGGCGGAAACCGTCATCAACGAGCAGTTGCAGCAGGCCGGCGCCGAGGGTGGGGCCATTGTTCTGGGTCCTAAGGGCGACTTTCATATTGTCTACAATCGTCTTGCCGGGCAGATGTCGCGCGGTTATATCACCTCCGACGATGGCAAGCCCTATGTGGCCATTCTCGATAAGCCGTTGCCGAAGGACAAATAGGACCACCGGAAGGCGGGCCATGAGCGACAAAGAACATCGTTTGATTGCTTACGAATTGCATCAGGCCAGCGATATGCGTCTGAGTACCGCGCCGGTGGACCGGGCGTGGATGGATGCCACCCCGCAACGTGCGCCGTATCGCTGTCTGCCGTTGGTGATCGCCAATCAGGCGGGGTGGATACTCTGCTCTCCGTTGTCGTTCACCGCGTACTGGGATGGCGGGGTCGCCAAGGAGAATGTGCAAATCCACTTCGATTCGCCGTCGGGCACGATGGATCTCGCTGGCCTGTTCACTCCCATCGTGGTGTCGGCCGATGCGCCCAACACGGGAGCGCATACGGAGGCCCGCGTCAGCAGTCATTTCGGCAGCGGCATTGTCACCTTCTCGATCCCCTATTTGTTCCGCACGCCGCGCGGCGTCAACCTGTGGGTCAAGGGGCCGACCAATCTTATCAAGGATGGCATTCAGCCTCTGGAGGGCATTGTCGAAACCGACTGGCTGCCGGCCACGTTCACCATGAACTGGAAGTTTACACGGCCGAATTGTTCCGTCCGCTTCGAGCGCGGCGAACCGATCTGCATGGTTATACCCATCCCGCGCGGTCTATCCGAGCAACTAGAGCCGGTGTACATTCCGCTGGATGCCAATCCGGAGCTTGCTCGTCGCTATCGCGAGTGGGAGAAATCGCGCTCCAGCTTTAATGCGGACCTGGCGGAGTTGCGGCCCGATGCGGTGCGGCGCGGCTGGCAGCGCGATTACATGAAGGGTTTGACGGTCAACGGCGAACAGGCCGAGGAGCATCAGACACGCTTGCACTTGCGCGAGTTTACGCAGAGCGAAGGAGACGAAACGCCGCCCGCGTGAGGAAATTGCTTAGAACCACTAACCAAATGGCGCAGCCCTCCCGCGTGAGCGAGCCTCCCGCGTAAGCGGGGGGAGTGTTCGCTGCATCCTCCCCCCGCTTACGCGGGAGGCTCGCTTACGCGGGAGGCTCGCTATGAGTTTTCGATTTGAAACGCGCCCCCGCCTGATAAAGTTAGTGCCTCTTACTCGGAACGACTCCGTCCATTTTCGCCGGGGATGAGATTCACTGCCTCCTCCAACAGTAAAGTCAATTCCAGCCGGAATGATGGACGATCAGAACGGTGGGTTAGCCGAGCCTGGCCAGAACGCGCAGCGTTCCAGGCAGCAGTTCAATATCGAGATCCTGTACACCATCTTCGGGCACACAAAACAATTCGCCATCGGTGTGAATAACCAGGGCCGACTCGGAATGCAGGCGAACGCGACGGCAGCGCCCCAGCCACAACTTCGGATGATCGGCCGGTAATCCGCGACCCATGAAGAGACGCGGCAGCAGGGTCGCCAGATCGCGGCGATGAAGCGGGCCGGCGTGGATGTAGTCGAACAATCCATCATCCAGCACTGCACCGGGAGCGACCACGAAATTCCCCTCGCGTTGTCCCAGAGCCAGCGATAGCGCTAGCGTCGGCACGACGCGCTCGTCATCGTCATTGATGCGCACGGTCATGGGCGACAGAGTATAGCGAAAGCACAGGGTGCGCAAGACGGCGAGACCGTACAGGGCGATACCTTGCAGCCTACGAATGCGGCGCGATTCGAGCGTGACTTGACCGTTGAAGCCCAGTCCCAGACCGTTGACGAAGTAACGGCTGCGACCGGCAGCGCGGACGATGCCGACATCAACCGAACGCGGCGCGACCGCGTCGAACTGTCGCCACCAGCCGACGTCGAGGCCGAGACTGGAGGCGTAATCGTTGGCGGAGCCGGTGGGAATCACGGCGAGGATAACATCGGGGCGCTGAGAACGGAGCAGACCATTGGCGACTTCGTGAACGGTGCCATCACCTCCGGCGGCGGCTACTGTAGCGAAGCCTTCACGAGCGGCTTGCAGAGCCAGTTCCTCGGCTTGACCGGGGCCACTGGTAGGCCAGAAGGCGGCGCGGTCGGCCCAGGTGCGTCGCAGACCGGCAAGACGCCGCACGGATCGGCCGCGCCCGGAAGTTGGGTTGTAGATGACGCACACATCGATGGGCTTATCGATCATTCCACGAACTCGACGTTGACCGGTTGCGCGATGATGCCGGCGCGATGTCCTTCGTCGAGCAGCCGGCGCACCGCCTCGCGGCCGCGCTCGCCGTAGTCCAGCGTCCAGTCGTTGACGTACATGCCGACGAAGCGATCCGCCAGCGATTTGTCCATGTCGCGGGCATAGCCCAGCGCGTAGTCCAGCGCCGCATCGCGATGATCCAGAGCGTAGCGGATGCTCTCCTTGAGCAAACGGCTGATGTCGCGGATGGTCTGTTGACCGAGATCGCGGCGGACCACGTTGCCGCCCAGCGGCAGCGGTAAGCCGGTCTTCTCTTGCCACCATACGCCGAGATCGGCAACCAGATGCAATCCCTGATTTTGAAACGTCAGCTGGCCCTCGTGGATGATAAGACCGGCATCGAATCGACCATCGGCCACCGCGTTGAGGATTTGATCGAACGGCATTACCTCATGCGCGAAACCATCCGGCAGAAGCAGACGTAGCGTGAGGAAAGCCGTGGTCATCGTGCCGGGCACGGCGATGCGCGCGGTCTTGAGTTGCTCGACGGTCAGCGGCCGGCGGGCGACGACCATCGGGCCGTAGCGATCGCCCATGCTGCATCCGCTGGGCAAGAGCGCGTACTTGTCCAACAGCGCGGCGTAGGCGTGGATGCTGATGGCCGTCACTTCCAATTCGCCGCGCAGGGCGCGGCGGTTGAGCGTCTCGATATCCTGCAATTCGTGACGGAATTGCAGATCGCCGGTGTCTAGCTTATCGTGGGCCAGCGCGTAGAACATGAAGGCGTCATCGGGATCGGGACTATGGCCGACGGTGATTAGTTGTTTGCTCATGGAATGAAAACCGCAGCGGCAGGAAGGATGTAACGAAACAAGCGAACCCGTCGCTGGCGCTTCAGGCTACAGCCCGAAGCACCAGCGACGGGTTCGTCAACGGAACGCTGATTTGACATCAGCGTTGAGAAGTACAACGAGGGCCCAGATACCGATGCCCTCACCCAGACCGCAGCATGCGGTTACGGAGATGCACGGAATGGCGGCCGCGATCGCGCCGCAAAGTCCGAGCGCGTAGGACTTCAGCGACAGCATGCGGATGCCTCCCACCAGAGGCAAGATCGAGGCCACGATGGCGAACAAAGTCCAGGGCCAGTTAATCAACATGGCCTGCATCTTCATCTCGCCGGCAGTCTTCTTTTCGGGATCGCGCATGGAGGGCGGCAGGGCTTCATAGATCTGATCCTGCTGGACCTTGAGTTTATCCGCCGGCATCACCGTCGTGATGACCGCGTTCACGATCATGTAAAGAGCGAAGAACAGGTTCAGGATGCCGACCACGATCAGACCGATGGCCGGCGCTTGCACGCGCCCCTTGATCGTCGCCGCATCGTCGCGCAACGGCTTGTCGAAATAATCGTAGGGTTCGCCGGGGCGGGGAGCGTCGGAACCGGGGTCGTAAGGATCGTAACTCATCGGCGTCTCTCCACGAAGGATCGCAATAGTGGGACGGCGTAGCCTGTAAGCGCCCGTCATAGCTTGAGTAGGTGCCGCGAGCCGAGCGGCACTTGTCTGAGTCCGGCTCGGCTCGCCGGACCTACCGTATTCTGTTACAGCCTATAAGTTCGCCCTATTATACGACTTCGGCGGGGAAAACGAAGAGTGCGGCGAGCCGGCGAAAGAGGATTGCTGTCAAAATCCTCAGAATAGGCGAAAAGGGCATTTTGGGCGATTCGTTCGCGTAGCGCGAATGGCTCTGGACAGGATTTCCGCAACCGTTTAGAGTATTATTAGGGAATAGATTAGAGATTGAAACATTCGTCGAGTGAAATAAAGTTATGGGAGGTTCTGTTTGACGACCGCATTGATGGTGGAGCCGCACAGCGGTTTCCACAAGTTAGCTCTCTCCTCGCCTCTGCTGGAAGCCCTTGATCGAACCGGCTATCGCGAACCCACCCCGATTCAGGCCGCTTTTATCCCCGAAGCCCTCACCGGACGCGATGTAATCGGCCAGGCCCAGACCGGCACCGGCAAAACCGCCGCCTTTCTGCTTCCCTTCATGAACAACTGGCGCGACGACAATAGCCCCGGTCCCCAGGCGCTCATCCTGGCGCCGACCCGCGAATTGGTCGTGCAGGTTGCCGAGGAAGCGGCCAAACTGTCACCCGATCGTCGCTGCCGAGCCGTGCCGATCTACGGTGGACAAAGTTTCCACCAGCAATTGACCCAACTGAGGCGCGGCTGCAACATCGCCGTCGGCACACCGGGGCGTCTCCTCGATCACCTGTCGCGCGGCACCATGACGCTGGAGCATGTTCGCTACGTCGTTCTCGATGAGGCCGACCGTATGCTCGACATCGGCTTCCGGCCCGACATCGAGAAGATTCTTCGCCGCTGTCCGCAGCCACGGCAAACGCTGTTGCTGTCGGCCACGGTGCCGCCGCCCGTGTTGCAGCTGGCGCAGCGCTACATGGTCGAGCCGCTCAACATCAACCTGTCGCCGGCCAAGATCACCGTCGAGAACATTCGGCAAACGTATTTCACCGTCGATGAGGATCGCAAGTTCGATCTACTGCTGCGTGTCTTCGAGCGTGAGGAACCGCGCCAGTGCATCATCTTTTGCGAGCGCAAGCGCTGGGTGGAAGACGTTTACCGCATGCTTCGCAAGGTGCGGTCGCGCGTCGTGGCGATGCACGGCGATCTACCGCAGTCGATGCGTAATCGCATCATGCAGGGCTTCCGCGACGGTAAGTTCACCTATTTGGTGGCCACCGATGTAGTGGGCCGGGGCATCGACGTGAAGAACATTTCGCACGTCATCAACTACGACATTCCGATCGATCCGGAAAACTATGTCCATCGCATCGGTCGAACCGGCCGTATCGGCGCGGATGGCGTGGCCGTCGCTTTCGTCACGCCCGAGCAGGGCGAGCAATTGACCGAGATCGAGCAGTTCATTAACAAGATGATCCCCGAGGATCACATGCCTGATTTCCAGGCGTACCTGCCGCGCGTTCGCGTGGTGTCTTCCGCTGAGGCACCAAAGCCGGCCGTTCAGGTATTTGGCCGCCGTATCAAACGCTACAGTAACCGTCTGTAATTCCCTTTCCCCTAAGCACATAGCCCCCGGCTTGCCGGGGGTTGACGTGGCCCCTGGCACGCCAGGGGCTAACTGTTTCCGCATTTTCTCTTTTTTCCGCGAACCTTTTCCCGCTTGTCGCGTCTCTCCTTTATAATGGGGCAATTGTATTCGCGGCCCAGGAACTTTTTTGAAAAGTTCTGTCACAAACGTCGAATAGCTCCGTAGAAGTGTTAGCGAGGCGTGACGCCTCAACACACATGTTTCCAACTTGTGAGGTAGCAGAGCAACCGTACTGTTTCCTTCTTCCGAGAGATTCGCCCAAAAGCGAATCTCGCCAAACCTTCTTTCGCGATCGCCGGAGGTCTCCAATGGCCGTCATGAATCTGGAATCCCTGGTGCTGTGTGGTTCTTCCGTCCTGCTGGGCGGTAAGACCGAGAATCCGCGCCTTGGTACCAGCTATACGGCCAACTCCGAGACGCCGGAGATCCGCATCTCCATGCGACACCCGTCGCGTGACGCACGGCAGGAATTTCAACCTGCCATGCGGCTCGGCCATGCGGAGGTATTCCGTGTGGATTCGTTGGCCGTATATGGGGCCGGTCGGTCCCTTCGTCGCGCGGGTGTCCTCAGTTATCGAAGTTCGACACGTCTATCGGCCACCGACGCCGCGAGACTATCCATGCGGGGATCACCCGCCGCGATAGTCGTCGTCAAGCGTTGTCCGGCTGGCTTGGCCTGGTGCAAACCAGCCAACAAGACGCCATCGGCTTCGACCTGGGGATTAGGGGTCCGCTAGTCGGCCGCCAACTACCGACAGTTCTCACGATCGAACCACGGATGCGCTTCCGAAGCGGATGCGCCGCCGTTTGCGGCTTTGCGCGAAACGCCAAGCCGTAAGCGGTGAATGCACAGGAATCGCGCGGTTGATCCCCGCGCCGTTCTCTCATCCGATCGTGGGTATGGAAATTCGCGCATGGATCGAGAAGGTATCTCACGTATGAGCTGGATTGAGATCAAGAGCCTAGTTGAATTGGCGCAGGCCGGCGATCGCGCGGCCTACGGTGAGTTGATTGAGCGCTTCCAGCCGACCGTTTACGCCGTGGCGTTGGCGCGTCTGCGCAATCCGACGGAAGCGCAGGAGTTGGCGCAAGAGGTCTTCTTGCACGGCATGAAGAAACTGCCTCAGCTTCGTGACGCGCAATGCTTCGCCGGCTGGTTGCGTCAAATCACGGTGCGCATGGCCATCAACCGTTTGACGCGGCGTGGTCCGTTGCAGAAGGCCGAGCCGGAGGTGTTGGAGAACGCCGAGGCGGCGGGTGCCAGCCCGCTGGAGACGCTCGTTAAGGCGGAGCAGGCGGCCGAGTTGTATCGTGGTTTGGAGCGCTTGAAGCCGGTCGATCGCGCCACGCTGATGGCGTTCTACATCCGTGGCCGTTCGCTCAAGCAGATGAGCCGTGAGTTCGAGACGCCCATCGGCACCATCAAGCGTCGTCTGCACGTCGCGCGCAACCGTCTGAAAAAGGCGATGGAGCGCGGCAGCGCCGCCAAGTCGCGTCGTCGCGAAGTGGCGTGTGTGTAAGTGTCACAACTGACAAGCCGACAAGCCGACAAGCCCGGAGCGCCAGCGACGGGTTGCCATGCCCTCGTCGCTGGCGCTCCGGGCTTGTCGGCTTGTCGCGCTTCGGCGCTTGTCAAAATCTCGATGATTTTTTCTTGTCATCGCGGCAACTCTCTTCAACAATACAAGCCCGGAGCGCCAGCGATGGATTTCCGTGCCCTCGTCGCTGGCGCTCCGGGCTTGTCGCGCTCCGGGCTTGTTCGGGAGAACACTCATGCCGCCTCCTCTGGGATACTTGATTACCTGGACGACTTACGGTACTTGGCTTCCGGGCGATGAACGCGGATGGGTAGAGTTAGAGTCGCCTCTCATTCAGCCCGGCGATCCAACTCGCGTAACGGCTGCTCGGACACAAATGACCCAGGAAGCTGTACTTCTCGATACGGTCCAACGATCTCTCGCGGAAACAACGATTCGCGTTCATTGTGAGTTGAGGCAATGGCAGCTCCACGCCGTTAATGCGCGAAGCAATCACATCCACGTTGTCGTCACCGCGCCCGTTCCTGCCGAGCAAGTGATGAATCAATTCAAAGCCTGGTGTTCGCGGCGGTTGTCGGAGCAAGCGGGGTTATCGCAATCGTCGGATTGCCGAAAGCGCTGGTGGACTCGATACGGAAGTACGAAGTGGATCAATGATGAGGGATACTTTTGGAATGCGATCCGCTACGTTTTAGAGAGGCAAGGATAGACAAGCCCGGAGCGCCAGCGACGGGGTTCAAGAGTAGACAAGCCCGGAGCGCCAGCGACGGGAGCTTGAATCCCGTCGCTGGCGCTCCGGGCTTGTCTGGGGAGACCATCATGAATCGACTCAAGGACAAGGTCGCCGTTGTCACGGGCGGCGGTGCGGGCATCGGCCGCGCCACCTGCGAGCTATTCGCCGAGGAAGGCGCGGCCATTGTCATCGCCGAACGCGATGCGCTGAGTGGTCGCGAGGTCGCCGAACGAATCCACAGCAAGGGCGGCAAGGCACTATTCGTTCACACGGACGTGACCGACGAAGCCGGCATTCGGCACATGGCTGATGAGGCCGTGCGAGCCTTTGGCCGCATCAACATTTTGGTGAACAACGCGGCAGTGTTCGTGCTGCGCGGCATTGAGGCGACGCCGGAAGAATGGCGGCAAAGTCTCGACGTGAATGTCATGGGTCCGGCCCTGGTGACAAAGCATGTGGTGCCGCACATGCGGCGCGGCGGTGGCGGAGCCATCGTCAACTTATCGTCGATTTCCAGTTTCATCGCCCAACCGCAACTCTTGACGTACAACGCAACCAAGGCAGCTATCGCCAACATGACGCGCTGCATGGCTCTCGATCTGGCACCGGATAACATCCGCGTCAATGCCGTCGCGCCGGGAACCGTGTGGACGCGGATTGTGCAAGAGCGGACGCGCGAGGCCGGTATGGACCGCGCCGCCGCCGATAAGGATCCCAGTTGGGGCGGCGCGCACATGATTCAGCGTATTGCTGAGCCGCGCGAGATTGCGTATGCGATTCTGTTTCTCGCTTCCGATGAGGCATCGTTCATCACGGCCGAGAATCTCATGGTGGATGGCGGTTACACGGCGAAATGATCCTTCCACCAGCTTGACGTTTCGCGCGAAACGACAAACCGCGCTCCGCTGCGCGTTGCGGCTACACAAACGGTAATTCTGTTGTTCTGCCCCCTCGTTCTCCCGTATAGTGAATCCTCCTGCCATCCCGCCCCGATGATCCGCAACGACAGCCGCAACGAGGTTTCGATGAAGCCGTTTGCTTTCTCTTGCCTGATCCTGGCCGGTCTAGTTCTCCCCACGCAGGCGCTGCTCGCCAGGGGGAGCGTCGATTACAACCGCGACATTCGGCCGATTTTGTCGAAGAACTGTTTCGCTTGTCACGGTCAGGACGACGGCCATCGCGCCGCCAAGTTGCGCCTGGATCGCCGCGAGACGGCCATCCTCCCACGCAAACGCGGCGTCGCCATTGCTCCGGGCGATCCCAACAAGAGCTTGCTTCTCTCTCGTGTCACTGCTGAGGATGAAGGCGAACGCATGCCGCCAATGCAGAGCGGTAACGCTCTGACGCGGAAGCAGATTGCCACACTCAAGCGCTGGATCGCTGAGGGCGCGCCTTACGCCGAACACTGGGCGTTCGCCAAGCCGAAACGCTGGCCGCTGCTGGCCGTCACGGAGCGCTCCTGGCCGCGCAAGGGTCTCGATTATTTCATCCTCGCGCGCTTGGAGAAAAAGGGATTGAAGCCGACGGCGGAAGCGGATCGCTATGCACTGCTGCGCCGCGTCAGTCTCGATCTACGCGGTCTGCCGCCGACGCCGCAAGAAGTCGAAGCGTTCGCCAAGGACATGTCAAGCGATGCCTACGAAAAGGCCGTCGATCGCTTTCTGAAAGATGCCGCTTACGGTGAACGCTGGGCGCGCATGTGGCTCGACCTGGCCCGCTACGCCGACTCGGCCGGCTACGGCTCCGATCCATTGCGGACCATCTGGCGCTATCGCGATTGGGTCATCGATGCGTTCAACCGCAATCTGCCCTACGATCGCTTCACCATCGAGCAATTGGCCGGCGATTTGCTGCCCCATCCGACGCTCGAACAGCGCATGGCGACGGCGTTTCATCGTAACACCATGACCAACACCGAGGGCGGCACCGACGATGAGGAGTTCCGCGTTGCCGCCGTCAAGGATCGCGTCGATACAACCATGCAAGTGTGGATGGGCCTGACGATGGGCTGCGCCAAGTGCCACAGCCACAAATTCGATCCCATTACGCATAATGAATACTATCGCTTTTACGCTTTCTTCAATCAGACGGCCGATGCCGACCGGGGCGATGAATCGCCGGTGGTTCCCGCGCCGACGAGTGAGATGCAGGAACAACGGCGGCAAATCGATGTCCGCATCGCGGCGGTGAAAAAACGGTTCGCCGAACCATCGCGGGTCGCCGTGGCGGTGCTGCGGCGGACGCCAATCCCGTTGGAGTCGCTGACGCTCCTGGGAGAGATCGCGCGGCTGGAAAAGTCGAAGCCGGCCATTCCGACGGTGCCTGTCATGGTCGAACTGCCGGCCAAGCAGCGGCGGCAGACGCATCTTATGAGCAAGGGTAATTACCTCACTCCCGCCGAGAAGGTCGAGCCGGGTGTGCCGGCGGCGTTTCCGCCGCTGCCAAAAGATGCGCTACCCAATCGGCTCGGTGTGGCGAAGTGGCTGCTTGCGGCTGACAATCCGCTGACGGCGCGCGTCGCCGTCAATCGTTACTGGGCGCAATTGTTCGGCATTGGCCTGGTTGAAACCGAGGAGGATTTCGGCACGCAGGGCGACATGCCCAGCCATCCCGAATTGCTCGACTGGTTGGCCACGGAATACGTGCGCTTGGGCTGGGATACCAAGGCGTTTTTGAAAATGCTCGTCACATCGGCGACCTACCGCCAATCCTCGAAGGTGACGCCGGAAGTATTGGCGAAAGATCCGCGCAATCGCTTGCTGACGCGCGGCCCGCGTTTCCGTCTCGAAGCCGAGATGGTGCGCGATCAGGCGCTGATGCTGAGTGGCCTGCTGAGCCGCAAGATGCATGGTCCGTCTGTCTATCCGCCGCAACCGCCGGGCTTGTGGCAGGCGGCGTTTAACGGTCAGCGCACCTGGGCGACGAGTAAGGGCGAGGACCGCTATCGCCGTGGTTTGTACACATTCTGGCGGCGCACGGTGCCGTATCCGTCAATGGCCACCTTCGACGCCACCAGCCGCGAGACGTGTACCGTACGCCGCATCCGCACGAATACGCCGCTACAAGCATTCGTCACCTTAAACGATCCGTGTTATGTCGAAGCGGCTCAAGCGCTGGCGCGTCGCATCCTCAAGGAGGGCGGATCGACCGCCGAGGAACGCGCGCGCTTCGCGCTGCGCTTGTGTCTGTGTCGTCCGCCGCAAGCGGAGCAAGTCAAATATGTGGCCGCGCTGTTCGGGAGCGAGCGCGCGCATTATCGCAAGGACGCCAAGGCGGCGCTGGCGCTGGCGACGGAACCGCTCGGCCCGCTGCCGACGGGCATGGATGCGGCGGAAATCGCGGCGTGGACGGTGGTGGCGAATGTGTTGCTGAATCTCGATGCGGTGCTGATGAAAGGGTAACTTATGTCGCCGGAAGAGGAAATCCAGTTCTGGTTACAGGCCAGTGAAACATCTCTGGCGGAAGTATGGGACAATCTTCAGGACAATGATTATGCCAAGTTAGCGGAGATCGCGGACGTTCGCCAGGCTTACCCGCTCATGGACGCGGTGGCGCGCCAGGAAGGCTGGGATGATCCAGAGATGGACAGCTACAACCCCCTGCCACCGACTGAGGGAAATCAGAGAGACGAAGTATGAAATATCTGTTTTTGATCTTCCTTTGCTTGTTGCTAGCAGGATGTCAACGGAAAGAGGCAGCTCAATCCCAGGGGGCGAGTCCTGTGGCCCGGCCTGCGAAACTGGAGCAGGACAAACCCGATGAAGGTCTGAGCCAGCCGTCAAAGCAGTCGTCTCTGCCGCCTCCTCTCGACAAGAAGGAACCCCGCGAACGCGTGGCTGTCGTTAAAAAACTTGCCGGTGGCGGTCCTGATGCCCAAGGAGCGATTCCGACGCTGATGATGGCTCTGGAAGATGACGATCGGTTCGTCAAGGGATTTGCAGCGGTAGCCCTCATCTCGTTTGGAGAAAAAGCGCGGCCGGCTCTGGAAAGAAAGCACAAGGAACGGGAGAGAATGCACAAGGAAAAGATGAAGGAATTGGACGACCTCGGCGCGATAATTCCGGGAAAGCCAGCTGCCCCCAATCCGAAACCCGCGCCGGAGGGTTGGCTCGGTCCCGTGGACTTCCTCGTGTCTGGCGATCCATGGTTTGCCGGAACCATTAAACCAATGAGTCTGCTCGCTCTCCGGGATAGTGATCCCGACTTTCGGGCCGTCGGGGCGAAAGCGTTGGGGTTCCTCGAAGGAGGGCATCCAACTCCAGATCCAGATGTAGTTGAGGCACTGGAGGCTGCGCGCGATGATCCACACGAGCAGGTACAATCCGCAGCCAAGCAAGCACTGAAGATGCTGCGCAGGTAGCGAGACGATTACGGAAAGCAGAGTGACGGCAGACGAAAGGCTAACTTCCATGAACTTGCGACTTGAACTCGCCCGCGTGCAAAGCCGCCGGCAATTCCTTCAAAACACCGGTATTGGTGCGATCGCTCTGGCCTCGCTGCTTGAGCGCGATGCCCCCGCCGCGGCCGCTGACAATCCGTTGACACCGCGCGCGCCGCAATTCGCGGGAAAAGCGAAAAGCGTCATCTACCTGCATATGTCCGGCGCGCCGCCACAACACGAATTGTTCGACTACAAACCCAAGCTCGTCGAACTGAACATGAAGCCGTGTCCCGACGATCTGCTGAAAAATCAGCGCTTCGCCTTCATCAAGGGACATCCCAAGTTGCTCGGCACGCCGTACAAATTTTCTCGGCACGGCAAGAGCGGCGCATGGGTTAGCGAGTTGTTGCCGCAGTTCAGCAAGCAGGTGGACGACGTCGCCTTCATCAAGTCGATGCACACCGATCAGTTCAACCACGCGCCGGCGGAGTTGTTCATCTACACCGGCTCGTCGCGCAACGGCGGGGCGGCGCTGGGTTCGTGGATTCTCTACGGACTCGGTTCCGAGAGCCAGAATTTGCCCGGTTTCGTCGTCCTCATCAGTGGCGGCACCGATCCGACCGGCGGCAAGGCGCTGTGGAGTACCGGCTATTTGCCGTCGGTTTATCAGGGCGTGCAGTGCCGCACCAGTGGCGATCCCATTCTCTACGTCAGCAATCCCAAGGGCATGGATCGCGACGTGCGCCGGCGCAGTCTCGATGCCCTTCGCAAGCTCAACGAAGTCGAATTAAAACAGTTTGGCGATCCGGAAACGCTCACACGCATCAATCAGTACGAGCTGGCCTTCCGCATGCAAATGGCCGTGCCCGAAGTTATGGACATCGGCCAGGAACCGAAGAAACTGCAAGAAATGTACGGTGCGAAGCCGGGGGCGGCGTCGTTCGCCAATAATTGTTTGCTCGCGCGCCGACTGGTCGAACGCGGCGTGCGCTATGTGCAACTGTACGATTGGGGCTGGGATTGCCACGGCACCGGGGCAGGGGACGACATCGTCAAGCATTTGCCGCAGAAGTGCAAGGAGATCGATCGACCCATCGCGGCCTTGCTCGCCGACTTGAAAGCGCGCGGCCTGCTTGAGGAGACGCTGGTTGTCTGGGGCGGCGAGTTTGGCCGCACTTCCATGAATGAAGCGCGCGGTGGTTCCAAGTTTTTGGGACGCGATCATCATCCACATTGTTTCACGATTTGGATGGCCGGCGCGGGCATCAAAAAGGGCGCGACCCTTGGCGCGACCGATGAACTCGGCTATTTCATCACCGAGGGCAAAATGAGCGTTCACGATTTGCAGGCGACCATTCTGCACCTGATGGGGCTTGATCCGTGGAAGCACACGTATCCCTATCAGGGCTTGCAACAGCGGCTCATCGGGCCTGAGGGCGAGGCGACGATTCGACACGAAATTTTAGCATGAGCGACAAGAGGAGTCTCCAATGACCACGAGCATCGATCGGCGAACATTCCTGCAATCGACCCTGGCGACGACGGCGGCCCTCGCGGCCGGCGGCGCGCGGGCGGCGGAGGAGAAGAAGCCGAAACTCAAGAAGGCCGTCAAGTACGGCATGATCCGCATCAAGGGATCGATCCAAGACAAATTCGAGTTAATCAAATCGCTCGGCTTTCAGGGCGTCGAAGTGGATAGCCCCAGCGGCATCAACAAGGAAGAGGCTGTCAAGGCGCGCGACAAGACCGGCATCCTTATTCACGGCGTCATCGACTCCGTGCATTGGAAGGATACGCTTTCGTCTCCCGATGAGAAAGTGCGCGCCAAGGGGCTTGCGGCCTTGAAGGGCGCGCTCGATGATGCCAAGTTCTATGGGGCCGATACCGCCTTGCTCGTGCCTGGCGTCGTCAACAAGGAAGTCACTTACGAACAATGCTGGCAACGCTCGTCGGCAGAAATTCGCAAGGCCATTCCGCAAGCCGAGAAACTTGGCGTCAAGATCGCCATTGAGGTCGTGTGGAACAATTTCATCACCAAGCCGGAGCAACTTGTTGAGTACGTGGATCAATTCAAAACGCCCAGCGTCGGTGCCTATTTCGATTGCAGCAACATGATTAAGTATGGCGTCAAGCCGGGCGATTGGATTCGCAAACTCGGTAAACGCATGCTCAAGTTCGATTTCAAGGGTTACAGCAAGAGCAAACAATGGGTGCGGATCGGCGAAGGCGATGAGGATTGGCCGGACATCCTCAAGGCGCTGGCGGAAGTTGGCTACCACGGCTGGGCGACGGCCGAAGTCAGCGGCGGCGGACCGAAGGAATTGAAGGACGTGGCCGAGCGCATGAATAAGGTGCTGGAATTGTGATTCTCGTCGTGACGGCCGCTTGCGGCTTAGCGTTGTTCGCGCTAAGCCGCAAGCGACAAAATCGCTACAACAGCGCATAGCGTGTAAAGGTTCATCGCTTCCTATCTGGCCGTTTGAGGAGGACACAACCATGCGCCGTTTCCTGGGGGTATGTGCCGTACTAGCACTGGTGGCTCCGGCGTGGGCTGCCGAGGGAAAAGTCAAAACCGCGAATATCACCATCAAGTCGGGCGACGAGGAAATCAAAGCCTTCCTCGCCGAGCCGGACGGCAAGGGACCGTTTCCCGCCATCATCGTCATTCAGGAATGGTGGGGGTTGAGCGACTGGATCAAGGACAATGCGAAACGATTGGCGGCGCAAGGCTACGTCACGCTGGCACCGGATCTGTATCGCGGCAAGGTCGCCGAGGACATGAAAACGGCGAGCGAGCTGCGCAAAGGCATGCCGCACGATCGCGCTCTGCGCGATCTCAAAGGCGCGGTCGATGCCCTGGTCGCCAAGGATAATGTCAACAAGGAACGACTCGGTTCAATTGGCTGGTGCATGGGCGGCGGCTATTCGCTGCAACTGGCGCTGCACGACAAACGCATCAAGGCTTGCACCATGTGCTATGGTGCCGTTGTCACCAGGGCCGACATGCTCAAGCCGTTGAATGCGACGATTCTCGGCATTTTCGCTGAGGAAGATAAGGGCATCAAGCCGGAGATGGTGGCCAAGTTCGAGGAAGCGCTGAAGGAAGCCGGCAAGAAAGTTGAGGCCATTAAGGAATTCAAGGCCGGTCATGGATTCATGCGGCCGGGCAATCCGGGCGGCAAAAATCCGGTGTATCGGGAAGCGGAAACCAAGCAAGCCTGGCAGGATATTGACAAGTTCTTCGCTAAAAACCTGCGCGGCAAGTAACGCAATCTCTTCGCTCCGGCCCATGACAACTCCGTCGTGGGCCGGCTCCATTTTCGGAGCGATTTCTTCATGCGATATACACTAGCTTTTTTATCGATATTATTGCCCTTCGGCTGTTCCAAAAATTCCGGTACGGTCGCCCTGGAGAAAGCCGAGCCGACAACGGAGACAGTCACCTATGCGTCGGGCGAGGACAAGGTGAGCGGGTTTCTGTGCCATCCGCCGGGTAAGGGACCGTTTCCCGGTTTGATGCTGATCCACGACGATTTCGGTTTGACCGACTGGGTGAAGGAACAAGCGAAACGATTGGCCGAACAGGGCTACATGGTGCTGGCGGTCGATCTGTATCGCGGCGAGGCCGTCTCGAACTTGCTCGATGCCCACATTATGGATCGCGGTTTGCCGGAAGATCGCGTCCAGCGCGATCTCAAAGCGGCGGTCGATTATTTGGTGAGTCGTAAAGATGTGCGCGCGAGCCGCCTGGGTGTCGCCGGCTGGGACATGGGTGGCGGCTATGCGCTCGATGCGGCCATTCGCGATCCACGTTTGCTCGCCGTCGTGACCTGTTATGGCCGACTGACGACGGATGCCAAGCTGCTCGCTCCGTTAAAGGCGTCAGTGTTTTGCGTTTTCGCCGGCAAGGACAAGGGCATTTCTCCGGAGACGATTGAGCAATTCCGCGCGGCCATGACCAAGGCGGAAAAGCGCATCGCCGGAATGCGCGTTTATTCGGAGTGTGCGCATGGATTTCTCGATCCGGCGACCTGGCCCACGAATGGAGCGCCGCCGAACGAGGATGTCAAGGATGCCTGGGAACGCATCGACGATTATCTCGACAAGGCCTTGCAACAATGATCGACGAGCGCCGAAGCGCCAGCGACGGGTTCTTACAGACGGTAAGAATCCGTCGCTGGCGCTTCGGCGCTCGTCGGCTTGTACGCAAAAAATTGTGCCGTAAATGTTGTTGTTTCCTCACGAAAAGCTCGCTACTGTCGAGGAAGCAATCTCCCTTCGAAGGGAACCCACCGAACGCCAACTTACCCAAAAAAGGGAATCTCCATGATTACGATCGTTGGCCAACCAGATAAACACCCGCAATTTTGCGATAAAATCGCCCGCCGCAATTTCTTGAAGATCGGTGCGTTGGGCTTCGGAGGTCTGACGCTGCCGCAATTACTCGCGGCGGAAGCGCAGGCCGGCGCGCGTAGTTCGCACAAGTCCGTCATTATGATATACCTTGTCGGCGGTCCGCCTCATCAGGATATGTTCGACATCAAAACCGAGGCACCGCGAGAAATTGCCGGACCATTTCGGCCCATCCGAACGAACGTGCCCGGCATTGATATTTGCGAACACATGCCGCGTCTGGCGCGGATGATGGATAAATTCGTTCCCATTCGTTCCATCGTGGGTGCCCAGAGCGATCACACCGCCTATCAATGCTACAGCGGCCGCGTTCCCGCCAAGAACACGGCGACGGGTGATTTTCCGCAATTAGGCTCCGCCGTGGCCAAGCTGCAAGGTCCGGTTCATGCGGATGTGCCGCCGTTCGTCAGCCTCTGCTATACCTGCACGCATGGACCTTACAACGAGCCGGGACCGGGCTTTCTCGGCATTTCGCAATCGCCCTTCCGGCCGATGGGGCCGATCCGCGACGACATGGTACTCAAGGGCGTCAGCGTCGAACGGTTGAACGATCGCAAGGCGCTGCTCGCCGGCATGGACAATTGGCGGCGCGACGTGGACGCCAGCGGCACGGCCAAGGGCATGGATGCGTTCACCACGCAGGCACTACGGCTGCTCACGTCCTCCAAGTTGGCCGAGGCGCTCGATCTGTCGCGCGAAGATCCTCGTACCGTCGCGCGCTATGGGACCGGCGATCCCACCGTGTTCATGGACGGCAACGGTGCCCCGCGCGTGCCGCAGAGTATGCTGCTGGCGCGGCGACTGGTTGAGGCCGGCGCACGTATCGTTACCTTGAACTACAGCAAGTGGGACTGGCACAGCAACACCTTCCGCCGCGCCAAGGAAGACAATCTGGCGTTCGATCAAGCGATCACGGCCCTGGTGGACGATCTGCATCAGCGCGGTTTGGACAAAGATGTCACGGTCCTCGCCTGGGGCGAGTTCGGACGCACGCCCATGATTAACAAGCAAGCCGGCCGCGATCATTGGCCGCGCGTCTCCTGTGCCTTGCTCGCGGGCGGCGGGATGAAAACGGGGCAAGTAATCGGGGCCACCGACCGTCTCGGCGGCGAGGCGGTCAAGCGTCCCGTCACCTTCCCCGAAGTGTTTGCCACGCTCTATCACAATCTGGGGATCGACGTGGACACGGCGACCGTCACCGATCTGAATGGCCGGCTTCAATATCTGGTCGATGGCGGAGCGAAGCCAATCAAGGAATTAGTGTGAACGCTGTTGTGCGGGCGATGCACCTGACCACCGTTTACGTTTCGCGATCATCGGCTTCCGCGAAACGTAAACGGTAGCGGGCTAAGGCATACCCTCCTGCCGATAATTCGGATTTTACTCTTCTTGCTGATATTGCCTATTTTGCCTTTGACACCCATTTTTCCTTTTATTAGGGTGATGAGGGGGCTTTTCCCAGTTTCTGCTAGGGTTCGGCAATGAGGCCGCAACTCAGAGCGATGCTGGGTCTTTGGTTTGCAGCGAGGAGGGTTGGCTCATGTACAGCATCGTGTTGGCGGCATTTCTAACCCCAGCGTACGAAGCGCCCGCTTTGGGCCGGCGTCATGGCTGCCGCGGGGGTCGCATCGTCTATTCCACGGGCTGCTACGGCTGCGGAGGTGGTTTTGGTTGTGGAGGTTGTTACGGCTGCGGAGGCTGCTACGGCTGTGGAGGTGGTTTTGGTTGCGGAGGCTGTTTCGGCTCGGGCGGTATGGTTTACCCGGCCGTAAGCGGTTCCGGTAGCGCGTACGGGGGTTCGGGGATAGGGTCGTCGGGAGGATACGCCTCAACGGAAACGGAGGTGGCGGAGACACTCCGAACCCTGAAAAAGTCGGTCGAGGAAGTGAGGAAGGAGCAGGCTCACTTCCGCCTCGAACAGATGAAGCAAACCGCTGAGGAACTGAGGCTCAAGACCGTCGAGCAGCAGATCGGCGAAATCCGCCGGAGCCTTGAACGATTGAATCGCGCGCCGCGGATGGTGCCCTTGCCCATGCCTTTGCCCCTGCCCGCGCCGAAAGCGTCGCCGGAACTGCCGGTTCCTCGCCCAGGCAAAGTGATGTTGCGAATGCCGGCCGATGCGATCCTTATCGTCAACGATAAGCCCATCCCCGCCGGTCCCTCCTTCATCACGCCGATGTTGAAACCAGGCAAAGATTACGTCTACGATTTCGAGGCGGCGCTGGTCGTGGATGGTGAGAGCATTAACCGGGTCAAGCGCGTGGTCGTCCGCGCCGGCGAGGTCATTCGTCTCGCCTACGAGGACATGGAACCACCGCACGCGAAGGTAGTCAAGCTGGCTGATGGGACAGCGGAACCTGCTCATGTCATCGTCCGGTTGCCGGCTGACGCTCAGTTGACAGTGCATGGCGTTGATTGTCCGTTAACCTCGAACACGCGCACCTTCGATACGCCGGTCCTTGCTCCGGGACAGGACTACTTCTATGACCTCAAGGCCAAGGTGTTGCGGGAGGGGCAGCCGGTGACACAAACTCGGCGCGTCACCTTCCGAGCTGGAGAGCGCGTCACCGTGTCCTTCGAGAATCTTGTCGTGAGCAATCGCTAACAGAATGCCGCTGGCGGCTTAGCGTGTGGGTACGCTAAGCCACCAGCGGCATTCTCGGCATGTTTCTTGCTTGAGATAGATAGGTTCCGCACGGAAGAGAATATCGCTTCAGGAAGCGGTGTGCCTTGCGCCTATCGCCCAACCGCCGATCGGCGCCTTAAACGCTACTTTGTGGATCCATTTTGAGTTACTCGGCTCTGCTGAGGTATCGGCAGCGCTGCCGATGTTCTCGGCAAGACCGGGCATTTCTGGTTCGCAGCGAGGAGGTTTGGCCCATGTACACGATCGTGCTAGCGGCGTTCCTCACCACGGGAAACGCGGCACCCGGACAGGACATCCGCGAGGACATCCGGGAACTCCAAAAGTCGATTGATGAGGTGAGAAAGGAACAGGCCATCTTTCGGTTTGAGGAGTTGAAGCAAACAATTGCCGGCTTGCGGCAACGGCTGCTCGACGAGAAACTCGATGAACTGCGGCGCGACATCCGCGACCTAAGGTATGAAGAGATGGGCTACGGAGTGTTGCCGGCTCCCGTGCCGCTGATGCCTTCCGCCCAGCGCGCGACGATTTCCCTTCAGGTGCCGGCGGGAGCTGTTTTCTTCGCCAATGATCGGGAAATCTCCCTGCTTTCGCCGGCGGTCTCGTTCGTCACGCCGCCGCTGGAGCCGGGTAGAGACTACTATTACGATTTCAAAGTCAACGTCCTTCAGGACGGCAAGACCATCACGCGGATCAAACGTGTCACTGTTCGCGCCGGCGCGGTCGTCCGCCTCGGTTACGAAGACATGGAACTCCCCCGTTAAGGA
>DATNCY010000101.1:0-8678 GCA_035553375.1 Gemmataceae bacterium
CACCGGGCGATCAAAAGGTTTCGGATTCGTGGAAATGGGCAGCGACCAGGAGGCCCAGGCGGCGATCGACGCCCTGAACGGCAAAGAAGTCGATGGACGCAACCTCACCGTTAACGAGGCGCGGCCGAAAGAAGGCGGTGGCGGTGGTGGTGGCCGCGGCGGTTACGGCGGCGGCGGCGGCCGTGGCGGTTACGGCGGCGGTGGCGGCGGCGGCCGTGGCGGTTACGGTGGTGGCGGTGGTGGCGGCGGCCGTGGCGGTCGCTACTAACGCGAATAACCAGGCGTCCCTGCCTTCCCCTTGGCTGGCAGGGATGTGGCGCTGGTCAGCTATCTCCCGCTCCTGAACGGGATGCCCCACTTTGCCTGCCTAAGTGGATTCTCATGGCGAGCCGGAGGTTGATGCTTCCGACTCGCCTGTTTTTTTGGAAGCTGTCCAGCGTTCACCCCTTCGCATAGTTTGATCCATGACAAGGACGCAGTCGTCTGTCGCTGAGTGGTTCGCGACGGACATGTACATCTTGCTACTACACAACCTTATATCTACTAACTATTAATCGAACATTACTCGTGTCGGGTAGTTCGACCGGCCGACTATATAACCAAGTACGTCGCGCGGCAAAATTTTTTGTCCGGCACCTAGGAGGTGGCTCATGGCGGACATTACGCAGGTGAATGACCCCGCGCTCGAACGCGCTCAATGGCAGCTGTACCGGACCTTCTTTGATCAGTCCGAGAGGAGACGGCGCTGGTCCATTGAGAAGGACATCCCCTGGACGCAGTGCAACAAGAACCTCGATCCGGCCATCTCCGACGTAGTGGAGTCGTTCTGCGCCGTCGAGCTTTATCTGCCCGACTACCTCATCCATGCGATCCCGGCGTCCCATCCCAGCCGCGCCCGCACCTGGTTCTACGCCAACTGGGGCTACGAAGAGTCGAAGCATTCGCTGGCCCTTAACGACTGGCTTCTCAAGTCGGGCGCGCGCAGCGAGGAGCGGATGACCGACCTGGAAGGCCAGATCTATCAGTTTCCCTGGCAACTGCCGTTCGACAACTATTTGGCCATGCTCATCTACGCCATGGTGCAAGAGCGCGCGACGGCGCTGAATTACCGCAATTTAAGGCGACAAGTGCAGGAGCATGGCGGCGACCCCGCTCTGGAACGGTTGCTGACGCTGCTGTCCGTCGATGAGCAAGCGCACCATCGTTTCTTTCTGGAGAGCGTGCAACTCTATCTCGCACGGGATCGGGATGGCACGTTGGCACAAATCCGCCGAGTGATGCTCGGCTTCGCCATGCCGGCGATTTATGGACTGGCGGACGGACGGCAGCGGGTAGCGAACATCAAAGAGTTGGAAATCTTCAACGACAACCTTTATTACCAGGATGTCTACTTGCCCATTCTGGCCGATCTCGGTCTTCAGCGGGCGGACATGCGCACGCGCACTCCTAATCGAAAGTCCGCGCCGACAAGTGCCACGAACTGATCGAGACAAAACCACGCCAGCCCGCAGCGCAAGCAAGGACAAACCCTTGCTTGCGCTGCGGGCTGGCTGCCGGTTTTTCTTTACCGAAATGCAGCGGCCACCCGTCCTCGGCGGCGATGCGAGTGCCCTGCCACTTCCGCAGCCGCGCGACGCAGTCGGCGGACGCCCTCGGCGAGCTGCTCCGGCTTGGCGACGCCGAAACTGAGCCGGGCCTCACAACTCGCCATCCGTGTCTCGCCGCTCACCTGACCAAACTCGCCGGGCACGAACAAGACTCCTTCGTTCAAGGCCGCACGCATGAGTGGGCCGGACGATGCGGTGTCGATCTCGGCGGGGAAGGTAATCCACACGTAAAGACCACCCGCCGGCCGTCTCCAGCTAACCTCCGGCCAGTCGCCAAACTCCCGACTCAGGGCCGACAGCAAAGCGTCGCGCTTGGCGCGGTAGACCCCAACCAGTTTGCCGACATGGCGATGGTACGCTCCCGTCTCCAGCAGGCGATCAAGGAGGTGCTGGGCGAAGTTGTTGGAGCCGAAATCGTGGCCTCCCTTCAACCGCATTACCGGCCCGACCAGATCGCGCGGCAGCAAGCCGTAGCCGGTCTTCAGCCCCGGAGCGCACGGCTTCGAGAAAGTGTACGTGCTGGCGACGTACTCATTGCCTTTGTCGAAGCTCTTGATGCTGGGCAAATCGGGACCATCAAAGCGCAATTCGCGATAGGCGGCATCTTCCAGGATCAAGATTCGATGAGCGCGGCTGAACCGGCGAGCCAGTTCGACCAGTCGTTGGCGACGCGCTACGGATAGGGTGCGGCCGGTCGGATTCTGGAAGTAATCGACCGTATAGATCAACTTCAAACGGGCGATTTCGCCGCTCTCGTCGAGTCGCTGAAGCAAGGCTTCGAGGACATCGAGGTCAAGTCCGTCGGCGTCCATCGGTACGCCGAGTACGCGGACGCCTTTGCTGGCCAGCACGCCGTGGTAGACGAAGTAGGACGGCGTCTCGGTGATGACGATGTCGCCGGGGTCGAGCAGCACTTCGCTGAGCAAATAGAGCAGTTGCTGCGAGCCGGTGGTGATGACCACTTCTTCGGCGCTGAGGTTCAATTCGGCCGGGCGGACCCCATCGGCGGCGCAGATATGGGCAAGGACTTTTTCGCGCAGCGGCGGATGTCCCTGCGTGGTGCCATACTGGAGGGCGGCACGAGCAGCGGCAGGATGGGCGAGCAGGTCGGCGGCAGCGTCAGCGACTTCCTCAAGCGGCAGGGAGGACTCGTCTACCAAGCCGGCGGCGAGACTGATGAGGCCAGGCGTTTCCAGGGCGAGTCGGATCAGTGTACTGATGGGTGAGTCGGTGGTTCGCAATGCCTTGGCCGCCAACGACAGGGGGGCCGCTTCCATCGGGAGTCCTCACGAAAGGGGAAACGAAAAAAGCCTGAGGTTTCGACCCCAGGCTGCGTGTATTAGGCGTGGATACGTTTGCAGCCCAGAGTCAGGTCGCGGCGACGGCGATAGCGGCAACTCGAACGTCAACGGCGCGAGCCGAGGCGAGATGAGAAGCCGGAAGAATCGCCATCACAACGCGGATCATAGCAAAACCGTGGGATGCAAGGATGTCTCTATTCTGTTGTAGCACAGAGGGCGTGATAGGGCAAGGAAGCATCGTTCTAGCACACTCCCTCAATGGATTGGACTTCGCCGCCAACGGAGGAATCGTTACACTCCGCGGCCAGCGCCGGCGGTTCCGGCCGAGACCGGGGATGGAATTGCCCCGGCTGCCTATCTTGTCAACCCAGGGAAGGGTAAGCGATGCCGAACACTCCCGCCACCGTCGTCAACTACTGGCCCAAATCGTCCTGCGCACGCGCCTTCTGGAGCCAGCGCGAACTGCCGCCGTATCGCCGACTGCTGAGAGACACCGTCGCCTGGCTCGATCCGCGGCCCGGACAGCGCTGGCTCGACCTTGGTTGCGGCAGCGGACAACTTACCCGCACTCTCTGGGAAAAAAGCGGCGGCAGTCTCGCCGAGATTGTCGCTCTCGATTGCGCCGCCCACGACGAACGCGCCATCGCCCAGGTGCGCAACAGCGTCCAGCCGCCCGCCACGGCGGAGCAAGTCCACTTTCTCCACGCCGATTTCAGTGACGGTCTGGCCTCCCTCGCGTCCGCCTCCTTCGATGGCGCGGTCTCCGGCCTGGCGATCCAGTATGCCGAATCGTATTCCGAGGAACGCGGCTGCTGGACGACAGAGGCCTACGAACATCTGTTGCGCGATATTGGCCGGGTGCTGCGGCCGGGTGGCTCTTTCGTCTTTTCGGTCAATATTCCCGAGCCGGCCTGGAGCAAAATCGCTCTTTACGGCATTCCCGGCTTTTTCCGTTCTTCCCGTCCTTTTCGGTACGTCAAGAACTCCCTTCGCATGCTGCGCTACGGCGCCTGGCTCAAGCGCGAGGCGCGTCGCGGTCGATTCCATTATTTGCCGGCTTCGGTTGTGGCCGACATGCTCGCGGGAGCAGGTTTCGACAGCATCGAGCATCGCTTGAGCTTTGCCGGACAAGCCGAGGTCTTTCGCTGCCAACGCTCCGTTTGATCTCGTGTAAGCGCGAAACTCAGCTTGGCGTTTCGCGCGAAACGCCAAGCTGAGTTTCGCTGGGTACACCATTTGCCAGGTAGTCATGGGATCGTTCGGGAAACCGACGATCTGAACGTCCGTCTTCTATTGGCTCACGAGAAGACGGACGCGCTTCATCCGCAAGAGAATGCACCTGCGAGGAAGACCATCATGAAGCATCCTACCCGGCTGCGCAAAGCCCTTTGGATCGTTCCGATTGTGTTGCTCGTTCTCGGCGTTGCAGCCCTCGTCGCCGTCAAAGTATATCTCTCCTCCAGCCACGCTACGCGGCAGGTGGCCGGACGATTGCAGAGCATGCTCGGCGGACGGGTCGAGGTCCAAGAAAGCCACATCGGTTTGACGGGCGGAAGCACGGTGCAGGGCATCCGCGCTTACGCCGAAGGCGACGATAGTAAACCGTGGCTCCAAGTTGACGATGTCAAGGCGGACCTCTCCGCCTTGAGCATGTTGCGCGACAAATCTCCCGACGCCATCGACCTCAACGGCGCGCGCGTCACCCTGCGTTTCGGCAGTTCCGGTCAATTGCTCACCCAGATACCAAGCACCAAGAAGAAGGGGCCACCCACTCAAATCCCGCACCTGCACATCGAGCAAGGAGAGTTGACCCTCGATCAGCAAGGCCAACCGCCGATGGTGATTCATGGCATCAACGCCGACATTGTGCCCGGCGAAGATGGTCTGACCCTAAAAGGAACTATAACCGACCCTTTTTGGGGTAATTGGCAAGCGCAGGGTGACTTTGACACCACAGGCGGCAAAGGCACCATCACCCTCGACACGTCCGAAGTTGATGTCACGATGGAGAAGCTGAAAGCAATCGCTTTCGTGCCGCCGAGCGTCTGGCAGGCGGTCCAGGTGGAAGGAAAAACGCCGGCCCGTGTGCATTTGGATCTGCAACCAGAGAACAAACGCAAGGCCCATTATCGGGTGGAGATTTCGCCAACGGATGCCCATGTGAAGGTGCCCTCGATCGATCTGGATGCCACGCACGCGCACGGCAAAGCGATCATCGTCGATGAATTGGTCGAGTTGCGTGACGTTCACGGCCAGATGGCCGGGGGCAATATCACGACCAGCGGCGATTTGAACTTCCGCGAAGCGACAACGCATCTGGTCTTCAAGGTCGGCGTTGGCAATGTCGTCTTGCACGATCTGCCACGTAGCTGGAAAGTGCCGAAAAACATTGATGGTCATCTGACCGGGTCGGCGGATTTGGTCGTCACGGTCAAAGACGGCAAGGTCCAGACGGCGGGATCGGGGCAAGGAGAGATCAAGCAAGCGAGTTGGGGTGGCTTCCAGATTAAGAAACCGATCCGCTTGGCTCTGCATTCGGACGGACGGCGTTTCCGCTTCCATCAACCCAAACCGGCAACGCTGGCCAGGGAGTTACCCGACGCCAAAGTGAGCGCCGAGGAAATCATCGCGGCCGAAAGAGGGGAATTGGTTGCGCGGGCAAACGAGGTGGCCGATAAGGACGATGAAGGGAAAGGTGGGTTCCTCGAATCGACGCCGACGCGGTTGGTGCGATTATTGGGTCAGGGGATCAAGCTGGGAACAGAACAACTCTCGCACGCTATCGACGTGACGGCGCGAGGCCTGGGTAAGCTGAAACCGCCGACGAAACCCGATGAAGCGCCGACGTATCTCGACGTGGATTTGAACCTGAAAGATGTCGATCTCGCCCAGTTGGTCGAGAAACTGAAACTGCGTTTGCCCTACGCCATCACGGGCCGGCTGACGATTCAGATGCACGCCTCCATCCCCATCAACACGGCGGGCGATATGAAAGCGTATCGTCTGCGCGGCACGGCCAAGTTGCCTCACTTCAACATCGCCGGACTGGAGATGACGACAGTTGAAGCGCAGGTTCGCTACGCCGATGGCGTACTCGATCTGGAGGATCTGCGCGGCCAAATGCCGCAACCGAAGGATCCGAAAACGGTGGGGAAGTTCGAGGGATCGGCGCGTGTGGAAGTCATTCCCCAGGGCGATGTGCGCGCGAAGTTGAAGATTGAGCAAATCCCTTTGGACGTGGTTCTGAACTTACTGCCGGCCACGAAGGATCAAGCGGCGGGTGTCCTGTCGGGTACACTCCAGGCGCGCGCTCCGGTGGCCGGCTTGGGCGATGCGGCGACCTGGCGCGGCTCGGCGGCGCTGACTGCTCCGAGCATCGAAGTATACGGATTGACGTTGCGCAATGCCTCCGCCGATCTAAATGTGGACCAGGGGCGAGCGCTCCTCAAGGCGTTCAAAGCGGATGTCGCGGGTACGCCGCTGACGGGAAAAGGCGAGTTGCAGCTAAAAGACGATTATGCCTTCAAGAGTGAGATCCATCTGGCTCGAACCGACCTGGCGGCGATCAATCGTCTCGCCCCCTCGTTTCGGCCGCCCATCGAAATCAAGGGACAGGCGCAGCTCAACGGTACGGTTACGGGCACACTGAAACCTCTAAAATTCGACACGAACGGGGCGGTGCAAGCGCGCGGCCTCGTGGCGGAGGGCTTCAAGGTGGATGACTTGTCCTTCCACTGGGGCAAGGACAAGGATGGGCTGAAACTCGATACGATTAAGGCCGCCCTGTACGGCGGCGAGGTGACTGGCTCCGCCGTGGTGCCTCTGAGTACCACCGGCGTCGGTACAGCGAATCTTCGCATTCGCGATCTGAATGTGCAAGCGCTGGCGAAGGCGCTGCCGTCCTCTCCCGTTCGACTGGAGGGGAAAGTATCCGGCACGGTGAGGGGGGAATTGGCTCAGGCCAAAGCGAATCGGCCGCGTGCCTGGACAACGGATGTTGAATTGACCGCTCCGAAACTCCGCGTCCAGGGAGTCCCCGCCGAGAAATTAACGGGAACGATTGATTCGCGTGACGGCAAAACCTCCTATCGGCTCCAGGGCGAGAGTTTGGGTGGAACCTTTACCCTCAAGGGGGATTTGCCCTCGCATACCAAAGAAAAGCCGAAGGAAAAGCCCAAGGAACCGGAGGGGCAGGGGCGTCTGGAGGTCCGCGGCGCGCGGCTGTCGCGCTTGTGGGATGCCTACAACATCACGGGCGGCCTGGCGCATCTAGGCGGCCGGTTTTCGATTAACTTGCCCTACCGCCATGAAGGACCGAGAGACCTGCCCGTCGGTAACGGCACATTTCGGATCGTCAATATCCGCTGGGATGATGAGTCACTCGGCGAGAGTCTCCAAGGCGATGTCCGTCTGACCGCCGACGAGTTTCGCTTGTCCAACATCACGGGCGATGTCGCCCAGGGATTGTTTCTCGGCCGGTTCCGGTTTGGGCTGAAACAGAATAGCCGCAGCTGGTTCCACGTTGACTTGCAACAGGTCGAAGCATCGCGGCTACTGATTCCCTTGCCGGCGCTGGCCGCGCATGTGCGGGGGCCGGTCGATGTAAATCTGCGCGGCCGAATTGGCCCGGAGTGGGACGGCAGCGGCGGAGCCACCCTGACGCGCGGCCAGGTTTATGGGCTGGATGTCACGGAATGGCGAATTCCCCTGCAATTCAGTTTCGTCCCGTCGTCGGGCAGCGGCGAATTGACCGTGCGGGATAGCGCCGCGCGACTTGCTCAGGGCCGAGCGAAATTTGACAGCACGTTGCACTGGGGCAACGGCTTGCGACTGACCGGCCTCTTGCTCTTTTATCAGGTGGATCTGCGCACGCTGCTACGCCATACGCCGTCGTTGAGTTCCTACGCTTCCGGGCGTGTGTCTGGCCGGATCGATCTGTCCGGCAACGAAATGCGTTCCATCAACGACTTGCGGGCGATTGTCCAGGCGCGACTTGAAGGAGGGCAGGCGTTGCAGCTGCCGGTTCTGCGGCAGATCACGCCGTACCTTCGTCCCGGTGTGTCGTCAGCCACCTTCCAGTCGGGCCAATTGAAGGGCCGGCTTGCCGGCGGCATCTTCCGCGTGCAGCATATGACCCTGGTTGGCAACTTGCTCCAGCTTATCATCGAAGGCACGATTACCGTGGCGGGCAACCTCAACCTGGACGTGACGGCACAAACCGGCATCAACTGCATCAACCCTGCCAAGGCTAATGCGCTCGGTGGCCGTGTGCCCTTGATCGGCGCTATTCCCCGTCTCCTTCTCTATGAAGCCAGCGCCCTGTTCGCCAATCGCATTGTCCACCTGCGCGTCACCGGCACCGTCCGTAGTCCCTCTATTCGATTGGAGCCGATCCTGCTGCTGACGGAAGAGTCGATTCGCTTTTTCCTCGGTCGCCTCGTTCGCTTGCCTATCCCCAGCGCCCCTTAACGCCGTTTTTCATCACTTCCACTGAACCTCGCCGCTTTTCTAGCCGATAACAAACCATACCTCCGTGGATGTTCTCCCTGAGTCGCCGATCTCTCCCACACCCTGCCGCCCGATGGCCGCTTACGGCTTAGCGCTAAGCCGCAAGCGGCCATCCCCTCGGAGAACTGCCTGTTTGCGGAGGAGGACCACGCTGATGCTGCGAACACAAGCGCCCGGCCAGGTTGCGCGACAACTCGCTTGCCTCGCCCTCATTTTCTCCGGTTGCTCGTTCCTGTTGGGCTGCTCGTCCTCGACGGGGAAC
>DATNCY010000102.1:0-45720 GCA_035553375.1 Gemmataceae bacterium
TCAACTGCGCGGCCGACTTCAAGGAGCAACCGCTGGTCATCAATGGTTTTTCGGAATTGATGGCCGAAGTGTTCGGCGAGGACGCTGGCGTCGGCGTGCGCAGCGCCGTCGGCATGGGATCGCTGCCAGGCAATATCCCGGTGGAGATCGAGTGTCAGTTTGAAGTGACTCAGTAAATCCTCCCCCGCTGCGCGGGAAATCCTTACCCGCTGCGCGGGAAATCCGAAATCCGAAATCCGAAATCCGAAAGAAATCTCAAACCAGAATACTCAAAACTCAAAACGGATCGTTGCTTCGTTTGAGATTTCCGATTTTTGATTTGGGATTTCTTTCGGATTTCGGATTTCGGATTTCGGATTTCGGATTTCCCGCGCAGCGGGTGAGGATTTCCCGCGCAGCGGGTGAGGATTTATCCCGCTGCTGGCATCGCAACTCCGCAGATTTCTTCCGCAAGGGCGGCAGGGCCATCGCCGTAGCTGACCAATGCGCTGGCACCGACGAACGCGGCCAATTCCTGATTGCGGGGGCTGAGATTATCGCTAACAAGGATGACCTTGGCCAACGGTTGTTCGCGTGTCAACTTATCGCAGGTGAGCCAACCGCTCTCCTCGGGCAAATCGGCGTCGAGAACGACCACATCGGCATCGAGCCGGCGTGCGAGGCGGCGAGCCTCTGGGCCGCTGTGAGCCGAGTACACATCCCAACCCATTCGCCGGAAGGCCCGCGCGATCGCGGTCTCGTACTCCGTATCCGGGTGAGCCAGAATCAAACAGGGAGGAGATAGGGGGGGTGTTTCGCACCGATCCAACATGGGCAACTCCTTCCAGAAACTCGCCATCCTGCACCGGCCGCGGGGCGCTACTCGGTTGGGCATCCGGGTATACGGCGTCCTACCGTGTCTCACTCCTAGTTTGAGACGTTTTCCCTCACCAGATAGTTCGTTTGAAAGTCCGGTTTCTTTCCTTAAATCTCAACATTTCCGGCGACGAATCCTGATTTTGCCAGCAGTTTGTTCTTGCCAGTCGCGGCGTTGCGCGCTTTAATCACGCCACGGACTGAAGAGCGAGAGGCAGCCTCTCGTTGATTCTGAATACCGTACTCTGGCTCTCCTCTCCGCTCACCCTGGAGTATACCTCGCATGGCGAAGAAAAGTTCTACCCCCATGAAGACGAAACACGAAACCACTCCTCACACGGCCGATAGCCGTGTGGTCCGGCAAGCCCTGGAAGCCGGTGAAGGATTGTTGCGCTTGGCACCGACGTGGGTGCCGCGTTCCTTCCTGATGCCGGGCCGGCGCATCAAGTTGGCGCCGCAAGATGTGTATGCGCTGGGTGCGCATCGTGGCGGCATCGACGAACGCTGGTTCGCGTCCACCACGCACGCCGCCAACGAGAACGCCCTCGCGGACGAGGGACTCAGTTACGTCGTCCACGAAGGCAAGCGCGTCTTCACGCTGCGCGAGGCCGTCGCCCAAGAAGGGGCGAAGCTCGTGGGCGCTCCCATCTGGGACCGCTATCAGCGTTGGCCGGTGTACAGCAAGTTTTTCGACAACCTGGGACCGATTCCGCACCACATGCATCAGAGCGACGCCCAGGCTGCCAAGGTTGGCCAGCAAGGTAAACCGGAGTCGTATTATTTTCCACCTCAGCTCAACGCGGTCGGCAACAACTTCCCCTACACCTTCTTCGGTCTCGAACCCGGCACTACCAAGGACGACATCCGCCGTTGTCTGGCGCGCTGGAATGAGGGGGATAACCTCATTCTCAATTACTCCAAGGCGTATCGCTTGCAGCCGGGTACCGGCTGGCTAGTGCCGCCCTGCGTGTTGCACGCGCCCGGCTCGCTGGTGACTTACGAACCGCAATGGGGTTCGGACGTGTTCGCCATGTATCAATCGCTCGTCGAGGGCCGGCCGGTGCCGTGGAGCCTGCTCGTCAAGGACATGCCCACGGACAAGCATCAAGATCTCGATTACCTCGTCGAGCAGCTCGATTGGGAAGGCAATGTCAATCCGGACTTCAAGGATAGCCATTATCTCGAACCGATCGCCGTGGCCGACACCGCGACGGAAGGTTACGTCGATCGCTGGGTCGTTTATGGGAAGGTCGATGGCAAGCAGCTGTTCAGCGCCAAGGAATTGACCGTCGATCCCGGTGTCAAGGTGACGATCAAGGACAACGGCGCGTATGGCCTTGTCACCGTGCAGGGCAGCGGGCGCATGGGCAAACTGCCGTTGCAAACACCGGCCATGATCCGCTTTGGCGAATTGACCGAAGATGAAGTATTCGTCACGCACGACGCCGCGCGTCAGGGTGTTGTGTTCGAGAACACCGGCCGCGAGCCGTTGGTGACATTGCGGTATTTCGGGCCGGACGCCAATCCCGATGCGCCGAGTGTCGGTGATCATAAAAAGCGCTAATCGTGCGAAACGGCAAGCAGGTTTACGTTTTGCGCGAAACGCCAAGCGAGTTTACGTTTCGCGCAAAACGCCAAGCCAGCGGCCTGTTACAAGGCCAGCGCGTTGAGGATCGGCAGCAAATCCAGCGAGCCGCCCGGGTTGAGTAAGTTGGCGACGTTGTAAAGCAGGTTGCCGAGAATCTGCCCGTCGCCGGTCTGCGCGATGAGTTGTGCCTGGATATTACTGGTCGTGATGTCCAGACCCAACAGGTTGACGTTGACCGGCGGCGTGCTGTCATTGGTCGAAGCGATGGCGAGGTTCAGAATCGGCGCGGTGGCCGTGCCTTGCGGATTCACCAGATTGGGCAAGGCCAATTCCTGCAGCGCCGGGCTGAGCGTACTCAGGATGCCGGTCGGCAGCGTCAGCGTGGAGGCGTTCAGGACGCCGACGACCTTGCCGAGGATGGCGTTCAGATCGCCGTTGAGCGTGGCGAGGTTTGTCGGCGTCGCGCCCAGCGTGTTGAGAAGCGTGGTGGTGATGTTGCCGAGCAAATCGCCGTTGCCGGTCTGATTGGTGGCGTTGACCTGAATCTGGCTGGTTTGCAGGTTCAGCCCCAACAAGTTCAGGTTGATTGGCGCAACGGTTAAATTGAGGAATTGGCCATTGTTCAGGGGCGGCGGCTGTGTGGGAGAGGTGCCGATGCCCGGAATCTGCTGGTTCAACTGGTCGAGCAAAGTGCCCAATTTGGTGTTAATGTCGTCAATGCTCAGAGTGTTGGGCAGCGGCGGATTGAACAAGTTGGCCAGGTCCGTCAGCGTGTTGCCGAGTACCTGGCTCTGTCCGGCTTGGGCCGTCAGGGTCAGGTGAATCGGGCTGGTGGTGACGACCGCTCCGAGGAGGTTCAGCGTCACCGGAGCAACATACAGATCGAGGACCGGCGTGGTGGACGTAGTTTGGTTCGGAGAGGACGTGTTGGCGTTGGGCGTGCTGAGTGGGCCGGAGGTGGTATCCAGGCCGCTGACGCTGAGAGTGCCCGAATTCGCCAAGGTGACGACGCTGCCGAGGACGTTGTTGACGGCGTTGTTGACGGCCGGCAGATTGAGCAAGTTGGCGGTGTCGCCGAGCAGATTGCCGAGCAGTTCCGCTTGTCCCTGTTGAGCGGAGATATTGACCTGGATCGGGTCTGTGTGAAGCTGAAGGCCGAGCAAATTGACGTTGAGCGGGTTCAAGTTGAGAGTGACAAGCTCCGACCCTTGTCCGCTTGGCGGCGGCGTGGTGGGTGGAGGGGGCGGTTGCGGCGCTTTGACCGAACTCGCGGTATTGGCGATCTGCTGGGCGGAGTTGCTCACGGATTGCCAGTTTCTGAGATAGTAGGCATCGACGAGCAGTTGTCCGGCATCGTCCGAGGAGAAGCTTCCCACGTTAGCCACCACTCCCAGCAGGAAAAAATCATTTTCTTTCTGGAAGGTGGCATTCAGCCCCTGGATCGTATTCACGTCCTGCTTCAGGGTTGCGAGGTCGTTGTTGATTTGCGTCGTCGTGACGCCTTGGCCCGCCGTGAAGGAGGCGGCGTCTTGCTGGAAGTGCGTGAGGTCGTTCTGCGTCGCGGTCTGCGCCTGCTGAAGTTGTTGCGTCGTTTGGTAGGCGGAATAAGTGATGTAGTTGAGAGCACCTACCAGCGAAGCGTTTAGCACTTCGCGCTCTTCCAACTGCTCCAGCTGGAGTCGAATGGAGGGACGGCGAGTTGGGAGGCGAGGTTTACGGGGAGCGAAAAGTCTCAATGGCATCGCGAGTTCTCCGAGGCGAAGAGGAAGACACAGCCGTTCAATTTCAGCTGCCGGAAGTTGGCCAACGATTAGCAAAAGCGATGCCCTAATTTCTCATGAAGAGTCTGAACGTGGGGACATGGAGGAAATGAAGGGTTAAAAGCGGAAAAAGGATTGCGTAAAACTTTCCTCCCAGCCTTCGCATCTATCCCAAACAACCAAACGGGAACGTGCCTTCTTAGCGGCGAGACAAGCAATGCCCACACACAGGTCAGCGGCGCAGCGTGAGGATGACGTAGCGGCAGAACCGCGAGAGCGATGGGAGAAGGCGCAGCAAATGATCGTCGCATCGCTCCAGTCCCGACACGAAACGTCCGGGCCGCAGGACACGGCGAGCCATCGATAGCAGTTGACAGCCTTCAACTTCCAGCGACGGAAATACCTCACGCAGCGCACGGAGATGATGCGACCGCAGTGGTTGCTCGTCCGGCGTGCGTTCCTTGCCGGGATAGGGCAGCCGTCGCCGCGCCCATGCCAGCAAGGGATTCTCGCCCCACGGTTCGCAGAAGACGGCGATTCCTCCCGGTTGCAGAATGCGATGCAGTTCGCGGCCCGCGATCCGTGGATCGAGATGATGCAGGATCGCGTTGCCCCAGACACGCGCGAAACTGCTGTCCGCAAAGGGTAATCGTTCGGCATCGGCTTGCAAAAACTCGATCGACACATCATTTGCTTGCGCGCGTCGCCGTGCTTCGGCGAGATAGCCCGGCGAGAGATCGAACGCCGTCACGCGCCCGCCGCGCCGCGCCAGCACCACCGCCGCCATGCCGTGGCCGCAACCGTAGTCCAGCACCGGCAGCCCCGTCACGTCTCCCAGCCGCGTCAGCGCAGGACGAATCCACGTTTCGTGATCGAGATAGGCATCGTCCGAGAATCGCAGGGCAGCGAGATCGCCGAAAGAGGGGGCGCGTTCGCGTGCCTGGCGGTCGTGAAATGTTTGCTCGCTGACGAGGCGATCCATTGCAATCATGGGAGGAATCCTTTCCTTGAGGGCGCTCAAAACTCGAGCGCATCCGGCCAGGCCAGCGGCACGATGAAGATTTTGCCGTCGCCGATGCGACCCGTGCGCGCGACGCGCGTAATGTGATCGGCCGCCTCCTCGACGCGTTCATCGCTGACGCACACGCTAATCTCGATCTTGGGCAAAAACGCGATGCTGTACTCGCTGCCGAGATAGCGATCGAGATAGCCCTTCTGCCGGCTATAGCCCTTGGCCTCGCGAACCACGACGGACGCCACATCCAATTCCGCGATGGCACGCAGCACCGCCTCGGCGCGGAATGGTTTGACGACGATGGTAAGTTGCTTCACGGCACGTCCACGCTAAGAACTACCGGTTCAATCGTAATCAACTTCGTGGAGTCCATGATCGCACGGTACATTGCTATCCCGCGTCTGTCAACAAGCCCCTCTACGCCGAACGGCCGCATCGGGTTCTATCAGGAAGGCGCCAGCGGTTTCGCTCGCTGATCGGGAAAGCCAAATGTGAAGACTATCACCAACATCGCCATGACGATCGCGCCGACGGCGAATGCTTGCGGCAATTCGCCGCCGGCGAAGTGACGCAACACGCCCAACAGCAAATTGCCCAACAACATCCCCAGACCGTTGACGAAGGTGAGCAGCGATTGCACACTGGCACGCAGACCATCGTGGACCTGGGCGTTGACGAAGACTTGGCCGGCCACGAAGACGCCGGCGATGCACAGGCCATTGAAACACAGCGAGCCGGCGATCAACTCAACCGGCCGACCCACAGCTTGCGCGGCCAGCGCTGCCGTCCACGCCGCCAAGCCAGTTAGCATCGTGCCGCGTACGCCCAGACGCCGTAGCAACAGCGGCAGCAGGGCCAGCACAATCACCTCTGTCACCTGAGCCAGCGTCAGGATGCGCGGCATCCAGGCACGCGAGACGCCGAGTTGATTGAGCAGCAAGGGCGTGCCCTGTGTGCCGAACGGGTAGGTGACGCACACACCGAACAGGCATAGCGCATAGATGGAGAAGGCTCGGCCACGCAGCAGTTGCAGGGCAGCCAACGGCGCCGGCCGGCCATCGTGGGCGGGCCGCGGCGGCGTTAGGGGCAACGTCAGACTGTACGCTGCCAGCATCAAGGACAGCACACCACCCAGACGGAGCATGTCGGCCATCTCGCTGCGTGGGCGCTGCGGACACAACCAACCAACCAGTTCGCACAGCCACGGTGGATTATCGAACCAGTAACCGACCAGCCAAGCCGCCGCCATCCAACCGAGGGTGCCCCACAAGCGCACTGGACCAAACTGGCGTTGCGGATGTTTGAGGTGCGCGAAACCAATGGTCGCGCCCAGTAGCCAGATAGGGCCGGTCAGCAGCCAGAAGACGAGGGTGGTGAAAAAGACGGACACCTGTTGGGTTTGTTCGGCCAACAGCCATAGGTCCAGTCCAGCCAGTAGCGAGCAGACGCCCAGCAGACGCTCCGCCGACATCCAGCGATCGGCAATGTGGCCGGTGAGTAGCGCGGCGCAGACAGTGGCCAACGCTTGCGTGGCGCAGCAGACTGCCACAGCCATCTTGCTGAAGCCGAGTTGTTCTTGCAGGTATACGCTGTACTGCGGCAGCATCGCGCCCGACGGCGCGTACAACAAGAACATCAGCAGCGATAAACGAAAACGCAAGATGGTTCCCAAAAGGCGAGTGGGGGCGTTCGGACAAAATCCTGCCAGCCCGCAGCGCCAGCAAGGGAACGAATAACCCTTGCTGGCGCTGCGGGCTAGCAAAATGCCAACTCAGCATTTACGGCAGGAGAATCTTGATCTGGCCGGCCTTCTGCGCGTCTTGGCGCAGCTGGCGAAGGATGACCTGCTGCATTTCTTCGATGCACACCAGGCGTACTTCCTCCTTGATCTTGCCAAAGTCCGAAGGCTCTCCGGCTTTGCGCTCGATGACTTTCAACAGATGCACGCCATCCTCACTCTCGATCACTTCGCTGAGCTGGTTGGGCTGCTGCGCGAAAGCGGCTTGCATCAGGCTTTCGGGCAAGATGCCGTGAATGTGTGGGAACCAGTCGAGATCGCCGCCCGCATCCTTCGTTGGTCCCTGCGAATACTGCTTGGCCGCCTGCGCGAAGTCGATTTCGTTGGCGAGAATTTTGCCGCGCAATTCCGTCAGCTGGGCCTTGGCGCGTTCCCGTTCGGGAGTGCCCGCCTGGGACGGCACATGCAGCATGATTTCCGCGGCATGAACCATGATCTTATCGAAGAGATCCTTGTTATCCAGATAGTATTTCTCGACCTGCTGATCGTTGATGTTTTTGCGCGCGTAGGCGATCCACTGCACCGTCGCGGCGACCGTCGCCTTGATCTGCTCCTCGGTTTGATTTCGATCGCGGCAGAAATCCGCCAGCGTCTTGCCCTGCATCTTGAGGCCGGTCACTAACTCGCCCATGCGAATGTTGAGTTCCTTGGCATCGATCGGTGCCGCGTACTGCTTGAGAAACTGCCGCATCAACACCTCGTTGATGAGGGCGTCCAGCACGACTTGGCGTTGCTGTTTGCGCACGGCCTCCGGCAGCGGCACGGCCATCGGACCTTGTTGTTTGAGTGCCGATTCCAGTTGTTTCAGGGAGATGGTCTCGCCGTTGACGATGGCTGCCGCCTTGCCGTCCCCCGTGCCCGGCGTCTGTCCGACCGCGCCCCCCGCGGCACAGAGCAGCGCAAGCGCGCCGGCCACCCCCCGGACTGCCCACGTTCGCCCTCTCATCGCTACCTCCTGTTCTGCCGAGTTCGGTCTGTGAAAAATGGATTCGGAGCGGCTTATAGCGACTGTCGCCGGCGAAGGGGAGAGCAGTTTTCGTCTGTTCGCACTCTTGAGACAAGCCCGGAGCGCCAGCGACGGGTTATCAGACCCAGACCCCGTCGCTGGCGCTCCGGGCTTGTCGGGAAGATTTGCCGGTTGCAATCGCTTGCCGCCCCCATTACAAACCATAGCAGGGGGTATTCCTGCGGAGTCGGAGCGGGCGAGGTTTGCAACAAACATGGCGCTGGTTAGCCGCATCTACTTCAACGCCGTCTTCGGGGCGCTGGGCGGGCTGCTCGGCTGGATGCTGTTCGGCGTCTTCGGCGACAAGAACGCTGCCGATTCGGCCGTCACCCACCAACTCCTTATGGGCGGCGCGCTCATCGGCGGCGCGATCGGCTACTTCGTCGTCAGCGTCGAGGCCATCCGCGATCGCTCGCTGATCCGCTTCGTCCGCCTGGCTTCCTATGGCGTCGTACTCGGATTATTGGGCGGCGCGCTCGGCATCCTCATCGGCGACTGGGTGAATTATCTCCTGATTAAATGGCTCGGCGCCAGCCGGGAGAATACGTTCCTGCATTTGCTGGGAACGATGTTCGCGCGCGGTTTGGGCTGGATGTTCCTCGGCGTGGCGGTGGGGTTTAGCGAAGGCATTGCCTCGCGCTCGCTGGGCAAGTTCAGCTACGGCACGCTTGGCGGCGCCATCGGCGGATTCGTCGGCGGCATGCTGTTCGGCCTCGCTCTCGATCGCGCCAACGCCAGCGGCGGTCACGCTTCCATCTGGGGCGCGGTCAGTCTGATAATCCTCGGTGCTTCCATTGGCTCATTGTCGGCCCTGGTCCAAAGTGTCTTTCAGCCGGCCTCGATCAAGGTGATGCGCGGTTGGCAAGAGGGCCGTGAATATCCCCTGAGCAAGACCGATAATCTGCTCGGCCGCGATGAACACGCCGACATCGCTCTGTTTCGTGATATGAAGGTGGAGAAAAAACACGCTATTATACAACGGGAGGGGCAGCGCTATTTGCTGCTGAACAACGACGCCCCCTCCGAATGCACGCGCGTCAACGACAAACCCGTCTTGCAGTGCTGCGATCTGCACGACGGCGACCGCATCCAGCTAGGCAATGTCATTCTGCGCTTCCAGCTGCGCGCGGCCCAGGAGCGACGACGACGAAGATAAATCCGAAATCCGAAATCCGAAATCCGAAAGAAATCTCAATTTCAAAATCTGAATCAGAAAACGAGAGAACGGGTTTTGAGTTTTTCGTTTTGTTGTTTTCGATTTCTTTCGGATTTCGGATTTCGGATTTCGGATTTTGAGGAATGTATGGTGCTAAACTGCCCCCGATGCCAACGAGCAAACCCGCGTGAGGCGGTCTATTGCTATTTCGACGGCGTCGTTTTGCATCAAGGCGGCGCAGGCGTGCCGTCGCCCGCGCAGTTGCCGCACGAGTTCGTCTTTCCATCGGGGCGACGCTGCAAGTCATTCGACGATCTCGTGCAGGGCTGCCAGTATGAATGGGAGGACGCTCGCAAGCTGCTGCACAATGGCGATTTCACGCGCTATTTCGCCCAGGTCGGCCGGCACGATCTGGTACGCACCGCTCAGGAGTATCAGACACAATCCGATCTCGACATTGCTCTGCACAGTTTCGTCAGTCACCTGCCGGCCAGCCAGGTGCAGGGGCCGCGTCTCGATCTGAACCCGCGCCGTCTCATGCTCGGCGGCGTTCGACCCGGCGAACAACGGCAAGTCCCGCTAACCGTGACCAATCAGGGCAAGGGGCTGCTTCAGGGCAAAGTCACCGTCTCCGAGGGCGGGCAATGGCTCAAGATCGCCGACGGCGACAGTCCGACCGAGTGCGCCCTCAAGACCGCGCGCAGTCAGCAAATCCTCCTGCGCATCGACGCGCGCGGCTTGACCGCGCCGCAGACGTATAGCGGCAAACTGACGGTCATCACCAACGGCGGCATCGCCGAGGTTGGCGTGCGCCTCGATGTGGCCAGTGTGCCGTTCGCGCAGCCGCCGTTTCAGGGAGCCGCCAGTCCCCGACAAATCGCCGAGCGCATGCGCGGCAATCCCAAACAGGCCGTGCCGCTGCTGGAGAATGGCGAGATTGCCCGCTGGTTCAAGACCAACGGCTGGGCCTATCCGGTGGCCGGACAGCCGGCCAAGGGTGTCGCCGCCGTGCAGCAATTTTTCGAGTGCATGGGCCTGTCCAAGCCGCCGCCGCTGCAACTGTCCGATCAACAGCTGCAATTCGCCTGCACGCCGCCGGAGGTGATCCAGGCCAAGGTCACGCTGCGCACCAACTCCAAGAAATGGATCTACGCCCAGGCCGACACCGACACGCCCTGGCTGCGCGTCACCACGCCCTCGGTCAGCGGCCCGCAACAGACGCAGATTGCCTTTGAGGTCGATTCGACCCTCATGGACGCCGGCGGTTTCCATCAGGGAACCGTACACATCGTCGCCAACGCCGGACAGAAATTGGCGGTGCGCATCCAGGTCCAGTGCAATCGACCGCACGAACCGTTCACGCGCCGTTTACTGCGTCCCTTCTTCGTCGGGGCACTGTTGGCCCTGCTGCTGCGCCTGTTGCTGACTGGCCCCGCCGACCTGTACGCGCGCGGCTGGGGACAACCGGCTGGCTCGGCCTGGTCATCGGCACCGTGGATTTACACCGCCGGCTCCGAGAACAGCTTTCTGAAGTTGTTCATCCTGGCCACCTGGTGGGCGGGCATCTTCTTCGGCGCCGGCCTGGTGTGGCGGCGCGGCGGCCGGTTGACGGATGTTTTCTGTGGTGCGGTGGCCGGCGCTTTCGCCGGCGTCATCGCCGCAGGCACACTCGGCTGTCTGCTGTTGGTTTTCGATGCCGTGCCCGGTGCCTTACTGACCCGAATGGCCAAGCCCAACGCCTTCGCCGCATCGCCCGGCTTTTGGATGCTATTGTGGATCGTGCTTGCCTCAGGTTGCTGGGCTATTCTTGGAGGAGGCGCCGGCTTTTTGCTGTCTGGACTTGGTCAACGGGGACTGCGTTTGCTCAGTGCGGCGGCCGAACCGTTGGCCTGGTTGTTCCGCCGGTGCGGATTCGAGCGGGCCGCTTCTTTTTTCCTTCTGCAAGGATAACGACGAGGAACGTACCCGCCGGACGCGGGCGAGCGGCATTTTTCGCTTTTTCTCCGATCGCGATCTTGTTACACAAGATAAAGGAGAGATAGAGGAGAAGTTCGAGACGAATTGACGGAACTGATTGTTGCCGGTTTCACTCTAGTATGTTAGAAAAGGGAGAGTTTCTCCCATCTATCCCGGAAGGATCTCGGTGATCGACGAATGAAACCCTCAGCCCGAAGCGCCGGCGACGGGTTGAATCACCTGTCGCTAACGCTCCGGGCTAGTAGGCCAATAAACGAGACACTCAGGGCATCACACAACCATGACGTCACCATCTTCGCAAGCCAAGATTCACATTGAGCGCATGATGTACCGCAGCAGCATCGCCATGGCGGGCGAGTCGGCGGCCAGTTACGCCCTCATCAAGCTCATCCCCTCCGGTTCCGGTGCCAGCAAACCACTTGACCTCAACCTGGCCCTGGTACTCGACGTCAGCGGTTCGATGTACGAGGAGGACGGCACCGGCATCAGTCGTCTCAAACGCATTCAAGACGCCGCCATCGCTGCCATCGAGAAGTTCAAGGGCGACGATACCATCTCCATCGTCGCTTTCGCTCACAACGCCCAGGTCGTTCTGCCCCCGACCAGCGTCGCCGACAAGGCCAAGATCGAAGATGTCATCCGCAAGATCGATATGTTCGACGTTGATCCGGGCGGCACCGCGATGGATGAGGGCATCCAGCTGGCCATCGGCGCGGTCGAGCAGTTCGCCGGGGCCGGCAAGTTGACGCAACTCGTTGTGCTGACCGATGGCGAGACCTCCGGCGAAACCACCTGCCGTCAGCTGGCGGAGCAGGCCGGGCAGAAAAAAATTCGCTTCAACGTCATCGGTGTCGGCACCGAATGGAATCAGAGTCTTATCAAGGATCTGGCCAAGCTCGCCGGCGGCGAGTGGGGCTATATTGATGTCAACGACGCCTCCGCCGCCGAGCGCGTTTTCGTCCAACAGTTCGAGGCGTTGGCCGCCACCGGCTTCCTCAACGTCGAGATGCATCTGCGGGCCATGAAGGATATCAAGATCAAACGTGTCCGCATGGTTGTGCCGGAAATCAAGGAGTTGGCCACGAACGAGGTCGAGGAGCGTCATCTGGTCGCCAGCCTGGGCACGCTGGAACGCGATAAACCGACGCGCTATATCCTGGACCTGAGCTTGCCCAAGCGGCCCGATGGCAAGTTCCGCATCGCCGACATCGAAATTACTTTCGACCCCGGCACCGGCAAGCGTGAAACGACGGGTGCCTATCCGCTGGAGGTGACGTACTCGGCTCAGCAGGGTTATGTCAACGCCGAAGTGGCCCGCCATATCGACGAGGTGCAGATTTTTGAGTTGAACAAGAATCTCCAGCAGGCCATCGCCACGAATAATCAACAGGAAGCCCAGCGTGTGGCCCAGAGTATCGAGAAGAAGGGCGAGCTAATGGGGCCGCGCGGGGCCAAAAAAACGATGCTCGCCAAGCAAGTGTTGCAGGAACTGAATTCCGGCGGCCGTGTCTCCAAGAAGACGCAGCTGGCCATGGACGACATGACGCGGGCCGTCGAAGACAATCCGCCGGGATGAGTTGTTTCGTCGCCAGCCCGCAGCGCCAGCAAGGGCTTGTTCCCTTGCTGGCGCTGCGGGCTGGTAGGCATTAAAACCATGGTCGCTCTGTATCACCTGAGGTTTACACCATGCTGAAGTGTCCATTTTGCCATTTCAATAACGAAGAGGGCGCGCTGTTCTGCGAACAGTGCAAATCCGATCTGGCTGGCGCGGTGGCCGCCGCTCCGATAGCGCACGCCGAAGCGATGCCAATGGAGGCCATCCCCACCGCCGCCCCGATCGCTCTGGAAGCCATCGCCGAGCCGCTGCCGGCCGAGCCATACGAGGCTTACCCCATCGCCTCCGCGGAGACGATCCCGCTGACTGCCGAGCCGTATACGGCGGAACCTCTGCCGGCCGTGCCGCTCGCCCTGGAGCCGACCGCGACGCCCGAGGCACATCCGGTTGAAGCTCACCATTTTGAGGCTCAACCGCTCGAAGCGCATCCCGTGGAGGCTCATCCGGTTGCCGAAGCGCATCCCGTGGAGGCTCATCCCGTTGCTGAAGCGCATCCCGTGGAAGCGTATCCGGTCGCCCAGGCGCATCCGGTGCCGTCGCCGGCTCCCATCGCTGCTGTTCCCGCGCCGGCTCCGGTTCCTGTCGCCACCTCGCCGGTGCCGACGCCTCCCAGCGCGACCGCTACCGGCTTGCCTTCCGGCGCACAGCCGCGTTTGCTCGTTCTCCGGGGACAAAAACGCAATGTCGAGTACCCCATCTACGAGGGACTTAATTTCATCGGTCGCGCCGATGAGAAACCGGTGGATATCGACCTGGAAGATCAGGAGCCGCCCGATCGCATCTGGTGTTCGCGCCAGCACGCCTGTCTCAATTTCGAGAACAATGAATTGTCCGTCGAAGACCTTAACAGCGCCAACGGCACGTATGTCAACCGAACGCGCATCTATCCGGGTCAGAAACGACAACTCGGCGTCAATGACATTATTCAGATCGGCAATGTGCAGATGAAGGTTGTCGTCTGAGTCACGAAATGGGCCGCTGGCGGTTGAGCGTTAAGCCGCCAGCGGTTTCTCGTCGCTTGAACCCGCCGCTCTTGCCTGGACGAAATTGCTCGCCGCGCTGAACCAAATGTTCGAGTTGTGCCGGCAACAGATACTCAGTCTCGCGTCGGCGGCGTAAAGACAGGACTGCACGACTTGAACGCACTCACCATCAACAACGTCGCGCTGGATGATACCTTCGCGGAAGCGTTCCCGATGACGGCCGCCCGGCTGATCGTGACGGCGGCCACGATGGAATGGGCGCGCACCGCCGGACGGACGGCGACCGGCTACGCCGCCTCGGTCATCGGCTGCGACGCCGAAGCGGGCATCGAGCATGAACTGTCTCCCGATCAAACGCCCGATGGACGGCCCGGCGTCAGTCTGCTGCTGTTCGGCTTTAGCCGCGATGCCTTGCAGAAAGCGGTCATCAATCGCGTCGGCCAGTGCATCCTCACTTGCCCGACGACGGCCTGCTACAACGGGCTGCCCGTGGTCAAGGACAAGGCGCTGCGCATCGGCGGCAATCTGCGTTTCTTCGGCGATACGTTTCAGTTCAGCAAACAGCTTGACGGCCGGCGTTTCTGGCGATTGCCGGTGATGGACGGCGAATTCGTGTGCGAGGATTTCTTCGGCACGATTAAAGGCGTGGCCGGCGGCAATTTCTTGATCTTGGGCCAGAATCAGGAAACGGCCCTCGCCGCCGCCGAGGCGGCCATCATCGCTATCAAGCAAGTGCCGGGCGTCATCTGTCCTTTCCCCGGCGGCGTCGTCCGCTCCGGCAGCAAGGTCGGCAGTCGTTACAAGAAGCTCAAGGCCAGCACCAATGACGCCTTTTGTCCCACCCTGCGCGGTCTAGTCAAAAGCGAGTTGTCCGAGGCGGTCGGCGCGGTCTACGAGATTGTCATCGACGGCGTGGATCTGGCCAGCGTCGAAGCGGCGACGCGCGCCGGCGTGCGGGCCGCGTGCCGTCCGGGTGTGCTGCGCATCTCGGCCGGCAACTACGGCGGCAAACTCGGCCCGTTCCACCTGTATCTACATAAGTTGCTAAAGGACGTTTAGCCGCGACGCGCAGCGGAGCGCGGCTTGGCGTTTCGCGCGAAACGTAAACCCACGCTCCGCTGCGCGTCGCGGCTAAACATTGTGGGATTGAATCATGCTTCGCCTTCGCTATCACGGCACCACCACGATCCCCGTTGAGGCCGAGTGCGTCACGCCAGACCATTTCGCCGGCAAGAGCGCTGCGGAGATTGCCGCGTTGCCGGTGCAGCACGGCAATGCTCCGGCTCCGCTCGGCGAGTTCTTCACCGTCGAGGGCGATTCCGGCGACGGCGACATTGTCATCGAAGGCGATTGCGGCCGCGTCAAGTTGCTCGGCACCGGCATGACGCGAGGGCGTCTCACCATTCGCGGCAACGCCGGCATGCACCTGGGTGCGGAGATGAAGGGCGGCGAGATTCACCTGCACGGCAACGCCGGCGACTGGGTTGGGGCCGAGATGAAGGGCGGTCGCATCCACGTCCACGGCGACGCCGGCCATCTGGTCGGCGCGGCCTATCGCGGCGGCCGGTTCGGTATGCGCGGCGGCACCATTCTTATCGACGGCAAAGCGGGCAACGAGATTGGCGCGACGATGCGCCGCGGCCTCATCGTCATCGGCGGCGCCAGCGGCGATTTTCCCGGCGTCTCGATGATTGCCGGCAGCATCTTTCTCTTTGGTTCCGGCGGCGTCCGCCCCGGCGCGGGCATGAAGCGCGGCACCCTCGCCTTCTTCGGCGCGCCGCCGCCGCTGTTACACAGCTTCCGTTACTCCTGCACCTATCGCCCCGTCTTCCTGGCTGTGTACCTGCGACAGCTCAAGGCGTGGGGGTTCCCCATTGAGGAGCGTTATCTGGCCGGCAGTTGGCGGCGCTGGTGCGGCGATCTCGTCTCGCTGGGCAAGGGAGAGATTCTGACTTGGCAAGAGAACTGATCCACCATGTCCGATCAAGCACATCACTGGAGCCGGGCCGCGGAGGGCTATGAGGAAGCCTTCATCGACCCCTATCTGCCGGAAGTTCGCAATCCCCTGCGGCAAGCTATCGCGGAGTTAGCGGATCAACAAAAGGCGGTAGCCGACCTCGGCTGCGGCATTGGTCCCCTGCTGCCGTTTTTGGCCGAACGCTTTCGCCGTGTGATCGCCGTCGATTTCGCCGAGGGAATGCTGGCCCGTGCCCGCGAACGCTGTCAGGGCGTGGCGAACGTCGAGTTCGTCAAACGCGATCTGACCAATCTGACCGACCTCGCGGGACAGGTGGACGTGGCCGTGGCCGTTAACAGTCTCGTGCTGCCGGACACGGCCGCTCTCGACGCCGCCTTGCGCGCGATCCATGCCATGCTGCGTGATGGAGGCCATTTCCTGGGCATCGTACCGGCGATCGACGCGGTGCATTATTTCACGATGCTGCTGCTCGATCGAGCGCGGCTGGCAGGCATGCCGGGAGACAAGGCGCGTCAGAACGCGGCCCACCACGCCGAGCATGAATACTACGACTTCGCCTTCGGCACGTTTCGCTTCAAGGGATTGGAACAACATTTCTGGCAGCCGTTCGAGATTCGTTATCGACTACGCCGCGCCGGCTTTCATCGCGTGCGCATGGCGAAAGTGCATCTGGCCTGGCAACAGTTCGGCTGCGATCGCGATCTCGGCGACCAACCGCCGCCGTGGGACTGGTTCTTTCAAGCCGAACGATGAACGGCGGTCCTCTCCTCCGAAGACATCTCACTCCATCTCAGCAAGTCTCATCCGCTCTTATTTTATCCTTCACCAATCCCACACCAGCCCCCATTATTCTATCCCCATCTACTATGGGTTTCTGGTTACATGGAAGAGGCTTTTTAGGAGGCACTCGGTTGTCACGACTCTCTGAAAGAATCCAGCGCCAAGGATTCACTCTGATCGAACTACTGGTTGTCATCGCCATCATCGCTATTCTCATTGGCCTGCTGCTGCCGGCCGTGCAGAAGGTGCGCGAGGCGGCGGCGCGTAGCCAGTGCAGCAACAATTTGAAACAGATAGGTCTGGCCATCCACAATTTCAATAGTTCCACGGGATACCTTCCCAGCGGCGGCGAAGGCACCGACTTTGCCAATGCCCCGACCGGGCCTAGCCAGTTCGACAACTTCTCGTTCTTCTGGGTCATCCTGCCCTATGTCGAGCAAGACAACGTGTATCGCATGATGAACACGAACTCCTACTATGAGGCGACGCCGGGCAACATCGCGGGCGCGCAATCGGTCGTCAAACCCTACCTTTGTCCCAGCAATGCGCTGCGGCCAAGTTCGGGACGCGATAACGCCGGCTTCGGCTACACGGATTATGGTCCGACCGTTTACACGGACATCGATCCGAATACCGGCCTGCGCAACAAATCGAGGCGGGTAAATGGGGCGCTGCACTGGGTCGGAGCCAATGGAGCCGGCCGACTCGGTGGCTCGACGCTGGCGGAACTCACCGACGGCACCAGCAACACCATCGCCATCGCCGAGGATTGCGGCCGCGTCGAGCCACAAGTGTCGCCGTATCAGGATCCCACGGGCGGCGGCAATAACGGCTACCGCGCCTTCTGGCGCTGGGCCGAACCGGACAGCGGCTTCGGTGTGTCTGGAGCGCCCGCCGGTCAGACGGGCGTCGCCATCAACAACAACTCCAATCCCAGCAATGGCGGCAACGGCCCGCCGGCTTGCAACTGGATCACCACCAACAATTGCGGCCCCAACGATGAGATTTTCAGCTTCCATACCAACGGCGCTCAGGTCGTCTTCTGCGATGGACATGTGGAAATGCTCACTTCCAGCATCAATCCCGTCGTCGTCCGCATGCTCGTCACGCCCAATGGTGGCGAAGTGATTCCCCAATACTGAGAGTGAATTTCTGGAACTATCTTCCCTGCGAGAGGTTAACACAATGATTCGATATGGCTGCGTCTGCGGTCTGCTCGTTCTGCTCTTGTGCGCCGGCTGTGGGCCGAGCAACAATCCGCATTTCGAGAAAACCACTCCGGTACGTGGCAAACTCACCTGGGCAAACGGCTCTCCCGTGCGCGGCGGACTCATCACGCTTCACCCTAAAGATGTCACCAAGGGGGAATCGCGCGGGACAATTGATCGAGAGGGACGCTTCACGCTCGGCACCTACAAAGTGACCGATGGCGTCATGCCCGGCCAATATGTCGCCACCGTGGAACCGATCGTCTACGATCAGCGCGGCAATATGCGCCGCGATCGATCGCTGGGCATTCCTCCCAAGTACGCCGACACGCAATCATCGGACCTGACGGTCGAAATCAAGGATGAGGAAAGCCAGGAACTGAACCTGCTGCTGCGCTGAAACGTCGTTCGCAACTACCAGCCCGGAGCGCTAGCGACAGGGCGTGTGAGGCACTGGCGGAGCGAGTGCCCCACACAAAGGTGGTGATTGCTTGACCAGGCGCGGACAAACTTTGTGCAATGCGTGACAGATCCTATCGGCCGCTTGCCGCGCCATCTCGTTTACGTTTCGCGGCGACCTGCGCGAAACGTAAACGAGATGGCGCGGCAGGTGGTCGCGGCACGCCCTTTGCCTTGATGGGGCGCTTGCTGTCTCGCGTCCGTCGTGTTAGGGTACACGAACCCCCTGAGGTTTCGCCGCCGCGATGATGCCGCCGTTCGCCAATCCCGCTTATCTCTGGCTCATGCTGGCTGTGCCGCCCCTGCTATGGTGGTGGTTGCATCGCCGCCGCAACGCCCTGCGTCATCCTGCCGTCGGCGAGTTGATGGGACTGCCGGCCGGCAAGGCGCGTGCCGCGCGCTGGGGTCCGGGCGTCTTGCGGGCATTGGCTCTGCTGTCGATGGTGATCGCCCTGGCCGGCCCGCGCTGGCCGGACTTGCGCACACGCATCGAAACCGAGGGCATCGCTATTATCCTGCTTGTCGATGTCAGCGGCAGCATGGCCGAACGCGATTTCGATTGGCGCGGCGAGCCAATCAGCCGCCTCGAAGCCGTCAAGAAGGTGTTTCATCTATTTGTCTCCGGCGGAACGGGTGCTGAAGATACGGGCGATGGCACCGCCCTAGCCAAATTCCAGGGCCGACCGACAGATCTCCTCGGTTTGGTGACGTTCGCCACACGCCCGGAAACCGCTTGTCCGCTCACTCTCAGTCATTCCGTCTTGTTGCGTTTGCTGGACGCGGAGCAGCCACGCAGCATTCCCGGCGAATCGGAGACGAATATCAGCGATGCCGTCGCGATGGGCTTACATCGGCTGCGCGGCGTTGGGCCGCGCCGCAAGGTGCTGGTGCTTCTCAGCGATGGCGAACATAACGTCCCGCAACCGCAGTCCGGTTGGACGCCGCGCCAGGCTGCCCAGGTTGCCAACGGTTTGCACGTCCCCATCTACACCATTGATGCGGGTGGCCCCGGCGCATCCATCAAGGAATCGAAGGCGAAGGAAGGCAGCGAACTCGAACGCACTGCCAGTCCGGGCGAAACGCGAGCGCAGGCGGTTAGGACGCTCGAAGAATTGGCCCACATCACGCACGGAAAGTATTTCCAGGCCCACGACACGAAAGGACTGCTCGCCGCCTGCCAATCCATTGACACCCTGGAACGAACGGACATTCAGAGTTTTCAGTATCGTCGTTATCATGAAGGGTATCCGTGGTTCGCCCTGGCCGCGTTCGTGCTGTTCAGCACGGCCGTCGGCCTGGAGCGAACGATTTGGCGACGGATTCCATAAGAGGCGTTAACTTTTTGCTGACAAGCCCGGAGCGCCAGCGACGGGTTGCCGTGCCCCGTCGCTGGCGCTCCGGGCTTGTAATTCATTCAGTTAGTGCCTCTTTGTGAATTGTGAATTGAAATGTTCTCGCACGCCTTTGCTCATCCCTGGCTTTTGTGGTTTCTGCTGGCATTGCCGGTGCTGGGGATACTCGGTCTGTGGAGCGCGCGGCGACGACGGCAGGCGGTGGCGCGCTTGGGCGATCGCGCGGCCATCGAAATGCAGATGGCATCGCGGCGCGGCCGGCGATGGCTGCGCGGACTGGGTTTACTACTGGGCATGCTCGGCCTGGGAGTGGGCATGGCGGGGCCGCAGTGGGGACGCGATTGGGATCAGTCCGCGGCACCAGGGCGCGATCTCGTGGTGGTACTCGATTGCAGCCGTAGCATGTTAGCCGAGACTCCCAGTCGGCTCGAACGCGCCCGCACGGCCTTGCTCGATCTGGCCGACACCGTTGAGAAACGCGGCGGTCATCGTCTGGCATTGGTACTCTGCGCAGGCAAGGCTCGCCTGGCGTGCCCTCTGACCCACGATTACGATCACTTCCGCGCCAGCCTGGAGAATGTCGAATCGATGGCGAAGGATCGCGATCTGGAGCCGGGAGCGGCCGCCGCCTCGGGTACGCGATTGGGACTGGCGTTGGACTTGGCCGTTCTCTCCGACGATCCGCGCTTCCAGAGTACGCGCGATATTCTGCTGCTGTCCGATGGCGATGATCCGGCCCACGACGCGGAATGGCGACAAGGCGCGCGGGCCGCCGCCGCGCTCGGCATCCACATCCACACGGTCGGCATCGGCGATCCCAACATCGCCAGCGTCATTCGCCTCGATACCGGCTTGCTGATGCACGAGGGGCAGCCGGTTCGCACGCGGTTGGAAGAATCGCCCTTGCGTGAGATCGCCGAACAAACCGGCGGAACGTACACATCGGCCCGCACGCGCTCCTTGCCGCTAGGCGCTTTGTATCTCGATGCGATCCGCAATGAGGCGCAGCGCGAGGACAGCGACGATACCTTGCCGGTCTATCAACAGCGTTACGCCTGGTTCCTCGGTCCCGCCCTGGCATTCCTGGCTCTGTACACGTTCCTCGGCGATGGCTCCTTGAAGAAAAACAAGGTGATCCGATGAAAACGCCTCCAAGAAGAACTTCGTTTAGCCGCGACTCGAAGGGGAGCGCGGGCCATTCCGCGCTCCCCTTCGGGTCGCGGCTAAACGCGCCTTGTCACCTTATCATCCTGATGTTCGGGCTGACCGTAGCGACGAAAGCAGACCCGGAGAAGTTGCTCAACGACGGACACGCGGCCTTTGTGCGCGGCGACTATGCGGGGGCGGCGGCGCTGTACGAACAAGCTGAGATTCACAGTATTGATCCGGCGCGGGTGGCGTATTACCTGGCCGGTGCGAAGTATCACCTTGCCTTAAAGATGGAAGGATCATCGCCGGAGCTTCGAGAAGCGGAGCAATGGTATCGCTGTTGTCTCGATCCGGCGAATCCACAACGGCCGCGCGCTCTGCTTGGCCTGGGCAATTGTCTGCTGCGCAAACCCGGCACACGCGATGCGGCCGGTCTGCGGAGTGCGATCGCCTGCTACGATCAGTGCTTGCAGAGCGCCGGCGATGACGAGACGCTGGCGGCTGATGCACGCTATAACCGCGAAAAAGCTCGCTTGATGCTGATGCAATTCCAACCGCCGCCCAATAGTCCGCCAAGCGACAACTCGCCGAGGGATGGGGGCAATCCGCAGTTGCCCCGTCCCGACTCAAGCCACCCGATGCCGGTGACGACTGGCGAGCAAGGGGGCGAGGGCAACGCCGACGGGCGCTCGATCGATGGCGTCACCAAGCCGGAGCAGGGCATGGCCGCGACCAAGACGAATGATCCGCCTTCGCCGGGCAAGGGCAACTTGGAACACATTCCCGATGAGGTCGATGTGCCGCCGTTGTCGCCGCGCGATGCCGCCGAGCATCTGGAGTTGGCCACCCAGAAGGTGATGCGGGAGCGACAGACGCATCATCGTCGCGGCGAACGCCCGTCCGCCACGGGAGTAAAAGATTGGTAGAACAAATTGCATGCACACGGTTCGGCTCATTCTGGCCCTGCTGATGCTGTTCGGCTGCGGGGCCATCGCGCGCGCCGAACCGGAAGAGGGACCGAAACCGGATGACATCCCCGTGGCGGGTCGGCCGAGTGACCTGCCCTTCAGCGAGGCGAGCGGATGGTTTGCGGTGCGAGCGAGCGCGCAACCGACGACGCTGGAAGCAGAGACGGCTCTCACGTTCACCGTATCGGTGCAAGCCACCCACGAGACACGCCGGCCGCCGCAGCGGATCGATCTGCGTCAATTACCCGCCTTCGCCGAGCAATTCTACATCGAAGAACCCAGCAGCGAAGCCCCCACTCGGCCGAACGAGCGGACCTGGGAGTTCGTCTATCGACTTAAACCGCGCCGCACCGGTGTGAGTGAAATCCCCAGCGTGCCGTTCGTCTACTTCAACCCCTGTCTCTTGACCGCCAATAAGGGGTTCCAGGTTATCTACACCGATTCCATCCCGCTGCACGTTCTGCCGCATGAAAGCGTGCAGGTTCCCATACAGGGACCGGAGAACGCTTTCACTCTCGCCACCGGGCCGGCCGTGCTAGAGCATCAAACCGCATGGACCCCGCCGGGCATGGCGATGGGTCTCGCGCTCCTGTTGGTGCCGCCATTTTTATGCGCTATTTGGTATCTCTCTTGGAGTCGCATATACCCAGACGCGGCGCGGGCGGCGCGACAACGGCGCAGTCGCGCCGCGCGACAAGCGCTATCGTTGCTGCACGCCGCTCGCCGGCTCAAGACCGAAGGGCGCGTCCATCGAGTACCGGCCATTGTCGCCACCTATTTCCAGCAACGTCTGGATCTAATCAGCGCCGAACCGACGCCGCATGAGGTTGCCGTGTTGTTGATGCAGCGCGGATGTTCGCCGGCGTTGACGGAGCAGGCGGTTCGCTTCTTCGAGGCGTGCGACCGCGCGCGATTCTTGCCCGCAGCGGACTCGGAACGAGCCAACTTGCCGGATTCCGCCCGCCAACTCATCCTCGCCGTGGAGGCGGAAACGTGTCCTGCGTGACTCTCTTGATTGTCTTGCTGTTGCACGCGGAGCCGGCCACGCTGCCGGATCGTGAACTACTTGAGCGTGCCCAGAGTGAGTTTCAGGAGGGCGTGCGTCTGCGTCAGGCGGCGGATCGAGCTAGGCCGCACTTCCGCAGCGCGGCCGGTGATTTCGAGGAGTTGCGCCGGCGCGGCGCAGGCAACGCTCTGTTGTATCGCAACCTGGGCAACGCTTATCTGCTCGCCGACGATTTGCCGCAGGCCATCCTGTCCTATCATCGCGGCCTGCGTCTGATGCCGAACGATCACCTCTTGCGGGAGAGTTTGGCCGACGCGCGCGAGCGAGTCGTGTATCCGGCGTCGGGCACTCTAGGCCGACCGCCGAACGAGACACGGCCGCCGTGGCTGCCGCGTCTGCGGGCGGAGTGGCTGGTGATCGTTGCTATTGTCTGTTATGTGCTGGCGTGCCTGCGCCTGACGCGCTGGCTGATGCTGCGGCGCGGCGGTTTGCTAGTATCAGGACTGCTCGCACTGCTGCTCGCCGTGCTAGGAGCGGGATGGTTATTCATCCTCACACGCGAGAAGCAAGACGAGAATGCTCATCCGCTCGTGGTGATCGCGCGGGATGGCGTGCTGCTGCGCCGCGGCGATGGAGCAGCGTTTCCAACGCGCTACGACACGCCGTTGAACCGCGGCATCGAGGCACGACGGCTTTTCGAGCGTGGCGGCTGGATGCAGATAGAATTGTCCGGCGGCGAGGTCGGTTGGCTGCCGCGCGAAGCCGTGTTGGTGGACGCGCCTTGACTCTCGCCTCTGCTCGAATCGGAGATGCGATGGAAATCCAGACGTTCTTTCTGGCCTTGGAAGTCCGGCAGCGCGGCCCCGGCGACTACACCGCCGTCACCGCCTGCATCAGCCAGTTTTCGCCGCCCGATGGCGAATTCCCGTTGCAAGTACGTCTGCCCTACCTGATGCTCCTTCGCCGGTCCAGCCAGGAGCAGACGGAAACATTCACCCTTCGCTTCGACCTCATCGATGAAGATGGTCGCCTGATCGGCGCGCCGTCCAATGTGCAAGCGAGCGGCTCGTTCCCCGCCGATCACAAATCGTTACTTCTGTCTGGCCATATTTTCTTCGTCTTTCCGCTTCCGGGCTGCTATCGCCTCGACATCACCGCTGACGAAGAAGTATCGGCTCACCTTTACTCTTACGACCTGGAGATTGGCGCCGGCTCCTCCGTGTAACAGCAACCGGAACATCCTAAGAAATCCTCACCGAATGTGGCGGCACGTTTTTAACGTGTCGCCACATTCGGCACGTTCGCTGAAAAGTCTGGCCGCGCGCTATACGTACACGATGGCCGAAAGCGACGCTGTTGCTGGGGTGGCCAGCGACTCGCGGTGAGTCCGATTGCGGGATGAGAAATAAAGAACGCCCGGCGGACCGTCCGCCGGGCGTCCTCTCTTGGGGAAGAGTTGGTGCCTGGTGTTAAAAGAGATGGCCGGGCGCCTGCCGACTGGCGACGGATGGTTCACCGTGTCCGAGGCAGGGACTGTTTTCCACACGGGTGGCGCAGTGGACCGTCCGAGTACCAATCAGCAGGGCAAACCCGGCTCATCTCTCGTGCTTCGTCGAGCCGCTCCTCTGTTCATTCGACAAACGCGGCAAATCCGGCAACTTGCGCGCGGTCGGCGTTTTTTCTCAAGATTTGATTTGCATCCACCGACGTGCGCCGGTTCAATCCATCGGGAGCCTGTGATTACCCTCAAGAGGATCAACTATGACGAACCGTGCCGCGACCGAGTATCGCTACGAGAAACTGACCTGGCCTGACATCAACGACGCCGTCGAACTGGGCAAAGTGTGCGTCGTACCGTGCGGCGCGGTCGAGCAGCATGGGCCGCACCTGCCGCTCGATGTGGACCTCATTTGCCCCACCGAGATTGCCCGCGGCGCGGGCCGAGCCGTGACCGATAAGATGCTTGTGTTGCCGACGGTTTGCTACGGCTACACCGGCCACGTCATGGATTTTCCCGGCACCATCAACAACGATTTTGAACACTTCATGCACCATGTCCTGGACATCACCAAATCGCTGGCCTACCACGGCTTCAAGAAGATTCTGCTGCTCAACGGCCACGGCTCCAACATGCCTAATCTCGATTTGGTGGCGCGCCGTACCAACCTGGAGACCGACGCCGAGTGCATTTTGGCGGGGTGGTGGAACCTGCTGACGGTGGACAAGGAATTTTTACCGCGCTGGCGGCAGAGCAAATTTCCCGGCGGCTGTGCCCATGCCTGCGAACTGGAGACCTCGCTGTATCTATACCTCGACGGCGACAATGTGCGCAAGGACCAGATCAAGAACGGCGTCATCAGCTTCAATGAGGAGAACAATCCCTTCAACTGGGTGGATCTATTCGCGGCGGGGCCGGCGACGATCATCTCGTGGACGAGCAGTTATTCCGATACCGGCGTACTCGGCGAGGCGGAATTGGCTACGGCCGAGAAGGGCAAGCAAGCCTACGAGGAGGCGGTCAAGCAACTGGCACGCTTCGTCAGTTGGTTTAAGGATCGGCCCAAGGATCAGCGCAAGGATCGGCACCGTAAGCCGCCGACGATGCCGTTGCCGTGGGGACAGCGGCCGGTGCGCTAATCGACGCGGTAGGAAAAAGTCTCTACGGTGGCAATTGGGCGAGGATTCTCGCCAATTCGTCCATGTCCACCGGCTTGACGAGATGGGCGTTGAAACCTGCTTCAAGGGCGCGGTGTCGATCCTCGGGCTGACCGTAGCCGGTCACGGCGACGAGTAGCACCTTGTCGCCGTCCGGCGCGGCGCGGACCTGGCGTGCCAGTTCATAACCGTCCATCCCCGGCAGACCGACATCCACCAGGGCCGCCTCGGGCGCTTGGCGGCGGATCGCGGCTAGGCCACACAAACCGTCGCTGGCTTCCTCAACGTGATGCCCCAGGAGACGGAGCAGGGCCGCCAGCGTCGCGCGGCCATCGGCGTTATCCTCGATCAGCAGAAGGCGACGCGGTACAACCTTCTGCGGGGTAGAGGGTGCCATCGCCGGCTTGAGGCGGCTATCAAGGGGCAGGCGGACCACGAACTCGCTGCCGTGGCCCGCCCCATCGCTGTGGGCCGCGATCGTGCCACCGTGCAGATCCACCAGACGATGCACCAAGGCCAGACCAATCCCCAAACCACCCGGCGCGCGATCGAGCGAAGACTTCAGTTGCATGAATGGCTCGAAAATGCTTGCCAGCATATCCGGCGGAATGCCCATGCCGGAATCCTTGACACGGAGTATCGCCTGGGATTGCTCGCCATGCAGACTCAGTTCGATTCGACCGCCCGGCTCGGTGTATTTGGCCGCGTTGTTCAAGAGATTCACCACCACCTGAGTAAGTCGGGTCGGATCCGCCTCGACATGCAGGGGTTGCTCCTCCTGGAGCGAGAGGTTCAGTTGATGCGAACGTCCCTCGATAAGCGAGCGACTGCTCTGCACAGCGTCGGCTACGATGTCCTGTAGATTAACGTGTTGCCTGCGCAACTCGATCTTACCGTGGGTCACGCGCGATAGGTCGAGCAGATCATCGAGCAAGCGAGTTAGGTGGCGGCCCTGTCGCTCGATAATGGCGCGAGCGTGTTCCAACTCCGCAGTGGGCAGACGGTGCAGATGCATCAGATGGGCGGCGTTGAGGATGGGGGCCAGCGGATTACGCAATTCATGGGCAAGCATGGCGAGGAACTCATCGCGGCGGCGCACGGCTTCCTTGCGTTCGGTGATGTCGCGCAGCGTGGCCAGAAAGGCCGGTTGGCCATTCCAGTCGATCTCGACGACGCGCATCTCGGCGATGCGGAACGGAGACCGATCGTAAGGAGGTCCCATGCCCGCGAACGGAATGGCGCGGCGCGGCGCCGGCCATACATCAATTTCCGTTGTTTCGCCGGCCGTCAACGGTTGGCCGAACATCTCTCCATTCAACTCATCGGCGCGGCGGCCCAGCAGCCCCTCGGCGGCTGGGTTGACGTAATCGAGGATGCCGTCACCGCGCACCACCAGGATGCCGTCGGCATTCTTTTCGATCAAGGTGCGAAAACGGGACTCACTCGCCTCCAGCGCGCGTTTATAATCGTCTCCCATGATTGGTCCTCCCGCGAGCGACCGCCTCATCCGAGCGGATGATCCCGCTGAACCAAAATGTCTCGCACGGGCGTGGTGGAGACGCTGTCGTCCTTGAACATCTCCGCCAGTCGCTCGATCTCGCCGGGCGGGAGATGCGTGAAATGGCCGGAGAGAATGCCCGAGACGTTGCGGAAAGGTTTGCCGATGTGCATGCCCTTGCCATCAATGGTGAACTCGCGGATGCTCTTCTCGTGGGTCGATCCGCGCATCTTCAACACCGTGACGCCGCGGCGCATTTCGCCGTGCATCTCGACGTAGCGCAGCAGTATGATGGAGTCGGTGATGGTCGAGATGTGCGTCTCGGTCACCGACGAACCGCCCAGCAGGCTCGACGAAGTGGCCGTGAACAAGCCAGCCACGTTCTTGTCCTTGATGTACGAGGTCAGGGCGATGGCGAACTCGCGGAAACTCTTGACCGAGGCCACCCGTTCCAGGGCCGATAGGCTGTCGATGGCGAGGCGCTGCGGCTTGAATTCGTCTACCACCGATTTCATGGCGATCAAGTGATCTTCCAGGCTGCCGGTCTCGGGATACTCGCAGACGACGCGGAGCTTGCCGGCCGCCTCCATCTTCTCGAAATCGATGCCCCAACCTGTGGCGTTGCGGAACAGTTGATCGCGGCTTTCCTCGAAGGCGAAGAACAGCGTACGCTCGTCGGCCAGGACACCGCCCGCGATGAACGAGGTCGTCACCAGCGTCTTGCCGGTGCCTGTCGCCCCGGAAAGCAGGACGATCGAGTCGCGGAAGAATCCACCGCCGCACATACGATCCAACTCCGGGACGCCCGAACCGATGCGCAGGGCCGACGACTTCTGCTTCAATTCGATGGCGGACAACGGGATGACGACGACGCCCTGGTCGGGACTGACCGTGAAGGGGAACTCGCCTTTTTGATGGGGAGCGCCGCGAAACTTGAGAATCTCGATGGTGCGCCGGCGTTTCTCTTGTTCCAGGCCGTTGCGCAAGATGACCACGTTGTCGGTCACGAATTCCTCAATGCCGTAGCGCGACACCTGGCCGTATTCCTCGGTGCGTTCGGCGGTGATGATCGAGGTGACCCGCATCTCTTTCAGAGCGGAAACGATACGGAACAATTCATTGCGCACGAGGTTCGATTCCCCTAGCTGAGCGAAGACGCCTCCCAGTGAATCGAGCGACATCCGCCGCGCCCCCGTCTTCTTCACGGCGTTCTCGATGCGCACAAGAAGGGCGCTGAGATCGTAGGAGCCGCTGATGATCGTCTCCTGACCGGGGTGTGGCGAAACATCGACGAAGGCCCACTTGCTGTCTTGTTCCCAGCGAGAGATGTCCCAGTTGAAGCCTTCCATGTTCTTGCGGATGGCTTGAGGGCTTTCCTCAAAGGTGACGAAGACGCCTGCCTCGTCGCGCCGACGAATGCCCTCGGCCAAAAACTGGCAGGCGAATACCGTTTTGGCGCTGCCGGAAGTGCCGGACAGGAGTGTGGAACGGCCCTCGGGCAACCCTCCGTAGGAGATCAGATCGAAACCGGGAACCTCGGTCGGGAGTTTGGCAACAGCGGAGCGTTGGTTATGCCAGGTCAACGCTTTCCTCCTTTCCGGACGAATCATCGCTGATAGGGGCGTACGGTTGCAAATCGAGTCCGAGCAGCACCTTCTCGGCGTCGGACAGATCGCCGATGATACGGCGGATCGGCGCGGGCAATTCCTTGACCACGGTGGGCGTGGCCAGAATCTTCTCGTCCTCGGCCAGTTGGGGGCGTTCCAACACGTCGATCACATGCATTTCATATTGGCCGCGCAACTCTTCTTCACAGAGACGCCGCAGGTTTTCGATGGCGCGATACGAGCGGGGAGTCTGCCCCGTGACATAAAGTTTGAGAAGATACTTACTCATGATCGAACCCTCGATTTGCCTCCCCGGGGGCGGAGTTGCGTTTTCGGGTCCGCTCGGGCGATCGTCCAGCCTGAAGACACTCCTGTCGATAATACGACAGCAAGTGCCCCATGAGTTCGAGTATGAGCAAACGTCCTTCCTCCACATAGAGCCGCGCTAGCATCGCCGGCGCCGACGCGAGCTTAACCTCCAGGGCGCGACTGTGCAGTTCGATCGCATCGCGAGCGCCGGCCTGAAGGCGTCCGAGTCGCATGCCCAGTTCACGCACCTCCGTTGACAGCGCGTCCTCGCTTGCGTAGTCGCGCTGGTGAACAGCCAATTCCAGCAGCTTGCTGTAGGCCGTCGCCAAAGTCTGGAAGATGTCGGGAGCGCGGACCCGCAGCAAGTCACGGGAGGGAGGCGGCGGATCGGGCGGAGGTTTGGCACTGCCGCCGATCGCTTTTCTCCCCACGAACGTCCTAGGCGCCGCTGGCGAATTCAACAAATTGTGTGCTTGTTTCATCATGGACTGGCTTAAATGCAACTGTTATTCCAATTAGATGATCTACTCCTCTTCGCGGCGTATCTCGATTAGACCCGAAAAACTTCGCCGGCTATCCGACGAGGTGGAGACAAGTTGCTCGAAGTGAGCAGTAGAGTGCGCAGTTCGCGCTGGCCCGAAGTTATAATAGGCGACGAGTCCAGCGGGGAGAAGTTCGACGGTGCGTTCAGCGATGCGTCGTCACGCCCACTTGTTGACACATGGCCAGCACGGGACACGTCGAGCATTTCGGCGAAACGCCGGTGCAGATGTGTTTGCCGAACGGCACGAGCAGCTTGTTGATCTCGACCCAGTAGCGGCGCGGCAACTTCTCGGTCAGCGCGTGCATGGTCTTCTCCGGGCTTTTGGTCTGCACATAGCCCCAGCGATTGGCGACGCGGTGAACGTGGACATCGACGCCGATGAACGGCATATCGCAGGCGATGCCGAGAACGAGATTGGCGCACTTGGGACCGACGCCGTGAAAGGAGAGCAGCACATCAGGATCGCACGGCAGCGTCCCGCCATGTTCGGCCATGGCAGAGAGAGCAATATCGTGAATCTGCGCCGCCTTCGCTTCGTGGAAGGTGCAGGCGCGGATGAGCGTGTCGATTTCCTTCGGCGTCAGCGCGGCCATCTCCGCCGGCGTCCGCGCCCGCGCGAAAAGCTGGCGCGATACGGGTAGCGTGGTCTCATCGCGCGTGCGGATCGACACGATGCAGGCGACGAGAATCTCGAACACCGAATCGTGGCCTTCGTCCGCCAGTTCAAACAAGGCTGCCTTGGGATACGGCCGGACGGCGCTGCGGATGGAACGCAGCGCGGCCGCAATCTCGAAGGGCTGTTTCCCTTCGGATGAGGACGCAGGCTCGGCCGTTTTGTTTTCCGTCTCTTTTCGGCGTTTGCTCGGTTTCATGGCCACTCTCAGAGAAGGTGTGCGCGTTTTCGTTCTGTTTTGAGGCTCCCACTGTCCCAGGACTATCCACTTTTCCTGAATCGATTGCAAGCGAGGGGCTATCCCGCGACGATGTTAGAGGACACCCCGATCGTTCTATCATGGGAATACGAAGGGGCCAACGCGCAGGTGGTCTAGCACGCCGCGCCGCGCTTGGACTAAACTGCATGAGGGGTCCGTTCCACGCCGGCAGGCGATGCCACGAGGAAGGGCAAGATGCGCAAACTAATCCTCTGGATGACCGAACATCCCACCCTTACGGTCAGTTTGTTTCTGCTGACGGCTTTCGCCTTGCTGAACTTGCTGGCTTATCGTCATGCCCGAACCATGACGCATTTCGCCTCGGTCCCTCGTGGCCTGCGCAAGTCCGAGACCTGGCACGATCGATCCCATTCTCTGTCCTTGTTCGAGCGCCTGCGATTGGCCTTTAATGGCGTGGCGATTGAACGTCCTCATCAGGACATCCGCCCGGATGGATTGAGCTGGCCTTGCGAAGTCCACACCTTCGCCGGAGAAGTCGGCCAGCTCGCCGCCTGGTACATTCCGCACGAGAATGCGGCTGGCTTGGTGGTGATCTTTCACGGCTACGCCGCCAGCAAGGCGCAATTGCTACCGGAAGCGCGTGCCTTCCACGATCTTGGTTACGCTTGTTTTCTCGTCGATTTCCGTGGCAGCGGCGACTCCGACGGCGATCGCACGTCGATCGGCTACCACGAGGCCGACGACGTGGAACGCACCGTGGCTTACGTGCGCGACCACTGGCCAACCGAGCGCTTGATCCTGTTCGGCCAATCGATGGGCGCGGCCTCGGTGCTACGGGCGTTGTCGCGTCGCGCGCTCCAGCCGGACGCCGTAGTGTTGGAATGTCCGTTCGATCGTCTGCTGTCCACGGTCGAGGCCCGCTTCGTCGTCATGGGTTTGCCGTCGTTTCCGGGCGCGCGGCTGATGGTCTTCTGGGGTGGCTTGCAGCACGGTTTCAACGGCTTCACGCACAACCCGGTCGAATACGCGGCGCGCGTGACATGTCCGACTTTGCTGCTGCACGGCACGCACGATACGCGCGTCAGTTGCCGACAAATCGAGTCGATCCATCAGCACCTCGGTGGCGAGAAGCAACTGCATTTCTTCGAGGGTGCCGGCCACGAATCCTACGCGGCCCTGCGCCCGGAGGAGTGGAAAGAATGCGTCGCCCGCTTCCTGCGCAGTCGCGTGCTGGTAGGCGAGCGGCCAGCGTGAGCCGGCTGTTTGCTTGGCTTGCAACAGCCGGCCTACGCCGGAGTCCAATGGAACAAAAGTCCGCTGCACGCCTTCCTGACGAGTAACCTTGCCACCTTGATGCCCTCGCCGCTGGGCCAAGAAATCGCCCACGTTGAAAACCAACTGATGCAGTTGATCCACACGACCGAGGATCAATTTGCTGATCTGCTGCGAAATTGGATGCCCCATCAGCCCGGCAACCGTGGAACGCTCACGCCGGTAGATCCCACTGCGGCGTAGGGGGGAAATTCGGAGAGAGCGCGTCCAGACAGTCATCGGTGCGACTCCTTCGGTGACAATCGATGTAGCGCGTTGACGTTGAAGAGAAACGGAAAAGAGAACGTCGCCGATTGTGAGCGTTTGGAGGCGAGCGTATCAATCGCCATTGTTAGAAGTTTTCCTTTTTCGCGCCATCGCGGCGCAGACTACCCGGCCGCGCGGTGTCGTGATGGTTTCTTCACTCCGTCGCCGATGGCGGTCGCTATAATCCCCTTAGTCCGTGCATGCGGCGACCCATCGGGGAGCGGCCCCTACACGGAAATGGTCGAGTGACGTAGGGAAGAAGGACAAAGCACATGGCGGAGTGGCAGCGGACTCATACAGGCGGCGAATTGCGTGAATCGCATGTGGGGCAGACCGTCGTTCTCAACGGCTGGGTGAACACGTACCGCGCCTACAACGACCAGATATTCGTCGATCTGCGCGACCGCTATGGCCTTACTCAAGTGGTCTTCGAGTCCGATCAGCCGGAGTTGTTCGCCATCGCCCAGGAGGTCCGCAACGAGTGGGTGTTATCGGTGCGCGGCCTGGTCCGATCGCGTCTGCCGGGCAAGCACAATCCCAAGCTGGCGACCGGCGACATCGAGATTCTGGCTCAGACGATGCAAGTCCTCAATCGCTGTCCGACGCCGAAATTCGAGGTCATGTCCCTGCCGCTGGAGGGCGGTCTGGGCGATCCGGAACTGGCCGGTGAGGATCTGCGTTTGCAGTATCGCTTCCTCGACCTGCGCCGGGCCAGCCTGCAACGCACGCTCATTTTGCGGCATCGTTTGAACGCGGTGATTCGCGAGTATCTCTGCGCGCGGGATTTCCTTGAGTTGGAGACGCCGCTGCTGGGGCGCAGCACGCCGGAAGGGGCGCGCGATTACCTCGTGCCCAGCCGCGTCTGGCCCGGCGAATGGTATGCGCTGCCGCAATCGCCGCAGTTGTACAAGCAACTGCTGATGGTGGCCGGCTACGACAAGTATTACCAAATCGCTCGCTGTCTGCGCGACGAGGATCTCCGCGCCGACCGTCAACCCGAATTCACCCAACTCGATTTGGAAATGTCGTTCGTCGAAGTGGACGATGTGCTGAGTCTGACCGAAGGGCTGATGGCGGAGATTTTCCAGAAGTGTCTGGGCGTGACGATCTCGCTGCCGTTGCCGCGTTTGCAATACGCCGACGCCATGCTTCGCTATGGCAACGACAAGCCGGACCTTCGTTATGGTTTGGAGATTGTCGAACTGAGCGATCTCGCGGAGCAGACGCAGTTCAAGGTCTTTCAGGACGCCGTCGCTTCCGGCGGCAAGGTGCGCGGCCTGAATGTCAAGGGTGGAGCGGAGAAGTTCTCGCGCAAGGGACTCGATCAATTGACGGAGTTCGTCGGCCGGCTCGGCGCCAAGGGGTTGGCCTGGCTCAAGGTCGAGGCGGACAAGTTCACCTCGCCCATCGAGAAGTTCCTGCCGGCGGCCGTGCAGCAGACGCTGCGCCAGCGTCTCAACGCCTGGGCCGGTGATCTGCTGCTTCTGGTCGCGGACAAAGAAGAGGTTGTTTGTCAGAGTTTGGGCACCCTGCGGACGCACCTGGCGGCAACGCTTGGCTTGGTGGATCCGGCGCGGCATGATTTCAAGATTGCCTGGGTCGTCGATTTTCCCTCGTTCATCTGGGACGACGAGGAGAAACGCTGGGCGGCCAATCATCATCCGTTCACGGCGCCGCGCGACGAAGACCTGGCGAAGTTAGAGACGGAACCGGGCAGCGTGCGGGCCAAGGCGTATGACTTGGTTATCAACGGTTACGAATGCGGCGGCGGCAGCATTCGTATCCACAATCCCGAAACGCAGTCGCGTCTATTCGCCATGCTGGGCATGACGCCGGAGCAGGCGCAGCAGCGCTTCGGCTTCCTGCTCGATGCGCTGCAATATGGCGCACCGCCGCACGGCGGCATCGCCCTGGGATTGGACCGCATGACGATGATGTTGGCCGGCACCACGAACATCCGCGATGTCATCGCCTTCCCGAAAAACCAGAAGGCCCGCGACCTGATGACCGGAGCGCCCGCGCCGGTCGATACCAAACAACTGAAGGAACTGGGGTTGCCGCCTCGATAGCAGGAGGGAGGAATCCAAGCGGTTCGGGATTCATTCCTGCTCCTTCTGAGGCGGATGGATATTGGGGTTGCCGGCATTGTGGTGTTGCTGGAGCATTTGCTGCAAGGCGATGAGGAGTCGTTGGGCGTTGTTCCAGCTGAGTACCAAGCGCTGCGTCATGTGGATGGGTTCGGATTGGTGGTCGGTGCGGAAGTGGCCATCCACACCGAAGTCGAGGATCAATTCCTCGTTCGATCCGCTGACGCGAAAATAGTTGCTGTAGGTGATGTTCATCGCCTGGAGATCCAGGATGGGCGGCGTTGGGGACAGGGCTTGGGATGGCGGGGACATGGCAATCGCTCCTCGGATTGGTGGTGGTCAAAACGTCCACAACGAGCCTCCGTCATGGAAAAGTTTACTTGTCCTGCTTCGTAGGCGCGCATTTCAGCGCGATTTCTCGGCCATCTGGGGTAACGTAGAGCGTCACCATTTTCCATTCCATTTTCCATTCAGTCGGTGAGTCGAGGTCGGGAATTGGGGTAGAGCATCCCCTGATTGGAGGCACCACCCTGATTGGTCCCCACGATCACGGAATAGGCCGCTCCCGCCTGGGGGTTAGTCCCTTTGGGGCCCATGACGGCCTGGTAGTGTCCGGCCTTGCCGATCACGCCGCCGGCGGTCTGCTCGGTGACCGCGCAACTGAGACACTGAGCGGCAAATCTCACACGCCTTTTCATTTTTTTCAGGAAGGGTGGACAGATTTCCTCTCATGGACGTTCATGGAAGACAAGGCGGTTTTCATTCTGCATTGATGAAGCATTGTCACTGCGCCCCTTGCTTGATCGTGTGTTGCTTGTCGATCGCCAGCTTGGCGAGGTCGGCTTTTTCCAGGACGGTTTTCCCGCCGTCCTTGCCCGGCCACAGAATAGTGATTCGATCAATACGATCGATCTTGCCCAGGCCAAACGTCGCCACCAGTTCACTCTGGCTGAGATAGCCGCGCGCGGCGGCGATCTCGCGACGCTGTTCGACGCCGTCCGCCTCCAGGATGATGCGGGCGCCGATGGCGCCGCGGTTGGAGCGAACCCCGTCGCCCTCCAGCTTGAGGCGAATCCAGTGATGGCCTAACGCGTTGTCGTTGCGCAGCACGCGGGCAGGTCCGCCGTTGCCGATCAGGATCACGTCGAGATCGCCGTCGCCGTCGAGATCGGCGTAGGCGCAGCCGCGGCCCACCAGCGGTTGAAACAGATCGGGACCGGCCGCCTCCTCCGTCACCGGCTCGAAGCCGTGCGACTTCTTGCTCCAGAACAGTTGCGCCGGTTGTTGATACTTCTGTCCCCTCTGCAATTTGCTGATGCCGGGATCGAGATGACCATTGCACGTCAGAAAATCGAGCCGGCCATCGAGATCGTAATCGAAGAAGAAGGCGCCGAACTTGAGCAACACGCGACTGGGGCCGGCGACGCCTTCGACGTTGGCCATGTCCGAGAAAATCAACTCATCCGGCACATCCTGGCAAAGGAACGTGTTCGGTTCATCGGCGAAGTTGGTGATGAGCAGGCCATTGCAGCCGGGCCGATAGGACGGTGCCCAGTCGATGCCCATCGCGCCGCGCGCCTGGCCTTGGGCGTAGGCGATGCCGGCGTGTTGGCCTTCCTCCACGAAAATGCGTTTGCCTTTGGGACCAAGTTTGTTGTGGAAGAAGAAATTGCGTACGGAATCATTGGCAACCACGATGTCGGGCCAACCGTCTTCGTCGGCGTCGCAGACGATGACGCCCAGCGATTTGCCCAGCGGCCGCTCGGGCGCGTTCGCATCAACGCCCAATTTCTCGAAGACCTGAATGCCGGTTTCTTTCGATACGTCCGTAAACTTGCCGCCGCCCTCGTTGCGATAGAGAAAGCACAGCGCGCCGTCGAACTGTTTGGGTTGGCCATAGGTGCGTTCCTTGCCGTCGATCTTGGAACCGATGCTGAGATCGTAGGCCGGCGACCAATGAACATAGTTGCACACCAGCAGATCGAGCTTGCCGTCGCCGTCGTAGTCGAGGAACGACGCTGAGCTTGAAAACGTGATGGGCTTGTCCCAGGCGAAGAAATCACCCGTCAGCTTGTCGGGCCAGCCGCCCGGCCCGCCAACGCCGGCCATCGCCGTCGCCTCGACGAAGCGCCGGCCCGCCGCGCCGTTGGCGTTGGCCTCGTTGTGATACAGATGATTGCCGCCGACGCCGGTGACGAACAGATCGAGCCAACCGTCGTTGTCATAGTCGCCAACCGTCGCGCCCATGCCGTACAGCGTGACGCCCAAACCAGCCGCGCGCGTCACATCCGTAAACTTGCTGCCGCCCTCGTTGTGATACAGCATCAGCGTCGGCTTCTCCACGCTGGACTTCTGCTGACCGGGCCAGGGACAGGCGTTGATAAATAGCACATCGGGTTTGCCGTCGTTGTCGAAGTCGAGGATGGCGACGCCGCCACACATCGTCTCGGGCAACAGTTTCTTATCGGTGGCGCCGTTGTCGTGTACGAAGCGAATGCCGGCATCCTTGGTGATGTCGGTGAAACGCACGGCGGGCACAGGCACCGCTTCCCGCACAGAGGATTGACCGGAATCGCCTGGCTGCGCGATCGTCTTGGGAGGACTGAACACACCCAGGAAGTAAAGCGCGGCCAACGTGCCGCCGGCCAGCAACAGGAAACCGCCCATGAACCAGGCGATTGAGGATACTTTGCAACAGTTCAAAGACATGGAGGACTCCAAATAAACGCCGGCGAGCGGGGTCGCGTAAGCGCCCCGAGTGATGTTCTGTTCTCGGGGCGCTTACGCGACCCCGCTCGCCTTGGAATGACGCGCTCACAATCCCGGCGCGCCTTTGCGATTCAACGGATAAATGACGATGGCCTCGGCCGCGTGGTTGGCGGCTGGGTGGTTGCGGCGATGCTTCTGCATGACGCTCTGAGCGATGTCGTCGGGCTTGAAGATGGCGTGCATCTCTTGATGGAGCTTGTACAGCACCAGCGCCGCCGCCGCCTTCAAATCAGCGTCGTTTTCCCGATGGAAGTACGGTTCAATCTGGCTGAGCAGCATCTCGAAACGCGGGCGTTTCGGCTGCGTTGCCGACACGGGGGCCCCACCCAGAGCGCCGATCGACTGGGCCAACCCGCCAGCCGACTGCAAACGCGCAGCCTTCTCGGCCTTGTCGTCGAGCAAGGTCCGCGCCAGTCCTTGCAAAGTCGTCTCGTCGGTGCCCGCCGGCTTGTCCGACAGTTGTACCTTCGGCATCCGCACGCCCAGCAGACGGAAGCATTGACGCAATCCGTAATGGGCGTCGAGGTTCTCTCGATCCAGAATCAGCGTGCGCTCGTATTGCTCGATCGCTTGCAGAAGGAAGGGATCGCGCTGAGCAGGATTGTTGCCCTCCTGCTGCGCCCGGATGAAGAGGGCGTCGCCCAATTTGTTGATGACGAGGTAATCCTTCGTGAAATCGAAGCCGCGTTCGCGCGGCTGCTTTTCGGGATCGAGGATGCCCTTGAAGTTGGCAATGGCGGCATCGATGCCGTGGCGCCCCGTGGCGGTCTGCAAGTTAACCAGACCATTGAACCAGGCCACCGTCCACCACGGAGCATCGGCCTTGCTCGCTTCCTCCAACTGCTTGACCGCCTCGGTCAAACGCCCTTCCTTCTCGTAGACGCGAGCCAGGTTCAGATGGGCGTGCCCGGCCGCCTCCTTCGGATATTCTTTCAAGAGCGTCTGGAACGCTTCCTCGGCCTGCCGTAGTTCGCCCTTCTTGGCGTCCGCGCCGCCCTCGATCAGACAGCCGATACCGTAATCGTTCCAGCGCTGCCACGCGGGTTTGATGGGCGAGGTTTGCTCCGGCACCTTGTCGGCGACGCCTTCTACCGGCAGCGTGATATGGTCCGCGCATAAATCGATGATCGGTTGTTTCGGCACCTTGTCGGCGCTGCCGTAGACCAGCGTCATGTACTCGAAATCGAACTTCCGATAGCGTACCTTCACGTTCAGTTCGACCGACCCCTTCACATCGTCGGGCACTTTCAGCTCATAGTGAACGACCTGGCCCGCCCCCGGTGGGATCTGATGGTTATATAATGGAGTGAAAATATCCTCTGGATTACGGCGATTGATGCGATTGCCGTTGCGATCGAGCATCAACACATTGAGGCGGTGCGCCCATTCATCGACCGCGCCGTTCTCATCGGGACGAGCGAGAGCGCCGGAACGGCCGATGATCTTGTCGCCGGACTTCGCCGTGAAGTCCACCCATACCTCGTTGGAATCGACCGTGCCTTGCGTGAACGGATGGCCCATGCCGACGGTGCGAATAACCACCTCGACGAGATAACTCTTGCCCGGCTTCAGCTTCGGCAAGCGCGGTCGCAACGGCCCGATGAATCGGCCATCGATCTTACCCCCTTCCTTCAACGCGAACAGATCGATGCGCAGGGAAGCGTCTTTGCCTTCCGGGTCGGTGCCGCGTAGGAAGTCGGCATTCTTGTCGGCCGCCTTGCGCAAGCCTTCGGCATGTTCGGCGTGTTCGGGCATCAAGCTCAGCAAGAAGGGCAAACCCGTATTCGCCGCTGGGAAGAAATGATCGTGGACCTTGCGCGTCCCGCTTTTGTCGAAGTCCTTCGAGCCGAAATCGTTACTCGCTTGCAGCGGCATGTGACACTGATTGCAACTCGTCTTCGCCTTCGGCGGATAATAGAAGCTGCGTGCCCCGTGGCCGGAGACGCCGCTGAGCAGGAACGTATCGTAGTGGTTTTGACCGCGCAGGAACTCCTTGTAGTGGTTCAGTTCAACCGGCAGGCTGACCTTGTGACAGGTCGAGCAGAACTCCGAGTTCGTCGTCGCGTTCTTGTGAAACGGCTTGAGAAAGGTCTTTTTGTGGAAGTCCGGTTTGGCCTTGAGTACCTGATTGCTGAACCAACTCAACAGCCCATTATCGCTGTAGGCGAACGGATAGGGCATCGGCTCCTCGATGGTGTAGGCGGCGTTGCCTTCCGTGCTGTTGACGTTGGTGACGGCATGGCAGACAACGCAGGTGATGCCGGCCTTGGCCGTCGGATGATGCTCGTCGTCGAACTGGGGATCGTCGAACGCGCCGGAGAAGAACGGCACCGGATCGTGACAGCCGGCGCACCAACGCGAGGCGCGCGGGATGCCGTGTTCATCGACGATCTTGCGCGATTCGCGGACGCTAAAGCGATAAGGCGGATTGTTGAACGAGCTGAAATGATGCGCCGAGTGGAAGTGCTGCTTGTAAATATCTTCATGGCACTGCATGCAGTATTCATCCTTCATCAGGGCGCTGGCCGGGATGAAGGTTCCGCCGGCGGTACGGGCCTTGGATGGCTCGAAGTATTTTTCGCCCTCACGCGGGCCGACGGCGAACCACTTGCGCGGATCCTGCATATGCAAAACAATCATGACGGCGACGAAGACGGCGACGCCGCCGCCCCAGGCATAACCGTACTTCCACTGGATGTCCGGCCCCGCTCGGCGATGAAGGACATAGAGTACGACCGCGATCACCGGCGCAATGCCGTGCAGAATATACACCAGCCAACGGCTCACGCTGCCGGTCGGCAATTGGAGTCGTTCGGACAACTGGACGAGGGCCAAGCCCGTGAGCAGGACGAGGATGCCGGAGATGAATAGAGCAATGCCCAGCTTGATGGCCAGGCGATTCTTGCGTTTGCGGGCGGTCAGCAGATGCGTGAAACCGAAGACGAGGAAGGGGACGATGATGCCAAGGCCGCCCACGAGATGGGTGACGAACATCTGCAAGGTGAACTGGTTGGTGTAGGTGCGCTGAGTGATCTTCTCCAGCAGGTCGATCGCCAGCAAATAGATGCCGGTAACGCCGAGGATCGCCGTGACAGCGAAGACCACGAACAGAAGGATTTTCAGACGCGGCCCAATCGCTGGTTCGTAGACGCGACCGCGCGCATCCAACAGTTTCTTCGGCGCGCTGATTGTCGGAGTCGGGGGTATGTCCATCGTTGACGCCTCACGACAGGAAGAAAAGATGATGAAATCGACCGCTGCAATGGGTGTACGAACCACGGAGCGCGGCGTAAGGGAGCCCCTTGCTTGCGCTGCGGGCTAGTCGAATCGGCGTTTGAAACCGTTTCTCAGCGAGGAGGATGATAGATGCTCGAACTCGCGAAGCGAGGATGGGCGCGATGATTTTCCGGAGAATGGAGAGAGGATATCAGCACCGGCTGCGCGACGAGTGAGAGGACACAAGCCCATTCCTGTACGCTGGGGGCGACTGGGGGTGCCGGTGCCGGCGCTGGCGCGATCGGCGAACCGGAGCAAGTCGGGCCAGAGCAAGGAGCATGCTTTTCCGCTGGCCGCGCGGGTGAGGATGTGGGAGCGTTGGCGTCCGGCGCGTCCGTTCCCGGCATCAGGATCACATGGTCGCCGCAGCCGGCTCGCGCCGGAGTGGGCGCAAGCAGACCACTGGCCAGAAGGGTGAGGACCACTCCCAGCAGCAATCGCGAACAGGGGCCGGCTGAGTAAACCTTGTGTTCGACGCCTTGCCGCATCACGAATTCGGGTGCCTGAAAGCCAACAAAAAGGATGTCTCTCTTACAAACTTAGCAGAGGCGTTGAGGGCGTTCAAGCAAAAAGCGGATTCTCTTCAGGCAATCAGCCACGGCGCGGGCTGTTCCAAACAAATCCGCAACGTCTGGAGAAACTGCGCCGCCGGCGCGCCATCGACCACACGATGATCGAACGTCAGACTGAGCGTCAGCATGTCGCGCGGGACGATGCGATCACCCTGCACGGCGGGTTCGCGGACGATGCGACCGACGCCGAGCACGGCGCACTGCGGCAGATAAAGGATCGGCGTGAAGGCGTCGATGCCGACGCCGCCCAGATTCGTGATCGTGAAGGTCGCATCGCGCATCTGGTCGGCGCTCAATCGTCCGGCGCGAGTTTGCTCGATCAACTCACGGGATTGGGCCACGATCTGGCGCAGCGTTTGGTTATTCACCGCCCGCAGTACGGGCACGAGCAATCCCGCCTCCGTATCGACGGCGACCGCGATGTCGATACGCTCAGGCACAAACAGGCCATCGTCGCGCCATTGCGCTTGCAGCAGGGGATGTTGCCGCAGAGCGACGGCGGTTAGCTTCACGATGAGGTCCGTGAAACTCGGAATAATCTCATCGGCGGCTTTGAACTGGTTGCGCAATGCCACAAGGTTGGTGGCGTCGAACTTCGTGGTCAACGTGACGGGCGCGGCCTGTGTGACACCGGCGACCATGCGCGCGGCGATGGTGCGGCGGATGTTCGTGTGGGGAATCAGCCGGCCGCCGGAACTGCCGGCGGTCGCCGCGCGAATGTCACGCTCGCGGATGCGGCCATTGCGTCCACTGCCTGTCAGACCATTGCAGTCGATACCCAATTCTCGCGCGACACGGCGGGCACGCGGCGAAATGGCTTGCTTGCGCTGTACCGTCGGGCTGGTGATCGGCGGAGCAATCACCACCGATGCGACCTCGACCGTCTTCTCGACATGGATTTCCGGCACGGCTTCGCCTTCCGCGAGCAGATGCGCCAATACTTGCCCGACCGTGACCTTGTCGCCCGGCTGCGGTCCATCGGGCGGAATCCGCAGGATGCCGGCGTCCAGCGATTCGATCTCTTCGGCGGATTTATCGCTCTCCAATACAAACAGCACGTCGCCCGGCTTGATGCGTTCGCCGTCCACTTTCAGCCAGCCGGCGAACGTGCCTTCCTCCATCGACCAGCCCAGCCGAGGCACGATAATCGTTGTCGCCACAAGAGACCTCCAATGGATTATTCTTCGAGTAGATCGACAATAGCTCTCTCGATGTCCTCAACCTGCGGTGTCACGGCGTGTTCCAAGGAGGGACTGTACGGCGTCGGCGTAAACGCGCCGTGCAAGCGGCGGATTGGGGCATCGAGATCGTCGAAGCCGGCGTCGCTCACAATCGCCGCAACCTCGGCTCCCAGACCGAACGGAGCGAACGCCTCATCGACGATCAGCAGCCGGCCGGTTTTTTGGACCGAACGCAAGATGGTGTCGCCGTCCAATGGTGATACCGTCCGCGGATCGATGACTTCCACCGAAATGCCGCGTGCCGCCAGCCGTTCGCATACTTCCAGCGTCCGCCGCACCATCAGGGCCAGCGCGACAACCGTCACATCGCGGCCTTCGCGGACGATGATTGCCTTGCCGAAGTCGATCTCGTAATCCTGCTCCGGCACCGGCCCCTTGGTCGTGAGCAATTCGCGGTGTTCGAGGAACAGCACGGGATCCTGACAGCGCAGCGCACGCTTGAACAATCCCTTGGCGTCATACGGTGTCGAGGGCACGACGACACGCAGACCGGGAAATTGCGCATAAAGAGGATAGTAATTGCCTGAATGGTGCGTCGCGGCCGAGTGGCCGATGCCGATGCAGCCGCGCAGCAGAATCGGCATGGCGATACGGCCGCTGCTCATGTAACGCATCTTGGCGATTTGATTCAAAATCTCGCCGACCGAATCGAGAATGAAGTCGGCGAACATGAAATCGACCACGGGCCGCGTTCCCGTCATGGCCGCGCCGCACGCCAAGCCCACAAAGCCGCGCTCGCAGATCGGCGTATCGCGCAGTCGTTCCGGTCCATACAGAGCAAAAAGTCCCTCGGTTGTCTTGAAATTGCCGCCGCGCTCGCCGATGCCCTCGCCCATGACAAAAATCGCCGGATTGCCGGCCATCTCCTCGGCGAGCGCTTCGTGCGTGGCCTTCATGTAGGTGATTTCGCGGGTTTCTCTCCCCCTCACCCCCAACCCCTCTCCCCCGAGTACGGGGGAGAGGGGCGTAAGAGGCTCGCCGCCCCCGACTACGGGGGAGAGGGGCACCCCTTTCCCCCCTCTCCCCTGTACTCGGGGGAGAGGGGTTGGGGGTGAGGGGGCTGGCGATTCCTCGTAAACGTGCGTCGCCGCCGTCTTCGGATCGGGCGCGGGACTTTTCTCGGCGAACTGCTGGGCCGCGCTGATGTCTCGCGCTACCTCGGCGTCGATCGCATCGAGCGCGGCCGACGAGGGCTGGCCATTGGCATTTTCATGCAGAAGGCGCTCGCGGAGGCGACGGATCGGACAGCGCGTTTTCCATTCCTCGACTTCCTCCCGCGTGCGATAGGTGAAGTCGCCCATGCCCTCGGCGTGCGGCCGGGTGCGATAGGTCTTGCACTCGATCAGCGTCGCGCCGCCGCCCGAACGAGCGCAGCGCACCGCCTCGCCGGCGATGGCGTAGATGGCTTCCACATCATTGCCATCGACCTCATGGCCGGGCAGACCATAGAAGGCGGCGCGGGCGGCGACACTGGGATTGCCGGCAGAATAGGAGAACGGCACTTCGGTAGCGAATTGGTTATTTTCGCATACGAACAATACCGGCAGTTTCCAGATGCCGGCCAGGTTCAGCCCTTCGTGAAACGCACCGTTGTTGACCGCGCCATCGCCGAAGAACGCCACGGCCACGCGCTCGGTCTTGAGGAGTTTGAAACTGTAGCCGGCGCCGGCGGCCTGGAGAATGCACGCGCCGACGATGCCGCTAGTGCCCATTAACCCTATTTCGGGGGCGAATAGGTGCATACTGCCGCCTCGACCGCGCGAACAGCCGGTCGCGCGGCCATACAACTCCGCGATCAGTTCGCGCGGCGGCAAACCTTTCGCCAGGGCGTGACCGTGGCCGCGATGGGTACTGAACACCGCGTCATCGGGGCGCAGATGAGCGCAGACACCGACCGCGATGGCTTCCTGACCGACATAGGTGTGACAGGCACCGTGGATCAGTCCTCGCTGATGCGATTTCGCCAGCTGCTCCTCACACTGGCGGATTACCTGCATCGGACGGTACAGCCGCGTCAGAAGATCCAGAGGGCGTTCGGTACGGGTCGAGATGGCCATGATGGGTGCCGGAACCTGGAGGTTTCGTTGCTTCACGCGAATGGCGAACGGCCGGTGTTAACCGGCTGGTTTGGGGCGCACCAGCCGGTTAGCACCGGCCGTTCGCCTTAACATTCGTGGCGCTAGGATAGCTGAAAGGTTACATCGCGGACAGGTATCCCATTTGCACAACCATTCGCCAGCAAGACATGCCCGCGAATGGCAGCCATCGTGGATGCACCGGGGTGTTTAACCTCGACGGGGCGGAACCTAACGAAAAAGTAAGTAAACGGTCCATTATCGAAGGCAGCGCGTGAATAGTAACTCCTGATGATGCGCAGCTAGTTGCACAAGTCCTGCACTTCTTTCTCACCACGGACGCTGCCCTATCGAGCCGAATGCTTGGGAGTAGGCTGCTGACAAATGTTGCGGAGATGCTCCGTAAACGCATAAGAGGTAAGCCGACATGAATTGGCTCAAACAACACAAGAAGACCGCTTGGTTTAGCTTGAGTGTCGTGGTTGCCGTCCTGGTCGTAGCCGTCATTGTGTATTTCCACGAGCGCGGCAGTAAGGTGGCCGCACAGGGAGACGAGAAGCAGCAACAGACGAAACCCATGCGCGTCAAGGTCGTTCAACCCAAGGACGGCGGCGTCGAACGGTTGGTCAAACGGCCGGGAACGATTCAGTCGTTCCAGTTCGCCGACCTGTATGCCAAGGTATCGGGCTACCTGACGAACCAGGATAAACGCGCAGGAGACAAGACGCCGGTGGACATTGGCTACAGGGCCAAGAAAGGCGAAGTGTTGGCGGAAGTCTATGCGCCGGAACTGTTCAAGAACGTGGAAAAAGCGGGTGCCGACCTGAAGAAAGCCAGGGCTAACGCCGACGCTGCCGAGGCGAGGGTGAACAAGGCCAAGGCCGATGAACAATCGGCCGAGTCGCAGTACGAGCAGGCCAAAGCCGATGTCGAGAAAGGCCAGGCCATGCTGTCGCTGCGCGGCAAACAGTACAACCGTTACAAGGAGTTGGCCGCCAAGAACTCGGTCCAGCAAGAATTGGTGGATGAAAAACTGGAAGCCAAACTCGCGGCCGAATCCAGTTTGAATGCCTACAAGAAAGCCGTGCTTACCGCGAAATCGGGCATCACGGCGGCGAAAGCCGGCGTTGCACAAGCCGAAGCGGATGTGGCCGACGCCAAGGCCGCCGTGAGCGTGGCCAAGGCCATTCTCGACCGGGCCGAGGTATTGGCGAAGTACACGCAGATCATCTCCCCCTACGACGGCGTCGTCACCAAACGCAATTTTCACGATGGCGCTTTCATTCGCGATGCCAGCCAAGGCGACAGTAAGCCCGTGCTGGCCGTTGCCCGCACCAACAAGATGCGCATCATCGTCGAGGCACCCGACGTGGCCGTTCCCTACCTCAAAGAGGGCGATGCCGTCAGCCTCACCATCGAAACCTTGCGCGATGAACATCTGCACTTAACGGGAAAGGTCGCGCGCATGGCCGTATCCGAGGAATACGACACGCGCACCATGCGGACCGAAGTTGACATGAAGAACCCCGTGGACAAGGAACACCCCAACGGCATTCTCACCAATGGCATGTACGGCCAGGTGACGATTCACCTGGGCCGCGAGAAGGGCATGCGCATCCCTTCCTCGTGTCTGTTCGGCAACGAGAAGGGTGAGGAACGCTCGGTGTTCGTGGTGTGCGACGGCAAGGTCCACGAGGTCAAGGTCAAGATCGGCATCGACGACGGCATCGAAGCCACAGTTCACGAAGGTCTAAGCGCTTCGGATCAGGTCGTGGTGGAACGGCCTTCCGGCCTGGCCGATGGCATGGCGGTTGAGATACTCCATGACAAATCCGCCGAGGATGCCGCCAAGAAGGCAGAGAAGAACAAAGGCAGCGACAAGAAAGAGAAGGAGCCAGCCGCGGACAACGACAAATCCAGCGAAAAGAAAACGAAGGGCAAGTAAAGCTTACCAGCCCGCGGC
>DATNCY010000103.1:0-21735 GCA_035553375.1 Gemmataceae bacterium
CGCAGCGGAGCGCGGGTTTACGTTTCGCGAAACGTAAACTACTAACCGGCGAGGCGGCTCGGAGAGGGCTGACGGTGGATGTCGGTGATGAGTTGGCCGGAGCGGAAGACGGATACGGCTCCTGTTGACTGCGAGATGCACACCGCCACGGCGGCAGTGGAGGCCGTGATGCCGGCGGCGGCCGCGTGCCGTGTGCCCAAGCCGCTGGGCAAGCGGGGGTGCGAAGAAGAAGAGAGCAACTGACTGCCCGCCGTGAGTACCACGCCATCGCCCCGCACCACGAAAGCTCCATCCAGGGCGGCGAACTCCTTGATGGTGTCCTCCAGGATCGGATCAAGGATGTTGCGCTCCGATTCGGGATGACCCTGAAATGGATTGAGTACCATGCTGCGCGAATGGGTCAAAACGCGGTCACTGTCTCCCAGAACGAACAGCGTTCCCACCGGCCGCCCCTCGCGTCCCTCGGCGGCAAGCTGGGCGGCCAGGCTGAGTACCCGCTCAAATACTTCGGGTGCCACATCACCAGCGAAGGCAACGGTATCGAACAACGAGAATAGTTCCGGCTCGGTGCCGAGGTCGAGTACCAGCAGACCGTCCACCAATCCGCTGCCGTCCACCCCAGCGAGGCAGATGACGCGGTCGCCACGCTGGAGCAGTCCCCGAGCCACACAGACCAGCACGGCCGCCTTGACCTGACCGGCGCGTGTCATATGCACATCGGGCACCGAGACGCAGACCTGTCTTCCCACACGCTGATGTCCACTCGCTTCCTGGGTCCGACTGAACAGGATCGCGGGGAAGTCCATCTCGCTCAGAAGTTGGCACAGTTCTTCGTCCTGATGGACGGCTTCGGCGGAAACGAGCATGGCCCGCGCCCCGATCTCGCTGGCGAGCTGCTGAGCGTGCTGCACGAGGTGGCGGGTTACCGACTCCATGATCGGGGATTCTCCTCTTCTCGCGGAGCGGCCGAGTGGTCGAACGCTTCCTCGCAAGAGTGATACCGGAAATGACGGCCACGCGAAACCTCAACTTGATCGCGTCGCCTCTCGTCCCGAGACACGGTATGCTGGGTGGAGTCGCATCATTCGATCTTCTCCTCAGGAGATACTTATGAAGATTCTGTTCTGTCATGGTCTGGAGAGCAGTCCCAACGGACGCAAGGCCACGGCTCTGAGGGACGCCGGCCACGACGTGCTGGCTCCCCCGCTGCCGAAGGACGACTTCGAGCCTTGTGTCCGCATGGCTGCGAAGTCGCTGGCGGAATGTCGGCCCGACGCGATCGTCGGCTCCAGTCGCGGCGGTGCCGTGGCCATGCGGATCGCGTCTGTATCTTCCGTTCCTCTCGTGCTTCTCGCGCCTGCCTGGCGACGTTTCGGCGTCACGCCGGCCGTGCGCCGAGACACACGCATTCTTCACGGCATCAAGGATGATGTGGTGCCGTTGGCGGACAGCATCGAATTAGAGCAGAGGAATAACCTGGCGGCGGAGAACTTGATTCCTGTCAACGACGATCATCGCCTTGCTTCTCCGCTGGCCCTGGCCGCCTTTTTGCGTGCCGTCGCGGAGGCGGCCGGAACCAGCAGCCACACGGCGACGCCGCGACACAATCAGATCAAGGTGATTCGCCCGTACCTATGGGAAGGCATTTGGGTCTTCGACGATCCCGCCGTGGGACTGGATAAGGAAGCTCTCGTCGCCGGCATGCCGGAATTGATCGAGATTGCCACGGCCAAGGCGGGGATCGCCGAGCCGGAGAAAGGCTTTATCGCCCTGTTCAGCAAGGATCCCTTCCCGGGAGCGCAGGTTTGTTTGCAGCGCGTGCGCGAGGAGAACGGGGGCAATGTTTATCGCTGGCCGGAGGTCGGACGCGAAGGGTGGCTGTGCCCAGCCCTGTTTCGATATTTCGAGGAGGCACCCGACACGCTCTACGTCGAAGTTCGACCTTCTGCCGGCTCCATCTCGGAGAGGTGAGGAGTAGGCACGAAATACTTTCCGTGTCGTTTACGTTTCGCGAAACGTAAACGACACGGAAAGTATTTCGCCGTCAATCCTTAGGCGCATTTGCCCTGCGTCTTCAGACTGACGAGGAACTCCGCTAATCGGGCATTGAATTGGCCGGAGTCCTCTATGGGCGGAGCATGGCCGACACCATGCAAAACCGCGAGTTGAGCCTGCGGTATTTGCCCATGCAACTGCTGGCTATAGCGGATCGGTGCCACGCCGTCATCTTCCCCAGCGATAACGAGGACCGGGCAGGTGATGTCATGCAGTCGGCTCTCCGCGTCGTGTTGGGCGAGAGCCTCCAGCTGGCGGAGAAAGCCATCTAGCCGTTGCGGATGCGGATTCTGATGCAAGATCGCCCGCAACCAGCTGACGCGGTCGGACTCGTCGAAGAAATGATGGCTGACCCACCACGGCAGAATCGCCTCGAAAAACGCCGCCGTATCGGCGACCTGCCGGCGGATCAGCTCAAAGGCTCGCAGCGTTCCACGAAACCATTCATCCGCGCGAGCCAGTGTATCCACCAGCACAAGACTTTTGACGCGCTGCGGCGCGGATAGAGCCAGTTCCTGAGCAATCGTACCGCCCATCGATAGGCCGACGACGTGAGCCGGCGGTAGACCGAGTTGATCGAGCATTTCTCTCACATCGTCGGCTAGATCGCGGATACTATACGATTCGGTGGCGTAATTCGACTGTCCCACGTCGCGATTGTCCACGGCCAGGCAGCGATAGTGCTTGCCGAACGCGCGCAATTGCCCGCGCCAATAGAGATGATCGCCGCTCAAGCCGTTGAGGAACAGCAGCGGTTCGCCCGAACCTTTTTCATCATAGAAGAGGTCCGCATGCTTCAGATGACAGAGAGGCATGACGGCTTCCTTGCATTTCTTGATTTCCGCACCCTGGCATTTTCTCTTCTTGAGCCGAGAGTGTCAATAAGGATAGCTGCCATCCGCAGCGAGGGACTTTCTCTTTTTCCCTGTTCTGCCAATCGGCACGGCATTCGCGTATAGTAGAGTTGTGCGGCGATGCCTTCGAGCGGTGAACGGGTGAACGCCCCGCATTCGCTTTTTCTTCTCGCGAAGAAGCTTAGACCGAAGAGGTATTTCCTATGTTTCGGCAATATATACGAGCGCGATTGCTATTGGGCCTCACGATGATGCCTCTGATCTTATCCTTGACTGCCGGTATAGCCCAAGCTGTCGATCCCATCAAACGCACGACACCCTCGCCCTCCGGTCGGCCGACGGAGATTGCCTTGCATGTGCCGCTCGACGCCATTGTCTGGATCGACGGGGCGCGAACCGAAAATCACGGCCCCCTACGCAGTTTCGTGACGCCGCCGTTGGCTTCCGGCCGTCGATATTTTTATGACGTGAAGGTGAGTTGGGTTGAGGGGGCGCGTTCCAGGGTGATCGAGCGCCATTTGTCCTTTCGGGCCGGGCAGCGTATCACACTCAACCTCGCTCCGGGGAGCCGAACACAGCCGCAACCGACTTTGCTCGTGGACCCCGAAGCGCCTGCGCCGTGGCGAACGGAGCATAACGAAGATCCCTTGAATGCGCCAAACTACCCCAGCCTCTTCAGTGGCTATCGCTGGTATCCGAGATAAGCGAAGCGGCCCATAAAGAGGTATCAAGTCGAACGGGGCGGCCTTGAGAAGTAAGGCCGCCTCGTTTGCGTTACGGCTTACTACAATAACCCACGACATGCTCACCCCGCGTTCCAATAAGGAACCCTTCATGGCCAGCCAGCCGTTGCGCGTCCGTGCATGCAGTTACTTCCGCGATTTGCAGGATCGTATCGTCGTCGCCCTCGAACAACTCGATGGCCAAGCGCGGTTCCGCGAGGATGCCTGGGAACGCGAGGGCGACGGCGGCGGACGATCGCGCGTTTTGGCCGATGGTGCCGTCTTCGAGAAGGCCGGTGTCAACTTCTCCGATGTGCATGGTCAGATGTCCGAGGATTTTTCCCGCCAGGTTCCCGGTGAGGGCCGCGATTTCACCGCCTGCGGCATCTCACTCGTTTTGCATCCGCGCAGTCCGATGGTGCCGACCGTACACGCCAATTTTCGCTTTCTGACCAAGGGCGATCGTCAATGGTTCGGCGGCGGGGCCGACCTGACGCCGTACTACCCCTACCGCGAAGATGTAATTCACTTCCACAAGGTCTGGCGGGATGTCTGCACTCGACACACGCCGCGCGTCGATTATGCACATATGAAAAAATGGTGCGATGATTATTTCTTCTTGCCGCATCGCGCGGAACCGCGCGGTGTCGGCGGTATCTTCTTCGATTATCTCGATAGCGACGTGGAAGCGCTGTTCGGCTTTGTGCGCGAGTGCGGTGATCATTTCCTGGAGGCGTATTTGCCCATCGTTCGGCGTCGCAAGGAGGAATCGTTCACGGAGCAGCAGCGCGCGTTTCAGGAGTATCGACGCGGCCGTTACGTCGAGTTCAACCTGCTATACGACCGTGGCACGCTGTTCGGCTTGAAGACGGGCGGGCGAACGGAATCGATCCTGATGTCGCTGCCGCCGCGCGTGCGCTGGGAGTACGATTATCGCCCCGAACCCGGCTCGCGCGAGGCGGAGTTGTACGAGGTTTACTTGCGGCCGCGCGATTGGGCGAACGAATCAATCTGAGCCGTTTGCGGCTAGCGTAGGCTCTCTCGAAAGATTTGCACACCCTCCTGGTTGAGGGCAGGAAATCATTTGCACTCCCGAATCGCTCTGCTACGCTGATGGAGAGATTTGCGCCCAGAGATCGATCCGCACCTCTTGCGGCGTACTTCGAGCAAATTGAGGTTGTCGGCCATGCGATGGATCTTCCTCACGATCACGCTATCGTTTGTTGCGTCTCTTCCCGCGTCCGCAGCCGAAACGCCCGATCGCGAGACGCTGGTGGATCGCGCCATCGAACGCGGTTTGGCGAGCCTGCAAGTTATGCAGGACAAGACCGAGGGCTGTTGGCGGGATCGTGCCCGTCGTCCTAATCCTGCCGTCACCAGTCTCGCCGTCATGGCCTTCCTTTCCGCCGGCCATGTGCCCGGCGAGGGACGCTACGGCACGACCGTTGAGAAGGGCATTCGCTGGATTCTCCGCAAGCAACGGAAGAACGGCCTGATCGCCGACGATGGCCAACAGGAAATGTATCATCACGGCATCGCCACGCTGATGCTGGCGGAAGCCGCCGGCATGACCGACCGCCAGTTGGCCGTGGAGGTTCGCCAAGGCGTGGAGAATGCCGTCGCCATTATCCTCAAGGCGCAACGGACCACAGGGGCCGATCGCGGCGGCTGGCGTTATCGTGTGGCGGGAACCGACAGCGATATGAGCGTGACCGGCTGGCAGGTGATGGCCCTGCGCGCCGCCAAGAACCTCGGCTGCGACGTGCCCGCCGAGACGATCGAGCGCGCCGTCGAGTACATCAAACGCTGTCAGGACAATGGCTCAGGCGGCTTTCGCTACAATCCCCACGGTCAGCTTACGCTGGCCTGTACCGGGACCAGCATCCTCGCCCTGGAGATTTGCGGCAAGGAACACCATCACTGCCATGAGGCGCTGCGCGGCGGCGCCTACCTCATCCGCAAGCCGAACCTCCCCAATGCGGCCCAGCCGTACTTCTTTTACTCGATCTATTACGGTTCCCAAGCTGCCTTCCAGCTCAGCGGCAACTACTGGACGCTGTTCCGTCCGAAACTCCATGAGGTGCTGCTGAGCATGCAGAACGGCGTTGGTTTCTGGGATGGCCAGAGCAGCGACGCCAAGCAAGGCGGCCGTGCTTATTGCACCAGCATGGCTATCCTCGCTTTGACCGTCGAATATCGCTTTCTGCCCATCTACCAGCGCAGCGAGGAACCTGCGGACAAGTGACGTGCCTACAAGCCCGAAGCGCCAGCGACGGGTTCTTCCCCGTCGCTGGCGCTTCGGGCTTGTGGAGATGTCACTTGTTGGCTGTCGTGGGTGCGGAGCGCGGCAAATCCTTGTGCCGGTTCATGCCCTTGTCTTTATCGCTGCCGCAACCCGGCACCAGGACGAGCAGCAGCACCACCATCAATAGATACATGTATGTTTTCATGAATCATCCAGCGTAATTTCGTCCGGCAACGCCGAAAGACCACGCCGCCTTGGATGTCCTGTACGAATCGAACCAAGTGAAATGCGAACAGGGCCAGCCGTGATGCGCACGACTGACCCTGCGTGTTTCTGCTGGCGAACGTAGGTCGCTTACTTACCGGTGGGAGCGGTGGTGCCGGTCTTGGCGGGGCCACCGGCTGTCGTCTTGCTATCGCCACAACCGACGGTGCAGACGCAGAGGAAACCCGCGACGAGCAGCAACGCGATCATCTTCTTCACAGTGAAACCGTCCTTTCGAGTATGTTCGTTCAGTTCCTTCAACCCCGTGGCCATCCAGGGGTAGTTTATGTGGTCCGATCCACATGTGCCTCTTCTCGGTAACAGAGGGAGCTATGCTACGGCAGGGGCCAGCACAAGGCAAGCCCCTGCCAGGTGTTTTTCAAGAGACGATTACTTCTCGTCACCCTTGGATTTGGCTTCCAAAGCCTTGGCTTCGTCTTCCAACTTCTTGGCCTCTTCACGCTTCTTCTTGGCTTCGTCAACTTTCTTGTCTTTTTCCAGGGTCTTGGCTTCGTCTTCGGCCTTCTTCGCCTCGTCCCGTTTCTGCTTGGCCTGCTCCAGCAACTTCTTGGCGTCTTCCTTCTTGGCGTCGCCTTCCTTATTCTTAGCGTCGGCTTCCTTCTGCTTGGCGTCGGCTTCCTTCTTCTTGGCGTCGGCTTCCTTCTTCTTGGCGTCGGCGTCCTTGTCCGCCTTGGCAGCCGGGGTGGTCTTGCTGGTACTCTTCGAGGTGGTGGACGGCGGGCAGCCGGTGATCAGGCCGACGAGGCCACCGACGACGAGCAGCGTGAGCAGCTTCTTCATGGTGATTTCTTCCTTTACAAACACAATTCAGGAAGCGAAACGCTTCCGCCGCGCGCCCCAATGGCGAACGGTTACATGAGTAGGATGCGCGGTTCGTGGAATTATTCCCCAAAAATATTCACCGGACGAGAATGAAATGGACAAGCCCTCTCGTGCGAAAGACTTTATGCTGGCAGAGGAACCGTTTTCCGCGTAAGGTAAATCACTCAGGATCGCCATCGAACTCCTTGCCGTGTAGCCGCGACGCGCAGCGGAGCGCGGGTTTATGTTTCGCGAAACGCCAAGCGGTGCGTCGCGGCTACACGGCTTGGCGCGAAGAGCGGTGTCCATTCGTTTTTTCCACAGGGCAGGGAATAAATGGCCCTGGCGCGGGTTCATGCTTTGTAGAGGGATATGCATCATGGGGGAGCTTGGCAGCCCACAGACGGTGCAGCGACTCGTGGACGAGCATTACGTCACCCTGTATCGCTACGCTTACCGTCTGTCTGGTTCGTCCGCCGATGCCGAGGATCTGACGCAAGAAGCGTTCTGCAAGGCGCAGGTCAACTTCGGCCAACTCCGCGATCCGTCGCGCGCCAAGCCGTGGTTGTTCAGCATCTTGCGTAACGCTTACTTGCATCGCGTCCGTGCCGACCGTCAGCAGCATTGCGTTCCTCTGGAGAGCGTCGGCGATTTGGCGGAGCCTTTGCCCGAAGCGTTGCCCGACATCGACCCGGAACGCTTACAGCAGGTTCTCAATGAATTGTCGGAAGTGTTTCGGACGCCGATTATCCTGTACTATTTCGAGGATTTTGGTTATCGAGAGATCGCCGAGCAGATGGATCTGCCGATCGGTACGGTGATGTCTCGTTTGGCGCGTGCCAAGGCCTACCTTCGCACTCGGCTCCTGGAGCCGAGCGCTCCGGTACTGGCCAATGGTCGCGCCCCCCGGAGGGCGACCGATGGATTGTAAGACCGCCCGACTGTTGCTCGACTTCGCTCGCCCGCAGGCGCGCGAACTAGTACCGGAAGAAGCTGGCGCTCTGGAGAGCCATCTCGACCAATGTCTCGATTGCCACGGCCTGGCTCAGGGCGAACGTCAACTCGATGAACGCCTTGGGAAAGCCATGCGCCAGATCGAAGTGCCGGCCGGCTTGCGCGATCAGCTGCTGGCCCGTCTGGAAGCCGACCGGGGCGACTGGTATCGCCGCCGCTTCGCGCACGGCATGCGCGCGGTTGCGGCCGTCGCCGCCGTCCTCCTACTTGGCTGGGGTGCGTGGCGCTGGTTGATTGAATCCATGCCGGCACCGATTGATTTACAGACGGTCGCCGCAGCCGCTAACCACAATGCCGCAGAAGATCCGCGCACGAAGATTGAGGAATCGCTCAAGGCGATGGGTGTCGAAACGCCTCTCTCGCCCCATCTCAATTACAATTTGCTGGCCTGGCCTCCCGCCAAGGCCGAACTGCCTGGCTATCCCGGTCAAAAAGTGCCGATGCTCGTGTTCGAGCGCGGCGGACGACGCGCTCGCGTTTATCTGGTGGCCACGAAACAGATTCCCGCCGATGGTCCTCCCACGGTTGGCGGAGCGACCTACAAGCTGGAGGTTTTGCCTTCCGAGGGCGAACCGTACACCTTCCTCGTCGTTCACGACGGCGACAATCTCGACTGGCTACGGCCTCCCGAACCACCAGCAACATAAAAAAATCCGAAATCCTCACCCGCTGCGCGGGAAATCCTCCCCCGCTGCGCGGGAAATCCGAAATCCGAAATCCGAAATCCGAAAGAAATCTCAAACCAGAATACTCAAAACTCAAAACGGATCGTTGCCTCGTTTGAGATTTCCGATTTTTGATTTGAGATTTCTTTCGGATTTCGGATTTCGGATTTCGGATTTCCCGCGCAGCGGGGGAGGATTTCCCACACAGCGGGTGAGGATTTCGGATTTATTTTATGAGGCTTGTTTCTCGCCTGCCTCAGGATCAGGGTGGAGACGAACCGCACGCTCGATGTGTTCGATGATCGCCGCCGCCACGTCCACATCGGTGGTCTTCTGAATCCCTTCCAGACCCGGCGACGAGTTGACCTCCATCACCATCGGTCCTTCGTCCGATTCGATGAGATCGACGCCGGCCACGGTCAGGCCCAGACAGCGCGCGGCAGCCAGCGCGGTGCGGCGAGACTCCGCAGTCAGACGAACCTTCCTGGCCGTGCCGCCGCGATGGATGTTTGAGCGGAACTCGCCGGCCACCGCCTGACGACGCATGGCCGCCACCACTTTGCGACCGACCACCAGGGCACGGATGTCGGCACCGTTGGCCTCCTTGATGAACTTCTGGATGAGGATGTTCTGTTCCAGGCCGTGGAACGCTTCGATGACGGAACTGGCCGCCATCGTACTTTCGGCCAGGACTACGCCGATGCCCTGCGTCCCTTGCAGCAGCTTGACGACGACGGGGGGGCCTTCCACCTGTTCGATGCAGTCCGGCACATGCTCGGCCTGTCGCGTGTAGACCGTCGGCGGCAGCCCGATGTCATGGCGGCTCAACAATTGCAAGCAGCGCAGCTTATCGCGCGAACGGGCGATGGCCTGCGATTCGTTCAGACAGTAAACGCCCATCATCTCGAACTGGCGCACCACGGCGAGGCCGAAGTAGGTGATCGAGGCGCCGATCCGCGGGATGACGGCATCAACCGGGCCAACCGGCTCGCCCTGGTAGAGCAGTTCGGGATTGCGACGGCTGACGCGAATATCGAACTGCAAGGTGTCGAGGACGCGCGCGTCATGGCCGCGCTCGCGGGCCGCCTCGAACAGGGCACGCGTGCTGTACAACCCTTCTTGCCGCGACAGAATGACAATGCGCATGGGATGCTCCTCTCCCCACTTTGCCAGCCCGGGGCGCCAGCAAGGATTTCTTTCTCCCTTGCTGGCGCTGCGGGCTGGCTATTCGTTCGCTCGATTACGCAGCAGATATTTGTGGCTCACATCAACCAGGAAATCGCCGGCCAACGCTTCGCGGCCGAGAATCATGCGATAGCGCATGCTCGACCGATTGGTGATCGTAATACGGATGCGCTTCTGCACCGAACCGAGTCGCACCGCCGTCTCAACGACCGGCCGTTCCTCACGCATACCGCCGGTGTTGCTGACGATGACCGTCCGCAGTACCGGGGTGACAATGCGTGTGAAACGTCCGGGGTGGCGATGGTCCAGAGCCAACAGAAGCGTGGCCATCATTCCCCCGCCGGCCATCTCGGTCAATTCGTAGCGAACCACATCCAGCGCAGACGTGCGCGCTCCGGTGTCGATCTTGACACGAATGCGGCGCAGATCCCACTCGGTAAACTCCAGATACTCCTTCCAGCCAATCCGCAAGGGTTGCCGAATTGGCGATGTGGCATCTTGCGGGCGCGCAGTCGGCTCCAGCATGGCAGCAATCTCCCTTGAGCCACGAATCTTTTACACCCCTATCGTTTACGTTTCGCGATGAAACGTAAACAACAGTCGGCTTACGCCGGCCGTGCGCCATCCTTTCGAGGTCGCCATTGCTGCCATTGCAGCGCGCCAAGCACGGCCACTACCATTCCGGTCAGAAAACTGATCGTGACGTGACGCCAATCCGGCAGCACGCTGCTGGGCGTCGCCGTCGCGGGTGACGAGGGCGGACTACTGGGTAGCGGCGGGGACGCCAAGTGAAGGGCGGCGACCCACGCTGTTTCATTGGCCGCCGAACCGAGTCCCGGCGTCAACAGCGAGCCGCGCGGAGCCATAGCCCAGAGCAGTTGCTCCCACTTGGCCGGTTGCTGGATAAATTCCTGAACCGTTTTGAACTCATCCTGAGCGCCGCGCAGGACATTGCGATGCGCGAGTAATTCTCGCTCCTTGTGCTGTCGGGAATAGACTAACTTATCGAAGACGGTATAAGCAGTCTCAATATCACCGCGTGCGTTCAGCAGTTCTCCGACTAACCAGTACAGACGGTCGTCTTCCGGCCGCCACAAGGCCATCTGGATGGCGATGGATTCGGCATCGCGAGGCAGTTTATTCCGCATGTCAAAGGCGATCGTGCCGGCCTCATAGCGGTCTTTGGAGCCGAGGAAACGAACTCCCGCAAACACGGCATCGACGGTCTCATACGGCCTTGGTCTGCCGCCGGCGCTCCGCGCTTCGCCCTGACGCAGATTCATCAACCGCAGAACGAAGGTCTCGACGCGACGATACCAGTCCGATTCGGCCAAACTCCAGCCGGCCCGCATGTCCGGCCACGCGTCCAATGCGCGAGTCTGCAAATCAATGGCACGCGGGAGCAATTCCGCATTGTCCTGGTAGGCGCTTGCCAGGTTGAGCAGGATCAGAAAATGAGCAGGGTGGTCCACCGGCACCACCCGTTCGGCCTTCTCCAGGACCGTTCTCGCCCGGTCCAATCGTCCCAGACGAATCAAGCAGGCACTCAGGTTGACGCGATCTTCGGGGCTGAGCGCGTCTGCTTTTTCTCGAACCTCAAGCTCGTCCGCTTGACGACGATACCCCGCGCGGAGTCTGCCGGGCTGCGGCGTCTGTTCGTTGATCCCGCGCAAATCAGCCAGACGCATCGTGAAGGAATCCGCATTCGGCTGCGTCGCTTCGTGAAACTCGCTGCGATAAATCGAAGAGGGCGGATCGAGATTGTAAACGCCGGCACGGAGCGGCCCGGCGCTCGCCAGTCCACCCCCGACAATCGCCAGGCTCAGCAAGAATCGACGCATGGCGTCACCTCGTCACATGCGATTCGCGGACACGCTCCAGCGCTGCTGTTCCTCCGTAGTGATCTTTCGACCGCCCGACAGATTGGTCCAGAGCGTCAACGGCGTGTAAATCAACCCCCAAGGGAGACACCACCAGCCCAGCAAAAGCGATAAAATAGTGTACGGAAGCCCTCTAATCCAGCCCCGCTGCCCGGGACGGAGGCGCACCAGGGCGCTCGGCCGGCGCAAACTCACGAAGATGAGGGAGATGCAATATTCGTAGAAAACGAGGCGATCGTTTCCGGCGACCGAATCGGGGAGAGGTCGATCGTCCTGTCCCGCAAGCCGCATGGTCGTGTCGTCCTGGCCTGGCACTCGATGGGGTCAACGGTATCCGGCTCGTTGCCGAGATCATTGTAGCAAAAAGAGAGGCGAGCGAATGCGTTACGGCCCCTGGAGTTTCTTGCCTTCCATGAAGAACTCGAGTTTCTTGGTCAAATCCTTGGCGAGATTGGCTCGCTTGAGGAAGAGAAGCGCGAAACAGGTGTCGGCCATCGGGACAGCTCCTGGATAGCTGCCTCCCCTCCAGGAGCCATTGTCGCTTTGATGATCGAGGAGTAGTTCGACACCCCACGAATACCAGTCCTTGCCGGCGATCTCACGGCGATTGAAAAGTACGCCGCATCGTTCGACACTCCATAGTAAATAGAAGTTGATCGCTGGGAGTTTGTTTTTGCGAGACTTCCTTACGCCGGCCGGCTTGCCGATGCACCCGCCCAGGAAGTTGAATCCTTTCTCGATGCCGGGATCCGCGACTCGTCCGCCCTTCGGCTGCGGTTGTGTATGGTCGGCGACCAGGCCCAACCCAACAGCCAGACCGAGCAGACCGGCCCCGGTCATCGTGTAGGTGACCTGTCTGTCCGCCGTGGGAGCGGCGTAGTGATAAGCCCAACCTCCCTTGCGCGCCTCGCTCTTGCGGAAACGCTGCGCGATCAGGGCCAGCGAGCGCTCCAGCGGGAGATTATGCTTGAGTGCCGCCGACAGCCCCAGGATGGCGAACTGCGTGTTCGAGTTATCTGTCCCATCGTGGGCCGGCATTTTGTGCGACTTCTTGGGTGGCTGAAGGGCGGGCAAGCTCCGCAAGTTGGCCGGCAGGCGAGCCAGCGCCTTCTTGTAGGCCTCCTCATCGCGCAGTCCTTTCTCGATCGATTTGCCGTCGAGGGGGACCGTGCTGCCCGGTGTCAGCAGCTTTGAATCGGCGGAATTGCCCAGAGTGTCCTTTCCCGATGTGCCGGAATCCTGCGTGATGCCCCCGAGAGGAGCGGACCTATTGGGATCGCCAACGAATAGATCCAGCGAGTTTCTCGGTCTTGTCTGCTCCATGACCGTCAGGAGGTCGCTCACTTGAGCGGGATTGAGTGCGGGACAATGATAGGTCCAGCCGCCCGTCTGCGACTGTCCAGCCACCAGACGGAGGGCGCAGGTCTGGATCAGCTTTTCGTCGTTGGGATCGCCCAGGCGATTGAGGAAGAGAATGCTCAGAGCCAGATCATAGGTTTGATTCAAGTGGGGGACGGCTCCGCGGACATGGTTCAGCGCTTTTTGGATGCAAATGTCGTCGGCCGGCACGCCACATTCGAGGAGCGTCAATCCCGGCAGCGCCGTCAGCCCGACGCGCTGGCCCCAGCCGCCATCATGTCCTTGATTTTTTTTCAGATACGTTACGCCCCGATCAATGGCCTTGTTGACCTGCGTTTGTTCCTCTGGGGGCAACCAGGCGGCCGGCTCCGGCTGATTCGGTGGTGACAGAGTCGGATCGCTGAGCGGGGCATTCGCGCCGGAGAGCGTCGCGATCGAAGCCTGAATCGAATTGTCTTGCGGCCCTTTCTTGGTGGCGAAATACAGAACAAGAGCGAGGGTGGTGACCGTCAGGACAAGGAGTCCACCGAAGATAAGGCCGATCCACAATGTCTGACGGTTGGGGGCGGGAGTTGAAGACAGTCCCCCGTTCGGCCCTGTCTCGACGTGGGCGGCGTGCTGGCGTGGCAAGGGTTGCGGAAGAGTTGGCGGTTGGGGCGTCCGCGTGCGTGCATCGGGCGCAGTCTCCGACTGCGTCTCCTTGCCGTTGACGGTGTTCGGGCGGACAGGAAAGGAACGCCCACAATGCGAACAAAGGACGCGATGCCCCACGGTCAGCGGTTTCGAGGTTTTCAGATGCTTGGAACAGTGGGGGCAGACTATCTTGGTAGCGAGCATGATGGCTCTTTCGGCTAGAGGACACAATTCCACCGTCGCAGTGTCTTCAGCCGTTAGTTTAGACGTTTCGCGGAGATTAGAGCAAGGAAAATCCGCTATGCCCCAAACCGATACTGGAGTCACGGGTTCTGTATGGTCTGGAACAAATCGGCAATCTTCATGCCCAGACCGAGGGAGATGCGATAGAGTGTTTCGATCGAAGCTGAATTCTTACCCAGCTCGATTTGCGACAGATAGCCGAGTGACACGCCGGTGCGTTGGGCCATCTGCGCCAACGTCAGCCCAAGCCCCTTGCGGCGTTCGCGGATGAGGGCACCCAGCGATTCGCGCAGAGCCTCTTCCGACATGCGCAGCAGTCCCCGGCTCTCCAGGCAACGGGTGACGACACGCTGCAAATGGGAGACCTGGAAGGGCTTGGTCAAATAGTCATAAGTGCGCGCCCGTAAGCAGTTCAGGGCACTGTCGATGGTGGGATAAGCCGTTACCACAATGATGCTGGCGTCCGGCTGGGTCTCGCGAATCCAGTTGAAGACTTGCTCCGATTCCAGCCCCGGTAGAACATAATCGAGAATGATTACATGATAGACCTGCGAATGCAGGACATCATGGACCTGCATTATATCGAAGACCGCATCGACCTTGAACGCGCTGGAGGCAATGGCGGCCTGAATCATACGACATATGGATTGATCGTCGTCCAGCACGAGGATGCGCACCTCCGTGGCGCAATACAGACCATTGCGTTCCTGAGCGTAGGGGCCGCTTTCCGGGGCATCGCCGGCGACCTCGACTGAAGAGGAAGAACCGTCAGCCGGACTAAGACGAACACTGACCACGGCGAACTCCTTCACATCGAGATGCGGCAAGGTGAAGAGGAAATCTCCCGACCGACAAGCCTGGAGCGCCAGCGACGGGTTCTCTCACCCCGTCGTTCCAGGCTGATTCATCTGGGTATCTTCACGGTGGCGCGACGGGGTGCCAGTCGTTCGAGTGCTGCTCGAACCGCGCGGACCAGCCCCTCCGGCCGGAACGGTTTGGGCAACAAGTCGAATTGTCCCGGAGCGAACTCCTGCTGCGTGAACTCCGGGGGAACCTGGCCGCTCATGAACAGTACGTGGACGTTGGCATCGTGCGCCAGCAATCGTTTGGCCAGCTCAACCCCACTGATATTGGGCATGAGTACATCCGACAGAACCAGACGGAAGGGGTCGCCGACCGCGTCCGCGTAGATTCGCACGGCGTCTTCGCCATTGGCTACGGCCTGCACACGGTAGCCGGCTCGCTCCAGGGTGGTTGTGACGAATTGCAGGATCATGGGATCGTCGTCCACGACGAGAACCCTATCGTGGACCGTCGCCGTGGGCTGGACGAGAGCCGCTGAACGAGCCGTGCTGGGGGCCACGGGAGCAGTGGCCACGGGAAGAACAACGCGAGCGATCGTGCCGGTTTCGGAGGAGCGAAGTAGTTCAAGTCCCCCTCGGTGAGCGGTGAGGATGCCGTAGGCGATGGCCAAGCCGAAACCGCGTTTGCGCGGCTTCGTCGAAAAGAACGGCTCCAGGAACAGCTGCTGCCGTGCCTCCGGCGTCAGGCCGCTGCCCGTGTCGGCGATGGTTAGCTCGATGTGCGCCCCAGGTCGAACATCGCCGAACAACGGACGCGCTTCGGCGGCGTTCAACGAGATCGGCCGAGCCGAGACGGTGATAACGCCGTCGCCGGAGATTGATTCACGAGCGTTGTCCAGCACGATGGCCAGAACCTGGCGGAGTTGCTCCGCGTCCAGGGCGGCGGCCGGGAGGTCGGCCGGCAACTCAATGTTGAGCCGAACGTGGCTGCCCAGCGTGGGGCGCAGCCGGGTTTCTTCCTCGCTCAGCACACCAGCCAGGGTGCAGGAGCGGTTCGTAGATGTCTGACGGCGAGCGAAGAGTCGGAGTTGATTGGTATATTGCGCGCCGTTCTGCGCGCCGCGATAGACCTCGGTCAGATAGGCGTGCAGAGGCGTGCCGGGCGCGATCTGCTGGGTGAGGGCCAACTCGCTGAAGCCGAGGATGCCCGTGAGAATGTTACCGAAATCGTGGGCGAGACGACGAACGAGCCGGGAGGCCGCTTCCAGATGCTGCTGACGGATAACGCGATCCAGCTGCTCGGCCCAGGGCGATGGTGTTCCTTGCCTCGTCAGACCGCGACTCAGCGCTTGTCCGGCCAGCAGCAAGGCTGCCGCTTCGCCGTCGGTCCACGCCGCCCGGCTGCGGTCTTCCAACCAGAGCAGCCAGGTACCTCGTTCGGGCGTTCCCGAGGCTGTAAGGAGATAACTTCCGCCAGCCGGACAGGGCACCGTCAAGGCGGCGTCCGCGGCGTAAACTTTTTCAATAAGGCTCGGTTGCTCACGCCACGGAAGAGGAACTTCGGCGAGCGACGGCTCAGCGGGCGCGGGGTGGATACAGAGCGGCACGCTATCGGGCAAGGTCGCCAGGCCAGCCGAGGAAACGGCGAAGGCAGCCGCCAGTTCGCCTAACAATCCAGCGAGGTTCGGCTGATCCGTGTTCGCGGTCGCCAGAAGACGATGCACGAACTCCAGCGCGGATCGGCTCGAATCAACCGGCGCCTTCATAGCGGTCGGCGTGCCAAGCATGCGGAAAACTCCGTAAGAATCCCCAACCCTGATTCAGGGCCGCCAAGAATTTCAATCCGACGTGAAACTTTAGGACAGAAATGGATAGGGCGTCAAATCAATGAGGCAAGATTTGTCCATTTTGGCATTCCAGGCGAACGGCCGGCGTTAGCCGGCTAACGCCGGCCGTTCGCCAAAATCGAGAAATGTTTAATGCGGCAAGCCCTTGTCGTCTTCGGAGAGAGCGATGCCGACTTGACCGACGCGAGGCAACAACGAACGCTGGCACTGCGGGCAGGTTACCGCACCCCAGGCACGAAGAATGGCGATGCGATCGGGAGCCTTCCATTTCTCGACATTCGGCAAAGCCGGTAAGAACTCGCTGAAGGCGTAGCGGAACCAGCGTTCCATGCGCAAGGCCAGCCCATCGAGATGACCGGCGGAACGAAAGCGCTGGTCGCCGATTACCAGATCACTGTAGCGCCAGCGCGCATTGACCTCCACGACGCGCGGCGTCTCGGTGAACAGAATGTCTTGCAGGAGGACGCCGCGGACGCAGAAGAGGATTTGCGCCGGTTTGGGATCGGTGACGCCCGGCGCGGCGACAAGCCAATCGGCCTCCTCTTGCCATAGCAGAAGGTCGGGATAGCGTGCCAGCAACTCGGCGCGTTTGCGATCGGCGGCGAGATCGAAGACGGTCAGCGGATCGCCGCAGCGATCCCAGGGCCGCGTCGGCCGCAGCGACCAGAGCAGACGTAAAGAGGCGAGACCGGCGACATCGGCCGTGTTGAGAACGGCTCCCAGAGCCGGGGCCGTGAGGCCGGCGTCGAGCAAATTGCGCACCTCGAAACCAGCCTCAAAGGCGCGATCGCACAGCAGCACACGCAGCCGAGTGAGATTGCCGGCCGACCACCAACTCGTTCGCCATTCCGCCAACAAATGCTCGGCGAACAAGAGCGACAATCGCCCCTCGAAACAGCGCGTCAATAGATCGACGACACGCGGCACCGGATCGGCGCCGCGCCAGACGGCATCCTCGATCGTGAGCCGGTACAGAGCGGCCAGATGGCCGGGAGGCGCGAGGCCAACGCTCAGGGCATTCTCCGTGCGCTTCAGCAAATCCGGCAACAGCGCGGCGCGTAGCGGCGCGTAGCCGTCCTCGACGCTGATTTTCGCCAACCCGGCCAAGAACGCCGAGTCCTCGATGCGATAGCCATCCGCATGCAGCCGGGGAGCCAGCAACGTCCAGGCGTAATTGCGCGCTCGATCGTCCACCGGCAGACGCGGCCGCCACAACCAGCGGACCAGCAAGTGAACCAACAGCGCCACCAACAGGATGACGGCGACCGGCCGCAAAGGTTTGATGCCGAAACCGATCAATCCGAAACCCCACGCCAGCGCCAGCAGGATAAGCGGGCCGACGAAGATAATCATGGCGCCGCGCCGTGTCCACAACTGCCCCAACTCGCGGCCGTGGTAGATTCGTGCGGTCGGCGTGACGATCTCCAGCGAGGTGCGCAGGCCGTGTTCGGATACCTCGATGCGATAGCCTCCGGCGGACAGCCGGCCGTGATAGCGATTGAGAAGCAACGGCGGCACTTCACGCGGCACCGGGACCATGCCGAAGCACCAGGGACAACAGGCGGCATGTCGCTCGGCGGCCTCCGCAGTCAATCCGCGACGGGCGTCCTCGTCGGCGATGCCCTGCGTCAGTAACAAGCGGTTGAGGCGTTGCGGTCCCTCCTCCGGATCGAGCCGTTGCACCAGTGTCCGGCAGCGATCGAGCAACTCCGGATCGCGCCGCTCAAGATACAACTCGGTCCACTCCTCGATCATGGCCCACGGTTCGCGCACGCGCCGGCCATCGAGAACCAGTCGATGCTCGCTCCACAAGTGTTCGATCATCTTCGGCCGGCGCAGTTCCATCGAACAGCGCGGGCAACTCATGCGCAGCTTGTCCTCAATTTGTCCGCACAGCGCGTCCACGAGGGGGTTCTTTCCGGCGAGTCTCTCGAAGCGGCGGAGCCGTTTGATCGACTTGGCCTTGCCCAAACCTTTGACAAGAGTTTGCAGCAATTCCTCGGCCAGGATACCCTCCGTACCGGCGGTTTGCAGGACAGCGGCGAGAGCGCGGAGCTGCGCTTCCACCGGCAGATGCCGGTCGAGCAGCAGACCGCGCAGGGGCGGAATCAGCACGGCATCGAGCGGTTGGGGTAGGTTGGCGATGACAATCAGACTGAGTTGATGGGCGAGGGTTTCCGCGTCAGAGGCCAGCATTACCGCCAGGCTGGTCGCTCCACTTCGGCCGATGATCGTTCCCAGCGCCTCGACCACTGCGGTACGGCGATCCGTGGAGACACGCAGGAGCAGCTGAGCGAGGGTGGTCGCCAGGAAGACCTCGGCGCGTGGCCCCTGATTCTCCGACGCGATGGCCGCCAGCGTGCGCCAAGCCTCGGCGTCGGGCGGGACGATGACAAAAGCGTCGAGCAGAGCGGCGAAGGTATCGTTGAAGGAGCGGCGCACACCGCGGAACTGGTAGATGCGATGGACCTGGCGCAGGTGCGTCTCGAAGGTGGCCGACGGGAGTGGAAGGCGGCACTCCGGACAAACGAGCAGCGCCTCGGGTGGAATAGCGGCCAGCGCTGGTCCAGGGAGATGAGATTGCGACTTATCGCCATCCGGCATGATCGCTACCGCAAAAGATCGAGACGGGCGCCAACGCGACTGAGGATCGTCATGTTGCAGCATAGCCGTCTGTCGTCTGCCGTGCAATCATGTCGCTAGCCCGGAGCGCCAGCGACGGGTTGCGGAAACCCATCGCTGGCGCTCCGGGCTAGTGGCAAAAAGTTCGCGAAAATGGGTGAAAGGCTGCGCGGACAAAGGAACAGGAAAGCTCACCGCACGGCCGTATGCCCGAGGTAGTCGTGAAGCTCACATCCTCCGTGTTCTCGGAGAACGTCCCGCGCCTCATCCGCACGTCCAATCTGCCGAACGATCACGAGAGTCCGGCCCTGATTGATGGCGTTGGAGTAGTGATGAGCCTCATCCTCGGAAATCTCCATGGCGAGAAACGGACCGAGGAAAGTGCCCCCGGCAGCTCCCAGAGCGGCACCGCCGATGCCGCCGAGAATAGTGCCGATACCGGGCAGTAATGAGCCAGCCACGGCGCCAGCCACCGCGCCAGCTCCCGCACCGGCCACAGCTCCGGTAGTGGCGCCTTCGGCCGCATCTTTCTGAAATTGCAAACGCGGCGTACCTGGGACCACACCCATACGGCGGTTGGCCATATCGATGCGATCCGGCGCGAAGCCGGCCCGCCACAATGCCGAAATCGCTTGCTCCGCCTGCGCCTCCTGCTCAAAGACGCCGATCACGAGGTCTTTTTTTGCGTCGTTCATAATCCATCTCCTGGTTTGTGTCCGGTTGATACCGCGCCTGGCGCGGAGGAGGAGACATCCCTCTCTCCTCCATAGAGCAAAGCCGATGCCAGTTGTTCACCTTGGCTTTCACCGCTCAATGATGGGACGTGCCGCGCTACGTAAGAGCGAGGATCTTGCGTACAATAAAGCTAGTGGCAGCGAAGGCGACTTCCTCTGAGGTGTTCTATCGTGTCTCGCAATGGCTCCTTCCGTTTATTCCGCCTGGCCGGGATCGACGTGTATTTGCATTGGTCCTGGCTGCTGGTGGCCTTTTTTGAGGTTCAGTCTCGCGGGCAACTCGAACGATATGACAGACCCGTGTGGAACTGGATCGAGTATTTATCGCTGTTCGGTATCGTCTTGATGCACGAATTCGGCCACGCCCTCGCCTGTCGGCAGGTCGGCGGGATCGCCAATCACATCGTCCTATGGCCGCTGGGCGGCGTTGCCTACGTCAATCCGCCGCCGCAACCGGGCGCCGTGCTATGGAGTATCGCCGCTGGCCCGCTGGTGAACGTGTTCCTCGTTCCGGTGACGGTTGGGCTGTTTCTGGTCAGCAATCTGTTCCATTGGGGCGATGTCTACCCGGACTTGGCCCAGTATCTGACGATGATGATGGTTATCAATTTCGTCTTGTTGGGTTTCAATCTATTGCCGGTCTACCCGCTCGATGGCGGCCAGATCTTGCAATCGCTGCTGTGGTTCATGATGGGGCGAGCCCGCAGTTTGATGGTCGTGAGCATCATCGGCATCGTGGTGGGTGGCTGTGCGCTGATCGTGGCTCTGATACTCGCCGCCTATGGTGTTTCCGGAGTTTGGTGGCCGGCTATCATCGCTGCGTTCGTGGCGTTTCGCGCCGTCGTCGGCCTTCAGCAAGCGAGGCTGCTGGCGCGCATCCTCAGTGGACCACGACACAAGGAAGCTGCCTGTCCTTCGTGCGGTGTTTCTCCGCTCGCCGGCAATTACTGGACCTGCGATGAATGCGGCACGCGCTTCGACACCTTCAAGTGTCAAGGACAATGTCCGGGCTGCGGCCAACTCTTCCGGGTGACGAAATGCCCGGAATGCTACAAACAGAACCCAATCGGACAATGGTTCACCTATTCGACACCGCCCGATGGATCGCCTCAACAAGTTCCGCGTTGAATCCGTCTTGCCAGCCCGCAGCGCCAGCAAGGGAAATCCCTTGCTGGCGCTGCGGGCTGGCAATGTCTCGTCATACGTCACACAGCGCCACGGCTTCTTCAAGTCCCTTGGCCGGATCGCGCGTCGGGATGAATTCCTGGCCAACGTAGCCGGTGTACTTCGCCTCCAAGAGCGCCCGCATAATCGGCGGATAATTGATCTCCTGTTTATCGTCCAATTCGGCCCGGCCGGGATTGCCGGCCGTATGCACATGGGCGATGTACTCGGCGTGCTGCTGAATGCGGCGAATCACGTCGCCATCCATGATTTGCACATGGTAAATGTCGAACAGCAGTTTCAGACGCGGCGAACCGACCTTCTTGATGATGTCCACGCAATAATCGGTGTGATCGCCCTGGTAGCCGGGATGCCCCTTCATGTTCTCGGTGACGCGACTGTTCAGCATCTCCAGACACAGCGTCACTTTCTTCTCTTCCGCATAGCCGACGATCTTCTTGTAGCCGGCCACGCAATTCTTGAAGCCAACATCGTCGGGGATGTTCTCGCGAAAGCCGGTGAAGGTGATGACGTTGGGATAGCCGGCCGCCGCGCAAGCGTCGATGGCCGTGCGCATCTTTTCGATGCACATATCATGATACTTGGGATTGTTCATGCCCTTCT
>DATNCY010000104.1:0-2970 GCA_035553375.1 Gemmataceae bacterium
GCCATCGCACGGTCAACAGGAATTTGGATGATATCCCGACTGCGGTCGACCCATGCATAGGCATTGAGCTGGGCCCGCTGCTCCTTCTCAAATTTCGCCAGATCAGCCGCATCGTCGATCTGGAGGCGCGGCTTTGCGAAAGTCCTGGGCTCAACGCTGACCGGCCCGCTTATCTCCCAATCGTAATAGATACGTGCGCCCAGGATCGATAGCCCGACGAATGCAAGGAGGGAAAGGGCCGTGAACACCACCGGGCGCGCCGCGACTTCGGGCGACTCAGGGCTTTGTTCCGGGCGTGCGTCGTTATCTGTCATGGGTCCATCTTCTCATCTCCGCCCGGACCGGATCGGCCACCGCGATTGACAGGCTGGCCAAGGCGATGAGAGCGGCGAGGGCCGCTACAATTGCTCCGGGTTCGAAACCTGGCGCCATCAGCCACAAAACATGTAGAATGACGCCCACGAGAATGAGCCCGCCGACCAGCCGCAGTGCCTGCCGGTTCGCGCGAAGTCTTGAGCTCAGCAGCAAGGCGACGGGCACGAGCGCACCGATAAGGACTGCCGATAGGATGACCCAATTCCATCCGTCTTGACCACGCCGCAAATACCACGCCGCCTTTTCCGGCAGATCGCCGTACCAGCTCACAATGAACGACATGAGGTCGATGTATACGGTGCCCAGGAGCGCGGCCATCAAGAGGCTGCCAAGATCGGCCGCCGTGTCCGAGTCCGGTTCCGGGGCAACGACCGCCGTGAAAGCGAGCGCTGAGAGAATCTGCTGGATCGCAAATCCGGCCGCGAACGCCGAAGATCCGAAACCGACATCGATCGAAAGAATCCAGTCGACTGCGACAAAGCTGATAATAAAGCCGTGGAACGCAAGCCCAATGGCTGCCGTCAGCGGGTTGCAGCGGCGCTGGACGATAAGCACGGCGAGAATTGACCAGCCGATCAGCGCGACGAAGGTCCGCAGCAGAAAGGCTGGCTCGTTGAGGTAAAGATGGACGAGGTCCGGCCGTGCGCTCGCGGTGCCCGCGGCCCATCGGTACGGTGCCGACAACCCGAATGCCAACGGCAGAAATGCCAACGCGGCAAGCGGTAGTGTTGCGGCACACGGCACGAGCGTAACGGCAAGTCTATCGCCCCAGCGGCCGCCGGTGAGGCGATGAACCAGGAGCAGCACGAGACTGCCAACCGCGACGCTGCTCCAAATCACGAAGCCGATTAGCCAGCCTTGAGCCACTGGCCGCGCGCTTGCAATTAGCGCCACAACTAGCGCAGCAATCATGGCAGCGGCGATCGCGAACCATGTCCTGCGCGAGACCTGCGATCCAGGCGGTGTTGCTTTCGCGATGGTCATGGCAATTTCTCCCGGGCATCGGGGACGTCGGCGAGCTGCGCATGTTGGGAAGTCTGCAACGCCCGGATATAGGCGACGATGGCCCAGCGGTCGTGCGGTTCGACGCGCGCAGCGTACGGATACATCACGCCGAAGCCGTTCGTAATGACATTGAAAAAATGCCGGGCCGGTGCGCTCCGCAGGCGCGCGCTGTGGTAGGATGGCGGCGGTGGAAACCCTCGCTGGACGATCATGCCATCGCCTCGACCGGAAAGGCCGTGACAAGGGGAGCAGAATATGTCGAAGCGCTGCCTTCCTCTCTCGACCAGCGCCGCCGTCACCGGTGGCGGCTCCTTGACTTCCATGTCTCGCGCCAGATCGCTTTGCGCCACAGTTCCGGATGGCAGCGGTTGCGCTTCGCTGCCGTTGCGCCAGAGCTTAGACGGCTCATAGGGATCGTACCGTTTTTGTTGGATCATCGACTGTTCGTCGCAGCCAGCGAGCATCAAAGGGATGACAAGGATGAGGAGGGCTCTCATCATGCTTGCCACATTTCTGATACGCTGAAAGCTCCGGCCCGTTCTAACGCATGACGCAAGGTACTCCCGTGTTCGTCCGCTTCGCTTGTCGCCGTCAGCAGAAAAAAGCGATCCTGGCTGGCGCGTTCAAATCCTGCGACGTCGAAGACCTCGTGATGCAATTCCGGCAAGCGACAATTCACCATGAACGCGATCAATCCACTGATGACGGCTGCCAGTATTCCAACTTCAAAGGGGACGAGCATGAAGACAGGCCAGCTATTCAGCGGTCTGCCGCCAACGTTGAGCGGATAATTGACGACCGAACTGTACCATTGGATTCCATAGGCCAGAGCGGCCATGGCAATGCCGGCGACCAGCATGACCGAGCGGACTTTGGAGGATTTCACTTCAAGGATGTCATCGAGTTCCGAGACTGGGAACGGCGTAAACGCATCGAGCAGGGAGTGGCCATCCTGGCGAAGCTGCCGGGCCGCGGCCACCAGCGCTTCGGAATCTCCGAATTCGGCTGCAAACCGTCTTGTCATGCGACGCCCTCGTCATGGCAAAGTTTGCGGGTTTCGTACATCGATACCGCCGGCAGAAAACGGACGTAACAGAGGAAGAAGAAAGCGAAGAGCCCAAGTGGGCCAATCAGCAGCACCCAATCCGACAGCGTCGGATGAAAATGTCGCCACATGGATTGAGCGTAGTCGTGCGATAGCGTGTTCCAGATGATCAGAATGCGCTCGAGCCACATTCCGACGTCGACGAGGATGCAAATCGCGACGACGCCAAGGATATTGCGACGTACGGTACGAAACCAAAATGCCTGTGGCAGGGCGCAGTTGAACAGCAGCAACAGCCAGTAGAGTGGCGCGTAATATCCGGTGAAGAAGTATATGACCAACGACCGGTCAGCGGCGGATCCTGCATACCATGCGGTAAACCACTCGCTCGCGTAAGAAAATGTCATGATGATCGAAGCCATCAGCAGGATTTTGGCCATGGCGTCAAAATGATTGGTGGTGATCAGTGCTTCGAGCCCTAATCCCCATCGGATGAGTGCGCTCAGCACGACGACTGTGGCGAAACCCGAGTACAGGGCGCCGAC
>DATNCY010000105.1:0-79088 GCA_035553375.1 Gemmataceae bacterium
TTGTTCGCGTAACAGGCTAGGAAGCCCTTAAGAGGCACTAACTTTATGAGGCGCGGGCGGCGTGTTTCAAACCGGACACTCCTGGCGAGCCTCCCGCGTTTTGGCGAGCCTCCCGCGTGAGCGGGGGGAGGTGAACACTCCCCCCGCTCACGCGGGAGGCTCGCCATTTTGTTCGTGCCTCTAACCGTATGTGGCGGCACGTTTTCAACGTGCCGGGAAATTCGGCACGTTGGAAACGTGCCGCCACATTCGGTTAGTGCCCCTAATGCGGCTTATGATTGGGCGTTTCGCGTGAAACGCCAGGCCGCAAGTGGTTTTATCCTCAATTCCCCCTTTTCCCACTCTCTTCTCTATTCGTTCCAATTTGTGGCATCCCAATTGCATAAGAGAGAAATGCGAGCAATTCGCCGGCGCGGGTCGGAGATTCTGACCCTCAATTTCCGATAAGAGAGACAGTGTGTCCGGGTCATCGCCTGCCCCTGGTTTCTCCGCCGTCCACAACGGGGTCTACCATGCTTGGCCAGGTTATCGTATCGCCGCCGTCGGAACATGAACGGATTCAAAGTTCGCCGTTGGCGCGTCTTGCCCCGCCTCCGCCAATCTTCAAAACGGCGCGCGGATCCTGTCACCCGTTTGGTGCCACGGCGCAGCACGGCGGCGTCAACTTCGCGGTCTTCTCACGCCACGCCCAGGCGGTATCCCTCGTACTATTCCGCGAGGGACGCGAGGAGCCGATCGCCGAAATTCCGCTCGACCCACGCATTAACAAAACCGGCGACATCTGGCACCTTTTCGTTCATGGCCTGTCGTCGAATAGTCTTTACGGCTACCGCGTCAGCGGTCCCAACCTCCCGAAGTCCGGCCATCGCTTCAACGCATCCGCGATCTTGCTCGACCCCTATGCGCGCGCCCTCAGCGGCGGTCATCACTGGGGACATGCCGACGTGACGCACGGCAACCCTCACAATCGGTTGACCCGGCGCAGTCGTATTGTCGCCGATGATTTCGACTGGGAGGATGATGTACCACTGGCCACACCCCTGGCCCAGACAGTCATCTATGAGTTGCACGTTCGCGGCTTCACCCGGCATTCGTCGTCCGCCGTCACCTACCCCGGCACCTTCCTGGGACTGATCGATAAAATCCCTTATCTGAAAACGCTGGGCGTGACGGCCGTGCAACTTATGCCCGTCGTGGAGTTCGATGAGTTGGAACATGCGCGGCGCAGTCCCGTCACCGGGGAATGGCTCAAAAATTACTGGGGCTACTCACCCCTCTCGTTCTTTGCCCTCAAGGCGGGCTATGCGGCGGAAGTCGGCCGGCAGGTGCGTGAGTTCAAGGAGATGGTCAAGGCCTTTCACAAGGCAGGCATCGAGGTTATTCTCGATGTTGTGTACAACCACACCTCGGAAGGCAACGAGAACGGGCCGACCTTGAGTTTTCGCGGCCTGGACAATGATATTTATTACATGTTGGACAAAGAAGGGCGTTATTATAATTTCTCCGGCTGTGGCAACACGCTCAATTGCAATCATCCTTTGGTGCATGACCTCATCATCGATAGTCTGACCAACTTTGTCACCGAACTGCATGTGGATGGTTTTCGTTTCGACCTGGCGGCCATTCTGGGACGCGGAGCCAACGGCAAGGTTCTCGACGATCCGCCGCTGCTCCAGGACATCGCCGAGCATCCGATTCTAGCGGGAACGAAACTGATTGCCGAGGCGTGGGATGCCGCTGGCCTATCCCTCATGGGCAAGTTCCCGACCTGGGGCCGTTGGGCCGAGTTGAATGGCGCTTACCGCGACGATGTGCGCAAATTCATCCGCGGCGATGCCGGGGCCACCGCCTCCGTCGCCAAGCGCATCTGCGGCAGTTTCGACCTGTACGGTGACTCGGTTCGCCACCCCTATCATTCAATCAACTTCCTCACTTGCCACGATGGTTTCACTCTCAACGATCTGGTCAGTTACAACAGCAAGCACAACGAAGCCAACGGTGAGAACAACCGCGATGGCTGGGATGACAACCTCAGTTCCAATCACGGCCACGAAGGACCGACGGACAACGGTTTCATCAACGCCGTGCGCCAGCGGCAAATGCGGAATTACTTCACGATGTTGATGATCTCGCAGGGAGTGCCGTTCATCGCGCACGGCGACGAGTTCGCGCGCACGCAGCACGGCAATAACAACACCTATTGTCAGGACAATGACATTGCGTGGGTGGATTGGAACCTGATGCGGAAGAACGCGGGCCTGGTGCGGTTCGTGCGTCTGATGATCGCGCTGCGAAAGAGCCACTTCGCGCTCAGCCGCGAGCAGTTCGTCCATCGAGTAAGCTGGCATGGCCTGAAGGTGGGCGATCCCGACTGGACGGGCGCATCGCGTGCCTTGACTTTTCATTTACACGGCGGAAATGGACAGCCGGGGCTGTATGTGATGTTCAACTCCCACTGGGAAAGCCAGCGTTTCAATCTGCCGCCGCATCACGGTTCATGGCGCTGGAAACGGCTGGTGGATACGAATTTGTCCTCGCCGGACGACATCGTCGAGGACCAGCACGCGGTCACGCTACATCCGGCGGATCATTACATCATGGCACCGCGCTCAGCGGTGATTCTGATTGCAGCGCGTTAAAGGCGAGCGGCCGGCGTAAGCCGGTTGGTACAGGCTGCGCCAGTCGGTTGGTGGAGCCTGTACCAGCCGGCTTACGCCGGCCGCTCGCCCTGTCGCTCACTTCTGCAAAATCGGCAGATAATTGTTCGGCATTTGCAGGATGATGCACGCCATCGCTGTGGCGTAGTGAGTGCAAATTTGATCCATCCACGATCCGTCAAGTCCTTGGCGGCTGAGCAGTTCGTCGCGGATAGCGGGATACCATTCGCTCCAGTAGCGCCCGCCAGCCGTCCACATGGCCTGCACGGCGTAGTAATGGCCATAGTAATAGTGCATATCCGGCCGACCGAAGCCGCCGACCGTGGGCCGCGAACGACGCAGAAAATCCAGACCCTTTTGGATCTCCGACCCCGTGTAGATGCCGGCGGCATATAGGGCGCAAACGCCGGCTGCGGTGCGTGCGAACCCTTGCGCGCCGCCTCCGCCGCCGCCTTGCTTCATGTAACGGAACCATCCCTGGATGGGATCCTGACAGCCCTTCACATACTCGACACACTTATCGACTTTCGAGCGCGGCACGGCGATGCCGGCGTTGCGCGCGCCGCGCAAAGCCATGATTTGGCAAATCGTCACCGATAGATCGGCTTCCTTCCCGTCGGGCATATAGCGCCAGCCGCCGTCACGGCTCTGGCTGGTGAGAATCAGCTTGACGGCCAAATGCAATTTCTCGTTGACCTCCTCGCGCAGCGCCTTGTCGTGGACCATACCGGACGCCTCGGCCAAAAACAGCGTGGCGAAACCGTGGCCGTACATTGGTCCGTGCGGCGAGGCGGTGGGGTTGTGCAAAAAACCAGGATGGTTGTGATCGCGGTTCTCCTGGCGCAGAATGAACTTGAGGGCGTTGGTGACAACGCGCCCGTAAGGGCCGCGATTGGGCACATTGCCGGCGGCCATGAACGCCATCGCCGCCAAACTCGTCACGGCGACGTTGCCGGTGTAGCCGCCGGTGCCGAAGTATCCCTCGCGGTTGGCGTGCGCGTTCAGGAAGGCTAGGCCACGGTCGATGGCTTCATCGGTCTTCGCCGTTATCATGCCCTTGGAGGCCGAGCCGTCTGGGACGGCTTGCCGGCCTTCCCCAGGGTCTCGACTATCGCCGGGCAGGGCGAAACAAGTGCCCGCCGTGCCCAGCGCGGCCAAGCTGCTGCGCGAGAGAAACTGTCGGCGCGTCCACATCGTTCACTCTCCCTTGCGACGACCCTGTTCGGCGATGGTGCGATAATAACGCTTGATTAGATCATCATACTTCGGCATGAACGGTTGTGGATTCGAGTAAGCGTCCATCTGAGCGCGGAGCGTCGCCGGCAGATGGCCCCAGACATCCTTGAACAGATCGGAATTGTGATTCATGGCGCGGTCGTCGTTGCCTCCGCCTCCGCCACCGTTGCCGTTTTTGCCCTTGCGGCCGCCCGGCTTCTTGCCGTCGCCGTCCTTCCCCGATCCGCCCGGCTGTTCCCCGCCGGATTTGCCTTTACCGGCCTTCGTGCCGCCGGACTGTTTCCCGCCCGGCTTCTGACTGTTGCCGCTGCCAGGTTTTGTGCCGGATTTCGAGTTTTTGCCGCCGCGCTGACTCTGGTTCTTTTGACCGCTGGCCCCTCCGCGATTGCCCGCGCTACCCTGCGGCTGTTGCCCCCCGCCGCTACCTGATTTTCCTTGTGATTTCGGCGTACCTTTGCTTTGCTGGCCCTTCGACTGTTGATCGTTCGACTGTTGCCCCCCGCCGCCCTGCTGATCCTTGTTGTCCTTATTATCCTGATCCTGGCCGCCGCCACCGCCGCCATTATTTTGATTCTGCTGTTCGCCCGACTGCGGCGGCGGGTTCTCGCTGCGATGGATAAGCGATTCGATGTCCTTGAGGATGTCACGCTGCGTCTGCTGTGTGCCTTCGCCGAGATCGTTCTTCGCCAACTTCTCGTCCACACTGTGGACGTTCTTGACGACGCGCTGGAAAACTTCCTTATCTTCCTCTTGCTGTGTCACCGGCTCGGCCTCGGGTTGCTCAGCCTTCTTTTTGTCGTCCTTCTTTTTGTCGTCCTTCTTTTTGTCGTCCGGCTTGGCCGGAGCGGTCTTGGGCTTATCGTCATCGCGTGGCTTCTTTTTCTTGAGACGCACCGGCGGCTCATCCTGTCCGGCAGGTTCATCGGCCAGGGCCAAGCCAGCGAGGAAGATCACGCTCGCGAGCAGAACGAACAGGAAACGCTTGCTCATTTCTTTTCTCCCTCCACGGCGTCCGGCTCACCGCTCGGACGAGTCAATTCGTCGATCAGTTCGGCCACGTCCTGTTGATCCTTGCGGATCGATTGCAGTTCGCCCCGATCCTTCTCTTCCAATTTCTTCGCATCGGGATGCTCTTTCTTGAACGTCTCGGTGCGTTGATTGATGTCTTTTTGCAGATCGCGCAACAGTTTGAGCTGCGCCAACGGCGGAATGCTATCACCGGGAGCGCCGCCCCCGCCGCTACCTCCACCTTCGCCGCCTTGACCGCTGCCTCCGCCGCCCTTCGCTTGCTGCATTTTCTCGGCCGCATCCTTGAGGGCATCGACCACCTGGGTCAAGCGACGCAGCGCGAGTTGCTGACGCCGAGCGAGTTCTGCATCAGGTAACATTTTCGCATCGGGCTTCTCGACGGCCTTCGCTTCCTGAAACAGTTCATCCATCCGTTCCCCCGCCTCGTCCATCGCGCCGGCGGCACGATGCACCAGACGAGCGAACACCGGAGCGCCGGTCAAGCGCTTCGCCGCGACCTCCTCGGTTTCCGCGCCCAGCCCCTTCTGTGCCCGGCTGTTACTGGACAAACTCGTCTTCAGCCCCCGACTCCACGCCCCTTGGCGCAGGGCGCTGTCTTGAATGCGGGTCGTCTCGGCGTTGACGACTTCTTGCCGTTCCTTCAAACGCTTGATGAGATCGGCGAGCCGGCTGATTTGTTCGCGGCCAAGTTCTTCCTCGGCTTCCTTGCGGGCGCGTTGCAATTCCTGCTTGGCTTCATTGAGCCGTTCGAGCGCTTCCTCCTGCTCATCCTCGCCTTGCTGTCCGCCGGCCATCTGCTGGCCGGCACCCTCCATCTGGCCCCCAGCCTTGCTCAGCGTCTGGCCTGCGCGCGGAGCGCGCAGGCGTGTTAATTGCTTCACCATGTTTTCTGTCTTCGTCTGCAACTCCTTCTGCCGGCGAGCCAGTCGCTTCAATTCTTCCTCCCGTTCGGCCTTATCGCCGATTTTCCCGGCTTCCTTGACCTTTTTCTGTAACTGCTCCTGTTCCTCAATGAGTTCGGCCAGTTCTTTTTCCTTCGCGCGCAATTTCTTGGCCAACCGATCCAACTCGGCCTCGCGCTTGTCTTCGAGGTTCTTGACCAGCGTTTTGAGATCCTTGATGCTCTGCTTCTGGTTGGCCTGGGCCGCGTTCAGTTTGTTCTGTTCAATCTGCTCGCGCGCCTCCTTCATCTTCTCGCTGATGTTGTCTTTCTGAGCCTGGTCCAACGCATCGCTCAGTTCGTTAGCCGTCTCGGGATCTTTGTCTTTGCGCTGTTTGGCGACGCGGTCCATTTTGTCCAGCAGTTGCCGGGTGCGTGCTTCCAGTTTTTGCTGAGCCTCCTTGAGGTTCTCCAACTCAGCCAGCTGCGGTTTCGTCAGTTCCGACGGCTTGTTCCCGGTGCTGCCATCCTTTTCCTGCTCCTTCTGGGTTTTCTCAAGCTCGGCCTCCAGACGTTTCTGTTCTTCCAACAAACGGTTGGCCTCGCCCTTGATTTCGTGAGAACTGGTCCACGACTCCAGACGGCGTGTGAGCAGATCATTCAGCGTCTTCTCGACTTCCTCCTGCGCCTTGCGTGCCTCGGCGAGCGCCCGCCGCGGCTGAGTCTGGTCCGGTTCCTGCTTGGCATCGCGACGGTCGCGTTCCGCCTTTTCTTTCTGTTCGCGCGCCTCTTGCCGCAGTTTCTCGGCCTGTTCGCGATGCGCTTTCGCCACCTTCTCGTGATGGGCCTTGTCGGCGGCGCCGGCACTCCGCTCGGCCTTCTTTTCCGCCTCGGCCACCGCGCGCCGTTCCTTGTCGGCCGCCTGTTCGGAAGCCGCCGCCTTCTGCTCGGCTTCCTTGGCCTGGGCTTCCAACTGGGCCTTCCGTTCCTCGCGCGTTTTCTCTTCGAGCAATTCGGCCAGCTTGCGGGCATTGGTCAGACGCGGCTCAATCTGCTGCAATTCGTTTTCGGCCAGGCGATTTACCTCACGAGAGACATCGGTCATGCGTTCTTGCGCAGCGGTCTTCTCCATGCCGTTTTGCTTAAGTGCATCCAAAATGCGTTTCAGTTCTCCACGCAGCCCCTCCTTCTCCGTCCCGACACGCTCGCGGATTTGCTGCTGAAGTTGCTCGGCTTGCAGCAGTTTTTCCTGGTCCTCGGGGGTGAGCTTGTCGCCCTTTTTGATGCGATTCTCAATCTCGGTCACTTTCTGAATCGCCTCGTGTTCGCGCTCACGCAGACGCACCAGTTCTTGCTGCACATTGGCCTGCTCCTGATTGAGAACGAGATCGAGCGCATTGCGGCCGACAATGTGGATTTCCACCTCGTTACTGCGGCCGGGTTCCTTGTTGACCCGGACATCGTCGAAGTCATCGGCGCAGGCGCGCAGAATGACAGTGTCGTCCTCGCGGAGACTGCTGCCGTCGGCGTGGCGAAGCGATTGCAAAGGCAGCTTCTGACGAAACTCCAAGCGCTGCGTGTGCAGCGGCATGGGCGGCGCGGCCAGGATCGCCGCTCCCGTCCACGGCGACAACAACGCCGCTGGCCCGGCGGCGGGATCGTACAGATAGAGGCGGCGCGGTTGCTCGTCGCGCTGCGTGCGATATTCGAGAAACATCGAGCGCACGGCATAGTGCTGATCGTCGGCATACGCTTCCAACGTCAACTCGGCCGTGGGCAGGACATTGAGAATATCGCGCGCCGTCGAGGGCCGTTCGAGATTCACAAGGGGGGTCGGGTCGGGGTGCAGATGCAACTCAAAAAGGCGTTTGTTGCGCAGTCCGCTCTCATCCTCGAAATGCAGGGCGTACATGCCGTTGAGGGCCGGCGTGAAGTCGAGGGTGAACGTACATCGGTCGGCATCGAGTACGCCATCGACCTGGGGCCACACCTGACTGCCCGCGAAAAGGGCGAGCGTATCCAGAACATGCCGTCCACCCAGAGGAGCGAGAACGACGGCCAGCACTCCACTCGGATCTTCCGGCAGATACTCGATCCAGACTCGCCGCAAAGGTCGATCGACGCGGGCGCGCAGGCGAGCGACCGTGCCGGTTACGGCGTCGATGGTGCCCGTGCCGGGCGAGAGAGACTCCGGCGAGGGCAGCCGTGTGTAGGCGGGATAAAAAAGCCGCACCTGCGGCGAGGGTTTGCTGTCCAGCGCGACGAGTGTGGGCGGCGGCAGCACCTCGACGCGATATTCTGGCGTGACCGCATCGTTGGCCCGCACCTGGAAGCGGAAGTTACGTTGCACGCGGCCGGCTTCCAGCTGCGTGGCGAGATGGCCGACGCCGGTTTCGTCCGCCTTGATGTCGCAATGGTGTTCGAGATTGGGGAAACCCTCGAAGCGAAAGACGATGGTCGCCTGCGCGGGAATGACGCCGTGGACCAACCCTTTCACTTCAAACGCCTCATTCCGGCCGATGCGCGGACGCGGCGGCTCAATCTCCAATCGCGTTTTCTTCGGCCAATCGTGTTCACCAAAGGGATTGGTCAGCCGCAGCAGCGCCGTCATCGCCAGCGCCGGCGCGAGCAAAACCAGTACCAGCGCCAAAACCGTGGACGCACCACCCGACGCGCCAGCCCACACAAGGCCGCGTCTGTTAACGACCTTGCTGAAATCGCAGCCGGAAGCTCGAGCGAGCGCGCGTTTGACCGCCTCGCGTTCCAGAGGCGCGGAGGAAGCGTCCGCGGGCGTGCCGCGTTCGAGGAACTGCACTGTGCTGGCCAAGGAGTCATTGAGGACGGGATACTCCTCTTCGACGCGCAGAGCCAGGCTCAGGTCATCGCTGGGAGTCCGCAAGGGGCGAAGGAGGTAGCGATAGGCGACATAAATGCCCCCCGCGAGGGTGCCGACGAGAACGATGGCCCTCACCAGGGCCGGCAGGTGCCAGCGCCAGTCGAGCAGACCGGCGACGGCGGCGGTGGCCAGCAGGATGGTGAGCAAGAAGCCGGCGCCGCGAACGGTCGCCACCAGACGCATGCGCCGGCGGAGAGCGGCCAATCGTTGCCGGAGCATCGCTCCATCCAGAACAGGGCGTTTGGTGGATGGCATCGCGTGGAACCTCTCTATCGTCTCGGGCCGTCGGTTGCTCGCGGTGGACTCGGCTGTCGATAGACAGTCTTACTATAGCAGGTTGTCCGGCCGGCGCAAAAGCGATTCCCTCAACTGTACCGCATTCACCGGCACTTGTTAGCATCGTCCATCCGAAATGCTTTTCCTTGCTTGCTTCCGTTCGTTCGCGTACTGTGGGCGTACCAAACTGTTCTACACCGGGGAGTGAGTCCCATGTCTCGTCTTTTGGCGGCCTCGCTATGCGTCGTTTGGCTCTCTATTTCTGCCAATGCCGCCGACCCGAACGGCCTCGCGGCGGACCTCGTTGTTGTCAATGCGCGAATCTGGACGGTCAACCCCAGCCAGCCCGAGGCCGAGGCGCTGGCGATCCTTCGCGATCGCATCGTGGCCGTCGGCAACAACGCGGACGTGCGGCGGTGTATCGGACCGCAGACGCGCGTTCTCGATGGGCATGGGCGGCGCATTGTGCCGGGTTTTTACGATAGCCATGTGCATTTGCTTGGCTCCGGGCTGCGCTTGGCCGAGGTTGCCTTGAAGGACGCCAAAGATGAAGCCGAGTTCGGCAAACGGCTGCGCGCGTTCGATCGCAAGTTGCCGCGCGAGCGCTGGCTGCTCGGCGGCGAATGGGACCACGATCGCACCTTCGCCGGCCGATTACCTACGGCCGAGCTGATCGATAAGTATGTTGCCGATCGTCCGGTGTATCTGCGCCGCTACGATGGTCACATGGCCGTGGTGAACAGCCGCGTCCTTCAGTTGGCCGGCATCACGGCCGAAACGCCCGATCCATCGGGTGGGGTTATCTATCGCAAGCCCGGCTCGCGGCAACCCAGCGGCGTCTTGCGCGACAACGCGATGGACCTTGTCGAACAGCTTCTCCCCCGAACGACGGAAGCGGAGATCATCGAAGCGGTGCGCGGCGCGCTCGCCGAGGCGCGTCAAGTAGGCGTCACGAGTGTGCAAGACATGGACGGCAGCGGCGCGGGAACGCGACGGCGGCTGTTCCGGCTCTATCAGCAGCTGGCCCGGCAGGGCAAACTAACGACGCGCATCGATCTGCGTTGGCCGTTGGCCGACTGGCGCAGCCTGGCGGCGCTCGGTGTCGAGGCCAATTTCGGCGATGACTGGGTGCGTATCGGCGGCGTGAAAGGCTTTGTCGATGGCTCGCTCGGTTCCAGCACAGCGAAGATGTTTGAGCCGTACCTGCACGAAAAACGTCAGACCGGCGTGTACGTGACGCCGTTGACGCATCTGCGCGAACAGATTCAGGCAGCGGACGCGGCCAAGCTGTCGATCGCGATCCACGCCATCGGCGATCGCGCCAACGCGGAACTGCTCGACATCTTCGCGGAGGTGGCGAAGAAAAACGGGCCGCGCGACCGCCGCTTTCGTATCGAACACGCCCAGCACCTGCGGCCGCAGGATTATGGACGTTTCAAGGAGTTAAACGTCATCGCGTCGCTGCAACCGTATCACGCCATTGACGACGGACGCTGGGCGGAAGGACGCATCGGCGTGAAACGCTGTGCTTCTTCCTATGCGTGTCGATCACTGCTCGATGCGGGGGCGCGGCTGGCGTTCGGCTCGGATTGGTCGGTCGCGCCGCTCAATCCGCTGCTCGGCATCGACGCGGCCGTTAATCGCCGCACACTCGACGGCAAGCATCCCGATGGCTGGTTTCCCAAGCAAAAGATTCGCGTCGGTGAGGCCATCGCGGCGTACACGCTGGGTTCGGCGTATGCGGCGTTTCAGGAGAAAGATCGCGGCTCGCTCGAAGTGGGCAAGCTCGCGGACCTCGTCGTTCTGTCGCACGACATCTTGGCGGAAGCGGAGCGCGATCGCATCGCCGCGACGGAAGTTGTCGTAACCATCGTCGGCGGCAAGATCGTGTATGACAAGAATAAGAAGCACTAACACAACAGCGAGCCTCCCGCGTGAGCGGGGGGAGTGGCTGCATCCTCCCCCCGCTCACGCGGGAGGCTCGCTCACGCGGGAGGCTCGCCATTGTGTTAGCGCCCTAAATAATTCGCGTGACATTTCGGCCCGTGCGGAGCCTTGAGAAGACAGAGCGGCATTTTCACCGTTCGTATCGCCCAGGTCCATTCAGGGGGTGAGGGATGACAACAGCGTCGCCGAGTACAGACATCGACCGCAGCGATCTGATCCAGGCGGTAAGATTCGCCCAGCAATGTTTCAATCGCTGGCACACCGACGGCATTCTTGGCAAAGAGCCGTATCACGACATCACAACCAAGTACAGCGCCTTGCGCGGCAGTCTGGAAGCCGGCGAGCCGATCCTCACCGATATGCGGCTGCCTTCACCCCACATCTGTTGGAGTTGTAAGCGGCCCATCGCGGCGGAGGCCAAGGAGTGCGGCGAATGCGGCGCACCGGCGCACACGACCGCCACGCACCAACTTCGCTATTTCATCTTCGTGGGCTTCGAGATAAAAAAATTACGCGATGGCAAAAGCCTGACATTGTCTACAGCGGACGCCTGCTTGACGGAGGCCAACGCCCATATTGCCGCCCTGCGGCGCAAGCTGGATAGCCAACGCATTCCGGCGGTGTTGCCCGCTGCTCCGGCGTCCGCGAGTGTACGGCGAGCGCCTTCGGTGGCCGAACCGCGACGCAATGTGATGGAGATTTTGCTCGATCCGCGCAATATCCAATGGCTGCTCGTCTCGGGCGGTGTGCTGCTCGTTCTCGGTCTGGTCATTTGGTTGGCGGCGGAGGGCATCTTCCAAAACAAAGGCGTCCTCGCTGTCTGTATGGGCATCGCCAACTTCACCCTTCTCGCGGGCGGCTGGGCGCTCATCAGCTACACCCGTCACGAAATGGCCGGCCGCGCCTTGACGCTGCTGGCCTGCTTGCTCATGCCGCTCAACTTGTGGTTTTACAACTCCCAGGGGCTTATCACCCTGAGCCAAGGCGGTCATCTGTGGATACCCGCTCTCGTTTGCTGTGTGCTTTATGCCGTGTCCGCGCGGCTGCTGCGTGACCCGATGTTCGTTTACGTGTTGGTCGGCGGCGTCACGATGACCGGACTACTCATCCTCGCCGACCGCGATTTGCAGCGATTCTGGGAGATCGCCGGGCCGTGTACGCTGCTTGTTTGTCTTGGCTTGGTGTGTATCCATGCCGAGCGCATCTTCGCCGAAGGAGAGGGACCGTTCTCGCGGCGGCGCTTCGGACTGGCCTTCTTCTGGTCGGGCCATGCGGTTCTGGGCGCGGGACTGCTCCTGCTTCTGGTAGCGCAAATCTGGGGCAACTGGCTGTATCCCCTCTTCGAGCCGATTTATCGCTATTTTGAATCCAGGCCGCCGGACATCGTGACCACGGAGAGCGGCAAACTGCTCGCTTTCTGTCTCGTGTTGGCGGGCACCTACGCCTACGCCTATTCCGATCTCGTGGTGCGGCGCATCGGCGTCTACATCTATTTGGCGGTGTTCGCGCTACTGTGGACCGAAGTGTTGGCCCTGGATCTTCTCGTGGCGCATTTCGGCTGGCAGCTGCCGGTGATGGAAGTCCTCATCATCGCCATGGCCGTGACGGGTCTCCTCGCCAATCTCGCCCTGGTCAACATGGCCGAGAAGAATTCGCCTCTGCTGCGAGCGAGTTCGCCTCTGGGACTGTCGCTGAGCGTATTGCCGGTGCTGATTGGCGTGTTCCTTCACTTCCGCGCCACGGTGCTGCCTTCGCAGTACGCGCTCACCGGAACCTACGTCGTGGCCATGCTGACGGCGGCTTTGTCCTGCCGCACCTCGGCGCATTTATTTCGCCATTCGCGTCCCGGTTTGTCGATGACATACTTCTTCGGCACGGGTGCCGCGACACTCGCCGGCGCGGCCGGCTTGCTCAAGGTGGCCTACCCGGAAATGCACTGGCAAGGTCAGGCGCCGTTGCTGATGCTCATTCCGCTGCTCTACCTCACCGCGGCTCGGCTCTACCAGGGCCACACGCAGGAGAAGCCGCTGCTATGGGTCGCTCACGCCGCTACCATCGTCATGCTGATTTCCAGCATCGGTGCCGCCTTCAAGGGTTTCTTGCTGATCGAGCATGACGCCTTGAATCTGTCGCTGGCCACGTTCTTCGCCGAGGCGACGCTGTTCTATCTGCTCGAAGCGTTCTGGCGCAAACATGCCCTCAGCGTCTACGCTTGCACGGCCACCGCTTGCGCCGCCGTCTGGCAGCTCCTCAAATATGGCGGCGTCGCCGAGGAATACTACATTCTGACGTTCGCCGTGGTCGGCCTGTTGCTGTTGATCGCTTATCGCTTCGCCGTGCTGGAAAATATGAACCTGGCCGGCATGGCCCGCGCCGCCTTCCACTGCGGCAACGCCTTGCTGTCGCTGGCCTTCGTCGCCGGCGCATTGATGGTTCTCAGCGAACTCGTGGGAGGAACCGCCGGCAAAACCGTGCTGATCCGGCTGCTGTTCTCGCTCATCGTCATCAGCCTGTTGGCCGTGGCTCTGGTGCGGCAAGAGGGTTGGCGACGTTGGTACGTGGCCGCCAGTGTCACCAATGCCGCTCTTGTCGTGCTGGTTCTGGCCGTTCTCGGCACGCTGACGATGCCGCAAAAGTTGGAGATCGTTTGCGTGGTGATCGGTTTGTTGTTGCTCGTCGTCGGTCATCTCGGCTGGTTCCGCGAACAGGATCGGCAGAACGATCTGGTCAGCGTGAGCCTGTTCTTCGGCAGTCTGCTCGTGGCCATGCCGTTGGCGGTCGCCGTCCTCTATTGCCGCTACGCGCAACCGAACTTCGACACGTTCCACACCATCAACGAGGTGGGCATGTTGGCGGCGGGCCTGCTGCTGTTGGCCACGGGGTTCATGTGCCAGATCAAGTCCACGACGATGAGCGGGGCCATCTTGCTCGCCCTCTATTTGGTTAGTCTGGTGCTGTTCCTCCGCGTGCCGGAGAAGCTGCAAACCACGGCCGTTTACATCATGGTCGGCGGCGGTCTGTTCTTCGCCGTGGGGTTGGTGCTTAGTCTCTATCGCGATCGCCTGCTGACGCTACCGGAGCGCATCAAGCGACGGGAAGGCGTCTTCCGCGTCTTGACGTGGCGATGAGCAACGACAAAACCAGCCCGCAGCGCCAGCAAGGGAAGTAGGGGCGGGGCAACCCCGCCTCTCCCAGCGCTGCGGGCTGGTTATCCGTCATATCCCGCAATCTCCGCCAACTTGCATTTCCTCGCCGTCGAAAATTATGCGAGAATCGTGTAACGCAATCTAGCCGGCGCGACAATAAGAAGGTGAGGATAGCCGCCCCCGGCCTCGACCCGGAGCGAACCTGGATGCGTGAACATACATCAAAGTGGGAATCGGATGCTGCCCGTGTGCAGAATCTGTTGCGAGAGCATCTGCCGAGTGCGGCACCTTCCGGCGCGGACCCGCCGCCTCTGACTGTGGGCGATGTGGCCGCGCGTTTGCAGGTCGATAGCGCTCTGGGTGGTCGATTGAGTGCGGCGGATCGAGAGACTAACAGCCGCTTGCGAACGGATACCACGCCGGTTCCCGAAGAGTTGGGGCTACCGCATTTCGAGAAATGGCGAACCACGCTCGGCGTCCGTGCCAGCCCGTACTATTGGCGTGCCTTCCGGCAAGCGACGGTGCTGCTGGCGATGGGCCGGTCGAACATCGAAGGGATGGCGACCGTGAGACAGATCGACGATTGCGTTCTCGTCGCGGACGCGATCCGGCGGCTCTTCGCCGCCGCCGATCTGCCGTGGCCGCCTCTCGCCCATCGCCCCATCGCGCCGGTGCCGCTGGATCGCCTCATCGCCACGTACAATCTGGTGCATGAGGAGGTTCTCGGATTGACGCGCGCCGTCGCCGGTGCATTCCTGTCACGCTGGAATATACAGCGCCCGGAGTTGCTCGAAGATGCTTCGCCGCTGGCTGGGTTTCTATTCGCCAATACACGCGGCGGTTATATCGTGGTTCGCGGCGACGATCCCTTGCCGCGCCGTCGTTTCACGGCGGCGCACGAACTAGGACATTACTTGCTGCATTTCTTGCCGCGTTTGGACGTCGCGAACGATGTGGAAACGTATCTGATTCAGGACGATGACGGCAAGATGGTGCGCGAGGAGGAAAAGCCGTCGAGTGACAAGGCATTGTCACTACCGCGGATGGAACGCGAGGCCAACCAGTTCGCGGCGGAGTTGCTCATGCCGGAGTCGGTGTGCCGGATGGCGCACGAGCATTACGCGGGACAATTCCGCGCGACGGCGCAGTTTCTTGAGCATCATCTCGCCAGCCATTTGCTCGTCAGCGGCGACGCGATGCGTTGGCGTCTGCGAAATCTGAACTTGCCGAATTAACAAACCCGGAGCGCTGGCGACGGCTTGACACTCGAACGAGGCGGCGATGAGTCTGGATTTTCTCCTTCATTACGGCGGACGGCGTTTGCGGCAATACGTCGTACAACCGCCGCTCGACGCGCCTCCCGACGAGAACGAGAAAACCACGAAGGCTACGCTCGATTTCGAGTTGGCGCCTGATGCCTGGGAAGCGAAGCCGGTCGCCTCGGACACGGTCGATCCCGCCGCGATGCCGCGGCGCTTCATCGACGGCTGCCATTATGGAGAAACCGTCGCCTGGTTGCAGGATGCGCTCGGCCACCCTATTCCCGTCCGCTTGGCCGAGATCGGCGGCGTGTGCATGGGAATCGATGGCCGGACGCTGCGCCGCGAGTTTGCTCACGTCGAGCGCGTCGTCTCTCTCATCGTCGATCCATTTCCCTGGCACGATGTTGAAATCTTTGCCGCGGCGCTGCGTGAAATCGACCTGCGGCTGCTGCCGGCCAATCTGCCGGAACTCGACGCCGGGCAGCGCGGCCTGACGCACGATTTCGAGCGCATGCGCGAGCAACCCCGTGTCCGCTGTCAGCACGAAATGGCCGTATTGGAAGAATTGGCGCTGTATCAGGATCCCACGACCTTCAGCCTCGTCGATGGGCGACTCGGCCGTATGCAGCAGTCCGATTTGTCCTCTTACGACGTGATCGGTGTCATCAAACAGCACCGCGAGAACTACCTGCATCCGCGCGGTTGGCAAGTGCTATACGGCTTGGAGCCGAGCCAACGCACGCCCGCTTTTCAGTTGCCGAGCAAACATTTGCCCGTGGTGTCGTGGTATCTCAAACTCGACGGCGCACACGGGGCCATGCCAAATTGGGGCGTCGTCCGCGTTGAGATCAGTTGTGCCCACTTCGAGCGCGAGCGCTGCAACTTCGACTATCTCAATAAGGTCTCGAACGCCCTGCTGCATCTACGCTGTCGGCAGGGCAGCTACGCCCGAGCGCCGGTATCGATGGAGCCGATCGTGCGAGCGGAGGAGAGTCTGAAATCGCTGTTCACGCCGCCGACCACGTTGGCTCAGCGATTTTACCGTTTGACCGGGTTGTGAGGCGGAATCTTCGGAGGATTCAACGATGAATGACGGCATTCCGATCCTATCGCGGACTCCGACTCCCACGCCGCTGGCTATCGGTGCCATTGGCAAAGTCGCCTCACCGCCGCACCGCGAATCGACCAGCGAGGAATTTTACTTCTGGGTCGCGCCCGATACGCTCGTCGAGAAATCGCAGATTGTCCGCACCGAAAGCACCATCGGCGAGCAACGACTGGTATTTTACGGACTCATCCGGGAGGTTTATCGCCAGAGCCGGCAGAGCGATCTCGGCGAGGAATTCGACCGTCACGATGGCGATGTGGGTTATCAACCGCCCTTCGATTCGCCTGGTTTTACCTACGCCGAGGTGACGATTTTGCGCACCGAACCGGCCGTTTTCGCTCCGCCGCTGGAGGGCAGCGATGTGTTTCTCGGCGGCGAGGCCGAGGCGCGCATGGCCTATTCGTTCGATGAGATCGAGAACCCGCTCGTGGTCGGTCGCGTCCGCAACGGCGGCAATCGTTTCGCCGGTCCTGGCTGCGTCGATCTCGATTATCTCCTCGGTGCCAACGGCGGCCATCTCAACGTCAACGGCGTCGCCGGTCGCGGCACGAAATCGAGTTTGCTGCTGCATTTCAATTACATGCTGCTGCGCGAGGCACGCCGGCAACAGCGCGAACGACCCGCCGACCGCGACCGCTTGCGCATCGTACCGATCATTCTCAACGTCAAAAACTTCGACCTTTTCCACATCGATCGCCGCAGCAAGCGCTACGATCCGGCGAAATACGCCGACGACTGGCAGGCGCTGGGCATCGACGATCCGGCTCCGTTTCAAAATGTAACCTTTTACGCTCCGCAACAGGTCAATTTAGACGTGCCCATCAATACCGGCCGTCCGAAAGCCGATGTCAAAGCCTACAGTTGGAGCCTTCGCGACGTGGTCGAGCGCGGTCTGTTCAGCTATCTGTTCGCCGATGAAGACGTGCGCGACGCCAACTTCGGCGCGCTCGCCCTGGCTATGGAACTGTGGCTGACGAAGGAGAAGGTAGAGCGCGACAACACCCGCCACCGTATTCTCGTGACTGGCCCGGATCGTCCGGCCCATTTTCAAGCGCTGCTCGACCTGGTAAGCAACGTAGCGAGCGGGCAAGAAGGCTCGCCGTGGGGTCCGTCGCATCACACGGCCACGATACGGAAACTTCATCGACGCCTGTTTCGGCTCGTCTACGACGGCAACGGCGTTCTCCGCCGCGACAGTCAGCAGGGCAAACCGCTGGATATTCGCGCCCGCGATTCGCGCGATCCCGTCGTCGTCGATCTCAACGGCCTCTCGGCGATGCCAGCGCTCCAGCGTTTCGTGGTCGCCGCCATTTTCGATCAACTCGTGGCTGAGCGCACCGGCTCGCACGCGCAGCGCGGCCTCATTTATCTCGTCACGCTCGATGAGTTGAACCGCTTCGCCCCGCGCGGTTCGCACGATCCGATCACCGAGTTGATCGAGCGCGTCGCCGCCGAGATGCGTTCGCAGGGCATCATCTTGTTGGGAGCGCAGCAGCAAGCCTCGCTGGTATCGGGGCGCGTCATCGAGAACGCCGGCATCCGCGCGCTGGGCAAAAGCGGTTCCTTGGAGCTAGGCGATCCGGTTTGGCGCTTTCTCAGCGAATCCGCCCGCAAGAAAGCGTCCATGCTGCTGCCGGAGGAGAAACTGCTCATCCAGGACAGTTTCCGCGAGCCGCTGCTGGTCAAGGTGCCGTTTCCGCCGTGGGCGCTGCGCGGCGCCGATGCGGTCGATGAAATTTCCGTTGCGGACGCCGCTACTGAGTTTGATGATCCGTAGCCCTTTGTGCGACAATACATCAAATTGTGCCGCCCGATAGGAATTCATTCTCATGCGTATTTTGCATACCGCCGACTGGCACCTGGCCGACCGTCTCGGTCGCATTGATCGCACGGACGATCTGCGCAAGGCGGTCGAGCGCGTGGCCGGCTATTGCCGTTCGGAAAAGGTGGATGTCTTACTCGTCGCCGGCGATCTGTTCAGCGAACTTGCCGGGCCAGACGCTCTGCGCGAATCGATTGGCCATTTGCAAGAGGTGTTCCAGCCCTTTCTGAGCGACGGCGGCACCATCCTCACGCTGACCGGCAACCACGACAAAGAGAACTTCTGTCAAACGCTGCGCCACGCCATGAACCTGGCCGCGCCCAGCGCCGGCAAGTTTGGCGATGTCGTTCCGTCCGGCCGGCTTTATCTCGCCACCGGGCCGACTTTGTTGCGCCTGGCCGACCGCGAAACCGGCCAGGGCGTGCAATTCATCCTGATGCCGTATCCGACGCCGACGCGCTATCTCATCGACGAACACGCCCAGCGTTATCAGGGACTCGATGAGAAAAATCGCCACCTGATGGCCGCGTACACCCAACGCTTGAACGCTCTGCAAACCGACAAGCGTTTCGATCCGACCTTGCAGACGATCCTCGGCGCCCACGTTCATGTACGCGGCAGCGAACTGCCCACGCTATTTCGCATCAGCGAGCAGGAGGATGTGGTCTTCTCGGATGCCGACCTGCCGACCGGCTTCGCCTACATTGCGCTGGGGCACATTCACCGCGCGCAATTCCTCGGCGGGCAGAAGCACGTCCGCTACTCCGGCAGCATCGAGCGCATGGATCTTGGCGAGAAAGACGACCAAAAGGGAGTCGTTTTGTTCGATGTCGGTCCCGAAGGCTTGCGCGACGAGCCGGTGGTGCTGCCGCTGGAGACGACGCCGATTTACGAGATCGAGATCCATTCGCCGCAGGACGAAATCCCCGGACTGGAACTGCGCTACCCCGATGCCCAGAATGATTTGGTGCGCATCACATGCACGTATACCGCCGGCCTCGATAACCGCGAGGAGATTCTGCGCAAACTGAGCGACATCTTCCCACGCTGGTACGATCGAGAGATCCTCGAGCGCAACACGCTCGATAAAATTACCTTGGTCGGCGGCGCGCCCAATCCGGCGAAGAGTTTCGAGCAGACTGTTCAGGAATATCTCGCGCAAGAACTGACCAATTTCGACGATTCGTTCCGCGAGGGCGTGCTGGCACGGGCCGAAGCGCACATCAAGGAGATGCAGGCATGATCCCGCAACGCATCGAACTCAAAGGCTTCCTCTGCTACAAGGACGAGCAAGAGGTCCATTTCGACAGCGGCGCCACGCTGTGGATGCTGTCCGGTCTCAACGGCAGCGGCAAGTCGAGCATTTTCGATGCCGTCACCTACGCGCTGTTCGGCCATCATCGCGGCGGCAGTCAACACGCCATCGAACTCATCAATAAAGACAGCGATGGCCTGGCCATCGAATTCGATTTCCGGCTCGACAATCACATTCACCGTATTCGCCGCACCCTTCGCCGCGCGGCGCGCGGGTCGCCGACCTCGACGCAGCAGATTTATCGTTATGAAGCCAAGGAGGGCAAGAATCCTTGGGTCGCCGTGGAGGGCACCAATTACAAAACCGAATTCGTCAAATGGATCGACGAGAAAATCGGTTTGACCTACGAGACATTCACGTCTTCCGTTCTGCTGCTCCAGGGCAAGGCCGACAAATTGCTCGATTCCAAGCCGGAGGGCCGGCGCGCGGTGTTGGCCAGCATCGTCGATCTGGAACGCTACGAACGGCTGCATGGTTTGGCGGATGAAAAGCGCAAAGCCTTGCGCGGCAAGATGGAGAGCCTGTCGGATCGCTTAGCCGCGACACCGGAAGTCAAGGCGGAGCAAGTGGCGGAAGCGGAAGAGAACATCCGCACGGCCGAAGAAATTCGCCAACAGGCGGGCGCGGAAGTCGATCGCTTGCGCGAGACGGAACTACAAGCGCGTGGGTGGATGGACTTGCAGGGCAAACTCGCCACGGCCCAGCAGCGCCGGCAGCGCGCCGAGCAACTGCTCGAAGACTCGGCCGCCATCGAGCGCGCGGTGGAACGCCTGCGCGATTTGCGCGACGTGCTGCCGCGCTTGCGCGAGATCGTCAAGCAGCGCGGCACCATTCGGGATGCGGAGATCAAGAGCAAGGGATTTCTGCACGAAAAGGACAAGGCCAGCGAGCAATTCGCGCGGTTGGAGAGCGCGCTCCATCAAGAGCGCGAGAAGCGGGCGGTGCTGCTCAAGCAGATCGACGAGGCCGAAAGACGGCAGCGCGAATTGGCTCCGCAACTGCTCGATGCCACCGTGCAAATGGAAAAACTCAGGGAGTACGAGCGGCAATCCTCGGAGTTGGGAGCGATCCAGAAGGAACTCGCTTTGCTGCCGGCCGATGCTGCCGAGGAAGTGAATCGGACGCGAGTCCTTTACGAAAAGCTCGCCATGCTGACGCAACTTATCCCGCAACTGACGCACTTTCGAGCGTACCGCGAAGATCTGCGGCAAGCGGTGGGACGCGAGCAGGCGGCGAAACAGCGGTTGGCGCAGGTTGAGGCGCATGGCAAGCAATTGAACGGCGAATTGAAACGTCTGGAACCGCTCGTGCAGGCCGCCGACCGAGCGGCACGGCAGGCGAAAGACGACGAGACCGAAGCACGCACCTTGCTCAAGCAAGCGCAGGATAGTCTGCAAGAGATCACGCAGATGCACGGCTCCAAGGTCTGCCGGCATTGCGGTCTGGAATTGACGCCGGGACATCTTCAGGACGAGAAACGCCGGCGCGACAATGAAGTAAGGCGGATCGAGGAACGCCTGAAAAAAGCGGTCACGGATCTGGCAGCCGCGCGCGAGGAGGAAAAGCATCTCCGTAAGGAAGAGAAAGGCACGCAAGAGAACTATCGTGAGGCGCGAGAGGATTACCGCGAAGCTCAGACCCAGATGCAGCAGGCACTCGCCGACGTGACACGCTTGCAGGGCGATTGCGCTCGTGCCTACGCGGAACTGCCCGAAGAACAACAGCGACGGATCAGCAGGACGCCGCCGGCCGACTGGCTGAAAACCGACTATCCAGGGCCGCAAGACCTGGAGAGTTTGCGCACGGAGGCGGCAGGCCATACCGCCGCGCGCCAGCGCTGGCAGAAAGCGGAAGACACCCTCAAACAATGGAATAAACTCAAGACGCAAGAGGGTGACAAACTCGCTACGCTCTCGCGTCTGCAAGCCGATTTGCCGGCTGACCGCGAGGCCGTGCGGCGAAAGCACGCCGACCTGAAGCTGAATCTTGACACGTTTGAACGCGACCTGAAAACCAAGCGCGCCCAGGACAAGGCCGCCGGTGCGGACATCGATCGCCTGACGCGCGAGCGCCAGCAGGAGCAGACGCATCTCGACCGCATCAACCTTGAATTGAAGAACAAGGAACTGGAAAGCCAGTACGCTCGGCAAGCGATCGCCGCCAACCAAAAAGCGTTGCCGGCTTCTTGGCAGACCGCCGCGGAAAGCATCGGCTCCGCCGAGTACAACTTGTGGGATCAGGAACGCGCCGACCTCGAAGCCAGCGGCACCGATCAGCGCGGCAAGGAGTTACAGCAAGCGAGTCTCAACCTCCACATGCTGCGTCAGGAAGTGGAATCGCTCGAAGAACAGCAGCAGACCTTCCCGGAGGCGGCGCGCCGGAATCCGGCGGAGGTGAAAGCGGAATTGGACCGAGCCAAGCAGACGGAAGCATTGCGCGACAAGGCTCTCACCGAGACACGCCAACAACTCGCACTCTTGCAGGGCTATCGCAAACAGCGCGAGCAAATCGGCGAGGAGTTCACACGCCTCGAAGGCGAATGGAAGCAGCAGAAGACCTTGGCCGAATTGCTCGGCCGCGATCGCTTGCAGCTTCATCTCGTTCGCCAGGCGGAACGGCAAGTCATCGAATACGCCAACGCGGTATTGGATCGGCTGTCCGGCGGCCAGCTTTATTTGAAGCTGAGCGGCGAGGCCAACGGCGAAGGCAATGCGGCCAAGGCGCTCGAATTGGAGGCGTACAATCGCAGCACGGGTGAGAAACCTATCAACGTCGCCTTCCTCAGCGGCAGCCAGAAATTCCGCGTCGCCGTCAGTCTGGCGCTGGGCATCGGCCAATACGCCAGCCGGCAGCATCGGCCAATCGAATCCGTCATCATCGACGAGGGTTTCGGCTGTCTCGACAGTCAGGGCCGGCAAGTGATGATTCAGGAATTGCAGAACCTCCGCAGTCAGATGCGTTGCATCCTGCTCGTGTCGCATCAGGAGGAGTTCGCCGAGGCGTTCTCCGATGGTTATCACTTCGAGTTGGAATCCGGAGCCACGAAGGTAACGCGCTTTCAGAAATAGCCTAAGGCACTCACTTTTTGACGACAAGCCCGGAGCGCCAGCGATGGGGAGCAAGATCCCGTCGCTGGCGCTCCGGGCTTGTCATTCATTCGTCGTGCATCTTGGTTACTTCGGTGACTCGCCTTCCGGATAGGCGTCTTTCTTGTCCCATGTGTGCTCCTCGCCGCAATGGGGGCAGGCAAGGATGTTGTGTTCCATGACCGTGCCAGGGTTTTCAAACGTGTGCTTGTCCAGATAAATCCCCGTGTCAACGGGTTTGCCCGTCGTGGGACAGGTAATCAGAATGGCAGGCATCAAAACCTCTCTTTCGTTCTCAGTCCATGCCGGCATCCTCGCCAACTGTAACAGCAGGATGACGCGCCCGGCAATTGAAATGGAACGAGAAGCGCGATCATCTGCCGGTTCCTTGTCGAACGCAAAAGCGGACGGACGGAACTTTTCTCATCGCGGCGGGTTGAAATAACAGCTACCCTTTCTCATGACACGGTTGCATTCGCCCCAACTTGCGAAAGGTCCGCCATGCACATCTTGCGTTCGTTCGCGTTTACTCTTGTCATCGTGTTCCTGCCGGCAGCCTTCACCGCCTGCGGGAAAGTCCATCCCGCCTCTCAGCGCGAGCGCAGCAAGATTATTGCTCCCGAAGCGAAACCGGTGGTGCTGGCCGCCGATAAGCCGTCAGCACCGCCAGAACGGGTCAAAGCGGATAATCAAGACCTTAATCAACTCAATTTAGAAGTGACAGCCCTGGAGACATTGAATCAATTCAAACTCACGCGGCCGCAGCTTCAACACCTGGCGAAGCTCGCTCCCATGACCGCTCCGAAGGCGGCGGCTTCTCGGCCCACCAAGGTCAGCGCGGAGTATCAGAAAGCGCTCAAGGATTTGCGTGAGGCGCTCCTTGAGGACAACGAAGTTCGCACCGCGGACTTGACGCTGGCGCTCGAAGAATTACGCGACAAAGAGAATCCTGAGTTCGAGGACGTGGAAATTACCGACGAGGCTCGTCGCCATACGGCGGAGTTTTTGCGTAGCCTGAGTGCGCGCCAGATCATGGGCTATCTCACCGATTTCGCCGACGAATTTCCCGATCCACGCGAAAAAATGACGGACGCCTTCGACGCCATCCGCAAACTGCCCGCTCCGGAGCAAGAGGAATTGCGCGATGAAGTGGCGGGGCAAGTTGGCTGGTTGGTGGCCGGACTTGATACAGCGGCAGAACGCAAGGTCCACGATCGCGTCACGGCGTTAATCAATCGCGTCCGTCGCTTGAAGGATGATGAATACACGGCCCAGCAAGCGGAACTAGATCGGGCAGTGCAAGGGATCATGGGTAATGTTGGTCCGGTCGAGGTTGTTCGTCACTTCACCGAGCGATCTCTCGCGGAGTTGCTGTCCAATCCGCGTCTGTCGGCAGCCGTCGCGGCTCGACTGAAGAAGACGGCGGAATAACGCCCATCAGGGGCAAACTTCCATGCCCAGCAACGTCAGATCGTCGGGCTGCTCGCTGGCACCGAAAAGATCGCGGGCCAGGCGATCGACGAAGTTCTGAATCGGCAACGCGCGATGACGCGCGGCGCAGGCCAACAGACTATCGGCCCCCGGCGCATGCCCCTCGAAGCGTCCGGTATCGATGCCGTCACTGCACAATAGCACCTTGTCGCCTGGTTTCACCGCATAGGTGCGCGCCGGAAAAGCGGCATCGACCACCCCTAGCAGCAAGCCCTCCTGACGCCAGAACGCCGGCTCTCCCTCACGCGGCACATGCAGTGGATAGGGATGTCCCGCCCGCGCGAAGCGGAACGTGCCTTCTTCATGGTTGTAAAGCGCGTACACCATCGTGATGAACGGATGCTCGGACAGATGCTGGTCGATCAGATCCTTGTTGAGTCGTTGCAGCACTTCCTCCGGCGGAACCAGACGATAGTGTTGGCCGAACACTTCCTTGGCGCGCACGCCCTTCTTGACGAAGATGGTCAATAGACTGGCAGGCACACCGTGGCCCATCGCATCGGCGACGTATAGCCCGACGTGATGTTCATCGAGTCGAAACGCGTCGTAGAAATCGCCGCCCACCCGATCGCGCAGAAGATAATGCACGGCGAAACGGCTACGCGGCACCTCCGGCAATTTCTGCGGCAAAAAGCTCGACTGGATACGCTGCGCCAATTGAAGCTCATGATCGATCTGTTGGTGCAATTGTTGGAGACACTTGTTAATGCGATGGACCTCGGCAGTTTTGCCGGCCAGTCGATCGTGCGCGTCCTTGATGCGGAGCAACGCCTTGACCTGCGCCAGCAGTTCGCCGAGAGCCAGGGGGCGCATCAGATAAGTATCGGCTCCCGCCTCGAAACTCCGCAGACGAGCGGACGGACCTGGATCGTCGGTGACGTAGAGGATCGGCACAAAGAGATCATCAAGGCGATCGCGCAGCCGGCGGCACAGATCCCAGGCGGTGCCCCCGTTTTGGCTGCCCTCAATCACGATCAACTGGTAACTGCTCAGTCTGTCTGGATCGGGATTTCCCAGCAGATGTCCCGTGAGTTCACAGCCCGTGCCGGCCAGGACATGACGCACCTCGGACAGGGCGGCCGGCTGGTTGGCGCAAACGAGAATTCGAGGCAATCCATTAACGCTCATAATGTCTCCCCACAATGGCCCACTATACGCCGCGTCGCGGCTGGCGTTAAGAGAGAGTGACCGCCGCGCTCTACTCCACCCGAATTGCGCAAATTGTGTCGTCTTCCATCGGTGTTGATTCGTCTTGCTTGATTGGGATAGGTGGTTATCATGGGCGTTCGCGGGACATTTCTCCCCAAGCTGCATGGAGGCAGCGCCATGATGCCAAACTTGAATCTCGTCGATCACGTTCTCGCCTTGGGCCGACGCTATCAGGAAGTCGGCCGCCATCGCGACGCCGTGACGGTTCTCACGCGCCTGTCGCGTTTTCGTTATCTCCCGGCCGAGGCCGCTGAGGAAACACAATCTCGCCTGGCCGAAATCCATCTCAAACGCCGCAAATACAAGCACGCTCGCCGGCACCTGACGGCCGCCCTGCGGCACCAACCCGACAACGCTCGTTATCACTACCTGTTGGCGACGGCTTTGCAGGCGGCGGAAGGCGATGACCTCCAGCGCGCCGAGGAGCATTATCGCCGTGCCCTCGAACTCGACCCCGGTCATATCAAATGCCGCGCCGATCACGGTCTTTTGCTGCTGCGTCTGGGGCAGACCGAGGAAGGACTGACCCGCTTGCGTGAGGCGGCCGAGCGCGCGCCCGACGATGTCGAAGTGCTGAGCAAACTCGTCAAGGGGTTGCGTCTGTCCGGCCAGAGTGAAGAAGCACGTTCGCGCTTGCAGGTCGCTCTCTTCCGCAACGCCCGCTCGCCGCGTTTCCGCAAATTGTGGAACGAATTTCGTTTCCAGCAAGCACGACGGCGACGCGACACCGAACGCCTCCAAAACGGCGACGGCGCGGCGGAGGGAGACCAACCGATTTTGCTGCCGTTCGTTCGCGTCATCAAGGACGGTCCGGTAAGCAGCGATTGTCCGACGATCGTGCGCTGCGAGAAGGGCAACGCCGCCGGCTCCTCGCGTGCATTCCGCCTCGCTCGTCGAGCCGATCAGCGAAACATTCAGTAGACCGCATGCCTTTGTCCGCGCGGAAGTGCCTCGCTTCCGCGCGGACAAAGGCGTATCCAAAGGATGTCATGGAGATTGTGCGCCGGGCACTTGTCCTGTGGATTATCACGCTGCTGCCGTCGCTGGCGCAGGAGGCGATGCGGCGCGGCGACTACGATTTGGCCGTCAACTGCCTGGATGCCTACCACTCGTTCAATGCGAACAACGCGACCACGCACCTCATGCTGGGGTGGGCCTATTTCAAGAAGGACGATCTGGGTCGCGCGATTGATGCCTACAGTGAGGCCATTCGACTCGCCCCGAACCATGCGGCGGCGCTCCATCAGCGGGCGAGTTTGTATTCGGAGACGAAGAAGTATGCCCGCGCTCGCGCCGACTACGAGGCCGTTCTTCGGCTGCAACCGGAGAATGCCGAGAGCCGGCTTGCCCTGGTAGAGCTTTTTTCGAGTTGTCCCGACACGACGGTGCGCAATGTCGCCCGTGCCGACGAGGAAGCCGGCCGCCTTGATCCGCACGCTACCACCTCGCAACGGGCTTTCGCCCGGTTAGCGGCGGCCCACGCAGTCCGGAGCGAATTGGATCAGGCCATCCGCTGGCAGCGGAAAGCGCTGGCTTGCATGAACTCGTATGATAAAGAAGAGAAACGAAGGGCCGCCCTGGTACTGGAGTTGTACCGGAAGCGCAAGAAGCGCGCGGAGAAAGCGGCCTTGCGCCGAGTCAGGCAAAACGCTTCGCCGCCGCAAGATGGCGGCCAGTAGCACCTAATAGATTTTCCTATGTTCAATCGATTGGCGACCAGCGCTTTGCACCGGCTAGGCGGGCCGCCTGCCTTTCAAATCTACGGCAAGTCTCGGATAGAAAGCAGTTGGCGCATCATCGGCGTCCATGCCACGCATCGCCGCGATATGGACAGTCGTTGGCCGCGCTTTATGTTTCGCGGCACCTGCATCACCTGGACGGCGGAGGTCATTGCGGTTGGTTGGGACTTCGCCGAGGATGTGTTGCGCGAACAGGTGAGCGATCCGGCTTCGCGCGATCGTCCGGTTGAAGTGTCCGCCGGGCGCATCGGCGATCATCTTCGCCGAGCGGACGCCGGCGCTTCCCCTTTCGCGAGTGCCAGTGAAATCCTGGCGCACGAGTGCGGCCACACTCGGCAGATGTTGCGTATGGGTTTGCTGTACTGGCCGGTCGTCGGCGCGGTGACGCTGTTGCGCGAGGGGCCGCACTGGTGGAATCACTTCGAGAATCAGGCGAGCGAACAGGGACAATTCGGCGGCATCGTCAACGGTTCGGTATGCACGGAATTGATGCAGCGATGCGGCTTGCGTCGTAGCGATGAAGACTAAGCCTCGTTGCTGCTGGCCGTCGTCGTGTCGGCTCACGCTGTCACGACCGGAGAAATTCTCCAAGGTTACCGTTGTCGCACGAGCTTCGCACGCGGCCGTTACCCACCACACACACTGAGGTAGCCGACTGCTGTCGGAACAGCAGGTAACGTCAGGGGGCCTCCATGTCAGCCAGTGTTACAGAGCATTCCGATGTGACGAATCGCACTAGCGAATTGTTCGGCCCGGCCCTGCTACCTGACCAAGACGACCCTATCGGGACGACGGGCGTCCGGTGGTGGCTGGCCCCGGACTACCAACCCCTCGCCTGTGTCTGCCAGCACCCACAGGCGAGGCGCGACACCGCGGCTGTCGAGTTGATCCCATTCGTGACGAGCGATGGGCCGCCGCATCTCCCGCTCCAACCAGTCAGCGGCCGCCGCCGCCAACTCTCCCACCGGACGCCCGGACAGGACGGACACGCTGCGGCGGGTTGGGTCCAGGTTAGTCGCGAACTGGTACGTCTCGTCCGGACCGAACCACACCGTGGACCCGTTGAAATCCACTCGCAGTGCGCGGAGGACGCAGTTGTACGCCGGGTCATCGTCGGACGGGCAAACCGATAGGGTAATACAGTCGGCCCGTACCCGCCAAACGTCCGCGAACCAATCACCGGCCTCGGCGCGAGCGTGAAGAGCCTCTACGAACGATCGTTCCGTCTCGTTTTCGCATTCATCGAGGTCGAACCGGGGGGCGACAACCGGAACCATCGACATACCCTAACGTAGAGCGGTCTAGCCAACGTGCCGTCCGGCGGAAAACCATGTCCATACCGACAACCAGCACGCCGCGTAGACCACTATTGGATTGAAGCACGGGCCACGCTACCACGAGCCTCTGGACTTTCCATCTCTGCCGACCTGCAAATACTCCGCGATTCTACGAGCGAACACCCCCGCCACGCAAGCACCAAATGCCCCCGTTTGCCTCTCAGGTTGGCTCGGATCGCGTACCAGCTGATGCGTTACGGGGAAGGCTACGTCCAACAGGAGGAGGCCGTGTACGCCCAGCAGGTACGGGAGCGTCAGGAGAAGCAATTGCAGCGAAATGCGCGGGAGTTGGGCTACGAGTTGAAGAAGGTGGAGTCGCCGTTGGCGGAACCGGAGCCGACCGCCGTGCCGTAGCCGCTGGAGGGGTAGCCGCAGGTCGTTCAGGGGAAAAAGAGAGTTTACCCGTAGCAAATTCAAATGTGTCCGACAATCGCGGTGCGCGCCGGGCTTCCGACACAGCCCGGACAGCTATTCGGACAGGCTACCGTCGTTCAAAAACGATCCTGGACGGCGCTGTTCGTCAGATGGTATTCCCTTCCCCATCCAGGTAATACTGATTGCCCCATTCGAGGACGCTATTCCCTTCTACTTTCCATCGCTCGATATCCGTCCGATAGAGTCTGGCCTCGTCCTCGGAGTATCGGTCTGGATCGAACAGAAACTCTTCCAGTTCGTCCGGGAACCGTTTCAGCCGCACTTTCCAGCCATTGACGGAGAAGGGCTGTACGCGGATCGGTCCGCGGCGGAAACCAAGTTCACGCTTCACTACCCGGATCTTCTTCGCTGCAATCGCCTCCACTGCGGGGCCAAGTCCCCGCTGCAAATCAATACCCAAGGGGTACTCGTTAGTGCTGACGAGTTCCCCCTTTTTATCAAAGAGCAGGACTCCGATGAAGTCGGTGACCCAGCCGAGGAGGACTTGCTTCCCATCAAGCGTCTCGCCTGTGAAATAGGTCCAGGGCCGAGGTCGGATTGTGTGCATCACACCATCACGAAATAAACGCCTGCCGACCCGCAACCACTCCGCGATTCTACGAGCGAACAGCCCCGCCACGCAAGCACCAAATCCCACCGTTCGCTTCTCTGGTTGGCTCGGAACGTGTACCACCTGGATGCGTCACGGAATGGCGTATGGCAAGCAAATGGAGTCGGCCTACGCCGAGCAAGGACGGGAGCGTTAGGAGAAGCAGTTGCATCGGCGTGTGCGGGAGTTGGGTTACGAGTTAAAGAAGGTGGAGTTGCGGTTGGCAGAAACGGAGCCGACCGCAGTACCATAGCCGCTGGCCGGATACTGGCTGGTCGCCCAGGGACAAAAAGATCTTACGGGTGGCTAATGGAGATGCGTCCGGCAATCGCGGTGCGCGCCGGGCGTCCGGCACAGCCGGGCATCTATTCGGACAGGCTACCGTCGTTCAAAAACGTTCCTGGGGTGGCGCTACAGCGACCTAACGCGGAACACGACGTATACTCCACCGTAGGCTGATAATAGGAGACCGGCGCCTAGTAACCCCGCTACCAACTCGCCCGGAACAAGCATCACACCCAAGCGAACCAAATTATACAACACCAGCCCGGCCATCAGACACACGCCGCCCGTTACTAACGAACGAGTCTGCCACTTCCCCATCCCCGCTGACGCAAATGCACCCTCCCTCGACTGATCGACCGCAGCGGCAATTTGTTTGGCGTCGACTCGGCTCAACCCCCGCGCAATGAAAACGGAGACGACCTCGGCCCGGCTCTTCCCGGCCGAGTAGAGAAAGAACGCGCGGTCCTTCGCCACAGCCGTGGTCACTTCGGGGATTAACTCCGAAGGCAACCCTTGCTCTTCCAGGCGGGTCACGATCTCTGGGAAGGACCGTCCCGCGTTGTACTCATGCAGAGCCAATTGGTAGGACTCAGCACTGGGAGCAACGCTCTTGGGAGCAACACTCGACCAGTCGAACGAGCCGGAGGTATTCGGTTGTTGTTCCATTGGTGTGTTTTCTTCGCCGAACATCTGATTAGGTTGCGCACATGCGCGAGCGAATAAGGCTCATTGCCAAGTATCCCAAACAGCGCGCAGCCGTCAAGAAAAACGCGCTTCCGCTTTGGGGATTTTTTTTCTTGCTCGCCTCAATGTCGAGGAGCGGAAATCGATGGAGAAGGCGGGCTGCGAAAGGTTAATCGCCCTCACTGCCCGAGGACGTTCCGCGGGCGCATTCCAGTTCCTTATCGCGCACATCGGTAACAAACATGTGTCCGGGTTTATGCGTCAATAAAAGCGAGGGCCGAGCTTGCATGGCGACGGCTTGCGGTGTCACGCCGCACGCCCAGAACACGGGAACCTCATCGGGACGAATCTCGACGGGATCGCCAAAGTCGGGGCGTGCAATGTCGCGGATGCCGAGGGCGGCCGCGTTGCCGACATGCACCGGCGCGCCGTGGGCAAGCGGGAAACGACGGCAAATGCGTGTCGCCGCCTCCGCCTGCGCCAGCGTCAATGGCCGCATTGATACAACCATTGAACCGGCGAAAATGCCCGCCGGCTGGCAAGCGATATTCGTGCGATACATCGGCACGTTGCAACCTTGCTCGATATGCCGCACCGGAATCCCCGCATTCAAGAGGGCATTCTCGAATGTGAATGAACAACCCAGCAAGAAACCCACGAGGTCATCGCGCCACCAGGAAAGAAGATCATTCGGTTCATCGATCAACTCGCCGTAGCGATAGACGCAATAACGCGGTACGTCGGTACGCAGGTCCGCGCCGGGGGCGGTGCGGCACGGTTCGGGACAGCCGGGATCGGTCACGTCCAGCACGGGACAGGGTTGCGGATTACGCCGGCAAAAGAGCAGAAAATCGAAGGCGATGTCGCGCGGCACGACGACAAGGTTCGCCTGCACGTAACCCAACGCCAGTCCGGGAGTCGGTCCCGTCAGGTAACCGGCGCGGGCTTGCCGTCGCACTTCGGTCCCTGTTGCTTGACGCAAATCGCCCATCGTCATGCCCCCATCAACTCCCCCAACCGGCGTAACGGTTGGACATAATCCGAAAACGATAGGCCGTCCACCGAGACGGTCGGACGCGCGGTGACACCATCCACCAGCGGCCCCTTCTCCACCATGATACGAAGCAACTCACACTCTTGCTCGATGTCAAACAGCGACGCCGGCAAGCGTTGGCCACGCAGCAAAGCGACACCGGCCGCCAACGCATAAGCGCCCCAGTTGCTGACGCCGGCGACGATAAGGTGATCCACCGGCACACGGCAAGCGATCTGTCCGCCGTTGGGGATGTTGCGGCGAATTACATCCGCCGCGATTTTACCCATGCCAATCTCATTGCCACCGTCGCCGATGCCCACGGTGACAAGACGAGGCGACGGACGAGCAGCCTCCGTAAATAAAAAATATGCAGGAGTTGTATTGTCGGTTATATCCAGCCCACGCATATTGCGGCTGCGACCATCCTGGCCTGGTCCCACGCGCTCCAGGGCCACGAGATGCGTTAACGCCGCACGTTGGCGAAACGACTGCCATTCGAGAGCCAAGTAATCCGGCCAAGCGTGGGCCGGCGGGAGCGTCAACACGAGGACGCGATCGCGTAACCCGCATGTCTTCAGGCCGACTTCGAGCGCCTGCCGGCAAAATGAATCCGTCACCAGTGCAATCGTCACTCCCAGAGGCGTCAAGGCACGCGCCAGAAAAAGCGCACCGAGTGGCCCATCGGTTTCGCCGCAGGGAGGATCGGCCTGAGCGATGTAAAAGCCAGTGACAACCGCGAGCGCCGGCTGCGGATGTTCGGCAATGCTTCGGCACGCCGCCTCAAAGTCACCGGGGCAAGCCGTGAACAGATTGTCGGCGGGGTCGGCGGCCAATCCGCGCTTGCCGATGTCCTGCTGGATCAAAGCGCGGATCGCATCGAGCAAGGCGGCGCTCATAGTTGATGGCCCTCGCGGAACAGGTAAGCGAAGCGGCCACGCCAGGGACGCGGCACCTCGGCCGTTAGCGTGATCGGCTCATGGCGAATCGGATGCAGAAAAGTCAACGCCCGCGCGTGCAGGCCAATAGCTCGGCCAAACGTGTGTATTGCGCCATACTTGGCGTCGCCGTAAATGGGATGGCCATGATGGGCGAGTTGGACGCGCAGCTGATGCGTGCGGCCAGTCTGCGGGCGAAGTTCAAGCCAGGTCAGACCGCCGTGGACGGCGCGACGATGATAGTGCAGCAGCGCTTGCCGGGCACCTTTCTCCTGCGGTTCGACAATCTCGACACGATGGATCGCTTCGTTCTTGCGCAGCCAGTCCTCCAGCGAGCCGGCCGTCAGCTTCACCTCGCCTTCGACGATGGCCCAGTAGATTTTCTCGATGGTGCCTTCGCGGAACTGCTGCGCAAGACGCGCCGCCGCCTTGCTGGTGCGGGCAAACAGCAGCACGCCGGAAACGGGACGGTCGAGACGATGCACGACGCCCAGGAAGACATTGCCGGGCTTGTGGTGTTTTTCCTTCAGATAGGTCTTGACCACGCGGTCCAGCGTCTCCTCGCGACCCTCGTAATGAGTGGTCAAGGCATCGCTCGGCTTCACGATGGCGATGCAATGATTGTCTTCATACAGGATCTCAAAAGATGGCGAAATCATCTAGTCGCCCTCGCGGAAATGGCGAACGGCCGGCGTAAGCCGGCTGGTACAGGCTCCCCCGACCGACTGGTGGACACTATACCAGCCGGCTTACGCCGGCCGTTCGCCAAGCTGCGCGAACAGTGAACCGAGCGCTGCTTCATAGTGCTTCCAGCGCGCAACCGAGCGCGTATACAGCGGTTGACGCACTTGCGTGACGCTGGCAGTACGTACCGGCCGTTTCGTCTCGTGAAACGCCAGGCATGCCGGCTCCCAATCCAGACCGCACCAGGCCACGAGTCGGCGGGCAACGCCTTCCAGGTCGGCGACGGTATCCTCGTAACTGACATCGAAAATAGAGACGGGCAGCGTAGCTCGCCAGTGTTCCATAATCCCCCGATATTCGCGGAAGCGGGAGACGATATGGCCGGGATCATTGGCCCAGCGAATGTGGCGGAAGTTCGTTATCCAGCACGACACGGCCACATCGCGCAAATCGCGGCGACAGTGGATGAACTTCGCCCGAGGGAACAGAACGGCCAGGAAGCCAAGATAAAGATAATTGTCCGGCATTTTGTCCACAATGCGAGCGGCGGTGCCGTTGAGGGCGCGCAACCGATCGAGATGGCGTTGTCCGACACGCTGGATGGTTTCGCGGTCGAGTTGCCCCATGCACTTCATCGGACTCTCTGCTCTGTTCAGGACCGACGGCAAGGACTCGAAATCGTCTCGGGTGTAGCGCAGTTCGCCAGCGCCGAATACTTGGGAGTGACTGGCCAGCACTTGCTCCAGCAGCGTCGTTCCCGAACGCGGCAGGCCGACGATGAACACGGGACACTCGCTCTCCAGACCCCATCCGCGAACACGCTCGAAGAAGTTGGGCGTGCAAAGCGTTTTCATCTCCGCGACAAACTGCGCATGACTGGCGGGATCGTAATTCTCGCCGCGCTTGCTCCAGGTGGCGAGGCTCAAGCCGTTGGCTTGGCGCAGATGCTCGGCGGCCTCGGTATGTTCGCCGCGGGCATCGAGAACCTGGGCCAAACCGAAGTGCAGGATCGCACGCTTGCCATCGAGCAAATCCTTCTCGGCAAGCAAACGGCGCAGCGCGGCCAAGTCCTCCGCAGGCAGCTTGCCGCGGAGGATGGTCGCCAGTTGAGCCAGTGCGCCGGCATGTTCGGGATCATGCTGGAGGGCGGAGCGAAAACACGTCTCCGCCGCCTCCAGGTCATTCAGTTCTTCCAACAGCACGCCGAGATTGCAGTGAGCGGGAGCGAAGTCGGGCTTGAGGCGCAAAGCTGTCTGGTAGTGAACGCGAGCCTCGTCATCGCGCCCCTCCTCGTGGTGGACGAAGCCCAGACCGTTATGGGCCTCGGGGCATTGGGGGTCCAGACGGAGAGCGATTTCGTAGCGCGCGATGGCTTCCTCGTGACGCTCGCGCTCTTCCAGGGCACTGGCGAGGTTGCAGTGAATCCGTGCGGTCTTGGCATCGCGCCGCAGCGCCTGCTCATACCAGGCCAGGGCGTCGTCGATCCTGCCTTCCTCCTGGAGAGCCTGGGCCATGTTGTTGTAGACCATGCCGATGTCAGGATTGAGGCGCAGTGCGTTGGTGTAATGCGTCTTGGCCTCCGCCAGTTGGCCCAACTCGCGGAGAACATTGCCGAGATTGCTGAGCGCCTCGGGAAAGTTCGGTCGCAGGCGCACGGCCTCGCGACAATGGATCAACGATTCCTTCCGTTGGTTTTGTTCGCACAAAATCTGGCCGAGATTGGTGTGCGCCTCCGCCAAGCGAGGATCGCACTGAATCGCCTGGCGAAAGTGAGCGATCGCGGCAACGGGATCGCCGTGAAGGCGCAGGGCATTGCCGAGGTTGTTGTAGGCCATGGCGAAATGAGGCTTGAATTGGAGAGCCGCGCGAAATTGATCGATCGCTTCCGCGATGTTGCCCCGCGCGAGCAGAGCCAGGCCAAGATTATTGGCCGCCTCCGCATAGTTCGGCTGCAAGCGCAAGGCCGTGCGACAAGAATCGATGGCTCGCTCAATCTGGCCCAGCGCGCGCCAGACTTCGCCGAGGTTGGCGTGGTAGGCCGGCATCGCCGGCTGAAGCGCGATGGCCCGCCCGATTAGCTCGGCGGCCTGTGGATGTTGGCCGAGTTGATGGGCGGCCACGCCCAGCAGGTGCAGGGCGTCGGCGTGATTGGGATTGCGAGCGAGGATAGCCTGATACATCCGCGCCGCTTCGTGCAGGAAACCGCGTTGATGTTGGCGAATGGCCGTCTGTAAAGGGTCTTCCATCGGGTGTCAGTCGGTTTGGTGAGGGCGGTATAGGGGTTCCCCGTCCGCCGAGCGAGAAGCAGCCTTCTCGCTCGGCGCGATGGAAACATTCTATCAGATCCCTTGCACGATATGGGGAGTGTAGGTGATCGGCGTATGGCTTGGATCGTTGAACTCCAGGGCCGCGATGATGGCATTGAACAAGCCCGGATTCCAGGTTCCGTTGGCCGACACAATGTCAATGTAGGGATTGCCGTTGCTATCCGTACCTGTGGCATTCGTCAGTGTCACGCCGGCCGGCAGTCCCATGAGGACCAGGGCGATGGGGCCGGTATACGTTTTGCCGCTGCCGTTGATGAACAGGTCGAACTGGATGAGGGCGGTGGGACCAACGAACACGTTGGGGAAGATCGGCGTGCTGATGATGCCGATCTGACTCGTGATGTCGGTCGTGGTCGAACCGGCCACCTGAGTGTTGAGCGTCACACTGGGGCTGACGGGGTTGACATCGCCTGTGTAGGTGATGGTGGCGGTGTTGGCGATGTTGGAACCGCCCGTCGCGTTGGAAGCGACCTGGACGACGACCGTGAACGTGGCGGTCGTATTCGCGGCCAATGTGCCGATGTTGAACGAGACCGTACCGTTCTGGCCGACCGCAGGCGTGGTCGGGGTCCAACCGGCCGGCGTCGTGGCGGACACAAACGTCGTGTTGGCGGGCAGCGGATCGGACAGCGTGACGTTGGTAAGCGCGTTGGGTCCGTTGTTGGTGACGGTCAACGTGTAGGTGATGTTCTGGCCGGCTGTCACCGTTGTGGGGGCGGTGCCGGAAACCAGCAGACCGTTCTGCGTGGCACCGATGTCGATCATGCCGTTGATGACACGCGGCAAACCGCGCTGATCGGTGGCTTGGGAGACGTCGGTGAAGCCCTCGGCGTTCGCGATCGTCGTGGCGGCAGCAGCATTGCCCTGCGCGACGGCGGGACTGTTCCAGGCCACCGGCAGCGTCGGCGTCAACTGTCCGGGAGCGGCGACGGGAAGGAGTCCAGAAAGTCCGAGACTGTTGGTAGCCGTGGGGGCGAGGAATTGCGGATCGGTGCCGATGAGATTGTGGTCACTCGATACGGCGGTGCCGACCAGGTCCGAGTTGAACGACGGAGTGGTGCTATGGGTGGAGTCACTGAACACCTCATCGAGAGCGATGATCGTGTTTTCCAAGAGGTTGAGGGTATTGGGGGCGGCGTAGACGCCGGCCCCTTCTCCCGCCGAGGTGCCGCGGTCGGTGAATGCCTGGATGAAGTTCGAGGCGATGGTATCGTTGATGAGCGTGAGGGTGCCGCTGGTGGCGAACAGGCCGCCCCCCTGCCCCGCGCCGCCACCATTGGGGGTATTCGGGGGAAGGCCGTTCGTGCCGGCGGCGGCGGCGTTATCGGCGAACGTCGAATTGAGGACGCTCAGGGTGCTGGAAGCGGTGTAAATACCGCCGCCCTGCGCCGTGCCCCCGATGAGACCGATGACACCGGTTCCGGCGTTCTGTGCGCTGGCGACATTATCGAAGAAGGTCGAATTGAGTACGGTCGCGCTGTTGCTGCCGTTGATGCCGGAGATAAAGAGTCCGCCGCCTTCGGCATCTCCGCCATTGCCTTCAAATCCGGCTTGTCCCCCCTTGACGGTGTTGGACTCCACGATGGCATTTGTGAGAGTAAGAGGAGCGCCGAGGATGGTGATGCCGCCGCCGGTGCCGGTGCCCCCTGTCGCTCCCGCTCCGCCGCTGCCCCCCGTGGCCGTGTTGAGGCTGATCGTGGCCGCGCTGGTGGCATCTCCGAGGGCAACGGTGCTGGTTCCACTGGCGAAGATTCCGCCTCCCTGAGCGACGCCGCCCGCGCTGCCGGCATTACCCGCTCCAGCTAAGGCCGAGTTATGGTCGATCGTCGCGCCGCCGTTGACCGTGACTTGGGCGTTGATGGCGGCCAAACCACCACCATCGGCCTCTCCTCCGCCCGGCCCGCCGTGAGCCGTGTTTGTCGTGATCGCCGCATTGCCGGTTACCGTTACGCTACCCCCGTTGATGAACAGACCGCCTCCTTGAGCGAGGCCACTGTTGAGGCCCGGACCACTGCCACCGCCGAAGACATCGTTGTTGATGATCGTCGCGCCGCCCGTCAGCGTCACGTTGCTGTTCTCGGCATAGATGCTGCCCCCCGCCGCAGTTCCGCCTGCGCTGCCCACGCTGGCGTTGCCGGCCCGAACCGTGGCAGCGCTCAGCAAACCGCCCGAGAGCGTCAGCGTTGCGCCCGTGACGTAAATGCCGCCGCCTTGGGCGTTGCCGCCGCGTCCGACTCCGGTGCCGCTCGCGGCGCTCACCGTACCGTTCTGGAAGTTGACATTGGTGAGCGTGAGTGAACCGCCGTTCGAGTAGATGCCGCCGCCCTGGGCGTTGTTGCCAGCGCCTGCGGTGGTCTGGCCGGTCGCGATGGCAATGTCGTTGCTGAAAGTGACATTGTTCATCGTGACGGTGCCGCCGTCATTGAAGAGGCCGCCGCCCTGAGCGTGCGAACCCACGGCCAAACCATCGGTGATCGTGAGGTTGTCGAGCGTTACTCCCGCACCCGACCCCACATCGAACAGGCGGCCCATGAACGCGCCATCGAGGGTCGAGCCGTTGCCATGAATGGTGAGGTTCGTCGCCGTGATTACCGGCAGCGCGTTCGGCCCGTTGGTCGAATCGACGCTGCCGCTGCTCGTGTACGTGCTGTTCGCCAAGACAATGGTATCGTCGAGGTTGTTTAGACTATCGGAGTTCGCCTGGTTGATGGCGGCGATAAGTCCCACCATATCGCCGGCACCGACGTTGATTGGATTCGGGTTTGCCGTGAGCAGCATGCGCTCTTCGAGAGACTCAAGCGTAGGCACAATCCGCCGCTGTTGGCGGGAGTGCCTTACCTGGGAGGAACGGGAATTGCGAGCTACCAATCGACGGAGAGAAGCGAGCCACATAAGTAGAGTCCTGTGAGAGTCTTCGTTGACCCAAGAAACACAAATGCCCGGCGGCAACGTCGCCGAACAGGGAGACGCCGTTCAATGTCGGTACGAACGATTGCCGGCTGGGCCGGCAAAGGCGCAACGAGATATGGCTTCAGGGCTTTACAGCCTGTGAAGTCTGTTTTCGTCTGGCATTCCTTGCGGTAATTGCGATTAAATCGTCCGTTTACGCGGATTCATACGGGCGATGAACCGGAACACTCCCCTGGGGAGGAGGTAAACGAGGCGATCTACAGGACAGATGGGGGTCGCCATTTGACCGTGGGTAAGATACGCCAACTTGTGAAGTAGGAGTATATGGCCTGTTTTTGCTGCTGTCAAGCAGTTCTTGGTACATTTCCAGGGAATATGCTAGCATAAGAGAATCGCCTGGAATACGGAGGACCGTTCGATCGTGTTGGATATTTTCGGGACAGACAGCCATTGGCTTTCGCTGGTCGCCGGACTGCTCATCATCCCGGCCCTGGTGGTCTTGAATGGTCTGTTTGTCGCTGCCGAATTCTCCCTCGTCTCAGTTCGCAAGACGCGCATCGAGGAATTGATTACGCGAGGTGTGAAGGGCGCGCGTTCGGTCGAGTCGGCGATGCACCGGCTGGATCGCTCGATCGCGGCGACACAGCTGGGCATTACGCTGGCGAGTATCGGCCTGGGGAGCGTCGGCGAGCCAATCCTGGCCGACATTCTTGAGCCGTTGGTGGAATTCTTGCCTCCCAACTGGCACGCGGCAGCCAAGCATTCCCTCGCCACGCCGCTCGCTTTCCTTCTCATCACCTATCTGCATGTCGTCTTCGGCGAACTAATCCCCAAAACGCTGGCTCTGGAGACGGCGGATCGTACCGCGCTGTGGCTGTCCGGCCCGCTCAACGTGTTCGCGCGCGTGAGCCGCCCGCTCATCATGATGATGAACGGCACGGCCAGCTTCATCCTGCGCCGACTCGGCTACAAGACCGCCTCCGGCGAAGAGATGGTCCATTCCGTTGAGGAATTGCTGCTGTTAATCGAAGACACCGAGGAGGCGGGCATTCTCGATCCCGACCAGGCCGAGTTCGTGCAGAACGTCTTTCGCCTCTCGAACAAGCGCGTCGTTGACTGCATGGTGCCGCGTGACAAAATGGCCGCGCTGGAACTGAACACGCCGCCGGACAAGGTATTGGAGGCGGTACGCCTGGGAGCGCACACGCGCATGCCGGTCTACGAAGGGATGATCGACAACATCGTCGGGATCGTCAACACGAAAGACCTGTTTTTCCTGTTCAGTCTCAAGGGTGTAGTGATCCTGCAAGACGCCCTGTATCCGCCGTTGTTTCTCAAGGCGGCGGAGAGCATGGCCAACGCGCTGCGGTTGTTTCGTCGCGCCCGACGGCCGATGGCCCTGGTGCGCGATGAGCGGGATAAAGTCCTTGGGCTGATTACGTTGGAAGATGTACTCGAAGAGATTGTCGGCGATATCGAGGACGAACACGATCGCCCAACGCCGAAATTGCCGCCGCGCGTCCGCCGTCCCAGCACTCCGGCCGATCCCCGGCGCTAGTGTGGTGTACTCGCTCCGCTTTTGCTTGCCAGCCCGCAGCGCCAGCAAGGGAAGGATTTTCCCTTGCTGGCGCTGCGGGCTGGCAGAGTTTTGCCCGGGAGCTATTTAGTTTCGCAGCAAGCGCCAGAACAGAAACAGACCGGTCAATCCCACGACGGCGTCCGCGCCCCACACGAGCGGAACCATGTTAAATCGCCCTTCCTTGGCCATGCCGGTGCCGCACAGCATCAAGGGATAGTAGACGAAGACGATGGGCAAAAAGCAGGTAATGAAGGCGCTGAGGTAGTCGCTGCGGCTGAACCAGATGCCGACCGGACAGCCAACCAGAATGAAGAACAGACAACCCATGCTGAGGGCGGGGCGCATCTGCAATTCGACATCCAGCGCGACTATCTGCTGGCGAATCTGACCAATCTGATTGTTGAGCGCCTCTATGTGCTTTGGCAAATCGGCGGGTGCGCCGGCCAGAAGCAAGGCGGACGTACCGACAGAGATTCGGGCTTGGATTTCATTGATCTGTTCTTGAAATTCCACGCGCTGCTCGTAGATCTCTTGCCAGGTCAAATCGCGCGGGCGGCGCTGAGCCTGCTTGCCGAAATCTTGGGGGAGGTCCACCGTGAAATCCTTCTCCACGAAGTAAGCGTGCGATTCATTCTCGCTGCTCACGACGCAGTGCTTCATCTTGATCTTCACCTGCCCCTTGGAGGGCAACACCTGTAACTCCGCCTCGCGGGCGTGAGCCACATAATCGATTTGCCCGTGTGCGTCCTTGCGTTTGAAGACCGGCGAGAGTAGCTTTTTGCCTTTCACTCCTTGCACGAACATCTGATAGGGAAACGACGAGTGTTTGATTTCGCCGTGTTTTCTCAACAGCGAATATAACAACTCCTCGGCATCGTTGAAGACCATGGCGCGGAGCAAATGATGCGTGTAGGGGATGATGCGATAGTACAGCCCCATGGTGGCGCCGCTCATCACCAAACCAAGGATGATGCCCGGACGGACAATCTTGACGGCGTTGATGCCGGCCGCCTTGATGGCGAGTAGTTCGTTGTCAGCGGCGAGTCGGCCATAGACGACACAGGTGGCGAACAGGGTGGTGGCCGGGATCGTGTAGGGCAACGTACTCGGCACCAGCAAGGGGATGGCCGCGAGAATCTGCGTCGGTCCCAGACCTTGCTGTGAGGCTTCGGCGATGATGCCGGCCATGAGCAGGATGCCCGTGATCCCTACCAAGGACATCACGAAGACCTTGGTGAGTTCCCACAGAATCATCCGTTGCAGGATGGAGCCAAACACATCTACCTCCGTTCCCGGTCAGGTCAAAATCCCAACCGTGCGTCTTCCTCAGATCGGTTTGGCAAGGTGCGGAACTTTAAGACCTGTGCCGAGTTTGCCAGTGGAGACGGTTTTGCGGCCCCGTCACGGCGATCCGCCGAACGCCTTCTTGACGGGATCAATGACGCCGGGCATCAACTCCTTATGAAAGCGCGGCGCGCTGATTTTGCCGCGCACCTTGATTTTGAAAAGCTGGTCGCTGAGCGCTTGCGAGAGATCGCTGATGCCGACCGGCAGCAACTGCGGCATACGTCCCCAATCGGCGCTGAAGTCGAGATTGAGGTTGCTGCCATCCAGACTCGCGGTGCCCTGGCCGCGCAAACTGATGGCGCTGCCGAACAGATCCAGTCCGTGGATACGCATTTGCGGTCCCTCAATGGCGAAGATCATGCGCGCCTGTTCAAAAGCGGTACGATCCGGCAGACGCAAGCCGAACGCTTTGAGCAAGTCGAGCAACAGCGGCAGGCGATACAGTTTGCCGTTGGCGACCTCAATGCGGCCATCGCCTTTCAGACCGCTCAGATCGGTGCCATCGCCTTTTAGGTACAGGGACGCTCGCGCCGGTCCCTGGAGTTGGGCGTCGGCACTGAGATGATTGTGCTTGCCGAACTGTTCGAGTTGGACGTGCAGGGCGTCGAGCTTGACCTCATAGCGCAAGGTTGAGCCAAACGTGAACCGCGCCTCGCCGCCGATAAAGCCGCCGAAAAGGTTGGCCTTCAAGTCGTACAGCGACAGAATATCCGGCGTTTCGGGGGCGATCTCGATACGTCCTTGCAAGTTCGTGAACGGTTGGCCGAGGATGCTGGCTCGTTCGAGTACAGCGTGCCCGCTGACGCCCTCGAATTGCCGGCCGTTGTGATGACCGCGGCACCAAATGACGCCATCGACATCGTTGATTTCCACGCCGGCCTGGAAAACCTGCTTGCGCAAGGCGACCCCGCCGTCCCACCATATTTTCATCGGCTCGCCCGGCACGGCGGAGGCGTCCAGAACCAGTTTTGTCTCGACATTGATCGGTTTGCGGATCTGCAAAGGCTCCAATCCGTGACGCATCGATGGATGCAGCGCGAGCAGAAATTCCTCATCCGGAACGAGGTCGGTGCCGCGAATTCCCGTGAACCAGGCCTGAAAGCCGCCGGCTCGTTTGAGGACGATCGTGGCTTCCTTCAATCCTAATTCGCTCCGGCCATGTTTGGCGCTGACATCCTTGACGTAGACGCGCCCCTGGGCATAGCGCACGCCGGCGCTGACGTCGGTCATGGCGTAGCGGAAAAATTCGGGCTTCATGCTACAGCCACGAATATCGACGGCGACATCGATATCCTGCGGTTTATCCGGGCGATCCTCGACAACGGCCTCGAAGCTGAGGCGGCCTTGCAGGGCCAACATCGACCAGGCATTGCGCAGGGCGGCGCGGCCCGGCACCCCAGGCGGCGACAACGCCTGTTCAAACTCGCGATCGAGTAAGACGCCCTTGCCGCGAATGGCGACCTTCACGCATTCGCGCTGTTGGGGCCGACTTTCTACCAGCTCGCAGCGCAAGCAAGGAGGATTCGTTCCCTTGCTTGCGCCGCGGGCTGATAGCGGATTCGTGACGTTCACGCGGTACGAGCAACCATTCACCAAGATTTCGCCGCCTTTGTGGCTGCCGTGAAAATCCTGGCATTCCCAGTGATCGGGCTGAATGTCCAGAATGCCCGTCACATTCTCCAGCGGATAGGGGAAAAGATCGTACTTCAGCGAGGCATCGTGCAAGGCGATGACATAGCGATTGGCGAAGTTGTGGTGACCGCGAGCGCGGCGGATGAAGACCTTGATATTGGCGAGGCCGGCCGGCTGAATCAGACCCAGCGTTTGCTCGGGCAGTCCCAACTCGCGGCTTCGGGGCGGCAGAAACGTGCGCGCCAACGCGCGGCTTTTTTCCGGCAGGGCGAGCATGAGCTTATGATCGATCGGAACATCCTCGGCGACGATGACCAAATCCACCTCGCTCACCTTTTCGCCACGGAGAGAGCCTTTCACCGTCACCAGACGATCCGAGCCGCGTCCCGCCAAATCCACTTTGATAAAGTCGTCGCCGTCGCTCTTCAAATGCACCTCGATCGCACCCGTAACCGCTTCGATCGGATAGGGGAAGTGTTCAAACGTGGTCGTCATGCCTTCCGGCTCGACCTTCCAGTCCTTATGCCAATGGTCCGCGCCCGCGCGTTGGAAGTCATACGTCAGGCTGACGGGTCCGGCCGGCGAATACAATTGTCTGATGGATTTGCAAGCGTCGGGAAGGTCGGGGAGTTGGTCGAAAAATTTCGGGCTGATGGTCAGGTGTTCGATGCGCGCATGAAGTTGTCGCACCATGTCCTCGATGCAGCCCGGTCGATGTCCCGGCCAAACGAGATCCCAAATCTCGACATCGATTGTCGCGGCACCGGAACGGCCCGTCAGTTTCGCTTTCGGTATCCGGCCGTTGACGCATTGCAGCGACGCCTCGATTTGTTCGAGCGGTTCGGCCAAGCATTGGTGACACCATTCGCCTTTGCTGAGTTGACCGCGAAGCGTGTAGTTCCACGGCTGGATGGCGCCGGGATTGTGAACGAAGGTGGCCTGGATCTTGCCGGTGCCGCGCAGCTGGCGCAGATGTTTCGCGGCGTCGGGGCAGAAGCCGGCGATGCGCTGCACGAGAGCCGGTTGCACCGGCACCTCCGGCAAATCGATGACGGCGCTGGCAGCCTCCGTGGACCGATGAAATCGCGCATGGATATGCACTGCGCCGACCACATCCGCCTGGCCGGTCCCCTCGATCACGAGCGTGGACAGCGGATCGTTCATCATGGTCAGATTGACATCCTTGATTTCGACCAGAGGACTCTCGGCGGAGAGAGAGCGATCCTCAATCAGGATGGTGCCCTGCCGGATAACGAGCGTTGGCACGCGCACCTTGAGATCGGGCGGCGACAGCAGGCCGCTCAGGTTGAGCCGGCCATCGCGCTCACGCACAATGCGTAAGCGCGGCCGATCCAGTTCGATCTTGCGAATGGCCAGCGCGCCATCGAGTAAATGTTCCTTGTCGTGATAAATGACGGCGGAGGGGACATAAAGAAAGTCGCCGCGATCGAGGTCTTCGCGGCGAGCCATGCGCAGATCGTGGACGAGAATACCGCCCAGCAAGCGCAGACGGGCGGACTCGACGCTGACGGTGGCACCGGTGAATTGCAAATTGAGTTTGGCGAGAACTTGACGGCGCACGGCGCTGGGATTGGTCCACGCCTGATACAGCAAGGCGATCAGGATCGTGACGCCCAGGACGGAGAAGACCAGACTTCGGACGAGCCACTTCCGCCAGGCCATGAGTTTCCTGTTTGTGAGACCGTAACCGAATGCGGTAGGTCCGGCGAGCCGAGCCGGACTGCCAGTGCCGCTCGGCTCGCGGCACCTACCTGTAGGTCCGGCGAGCCGAGCCGGACAAGAACAAGTGCCGCTCGGCTCGCGGCACCTACCCAAACCGTGCCGCTCGGCTCGCGGCACCTACCCGTCGTAGGTCCGGCGAGCCGAGCCGGACTGCCAGTGCCGCTCGGCTCGCGGCACCTACCTGTAGGTCCGGCGAGCCGAGCCGGACAAGAACAAGTGCCGCTCGGCTCGCGGCACCTACCCGATTCGAGGCGGGCGGATAGTACGCCATGACCTGTCCGGCGTCAACGCGGAATGGCGTGAGCGCCCAACCGTTCACATGGTCCCCAGTTTGCCGGGGACTAGGTAATTCATGCGTATTCCGGTAGAATGCGCGAATACGTGAAGCTGATAAAGGTTTGCAAATCCGGAGGTTTTCGGTCGTGAACATTCCGCATGTGGCTCCGCTTCGCCAAACTGCGCCGCAACCCGTGATCGCCGATGTCGCCGGCGAAGTGCGCCGGCAATGGCGCGATTCGCGCGTGGCCGGGCGCATCCGCCGAGGCAGTCGTGTCGCGGTCGGCGTGGGCAGTCGGGGCATTGCCAATCTATCCACCGTCGTTCGCGCCACACTCGACAGTCTGCGCGACCTGGGCGCGCAGCCGTTCATCGTGGCGGCGATGGGCAGCCACGGCGGAGCGACAGCGGCTGGTCAGCGCGAACTGTTGGCCGAGTATGGCATCAGCGAGCAGGCGCTTGGCGTGCCCGTGAAGACTGACATGAACGCCGTGCGCATCGGCACGAACAGCTGGGGCGAGCCGGTGTGGTGGGACAAGAACGCCCTGGAAGCGGACGCCGTTGTCACGGTGTCGCGCGTCAAGCCGCACACGGATTTTCGCGGCCGCTTCGAGAGCGGCATCGCCAAGATGATCGTCATCGGCCTGGGCAAGCGCGACGGCGCTTCGCAGCATCATCGCTGGGGTTTCCGTGGTTTGCGCGACATGCTGCCGGAGACGGCTCGCGTCATCGTCGAGAAAACGCCTTTCATCGGCGGTTTGGCCGTGCTGGAGAATGCCCGCGAGCAGACGGCGCGCCTGCAAGTGGTCGATCGCGATGAATTGTTTGACGTGGAACCTGGCTTATTGGAGGAAGCGCGTGGCCTGATGGGACGGCTGCCGTTCGAGCAACTCGACATGCTGGTGATTGGCGAACTTGGCAAGAATTACAGCGGTGCGGGCATCGATCCCAACGTCGTGGGCCGCCTGTTGATCGAGACGCAGCCGGAGTTTACCTCGCCGAAGATCACGCGCATCTGTGTCCTGGATATGTCGCCGGAGAGCCACGGCAACGGCACCGGCTGCGGCATCGCCGATCTAACCACCGAGCGTTTGTTAGCCGCCATCGATCCGGTGCCGTTCCGCATGAACAATCTGACAGCGTGCTTTTTGCGACGCTCGCAACTGCCGTTCGCCTTCCCCACCGACCGCACCTGCATCGAAGCGGGGCTTGATACATGTTGGCAGCCCAACCGCGATGCCGTGCGTCTGGCGATCATCCCCAACACGCTCGAAGTCGAGGAATTGTGGGCGTCGGCTCCGCTGATCGAGGAAGCGCGCCAGCATCCGCATCTGGAAGTGACGGGCGATTTGCAAGCGATAGCGTTCGATGCGGTGGGTAAGCTGGCGCAGGAGAGATTATTTCCGCATTCGGTTCGTGGTCGGCGGCTCTCGTCGTCGAAAAGTTAATGCGTCTTAGCCGCGCCGCAAGCGTTCGTAATCCTCTGGGGTATCCAAATCCCAAAGGATCGCCTCCATCTCAACGGGAACTTCCAACGTGTCCGCCGCCCGCTGGCGGACGTAGATATTCAACCCTTGGCCGGCTGGTTGCGCACGAATCTCCTCGGCATGCCGCCAACTCAGCAACAGCGGATGTCCGCGTCGTCCCTGAAAGGTCGGTAGAAAGATCGAGCGTTCGGGATACGTCCGCCGTGCCTGATCCAACTGGCGCACCACGCCAGGATCGAGAGTGGGATGATCGGCGGGCACGAGCAACCAGCCATCGTTTGGCTGCGGCTGGAAGCGTTCTTCCAGCCAATGCAAGCCGTGTTCGACCGTCATCCGCATGTCCGCAGTTTCTTCCGCCAGTTGACAGACAAGCGCTCCCGCGTCCTCGGCTAGCACGGCCAACTCCGGAACGTGTGGGCCGATCACGACCAGAATATGCTCGACTTCCGCCTGGCGAAGCGCGGCCACGACGTGTTCGAGGATAGTACGATCGCCAAGCGGCAGGACCAATTTTGGTCGGCCCATGCGTATGCTCTTGCCGGCGGCGGGCAAGACGGCGAACCTCATGAGCGCACCGTCTCCGCTTGTACGCGGACGCGCGGACGCGGATCCGTCGTGCCGAGGTTGCGACAGGCGATCAACTCGGCCACGATGCTGATGGCGATCTCCGGCACCGTCTGCGAGCCAATCGCCAAACCCAGCGGCGCCTGGACGCGAGCCAGCGCGTCGCCTGTCACACCCTTGGCGAGGAGATCCTCGAAGATCAACTTGATTTTACGCTTGCTGCCGATCATGCCGACATAGCCCGCCTGTGTTGACGCCAGATGGTAGAGTGCTTCCTCATCGTGATTGTGGCCGCGCGTGACGATGAGGCAATACGTCGAAGGTGTCAGTTCCGGCGCGAGTTGTTGAAGGAGAGGCCCAATCTCGCCGACAAGCAGACGCTGTGCCGAGGGAAAACGCTCGCGGTTGGTATAGGAAGCGCGATCGTCGATCACCCACACCTCGAAATCAATCTCGGCCGCCAGGCGGGCGACGGCTTGGCCGACGTGTCCGCCGCCGACAATCAGCAGCGTGATTCGCGGCAACACCGGCAGGTAGGCGATTCCATGCCGATTCGACGGGCTGGGCCGTTCCGTCAGCGGCACCAGCGATTGAGACACCTCCGGCGGAACGACGGCCTCGCTCGTCTGAGCGACAAGTTCGCCCGAGGCGTCGAACAGAAAACGATCGCCGGGCATCAGGTTCCAGGTTGCCGAGAGCGCGACGGCTTGCGTGCAGCCGCGACCGTCTTCAACGAGCGATCGCAAGCGGCGATAGTAATCGCCAGCACGGGGAGCGACGAGCGGATCGGCCAGAATGCTCATGCGTCCACCGCAGATAAGGCCATCATCCCAGCCGTAATTGTCATCGAGACAGAACGTCAGCACTTCGGGTCGGCCACTTCCGCTAGCTAAAACGCGCAGGGCGCGTTGCTTCACTTCGGCCTCGATGCAACCGCCGCCGAGCGTGCCGCGCTGGCTGCCGTCGGGGAATACGAGCATGGCCGCGCCTGCCTTCTGCGGCGTCGAACCGCGCGTCTCGACGACCGCACAGTATACGCAGGCACGCTGCTGATCCAGCATCGCTGTCAATTCCGTCAGGAGTTCACGCATGATCGTTCGATGTCCCTGAAGTTTTCCATCGCGGAGTCGGTTTCGGATTGGGAACATCATACCGCGATCGCGCGCGAAGCCGCAAGCAACTCTCGCGGATACGCAATAAGCCGGGCGACGCCTTTGAATGTCGAAAGTGCCCGCCATTACTGAGTTCCGCATTGACAATGCTACTCCCCTCTCCTCTGTACTCGGGGGCATTAGTATCTACACAAGTGCGGAGAGTGCTGAGTTAACCCGGATTGCGCACCGAGCGTATGCAAATTGAGCCTCACGCACTATCTAAACGGTGATTTCCCATGCCGTTAGAAACATGCGGAGGCTCAAGATCATGGTCAGCCAGCAACAGCAGCACTTTACCCTCTTCCCCGTCGCCTCACAACAGGTCCACGTCGCCTTCGATGGCGGATGCATCGTCTCCGATGCCGGACTGCTTGCCGTTCGCGCCTTGGAAAAACCCCTGCGTGTCATCGCCGACCTCGCCCAACGACTCCCCGATCCCCGCACTCCCAAGTACATCGAACACTCCGCCGAAGCACTGCTCACGCAGGCCGTCTATCAGATCCTCGCCGGCTATCCCGACTGCAATGACGCTCAGCAACTCCGCGACGATCCCCTCTTTCAAATCCTCGCCGACGTCTCCCCCGATGCCGACAACCCCCTGGCCAGCGGCTCAACTCTGGCACGCTTCCACTATGCCTACACCCGCCGACAAGCCGAACTTCCCCTGGAAGAACGACCCGTCTTGCAAGAAGTCCGCGCCGCCCAGACCAGCCGTATCAAGATTCTCAACGATTACCTGGTTGACCTGTTTATCCGCACCCGTCGCACGCCGCCCGAGGAGATCATCCTCGATATCGATGCCAGCGATGATCCGGTGCATGGTCATCAGACGCTCAGCGGCTATCACGGCTACTACCGCCAGCATCAATACCTGCCGCTGTTCGTCTACGACGGTGTCACCGGCTTTCCGCTGGCGGCCTGGCTGCGGCCGGGAACGGTGCATGCCAGCTTGGGAGCGGTGGACATCCTCGACGTCATCGTCCGCCGCTTACGAGCGGCCTGGTCCGACATCCGTATTAAGATACGTTCCGACAACGGCCTGGCGGTGCCGGCTCTGTACGACTACTGCGAAGCCAACCACTTTCCCTATGCTCTGGGCTATGCCAGTAATCCCGTGTTGCAGCGTGCCACCGAGCAGGCCTTGGCCGACGTGCAGTTATATCACCACTTTTACGGCCGGCGGGAGCCGGTGGTGCAACGCTTTGAGTCGTTGACCGATTACCAGGCCGAGAGTTGGCCGCATCCCCGGCGGATCGTGGCCAAGATCGAGGTGACGCCTGTGGGCCGTCAACGCCGCTTCGTCGTCACCAATTTGGAGGAAGAAGCGTCGGCGGTGTACCGGGACTTTTACGTGCAGCGGGGCAAGGTGCCCGAGCAGCCCATTGGCGAGATGAAGAACGGCTTGCGGGCGGAGCGTTTGTCGGCTTGCGGCTTCTGTGCCAACGCCTTTCGTTTGCTGGTGCATACGTTGGCCTACGCCATCGTGGTGCTGTTTCGGGAGGCGGCGGCAGCGGTGCCGGAGGTGGCGACGGCGAGTGTGAGTACGTTACGTCAGCGTTTGTGGAAGGTAGGCGCGGTGGTGGTGACGGGCGTGCGGCGGATCACCTTTCATTTTTCGGAGACGTGGCCGTATCGTGGGGTGTGGTGTCGTGTGCTGTCGGCAGTGAACGCCTTTGTCGTCCAAGTGGCATCTGGCTGAGGCGTTGGTGGTGGCGGTATCGGAAGAGGGCAGCGGAGCGTAACGTCGTTGGCAAACGGCGTAGTTACGGGGTGCGTGTGTGGGGCCCAAAAAGGATTGTAAGGACAGCTGAAGGGTTTTGAAGGGAGCCGATGGCAGGTCATCCTCCACATCGATAGCGGCTCGGCAGCAGCTAACGCCGTCTTTCCTGAAACACGGTGCGCAATCCGGGTTAGAGGATCTTTTGTAGTTGAGGAAGAGCGTCAAATGCCTTGTTTACGCTCTTCCTCAACTGCGCTTCGGCTCTACAAATTACTTGTGTAGATACTAATGACTCGGGGGAGAGGGGTTGGGGGTGAGGGGGAGAGATCCCACCCGCGGTCTCACTTGCGGGTACTCCCTCGGCCAATCCACTGGATTAGCTTGCGGAACAGCAGCGGCGTGATGCCCAGCAGGGCCAGCGCGAGCAGAACGCCCGGCGAGAGAATATCTCTGGACGAATGGATCGAGGCGAACGCGCGGCCGGTGTAGACATAGATGCAGGTGCCCGGCAACATGCCGAGCATGCTCACCCCGGCAAACGTCCGTCCGGGCATCGGCGTCAGTCCCATGCCGAGGTTGATGAGGAAGAACGGGACGATCGGCACCAATCGCAGCGTGAACAGGTAATAGGCACCATCGCGCGCCACGCCCTCGTCAAGGGCGCGCAGGCGATTTCCAAAACGACGCTGGACCCATTCGCGGAACAGGTATCGACTGCTGAGAAACGCCAGTGTCGCGCCGAACGTCGAGGCCAGACTGACAACGGCCACACCCAGCCAGAAATCGAACAATGCCCCCGCCAGGAGCGTGAGGAGCGCCGCAGCCGGCAGCGAGAGAGCGGTGATGGTGAGATAGACGAGGAAGAAGAGAAATAGCGCGGTGGGTAGATGTTCGTTCGTCTGCGCTTTCCACAGGTCGAGATGCTCGTGGAGATATTGCCACGAAAAATAGTCGGAGAAACCCAGGGCGTAAAAGCCGGCGATGGCCGCGAGGAGAAATGCCGCCAACGCCCAGCGGAACCACGAAAAGCCTTGCGTTTCCGTCGTCTCTCGCATGGGCGCTCCCAGCAAAAGGCTGTTCGATTCGTCATGTTGAATACGGAACGCTTTTCTTATGTTGCGATAATGCGGGCCGAAGACAACCCTTTCCGGGATGCTCCGCCAAACTTCCAAACGAGACGACCTTCTCCGCCTGTCCATGTCCGATGCCGTTCCCCCCACATAGACAAATCCTCTCAAGCGGGTTACTCTGCACGATGGGAGAAAAGCGTCCTTCACTCGAATGAGATCGAGTCGGGAGGTGATGCCCATGCCCGAAGAAGATCAACAAATCCAGTCTCATCTTCCCGCCGCGAGCCAACATGTCCTCACAAGCTGGCCGATTACCTGCTCAGGCATCCGCTTCCAATCTGCGGGCGAGATGTGGCGGGCTGTCGGCCGAATCCTCTGGACGTTCGCGGAAATCTACATGGCAGCGTTCGCCGGTATCTTGATGGGTTTCTTCGTTGGAGTCGCCGCAGCCATCGTACTACTGTGTTTCAATTGCTTCGGTCTTGCTCTGCTGATGCCCGGTTTCACGATGGTTGCTGGCGGGTTGCTCTTCGCCTTCCTCGCCTGGAAGGATCGCGTTTGCACCCAACCCGTAGGTCAGGCTGGAAAGCCTGACCTACGAGAAGAATCGGAGGAGGACTGATCCATGACGCTTCGCATTCATCGCATACAAGTATGGTCGGGAGAGATTCCCGACAAGCCCGGAGCGGCAGCGGCCATGCTGGAGCGACTGAGCCGCGCCGGAGCTGATCTCGAATTTCTGATGACACGGCCGCACCGCGACAAACCCGATGTCAGCGTGCTGTTTTTGGCACCCGTCGAGGGATCGCCTGAGACTGCGGCGGCCCAGGCTGCGGGCCTGACGCCGGCGCGTGACTTTCCCATGCTGTGCGTCGAGAGCGACAATCGGCCGGGCATCGGTTCGCGGATTATGGGTGCCTTGGCCGTCGCCGGGATCAACCTGCGCGGCATCTCGATTTCGTCGGTCGGCGCTCGCATGGCCGCGTATCTCGCGTTTGATAATGAGGACAGCGCGACGCTGGCCGTGCAAGTGTTGGCGATGTTGACTTGAGTGGGCCAACCGATGGAGTCTAAAGGCGCTGGGCGGAGAGACGGTACGCTGTGTTTTATGAAGAAATGTGCAACTGCCCCTGTGTGGCGTCAAGTGTGGAATTGTAGTCGAGGCTCTCCTCGTTGTGTCGATCCAGGCCGAGCAGCTGAGCCAATTCCTCCGCGCGGGATGCGGAAGCTCTCGTGAGGCGATACCGCAACCACAACAGAATCGTTGTCGCTAGAGCTGTCCCCACAACCGTGAGGGCAGTAATTTCGTTGCCGTTGCCTAACCATGCCCAAGCGAATGCAAGCGAGAACACCATTGCTAATCCGTGGAGTATCCACAGAATCCCGCCAAACCACGCGCACAAGATCGATGGCAGGCTGAGCGAAACTCGGACAGCCTGAATCGTTTCCGTTTTTGAGATCAGGGTGTAATTCACCGTTCGCTCAGTTCCCACGGCGACAGCGTAAGATCCGAGTGGAATCAGTGGTACACCACAGAAGTAGAAGAATTTGGTTGCAACGTGACACCTACCTGGCACGCGCTCGACTGGACCAAAAAAGCCAGTCCCAGCAACGATGTAAACAATCATTTAATCACTCCTTCCGCGCGGCAAACCGAACCCTTCGTGCGCGAGTGCTGTATTCGACTCGGCCCGAATCAGCAATGATTCAACTATTGCTCAGGGACGGATGACTGTCCAATCAGAAGGAAGCGAAGTGGTATCGAGGCGAATATCGCTGATAGATTGTTACAAGTGTTGACGACCAAACCAGACAAGAAATTGAGCCGAGAGCGATGCTCTCGGCTCGATGAGAACTCCTGATTCGCGGAGCGAATCGGCCAAACTAGGCTTTCAGCATCCCTACTTTGCGGGCATAAGGGAACACGCCGCCCGCTTCGAGAATTGGTGCCACCTCACCCAGCGGCTTCAGCGCGTACTGCTCGCCCGTCGTCAAATTGTGCAACACCCCTTCGGCCACATCGAGCCGCAACTCGTCGCCGGTGCAGACGCGATCGCACAGGCGCTCGACGCACTCAAACGGAATCAGGTAGCCGCCGTTGACCGAGTTGCGATAGAAGATGCGTGCATAAAACTCGGCGACAACAGCCTCGATGCCGGCCGCATCGAGAGCGATCGGGGCATGTTCGCGCGACGAACCGCAACCGAAGTTTTTACCGCCGATGATGATTTTGTACGGCGAGACAAATTCATCGTCGGTGTGAAAGGGCACATGGCCCTTGGGTAATCCCGCTTGCGACGGCGGCACACTGCTGAGGGCGTACTTGCCGAACTGCTTGTACTCTTCCGGGATCGACGGATTGAACGTCAGATACTGGGCCGGAATGATCTGGTCGGTATCGATGTTATCGCCCAGGACGTAGGCTTTGCCGGTGATGGTCTTTTGCATGGTCATGCTCCAATGCAGAATGCAGAATGCAGAATAAAAGACACTGTATGGATTTTATTCTGCATTCTGCATTCTGCATTTATTCGAGGTACTCCCGCGGATCGGTGATGACTCCCGTGATGGCGCTGGCGGCCACGGTCAGCGGGCTGGCGAGGTAAACGCGCGCTTCCTTGTGCCCCATGCGGCCGGGGAAATTGCGATTCGTCGTGCTGATGCAACTCATCGGCTGATTGAGCCGGCCAAACGTATCGCTCGGTCCACCGAGACAGGCGGCGCACGACGGCGGACCCACCTTCGCCCCGGCCGACAAGAACACTTCTTCGAGCGTTTGGCCATTGATTTTTTCGGCCTTCAGGCCGGCCGCTACCTCGCTGGTGGCCGGTACGATGAAGGTGTCGATCTTGACACTTTTGCCGCTGAGGATTCCTGCGGCGGCGCGGAAGTCGGTCAGCTTGCCGCCGGTACATGAGCCGATGTAAGCGCGATCGAGCTTGGTGCCGCGCACTTCGCCGACGGCCGCGCGATTGTCCGGGCTGTGCGGCTTGGCAACGACTGGCTGCAATTTCGATACGTCGTAGACCTTCTCGAAAATGAACTTGGCACCCGCGTCGGAAGCCACGGGCGTGAAGGGAATGTTGTGTTTGTTGCGGGCGTTGACGTAATCGAGCGTGACCTTGTCCGGCGCGATGACGCCGTTTTTGCCGCCGGCCTCGATGACCATGTTGCACAGCGTCATACGTTCTTCAATGTTGAGCGCGTACAACGCCTCGCCATCGAACTCCATAGCGCGGTAGGTCGCACCATCGCAGCCGATGTCGCCGATGACGGCGAGGATCAAATCCTTGGCCATCAGGTACGGCGGTAACTGGCCCTCGAAGACGAAACGCATGGTCGGCGGCGCTTTGACCCACAATTTGCCGGCACCGAGGATGAAACCGGCGTCGGTATTGCCGATGCCGGTGGCGAACTCGCCGAACGCGCCCGCCGTGCAGGTATGACTGTCGGTGCCGAACAATACTTCGCCGGGCCGCGTGTGGCCTTCCTCCGGCAGGGCGATATGGCAGACGCCTTTGTATTTGTCGGTGCCAACATCGTAGTAGTACGGCAAATTCTGCTCGCGGACGAACTCACGCAACACGTCCACGTTGCGGTTGGCCATCTTGTCGGCGGTGAAGATGTAATGGTCGGGAATGATGACGACTTTCTTGCGATCCCACACCTTGGCATCCTTGCCGAAGTGCTGTTTGAAGATGCCGATGGTGCCGGGACCGCACACATCATGCGTCATAAGGACATCGACATCGACCCAGATATTGTCGCCGGGCTGGACGGCGTCGCGTCCGGCATGGCGGGCGAGGATCTTTTCGGTCAAGGTCATCGGCGTCATATAAAGCTGGCTCCTCAAGAGCATTACGACTTCACGGAAAACGTCATTATAGACGACTGGCCAAAGAACGACATACGAGACGAACGCGCGGTGAATTTTTTCTGATGGAGAAAACGCCGTCGGCCGGTTACGCTATGCCTCACATAGCCCCCGGCTTGCCGGGGGAATTGAATACCCCGCCAAGCCGGGGGCTATCTACCACTCTCTCTGGAGATTCTCCATGCGTACCGTCGCTCTGCTCCTCTCCCTTCTCTCGGCCGGTGTCGTATCGGCCGCCGATGTACCCAAACCATCCGGCGACGCCATCGTCTCACCCGATGCCAAGCTGGAAAAGTTGTTCACCCGTAGCGCCGCCATTCACGGCGGACTCACCGAAGGACCGACGCCCGCGCCGGACGGCAGCATTTATTTCTCGGACATTCCGCTTGGCAAAGATAAGGGCATGATCCTGCGTTTCGATCCCAAGACGAAGAAAACGACCGTTTTCGCCAAGGATAGTCATAAGTCGAATGGCCTGAAATTCGACGCGAAAGGTTTCCTGATCGCCTGTGAGGGTTCCGACGTGGGTGGCCGCTGCGTCGGGCGTTGGGACATCAAGAGCCGCAAACGCACGGTGATCGCCGACCGCTACCAGGGCAAGCGTTTCAATGCCCCCAACGATCTCGCCATCGACCGCAAGGGCCGCATCTACTTCACCGATCCGCGCTACCTCGGCACGGAGCCGCGCGAACTGGAGCATCGAGCGGTCTATCGCATCGACACCGACGGCAAGGTGATCGAGGTGACGCACACGCTGGAAAAGCCCAACGGCATCGCTCTGAGTCCCGATCAAAAATATCTCTACGTCGCCGACCACAACAACGGCACCGACCGCATCGATCCCACCGCGCCGGCACCGAAACTCGGCGCGATGAAAGTGTATCGCTTCTCGCTCGGCGATGATGGGTTGGTCCACGGTTCGGGCAAGGTCATCGTCGATTTCGGCACCGAAGCGGGCAGCGATGGTATGACAGTCGATGCCCGAGGGAACATTTATCTGGCGGCGCGCAGTCTGAAGCGACCGGGCATTCTGGTCGTTGATCCGGATGGCAAGGAAGTCGCCTTCATTCCGACTGGCCCTTCGCAGTCCGGGGCCAAGGAGCCAAGGGGTATTCCCAGCAATTGCTGCTTCGGCGTCGGCGACGAGAGCAAAATGCTATATGTCACGGTAGACGTGAGCCTGTACCGCATCCCGCTCAAGGTGGAAGGCTATCACGTCCCGTTCGAGAAATAGGCTCCCATGTCCTCGTGGTCGGACTCACCTCATTTGATAGGCTGTTGCCAGCCAGTATTTCGCCTGTCAAATGAAGTGAGCCGACCACGACGGACGTTCTCCCGAGTGATCATCTCGAAAAAGAGTCGGGCCTCAGGACGGCCGCGCTGATAAGCGCTCCACGATCTCGTAGGCCGCCAGCGGGAACAGCCAACTGCTCCAAGCCGCGAAGATATACGCGCCCTCGGGACTCGGCACCCCGACCAGTCCCGCCGTCCCCGAGATCAGACGAAGGGTTACCGCCGAACAGATCAAGACATAAGAGCGAATCATCCAGCGACGGTGCCGGTCGTAGAGGCGGCGGCGCGCGTAAACGACACCGGCGATCGCACAACTCGCGGCCGCCGCCGATAGCAAAAAAAAACTTAGCCCCGCCGGCCAACCGCCGAAGGCGTGCCGGGACATCACCACGCTGCTCGGAAGTACGAATAACAGCAGAACGACGACCTGAACCCGACCCAACCAGCCGTGCCAGCCGCCGTGACGATGGCGAACGGTTTCGCTCAGCAGGATCAACCCGTTGAACAGCACGAGCGGACCGGAAACAATGTGGACGTAGAACGCCGCCCGGTAAGCGCCGGTGAACATCGCCTCGCGGCCTTGTAGGAAGAGCGAATCGAAATTGGGCGGGAAGTAATCGGGATAGTTCGCCAAAATCGCGACCAGCACCCGCAGAATCAACACGACCGCGAGCCAGCGCAGAATCGTCGTTAGAATTCGGTACCTCATCGTGATGCTCAATCCAAATCGACCCGTTCTCCGCCGGCGATAGTAATCGCGGCCGCCAATTTCTTCGGGTCGATCGAGGAGCGGAGGAACCGAACCGAGCCGTCGGCCATCGCGGCATTCATTCCGCCCGAATGTCCGCCGAACAGCGCTTTGTCGCCGTCCAGCGGCCCATCGGCGGGATCGAATCCTCGCAATGTTGAGGAGCCGCCGCGCGCCCACGGTCCAAGGTCAAAACGCGTTTCCATCAGGGCGATCGTGTTCGAGGTGCCATCTTTGATCATCGTCACTGAGGTCCGGCGGTTGTAGCCCATGAAGCCGTTGCCGGCAGCGCCCGCCGGTTGCCCGGCGGCAGCGTGCCCGATACCGGACATTGCGACGTAATGAGTCACCGCGTCGTCCGTCGCCACGTCCTTCGAGGCGGGACAGAGGAACATCTTGATCCTCGTTCGCGCCGCGGAGAGATTCCCGGCGTATCCCTTTTCACGGTTGAATTGCCGATACAAGGAATCCTGTTCCAGGTACGGCAACAGCGTGACCATCCAACTGAGCCGCTCCTCGGGAGTTGTTCCCGGCCCAAAACAACCCGGAGGGAACAATCGTTCGGCAGGCGAATCCGGGGAATTTGTTGATGGATACCGTGCCGGTCTATCCATAGACTCAAAGTTGTGCATGGCCAGCATGAGTTGCTTGAGATTGTTGGAACACTGAGCCCGTGCGGCAGGCTCACGAACTCGACGAACCGCCGGGAGCAGCAGGGCGATCAAGATTGCAATAATGGCGATGACGACAAGCAATTCGGTAAGGGTAAATCCATTGCGTGTAGACCGGGACATGGCTGATCCTCGAAGCACGAAAAGTGTCGGTGCGCTTGTTGATCTTACCCGAACGATCGGCGCTCACAGTTATGCCGGGGTCATTTGGCCGGGGCGGGGGACAGCCGCTTGACCTGGGTGACCCACAAGCGTTCTGGATTGGCGATCCAGGAGACCACCACCCGGTCCCCGACCTGCAAACGCTTCAGGGCGTTCGCCAGGGCCGGGTTCGGCCCCTTGGCCTTGGCATCCCAGGGCACGATGTAGCGGACGGTGAGATCTTTGGGTCTCTCCCCTTTGAGGTCCACATAGCCGGCATCGCGGGCCACGACGATACCGCGCTTGACCCCGCGCCCGCTCGTGGGCGTTAGCACCGCGATCTTGGTCACCAACCGTTTGTCTTTGCGCTTTTCCCATTGCATGGAGACGGTGTTGGACGGGAATACCTTCCGCAGGACCAACTCCAGTTTCGGGTCCACCGCTTCGTTGGGCAGTGCCGGGAGCGGCCTTGCGGCACAATGCAAGCTCACGGAGCAGGACGGGTCGCGGTGTATTTCAAGTCATCCAGGTAGATCCGCACGATTTGCCCGCCGATGTTCGACGTGAACAACCCGAAGCGATCGAAGCTCGCACCCTGGGTCTTGATGCCCTTCTTCAAGGGGAGTGTCACGGCTTCCTTGTCCAGGGTTATGGTAATGGCGCCGTTGCCGCCCTCCGCGGCTGGATCGTAGATCAGAGACCAGTCATAGACCTTCCCTGGCGTGAGGATCGGCCCGGCAGCGGCTTGGAACCTGATTCCCTTGGCGGTCATAAGCGAGGGGTGGAAGTAGTGGCCGACGCGCGTCGGGCCACCGACGTGGACGCCGAGAAAATGCCCCGCCTCGACCGGTGGCTTCTCCTTGTTGGCGCTGTTGAACCAACCGAGGAACATGTCCGCGTCCGGCGCGCCCACCTTCAGCACTACCTTGCCGCTCGCCGCCAGCCGGTCGTCGAGCGTCAGCGGGCCGACCTTGTCGGCGTAGTAAGCATACTTGCCGGAGCGCCAGAAGGTGCCGCCGACTTCGCCGACCTTGCAGCCGGCGTGGTTGGTGGGGCTGAAACCGAAGTCGTGGGCACCGCCGACGTCCTTCGACTGATACGTGGTGCGGTTCCCGGAGGCGTCCCACTTCGGGTCCTGGGAAAAAGCCTGGGTGCGTCCAAGGTATTTCAGATTGTCGAAGAAAATACTCATCGAGCCGCCGGGTTTCATCATGTTCATCAGGCCAAAATGGTCGAACGTCGCGCCCTGCTTCCGGTAACCCTCGGGCAGATCGACAGTGAAGGCGGTCACGTCGGGGAAGCGGCGGCGGGCCTCCTTCTTGTGGCTCTCGGGGATGTCGGCTTTGGAGAACTCGCCCGGCTTCGGAGCCTCACCGCGGATGGTGAATTTGAATTGGCCGCGGCCGCCGGCACCCTCGGGATCATAGTCGAGTGTCCACTGGTAGCGTGTGCCGTCGTTGCGGATCGGGGTGGGACGAAACTTGCCGGGGATGAACGGCGTGACGAACGTGCCGCAACTCTGGTTCCGGCCCGTAATGAGCCGCACGGCCAAACGAGCGCCGCTGCGCTCGCAGTCCATGTTCATGCCCAGCGACCCGGTGGGGCGGCCGCCCGCGCTGAGTTGCTCGGCCCGGAAGAAGCCGAAGAAGATGCCGCCGCCGGGGGCGGTCTTCGTCAGGGCGAAGGTTCCGGACGCGCTGAGCTTGTTGTCGAGCGTCACGGGGCCGATTGTGTCGGCGTAGTACGCCGGCTTGGACGCCCTCATGACCTGCCCGCCGATCTCGCCCTTCTCCTCGCCAGCGAAATTCGTCTTGCTATAGCCGAAATCCTGCACGACCGTCGGCAGTCGCTGCGGAACGACGTGGTTGTTGTGGCCCTCCCAGCCGGGGTCCTTATCGAAGGATTCAGTCTTGAGGACGGTCTTCGGTTGATCGTCGGCCGTGCCGATTCCCGCGCCAACGGCCAGCGCGACCAACAGCGCCGCACAAACCAAGCTCCTCGTGCCCCACGGCCCCTGCGGCCGAGCGGGCTGGTGTGTTCTAGTCATGGTCGGACTCCCTACCGGTTCTCAGAATCGCCATCTTTCCATCGCTCCTCTATGAAACCCCCGCCTGGGACCGGGGTTTCGATTCAGAGGAGTGGCGGACCGTGAAAGGTGAGTGTGTGCTGGTCTTAGCAGTGCCCTTTGCCGCCGAATGAGTCGTTCAGCAGAATCGTACGCCGGCAACCAGCCAATCTTGAGTGGATTCTGCCTAGCTCCTGGCAATCACCCGATTCTGCTGCAACGACGAAAGGTTCGGCAGAATAGCGACGCACCACCAATAAATACACCCCACGGCGACATTCTTGCCGAGAATGGTGCGGCAGAAGGGCGACCACCGCCAAGAGAAACCGCGATGATCAAGCCTCACCTTGTCTTCGGTTAGACTCTGCGTCACCGGCCCGCGAGCAAAGCGCTCACGCCGGCTCCGCTAAGCCTAACCGCTCCGTCAAGCCCCCGCAACCACCTGACCACCAAATGTCGCCTTTCTGCCGAACTGTTATTCAAGCGCTCGCGCCCTAAGTACCCGCTTAGGGCGCGCCCTAATTCGGATATTCCCCCCACCATGCCCTCCCGTCAAGCGAAAACCCTAAATAATACACGGAAAGAAACCACCAGCCCGCAGCGTCAGCAAGGGACACTCCCTTGCTGACGCTGCGGGCTGGTGCTGTTAGCGCAGCTTCTCGATCGCGTCGTCGAGACGAGCGCGGAGGCGAACGAAACTCGCTTCGCCCTTCAATTCACGATCGCCCAGGCGGAAGCTGCCGAGAATGTCGGCGAGGAGTTTCTCGGCAGCGTGTGCGGCCAGCGTGCCCTTTTGCTCTCGCGCCAAACGAGCCAGCGTCAGCATGCGTCGATAGTCGCCCAATCCCTCGCGCAACCGCTCGAACTGAACGGCGGGAATCAATTCTCCCTCCGGGCTACAGTTGCACCAAGCGTAGTCGTCCTCGCGGCAATCGAGAGCGTAGTAGGGATCGCCGGCGACGGCGTTCCAGTGCCACGACAGCCGAAATTTCATGCCGTGCTGCTTGGCGGCCTTGTACATGTACACACCATAGGTCCAGCGATTGCCGCCGTTGTAAAAGGCCCAGTCGCCGCCCGCCGCGTGCAGCAATTTCACGCTGTCCTCATCATGCCCGTTCCAGTCGGCCACACTCAAAGCACGCGATAGCCGGAAGTGAGGATCGTTTTTGTTTTTGCCCTGAAACGAACTGGCGGCCGTGAACAAGGGCGGACCTTTGGGGAACGCCTTGCGATATGCCTCGGCATTCTCGGCGCTGCGGTTCACGTCGTCGCCGACCGGCTCATCACCGATGTTCCAGTACACCGGCAGCCAACCCGCCTTCTCGCCGTGCGCATGGATGGTCCCGAACATCGCCTGAATGAATCGGCTGTAATCGGTGAAGCCCGCCGCGCGCATGGCGTCTTCGTCACGGAAATAGGTGTTCATACCATGAAACGGGCAATAGGTGACGACCGGCATATGAAAACCGTTCTCCTTGAAGCGTTTCATCTGCGCGTCGCCGTGCGTGAAGTCAATTTGGGGAACGCCATCCTTGAAGCCGTTATAGGTCAGCACCGGCAGTCCGCTGGCGGTCGTAAAACCGTATTCACGCAGTTTTTTCAGCGAGCGCGTGGCCATGTCGCGATTCCATGCGGCGGTTTCCTCCTCATGCCAGGGCAGATCGATGGTATGTCCCCACGGACCAGCCGGGACATCGACCGCATCGAGTGTTCCCTTGCGCACCGTGAAGCGCAGCGGCAAGGATAGTTCACCGCCTTTCTCCGTCTTCAGGCGAACCGTACCGCGATAAACACCGGCGGCGGTATCGGCGGGCACCTTGACGGTCAGCCAGAATGTGCGTGTGACTCCTGCGGGCACGTTTGCGGAAGCGCGGGGAATGATGAGTCGCGGTGAAAGGGTATAGACGCTGCCTTCCCCCGTCACTCGCGTGATACGGTGTTGGACGTAACCGACGTTGATCGCTCCTGAGGGGATGCTCGCCTCGCCGGAACCTTGCAGATCCGTGACCGTCAGCGATACTCGGCCAAGGTCTTGCTGCGGCCAAAGCGATACCGTGACTGGCTCATACTCGCCCGCGAAAGCGGAGCCGTTCAGTTCCTTCACGCGCTCGGCCGGCGCAGGCACATCATTCGAGTACACATCGCGCATCCAGTCGCGGCTGAAGGCGACAAAGCCTCGACTCTTCTCGTCCTCCGCCGGTTTGGGTGTTTCGTTGGCCGGACGATGCAAAACGCGCTTGAACGCATTATCGAAGTGAAAGCGGCGACGCTGCTGGACGAAATCGAGAAAACGCTTGCCCTCATCGGCCTTGGAATCGGGATAGACGACAATCGCCGAGACACAGCAAGCCCAGTTTTCGCCCTCGAAGTCGATGTTCAGCTGTCCGTCACGAACATCGACTTCGTGAAGTTTCTCGCGGAAGTAGGGAATCTGATATTTGTCGAAGGTATTTTCGCCTGGCAGATCGTCCTGTTCCCAGAAGCGGAAATACTTCTTCTTGAAACTTTCAAGGTCCATTTTATCCACATAGCGAGACCCTTCGAGAATCAAGGCACGCCGGCGATAGACCTGATACTCGCCCCAGTAGCCGGAGGGAGAATCCATGTTGACGAAAACGTGATACTTGCCGTTGGGCACATCAAGAGCCAGGCCACCCTTCTCGACGCAGATGAAATCGCGATAAAGCGGGTCGGGTTGCAAGGCATCGAAGGCTCGCCAGAAATGAGCGTCTTTCCAGCCGTAGCCGCGGCCTTTCGTGTAACGCCGGCTCATGTCAAGCGGTGTAAAGCCTTCCATGACAGGGCTGCCGGCAGGACCGACATCGAAAGCCCACAATCCATTGAATTGGACTTTGGCCGTCTCTGTGTCGCGTTCCAGACGGATATAGTCGATAAACAAGGGCGCAGGCGGTTTGTCGCCGATGGCGAAGACGAGCCGGGTGATTGCATCCAATTGGAGCGCCCGACCGGGACGCGATTTTTCACCGACATACAGGGCGGTAGGCATAATCAGCGTGCTTTTGCCCGGTGGAATGACGGTCGTATAGTTGACGCGCGTCCAATAATCGCGTGTCTGCCGGTCGCGCACTTCGACGTTCAGTTCGACGGGCCGGTCGGCAGTGGTAAACACGTCCGCCTTGAGGTAGTCGTAGCCGCTCCAGTTCTGGGCGCTATCCATGCTGACATAGTCTCGATCAATGCGCAGGGACTTGTTTCCGTCGGTGGCATGTTCGCGGACCACGGTCCCGCCGCTGAAGGGATTGCGATCTTCAAAGGAGGTAATGGATTTAACCGGAGGACCGCCGCCCGCGGCCTTCTTCGCCGTCAACCCTGTGCCACAAGCGTAGCAACGATTCCAGCCGAGGTTGTTGCGGTAGCCGCACTCCGGGCAGCGCGCGGCATGATCGCCCAATTCGCCGGGCGGCTCGATGGCTTTTTCCTCCGTCCCGAATACTGGTTGCGGGGTCAGCGCGACCTCGTTATCCACCTTTTCCACAGCGACATCATCCACCCACAAGTAACCGGGGGCCAGCAGGCCGAAACCGGGGTTGGATTGCTTTTTGTTTTCCTTGATCTCGCCGACAAAGGACAGTCGCGTCCAGCCGAAGGTGCCGCCTTTCCGCAGCGGCATGTATTTGCCGGCAAAAATAAACTCGGTCGTCTGTCCGTAAGGACCGGCACCAATGTCCAGCCCGCGAAGGTAGGCCGTGACGCGGTAGCGCCCGGGGGCAAGGAAAAGCTCGTGTGGCCAGGCGCGGATTTTGGGAGCATTGCTGGCGACCATCAAGAGCGAATGCTTGCCGGTGTGGGCCAGGTCCGAGACGCGGAATTCGCATTGGCCCTCGTAAATCCAGCCGCCCCATTTGGCGAAGACGCCGCCAAAACGATCCTTCGCCTTGGGTTGCTCAAAAGATGGGTCCGAGACCAGATTTTCGCCGCCGCGGACGGCGGCGGTTCCCAGCAAGAGAAACACCGCGAGCGAGCCGACAACGGAGACGGCACCTTTGAGGAAATTCCGCCGGTTGCAGAATGAGGAGTTCATGATCTTCACCACGCTTTGAGGAAGCGGCCGGAGATACGCTGATTCTTCTGTACGTTATAGAACCGCCGTAGGCAAACCACGAAAGAGGATAAGCATACCGCTTGAGCGCTCGATGGTTTCGCCGGCCTTTTGTTTTGACACGTCCGCGCGGCTCGCATACGCTGCCCGATACGCGATCGAATGAGAAGAACGAATGCTCACGAGTGTCGATCCTTTTGGACCAGTGGTGCGCGTCAATGAAAGTTAATCTCTCCCAGCAAGTCGCCCTGGTGACGGGTGCCGCACGCGGCATCGGCAAGGCCATCGCTGATCTCTTCGCCGTTAACGGGGCCATCGTCGTCTATACGGACGTGGACCTGATTGGCACGAAGGAGGCGGCGGCCTCCTCGGTCAACGGTGAGGCAATGGCCCTGGATGTGACCGATGCGGCGCAGGTCGAATCGGTCGTCGCCGCCATTGTGCGGCAGCATGGCCGGCTTGACATCGCCGTCAACAACGCTGGCGTCAACACACTCGCTCATCGCGTCACCATCGATCAGTTTCCGCAAGCCGAGTGGGACCGCATTCTCAAGGTGGACTTGCATGGGGTGTTTCTCGTCAGCCGAGCTGTGGCGCAAGTCATGCGACAACAGAAGGCGGGACGAATCATCAATATCGCCTCCATCGCCGGGCTGGTACCGTTGCGCTTGCAGTGTCCCTTCGTGGCCGCCAAGGCCGGCGTCATCAATCTGACGAAGGCGATGGCCCTGGAGTTGGGGCCGCATGGCATCCTCGTCAACGGAATCGCGCCCGGCTCGACGCTGACGGATGGCACGCGCAAATTGTTTTACGGCGAAGATGGTCAATTCAAGGATTCCGTGCAGCAAATGCTTGCACATATTCCCTTGGGGCGTCCTGGTACGACGGAAGAGATTGCCCATGCCGCGCTGTTTTTGGCCGCTCCCGAAAGCAGCTATGTCAACGGCCACATTCTCACCGTCGATGGCGGCTGGACGGCCGGCTATCACCGCGATTTCTGAACGTCGAACTGGCAGGACGACAGGGAGGGACATGAGCGATACGAATATCACCAGCACTCCGGCGTCCGCGGTCGAGCAACCAAACCGCATGGTGCAAAAACCGACGCGCGTGCGCTATCAGGTTCTAGCCATCGGTTGCGCCTTGGCTGTGGTGACCTATATCCATCGCGTCGGCTTCAGCCGCGCCCTGCCGGACCTTGGGCTAACCAGCGAGCAAGCCGGTTGGGTGATGGCCCTTTTTCAACTGGCCTACGGCGCCTTCGAGATGCCGTGCGGACTGCTTGGCGACCGTCTCGGCACGCGTCATCTGTTGACCCTTCTGGTACTCGGCTCGTCTCTGTTGACCGGCTGCGTTGCGCTGGCGGTCCTGCTCCCGGCCGGCGGCGCGGTCCTCGCCTTTCTGCTGTTCAACCGATTCGTCTTCGGCATGTTCCAGGCCGGCACGTTTCCGCTGCTGTCACGCATGATGACCGACTGGATACCATTGCGCGAACGTGCTTCGGCTCAGGGGCTTATTTGGATGGCCAGCCGTGGCGGCGGACTCGTCGCGCCCTTTCTGTTCACGGCACTGGCCGGGGTCGTCGGATCGTGGGAGACGGCGCTGTGGCTGCTGGCCCTGCTCGGCGTACTCTGGTGCGCCGCCTTTTGGCCGTGGTTTCGCAATCGTCCCGAAGAAACGCCCAACGTCAACGCCGCCGAGCGCGAACACATTCTCGCGGGTCGGGCCACGAAGCCGCTCGGTCATGGTGTCGTGCCTTGGGGAGCCATGCTACGTTCGCCCAGCGTGTGGGGGCTGTGTCTCATGTACGGCTGCGGTGGTTTCGCCGCGAATTTCTACGTCACGCTCCTGTCCACGTACCTGCGAAAGACGCTTCAGTTCCCTGATGACCAGACCGATTGGATCGCTGGCCTGCCGTTTGCTTGCGGTATGGCGGCGTGTGTCGGCGGCGGTTTCCTGTCCGACGGTATTATCCGTCGCTGGAACAATCGCAAATGGGGACGGCGTATTAACGGACTTATCGGATTGACTTTGGGCGCTTTTGGTTGGCTGTCGCTGATTTGGGTCCATTCGCCGTGGGCGGTCGGTTTTGCCTTCTGCTTCATTTTCTTTTGCAACGACCTGAACATGGGGCCGGCCTGGGCCGCTTGCGCCGACATCGGTGAAAAATACGCCGGCACACTCGGCGGGACCATGAACATGATTGGAGCGATCCTCGGGGCCGTCGGAAACCTGATTGCCGGCCATCTCTTTCTTCCCGGCCAGCCTGCGGACCTGCTCTTCGTCATCTACGCCGGCAGCTTTTTCCTCGCTGGTATGTGCTGGTTCCTCGTGGATGTGACAAAGCCGCTGACAGACAAGAACCAAGAAGCACCAACGCCCTGAAGTAAAAGAGACGCCAACCTTTTGGCCAGCCCGCAGCGCCAGCAAGGGATAGCCTTGCTGCCGCTGCGGGCTGGTCAAAAAAAGGCCCCAGGGCAACGCTCTGGACCCCTTGGATGGCTCTGCGGTCAGAAGCAGAAACATCACACAACCGTCAAGTGCATGTAAGCGAAGCTGAAGCGAGCGCTTTCCGGAATGGCGCAAAGTAAGCGATCTCCCGACTTCAAGCGCCCCGAGGAGCTTAGTTCCTCAAGCATGATGAACATCGAGGCCGCGCCCGTGTTGCCCTTGCGGTCCAAATTGGTAAACCATTTTTCCGAGGGGATATCAAACCCCATTTCCGCCAGGGTAGCGCGGATCGGCTGCTCGAAGAAGTACGAGGACAGATGCGGCAACAACCAATCGATGGCTTCGGGAGTTAGTTGCCGTTTCGCGAGGATCTTCTGAAAGGAACGACGCATGGCGTTGGCCACGATGTTTTCACTCAAGAGACGCACATCCTGACTGAGGGTGAAATAGCCATCTTCCCAGAGGTTGTCGTGGTTTTCGATTTCACGCCAGGTTCGTAGCGAACCGTCCTTAGCCTTGACAGCTCCGAGGTACATGCACGTTTCCAGTTCGTTGGCGAAAGAAACCATATCCATCCAGTCGATGCGCAAGGCCAGCGACTCCGTGCGCGGGCGTTCCTCGATCAGCATGGCCCCCGCGCCATCGGAGAGCATGAAACGCAAAAATTCTCGATCGAATGCCAGCTGGGGATGTGCCTCCAGATCCGAACCGTTCCCGTGTGTTGTGCTTCGGAAATACTTGGCCAGCAGTCCGGGAGAGACGACATCCGAACCCGTGACAACGGCGTTGTGGGAGGTGCCGGACAACACACTCAGGTAGCCATACTTCAGCGCGGCCATGCCCGAACAGCATACGCCGCTCGTGGACACCAACTCACACGGAGGGCAACCTATCAGTCCATGCACCATCGAGGCGTGACTGGGGATCAACTGATCGGGCACGGACGTGCCGCAGCCCAGCACCTCGATTTCGTCCAGGTCGAGACCACAATTTTCCCCAAGAGCATGAATGGCTTCGGCCGTCAATTGCGCATTGGTGTGCGTCTGCCGGCCGGTAGCCGGGTCGATGGCGTAATAGCGCGTGTTGATGGCGTTGCGTTTAAGAATGAGATCTTTGACGCGAGAGGAGTGGCCATTCATCGTGCCCAGGACGGATTCGATCCGATCGTTTGTTATCGGCTCGTTCGGCAAGCGAACACCGATGCCCGTGATATAAGCAGACATTTCATTTCTCCCGACCGGGGCAACACGTTACTGTTTCGGAGCGGCGGCGAGCGCGTCGCGGCTGATTTCCTCAAGCAGCATCGGCGTGAGGGTGGCAATACTGCCTCCCTCGATCAGATCGGACATCTTGATGGTGCCGCCCAGCGTGCGGCTCAAGCTGGCCTCCAGGCCGAGGAGCATCAAGGAGTCGAGACCGAACGTCTGAAGCGGAGTCGTGTCGTCCAGTTTCGACTCGGCGATGCGCAATAGGTGGGCCAATTGCTTGCGGAGATAATTTTGCAGCAAGAGGCGGCGCGTCGGTCCCTCCGCCGCCAGCAAGGTCTCGCGCGTTAATGTCGGAGCATCGGTTTGCCCTGCGTCCATCGTCAAACGCGATAAGCTCTCGGTGGATGAACCGATAGGGGCGAGATGGTGTTGGGAACGAATTGGCTCCAAACGGAAACCAACCATATCGAGTACCGCCTCGCCCGCCTCATCGAGTAAACGCAGGTCCGCCTCCACGCCTTCGCTCGTGATTTGCCGAATGAACACATATCCCCAACAGCGCGCCGGCGGAAGGCGATGCAGACACAGCGCCGCCAGCCCTGTCGGCACCGAGAGCGCCGTCTCGGAGGATGACAGATCCTGCGCCGGAAGGGCAGCCGCCACCAGTTGAAAGACCGCGTCGAGCAAAACCGGATGAACGCTGTACCCGGACTGCGAGGCGAGTTCTTGGGGCAGACGCAGCATACCCAGGGCTTCACGGTCTCGTCGATACACCTGCTCCACGCATCGGAACGCGGGACCATAGTGCAGGCCGCGCACATGCAGTTGTTCGTAGAGCATGTCGGAGGCGAGTGCTTTGCGGAGACGAAAGCGAAGGTCCGAAAGCGGCGGCGAAGTGGCCCTCACGGTTTCGCCGGGCACGATGCGACCGCGAGCGTGCAGAGTCCAGGCCGCCGTCTCTGCCGCGTCATCGGCGATACTATGGATCTCGAATAGGGTTTTATCGTCCTCTCCTGGAGTCAACGTCAGCTGCACGGTTCGCCGCTGGCCGGGCGGCAGTAACAGCATTTCCTCGAAGGTCACACCGCGCAAACAGACCGGAAGACCATGACGGATCGTTTCCGCGGCGGCGAGGGCCATTTCCAGCCAGGCAGATCCGGGCACGACGGGGAGGTCTTGAACGCGATGGTCGTGCAACCACGGTAGGGCGTCCGAATGAAACGCGGACTGGTAGATAGGGACCGCCGCACGCAGACGGATGCCGAGCAAGGGATGCGCCGACGGCTTACGGCCGTTCCGCGTTGGCGTGTCGCCCGCCGACTCGTTAACCTGATCCCACCAGAATCGTTCGCGCTGGAAGGGATACGCGGGCAAAGACAGTCGCCCAAGATGCGGCGATGAATAAACGGCATTCCAGTTCACGTCCACATGTCGCACATAAAGCGCACCAAGACTCTCCAGTATTTGCTGACCATCCTCGCGGCCTTGGCACAGTGAAGGCAACCACGTTTGGGTTTCGGATAGCCCAACCGATTCGACCATGCCTCTAAGCGTGGGATGAGGGCCAATCTCGACGAATAGCTCGAAGCCGAGTTCGTGGAGGGTTTGCATCCCCGCCGCGGACGGAACGGACTGGCTTGCCGGGCAACGCCAGTAAGCGGCATCCATCCCGCTATCCGGCGCGGGTTCGCCGGTAATACTTGAGATAAAACAGATTCTTGATGGTGAATAGCTACCTTTGCGGTGTGCCTCCTCAATGGGGAGTTGCCGCGTCAAGCGGCCCGGCTGCGCGCTCAGGGCGAGAGCATCTTCCAGCGACAGAATGCCGGCTACGCAGGCCGCGACATATTCGCCCACGCCATGACCCATGACGGCAGCGGGAACCACGCCCCAGGCGCGCCATTGCTGCGCCAGGCTGTATTCCAGCGAAAAGAGCGCCGATCGAGCAAACGCCGTTTCGTCCAGCGGCGAAGCCATGCCCGGACTTGGATACAGCACGGAGAGAAGGGATCGGTCCAGAAACGGCCGCAGCAGTTCCTCACAGCGCTGCATGGTCTGGCGAAAGACAGACTGACTTTCGTATAATTCTCGCCCCATATTCGCGTATTGGGAACCCAGGCCGGTGAAGAGGAAGGCCACGCGCGGGGCGCGACCCGCCCGGCGGCGACCGGCGGCGACGCCTTCGGCCGGACGATCCATCAGGAAAGCGTCGAGGCGATCGGCAAGAACCGGCACGCTGTCCGCGACGATGCTCAGCCGATAATCGTGGTGGCTGCGCCGCCGGGCGGCGCGGGAGCAAATGTCCTCCAGAGTAATGGGATGTTCGGCTGTTTCGCTGGCCAACAACTCCCGATAGGAGCGGGCCAGCGCGCGCAGCGCTTCCGGCGTGTGAGCGGAAAGCGGAAGCAGATGAGCGCGGCCGAGCGTTTGATTGCTCGTCTCATCGGGTGTCCGTTGGGGAGCCTCGGCGAGAACAAGATGGGCGTTGCTGCCGCCGAAACCGAACGCGCTGACGCCGGCCAGGGCGGAGCCATCCGGCCACGGTTCCAGGGTCTGTTGCACCTTGAGCGGCAATTTGTCAAACGGAATATGAGGATTCGGCGTGTGGAAATGCAGGCTGGGCGGGATCATGCGATGGCGAATCGCCAGCGCCGTTTTTATCAAGCTGGCAATGCCGGCCGCCGCTTCCAGATGTCCGATGTTGGTCTTCACCGCGCCGATGGCGCAGCAATTGTCGGGCGAGCGTCCCTCGGCCAGCACCGCGCCTAATGCCATTACCTCGATGGGATCGCCCAGCAAGGTGCCGGTGCCGTGGGCTTCGACATAGTGAATCTGTCCCGGCGATACCTCGGCCTGGGCGTAAGCTTGACGCAGCACGCTCTCCTGCGAAAAGCGATTGGGTGCCGTCAGTCCATTCGTTCGGCCATCCTGATTGACCGCGCTACCGCGGATGATCGCGGCGATCTCATCACCGTCCTTGATGGCTTCGGACAGCAGCTTGAGAACCACCACGCCGCCGCCTTCGCCGCGCACGTAGCCGTTGGCCGCCGCGTCGAAGGTTTTGCAGCGACCGTCGGGAGACAGGGCGGTCAGTTTGCTGTAGCCGATGGTTGTCACCGGCGACAGCATCAAGCTGACGCCGCCGGCGAGAGCGAGCGTCGATTCCTTGCGCTGAAGGCTCTGGCAGGCGAGGTGAATCGCCATCAGGGACGACGAACAAGCCGTATCGAGAGACAGACTCGGCCCCCGGAAATCGAACACATAGGAGACGCGGTTGGACATCATGCACGGAACGTAGCCCGTGTTCGTGTAACTGTTGATCCGAGCCGCGACCGTCTGCTGGGGCAACTGATATTCCGGTACGCCAAAGCCGAGGAACACGCCGGTCGAGGAGCCGCGCAGGTGCGCGGGAACCAGGCCGGCATCTTCCAAAGCCTCCCAACTCAACTCCAGAATCAGTCGTTGTTGCGGGTCCATCCACACCGCCTCGCGCGGCGAGATGCGGAAGAATAACGGATCGAATTTGTCCACTTCATCCAGAAATCCTCCCCAGCGGGAAACCATTTTGCCCGGAGCGGCGGGATCGGGGTCATAGAAGGCGTTGATGTCCCAGCGATCCGCGGGCACCTCGCGGACGGCGTCCCGCCCTTCGCACAGCAGTTGCCAGAATGCCGCGGGATTGCGCGCTCCCGGAAACCGGCAACTCATGCCGACAATGGCGATCGGCTCCATGTTATTGCTCCCGGCGGTCCTCGACCGTCTGCTGGGGAATCGGCTCACCTCCGGCGAGGAATTGGGCCATCAACTCGATCGTGGGATAATCCCATACCAGCGTGGCCGGCAGTTGACGACCCAACCAGCGCTCCAACTCCCCGGAGAGACCGATGGCCGTCCGCGAGTCGAGACCATAGTCGCTGAACGTCTCACGAACATCAATTTCTTCGGCCGCAATCTCCAGCTGGGTCGCCAGTCTTTCGACCAGCCACGCGGAAATCACTTCCTCCGAGGGAGGAATTTCCGGTGTCGCCGGCTTGCGGCCAAACAATCGGCCAAAAAAACTCGGCTCGCTTTTCTTGGTGCCACTCATGATGGCGTTGTCCTCCTCAAAGTTGTCATCGAACACAGTTGCTCGTTCGTTCACGGACCACGATTTCAGCGTACTTCTAAGGGTTTGACGCGGCTCTCCTCAATGAGCCGGCGCGATGGGAGTTTGACATCCCAGACGAGGCCCAGCCCTTGCAGCAAACGGATGAACCACATCGAGAGATCGGGTTGCCACCACGCCAGGGCGTGCGCGGCGGAACTGGGAAAGGCGTGATGATTGTTCTGCAAGCCCTCGCCGAACGTGACAATCGCAACCAGATAGTTGTTGGCACTATGATCGCGGTTGTTGAACGGCCGCGTTCCGAATACATGACAGATTGATCCCACCGCCCAGGAGCCGTTATTGACCAAAAACATCCGCACCAGACCGCCCCATAAAAACCCATTCGCCGCGCCGATCCAACTGCCGGCGATTAACCCGCCCAGAACGGCCGGGAGGAGCAGCCCCAACAAGACCCAAGTGAAGTAGGTCTGATGAATCTTGAACAGCCTGCGATCCTCCATGATGTCGCGCGCGAAGCGGGACCAATCGCTGATCTCGTCGGAGAACATCCAGCCAATGTGCGCGTGCCACAATCCCAATAGCATTCCCCGCCAGCCGGCTCCGTGCAGGTTCGGCGAATGGGGATCGCCCGGTTGATCGCTGTAGGCGTGGTGGCGACGATGAGCCGCGACCCATGTGACCAGCGGACCCTGAGCAGCCATCGATCCCAGGATCGCCAGGCCGATGCGAACGGGAGAGCAGGCACGGAACGAACGGTGCGTGAAATGGCGATGCAGGCCGACATGGGCGCCGAGCATACAAAGAGTGTACATCAACGCCAGAATGCCCAACTCAAGTCCGCCCACGCCATAAACGAAACTTTGATAGAGGGCCGTCAATGTCCCCAGCAAGGGCAGTGCGACGACGAGGGCCGCCAGTCGTCGCTGCACGCGCATCGCCGCGGGGCGGGCAATCATTACGCCGCGCGGCAAGGGCCGTTCGCGGCCGCCCTCCATGACGGACGCAGCTCCGAGTTCGGCGCTATCGAGAGCGGCCACATAACTGCCGCTAGTCGGATCAACACCCGTTGGTCTTGTCGTGAGTTCGCTCATGGTTGCATCCTCCGAACGGGTTGGACAGTGACCCACAATTTCTATCTCGAATAGCTACTCCTTGGAAATTGCTTCCTGACCAGCAACGCGCACCGCTTCTCGAAGCGCGTCCGGCGAAGGGCGCTTCAAATCCCAGGCCAGCCCGGACAGGCGGAGCAAGCGAATCACCATGCCGCTAGGATCAAACTGCCACCATTCCAGACCGTGCAGGGCGGAACTGGGAAAGGCGTGATGATTGTTGTGCCAGCCCTCTCCGAAGGTGACAACCGCCACGAGCGCGTTGTTACGGCTGTAATCGCGGCTCTTGTAGGGCCGAGTGCCCCACAGATGCGTCACGGAATTGATGGCCCAGGTGCATTGATGCAGCAGGAACAACCGTACCAGCCCGCCCCACAGCAAACCGAGCAATGCTCCCCACCACGAACCGCTAACCAACCCACCGATGGCGGTCGGGATGGCCAGACCGAGAAGCATCCACAGGAAATACAACTGGTTGACGCGGAACAGCGCCCGATCTCGTAACAGATCGGGAATCCAGCGGCCCCAATCGGTGATCTCATGCACGAACATCCAGCCGGTATGACCGTGCCAAAATCCCTTCACCATCCCCCACGCACCCTCGCCGTGCATGTTGGGGGAATGCGGATCGCCTGGATGATCGCTGAATTGATGGTGTCGGCGATGAATGGCCGCCCAATACAGAACCGGCCCCTGTCCGGCCATCGAGCCAAGGATGGCGAACAGCACGCGAATCGGCTTGTACGTCTGAAAGGCGCGGTGCGACGCCAGCCGATGATAGCCGATGGTGATACCAAACATGCCGAGCGAATACATGCCCAGCATCAACGCCAACTCCGTCACGCCGATCGCCTGTTCCCACAACAGCGCAATGGCCACGATTAAACTCACCAAGGGGGTGAGAATCATGAGCAGCGCGAGCCGGCGCTCCAGGCGAGTCGCGGCCGCGTTCGCCTTGGCAATGCCGGGTGACTCCGGACGTTTCCGTTCGACGTGGACGGTTTGCTCTCCCGTATGAATGTCGGTAGCCATGATCCTTTTGCTCCTGATGTGAGAACACACGTTGCTATTACTTCGGCACGAAAGAACCTCACTAGCCCGGAGCGCCAGCGACGGGTTTCCGCAACCCGTCGCTGGCGCTCCGGGTTAGTGAGGTTCTTTCGTGCCGAAGTAATAGCATGAGGCACGACTCCCTCGTCAGTCGGCCACGCACAGATCCTGTAAGCCGCCACGCAGAAAGGCTTCGCGGCAGGCGCGTCTCTGGTGCTTGCCGCTGGGCGTCTTGGGAAGGCTCGCGGGGCGGACCAGCAACACCTGGGTTACGCGGGCGTCGTGCTGCTGCGACACCGCAGCGCGAATCGCCTTGAAGACGGGTTTCCATTCGTCTTGTCGCAAATCGTCTCCTGGCTCCGACTTGCCGGTTCGCCGCGCCGCGCCCGACCAGCAGGTGCGTTCGACTTCCGCCACGATAATCAGGCGTTCCTCGCCATCCTGATCCACGGAGAAGGCCACGCAGCAACTCGAACGAATCGCCGGATGACACTGCTCGACGCTGCGCTCAATATCCTGCGGATAATGATTGCGGCCACTAAGGATAATTAAGTCTTTCAAGCGTCCTGTGACAAACAACTCGCCATTTTGCAAAAAGCCGAGGTCGCCGGTGCGCAGAAACGGTCCCTCTCCACTATCCGCCAGGAAAGCGCCAAAGGCGCGGGCCGTCTGTTCGTCACTCTGCCAGTATCCCTGGGTGACACTCGGTCCACGAACCCAGATTTCTCCGACGCGGGCCGGCGAACAACAGGTGCATCGTTCCGGGTCAACGATGGCAATTTCTTGCTCGGGGATTGTTCGCCCGCACCCCACCAGGCTTTGCACACCGCAACCCTCCGCTTCCGCCGGCACAACTTCGCCCGATGCCAAGCGTTCCATTTGTAGCTGGGCGATTACGGGGGGAGCCGCCTTGAACCCGCCGGAAACCATCAGCGTCGCCTCGGCCAGCCCATAGCATGGATAAAACGCCTCACGTCGAAACCCATACGGCGCAAATGCAGCCGTAAAGCGATCCAGCGTCTCCGCCCTCACCGGCTCGGCACCGTTCCATGCCACGGTCCAGCTACTCAGATCCAGTTCCGCGCGCTGCTCCGGGGCGATTTTCTCGACGCACAGGTCATAGGCGAAATTGGGTCCGCCGCTGCTCGTGATTTGCCAGCGCGCGATGGCACGCAACCAACGGATGGGTTGCTGAAGGAAGTGCATCGGCGAGAAAAGAGTCGAGGGGAAGCCGGCGTACAGCGGTTGCAAGATGCCCCCGATTAAGCCCATGTCATGGTAGGGCGGCAACCAACTTAAACAGCGGCTCTCCGGAGTATGCTCGTAGTAAATACGAATCTGTTCCGAATTGTGCAACAAATTGCCATGACTCAGCATCACCCCATTGGGTGTCCCTGTCGAGCCTGATGTGTATTGAAGCATCGCCAGGGAGTCGGCATTAAGGGGCGGTCGGATCCAGCGCTGGGCCAAACCATCGATGGATGAATCAACAATCGAATCGATGGCCAGCAAGGATGGGTTCATCCCGGACGTGTGGCTGCCGAGTTCTTTCTCGGCGGCGCGCAAGAGATCGGACGTGGTGAGAGTCGCGGCGGGTGAGGCGTTGTTGATAATGGCTTCGAGCCGAGACGCGGTTCGCGTGCGGCGGGCCGGATGAGGAGGATAAGCGGGAATGGCGATCATTCCGCCATAAAGACAGCCAAAAAAGGCCGAGATAAAATCCAATCCCGGTCGAAACAGTAGCAGTATGGGTTGGCCGAACCCCGAGACATGTTCCTGTAACCAGGCTCCGATAGCGCGCGCCCGGTGGTCCAGTTCACGGTAATGAAGAGAGGCTTCGTCCTGCTCGCCATCGAGGAGGAATCGATAAGCTAGATCGTCGGGCTGCTGTTCGGCCCTCAAGCAGAGAAGATCGATTAGCGTCTCGCAAGGGAGGCGAACACCATCTTCTCGACGCAGCAGGGCAGGGCGTAAAGGGCGCATGGGTCGTTACAACCGCCTGTCGAGTAATCAGGATAAGAGGAGCGGAACCTATTGCGGAGACTCCTGTGCTTGATTGTTCATGGCGATGTCCATTTGAGAGAAGCCGGATGTACTCCACGGCTCCTGTCACTTCAACTGAGAGAATTGTACCCGCAAAGACAGCCAACGCAATGAAAAAGTCGAAAACGTCGCGTAATTCATCACCTAGAGGTGTTACGCAGTTGTAGTGACTCTTACTCCTCTTCCGTCAACCACGGCGCGGCATCGGCAAGCAATTGCCGCGGTATATCCTTGCTGGTCAACAAATGCGCTTGCAACGACACCTGCTCCAGCCACAACTGTTGCGGCGTGATCACGACGCAGCCGCGCGTCTCGGCCTCGCGCAGTAGAGGCGGGGTCGCCCCGCCCCTGCACAACGGAGCCGTCAGATCCATCACGGTCATGCTCGGCTTGAGATAGCCAGGGTGAATGGCCGTGTCGTCGCACACAATCAGGACATCGTGGATCGTCGTATACATCGCCTCCAATTGCACGAAACGACACTTCATCTCCTGGGCGAGTTGATGGGCGGCGTCGCGTTCATGGCTGGCGATGATGAGGACGCTGCCGCGCTGTTTCAATTCGCGAGCCATCATTCGCGTCAACTCATTGACGCCGGCGAGAAGGACGATGCGACCCGCCAGCGGACTATCGGCCGTGGAGCGAATCCGCAACGCCGTCTCCAAGGCGTTCGCCATCGCCGGTATCCGCGTATCGGAAGCGTGCCAGGCATTGTCTCGATGCAAAATCAGGTCGGCCTCTCCTGTCCGCGCCGTCGAGGGTTCATGTTCGGTGGCGATTTGCTGGATCGTCCGGCGATGCTCGGCGTCGATGACGGAGCCGGCCAGTTTCACCGCATCGATCACCTTGCCGAACAACCGGATGTTGCCGACGCCCAGCGGTAGACAGCGGGCCGGCAATTGCAGATACGCGAAGGCGGCGTTCAGGGCGGCGACCGTGGCACGCTCGCGCTCGCCGAAGCCGGTGACGCCGATGAAGCGCGTCGCGCGGTTGATGGCGCGAAAGTGATAGACATTGTTCAGATCGCTGATGGTTGGCTCATCGGGATAGGCTTCCATGCCGCGTTCGAGGGCGGCATAGGTCCACGGCGCGCCGATTTTGGCGCCCAGCACGCTGAGCATGACGCCGGGCTTGCCGAGTCCGACAACCACGGTTGGCACCGGCGCACGCGCCAGCAATTGCACGAGCGGCCAGGCTTCCTCCGGTGTGCGCGCCAGCGTGGTCAGCTTGATGACATCGGGGCTTTTCGATTGAGCCTGCGCGTAAATCTCCGCGATGTTGGCCGGCGTCTCCCTGCGATTGGTGTAGGCGATGACGCGCTTGGCCGGCGGAAACGGACGAATTTGGTCGGCCACGTCTAGTTCAATCTCCACGTAGTCGGCCTTGCTGATGATGCACTGACGCAGGATGGCGAGGCGTTCCTCTTCGCTGCCGTCCCACAATCCGCCGTCGCGCGGCCGACGACAACTCATGATGACCGGCTTGGGCTTTACGGATAGTAATTCTCCGACATCCGGTGCCTTGCCGAAGCGATCCAGCCGCACTTCCAGCAGATCACACTGCCGCGCGGCGTTGAGCATGTCCACCAGCGCCAGGCGGCGCGACTCCTGAGCGATCGAGATGCAGATCATGGACGATCCTCGCGACAAATCCACGGCGTCGAATGTGCCTGAAGTGTGGCAGACAGGCGATCCGCATGCAAGCAGTCTCTCGAAGTCGCGTCGCTTGCTTCCAAGAGGACGACACCTATAATGATCTGCGGAAGCACTTGTCCCCGTAGCTCAATTGGATAGAGCGTCGGCCTCCGAAGCCGAAGGCTACAGGTTCGAACCCTGTCGGGGATACTAAAGAGGGCTTCCAATATTACCGAAAGCCCTTTTTCATTTCAGAACTTACATACAAATTGCTTCGTCACGACATTTCGTTAGGCAACGAAACTCCTCGAACAGGTTCCCCAATAACGCAGGCAGAGAAAAAACGCGGGTGGCGCATTCTCCTGGGGAAGTGACCATGTGGCCAAGTGGGACGATTGCCGCGTCGCAACTCGTTTATAAGAAAGCGATTATGACTTACGAAGCACATTGCCGCGTCCACCAAGCCGATGGCAAAGTGGCAAGGTGGTCCAACCTCGCCTCATTGCATCTGTTTTCTTTTTTCACTTTTTTGCTTGGGTCCAAGCGTAGGTCATGATACGCTTCTGCTTGTGGGTAATCCTCCTGTTGCGAGGACGCCCATCCCGCCAGGTACGTTGTACGTTTGAGCCACGAACGACGCATGACTGCGGCGTTCTGAATCGCCCCCTGCCTGCGAACCGCGATTGTGCGGAACATTCTTCGGAGATTCCATCCATGCGGACCATGCGACCCCTCCTTTGGTGCGGCCTCGCCGCGATCGTGATCCTGAGTGTGCCTGCGCTGCTTCTTGCGGACGCGCCGGCGCTGCCTCTGCTGCGCTCAATGCGCAGTGGTCCTTGGTCGGCATCGGCCACCTGGGAGAAAGGCCGCGTCCCCGCCACAGGTGATCGCGTCCAGATTCGGGCCGGCCATCGCGTCGTTTACGATGTTCGCTCCGAGCGCGTCCTGCGTTCGCTGCACGTTGCCGGTACGTTGACTTTCGCTGCCGACCGCGATACCCGTCTCGATGTCGGCTTGCTGAAAATCCAGCCCGGCGACGACGCCAGCGAAAACGGTTTCGACTGCGACGCCCACATGTCTCCTCCACGACACGGCCAACCGCTGCCCGCGCTGGAAGTCGGCACTCCCAATTATCCCATCGCTGCCAAACACACCGCCCTCATTCGTCTGACCTACGTCGCCGGACTGGACAAAGCATCCTGTCCCGCGATCGTGTGCTGCGGCGGACGCATGGACTTCCACGGCGCACCCCTGAGCCGCACCTGGGTCAAGCTCGGCGCCACCGCACGCAAGGGTGACACCACGGTGACACTGGCGGAGCCGGTCACCGGCTGGCGCGCCGGCGATCGCCTCATCGTCACGGCCACACGTCTATCACATGACAACGACCGCGGCGGCATGTCCACCGAGGAACGCACCCTCCGCACCATTGACGGCACGCGCTTGACGCTGGACAAACCGCTCGACCTCGAACATCAGGGCAGCGGCGACTATCGCGGCGAGATCGCCAACCTCAGCCGCAATGTCGTCGTCGAGTCCGCGGACCCGCACAAGGCGCGCGGTCACACGATGTATCACCGCCACTCGGCCGGCTCAATCAGCTACGCCGAATTTCGGCATCTCGGCAAGGAGGGCGTGCTCGGCCGTTACCCCCTGCATTTCCACCTGGTCGGGGATACGATGCGCGGCAGCTCCGTTCTCGGCGCCTCGATCTGGGACAGCGGCAACCGTTGGCTGACC
>DATNCY010000106.1:0-26474 GCA_035553375.1 Gemmataceae bacterium
GCGTTCGCCTACACCAACGGCACCTGGTTCCAGATGGTCGGCGTCGAGGCCGATGGCATGGTGCGCTGGAGTTTCACGCACGGCGAACCGTATCTGCGCAAGACCTTCAAAGGCAGCACGGCCGACCTCAAACAGATCGTCGTCGATAGCCTGGCCGACAAGAAGAAACCGCCCGAACCGGATACCAAGGAAAAGCCCGGCTTCGGTCCCGAAGTGGAATCTCCGCCATCCGCCCTCCGCCCTCCGCCCTCCGCCCAAACGAATAGCGGAAAGCGGAAAGCGGAAAGCGGAAAGCGGATGGCGGATGGGCCATTGTTCGCCGTCATTCCGACGGTACTGGTAGGGGGACCGCTGGCTATCCTGGCGATGTTGTTTCCGGCCGTGTTCGGTGGCCTCATCCTGGTATTGCGGCGCTGGATGGTGGCACTGTCCGTACTCAGTCTGAATAGCACGCTGTATGTGCTGTATGACTGGTGTGGCCGCTGGCTCGCCGGGTCGTGGTGGGGCACGCCGCTGGCGTTGTGGCTGGTGATGACCATCATTACCTTGGTGGGCCTGTTGTGGGCCTGGCGGCGTCACGTCTCCGCTATCCGCCATCCGCTATCGGCCATCCGCCCAAATGAACAGCCGACGGCGAACAGCGAACAGCGAACAGCGGATAGCGGAAAGCCGATAGCGGAAAGCGGATCGGAGAGGCCGGGCCGCGTCGAGTTAATCACGCTCGGTGTGCTAAGTGTGGTCTGTCTGGCAACCGTGGCGTTTTCGCTGCCGCACTCGCTGGCTCAACTCGATTTGTGGGGCAAGATACTCCTCATGTTCAGCGCCGGTCTGTGGATGGCGACGCTGCACGCCTTCTATCGACGCTGGATGGCCGGCCGATCGAACGGGGGCCATCCGGGATTGCCCGGCGAGGGCGTTTTGTTGTGGACGATGCTCCTGGCCGGCGCCGCCTTCAGCGCCACGTTGGGCGGCGAATCGTCCGGCCCCGGCGTGAGCGAAGACGATAGCGGGCCGTATCGCGTGGCTTGGCGCTTTCGGCCGCCGGTGGAGCGCTGCTGGATGGCGTCATCGCCCGTCGTCGAGGGCGATCGCGTCTACATCGGCGTGGTTCTGCCGTCGGCCTTCGGCGGTGCCGGCGCGGTCTACTGTGTCGATCGCCGCACCGGCAAGGAACTCTGGATGTTCAACGAAGGCGGCGAAATGAAGGACGTGTTTTCGTCGCCGTGCGTGGCCGATGGCCGGGTCTACATCGGCGAGGGTTTCCATCAGCACGCCGACTGCAAAATGTACTGTCTCGATGCGGCGACCGGCAAGAAATTGTGGGACTTCGCCACCGGCAGCCATACCGAATCGACGCCGACCGTTGCCGCCGGCAAGGTTTACTTCGGCGCCGGCGATGACGGACTGTATTGCCTGGACGCGGCGACCGGCAAAGAGCAATGGCACTTGAAGGGGCTGCATGTCGATGCCAATCCACTCGTGATCGGCAACCGTCTGTATGGCGGCAGCGGCATCGGCGACGCCTACAAGGAGACGGTGCTATTCTCTCTCGACGCCGATACCGGCAAGGAGCGCTGGCGCATGGCGACCCCTCTGCCGGTGTGGGGTATGCCGGCCGTGCAGGGAGAATATGTCTACGCGGGCATCGGCAACGGCAACTTCCTGGCAAGCGCGGATCAATTGGAGAAACCGGAGAAGCCAGCCGGCGCGGTTCTGTGTTTGGAAGCGGCGACCGGCAAGCGAATCTGGCGTTACGCTGTCCGCGACGGTGTTCATGTGCGCGTGTCGGTAGATGCGAACAACGTCTGGTTCGCCTCGCGCGATAACCATTGTTATTGCCTGGATCGAAACAAGGAGGGCAAGCTGCGTTGGAAGACGGACCTCGGTAGTCCGGTTTTAGCGTCGCCGTTCCTCGTGGAAGGCGGTAGTGAATCGTCGTTGTATGTGGCCGGCAGCGATGGGCGGGTGAGCCGGCTCAATCCGGACACCGGGGAAATTGGCTGGACGTTTGACGTGGCGAAGGACAGCGGACAGCAAGCAACGGTGTTCTCCTCGCCGATCGTATCGGTGCGTCAGAGCCGCAAGGGTGAGTCGCGCTTGATCTACTTCGGGTGCGGTCTCAACAATTTCCAGCGTGGCGTTCTCTATTGTCTGGAGGAGCGATCCGCCGAAAAGGGTGGATAGCACGCGGAGGTTGCTGGCCGATGATGCCTCACCACAAACCGCCGCGCTCGCTGCCGGACCAGGTCATCCGCGAATCGCTTCGGCATCCCGCCAGCTTGCGCGAATTCCTGCAAGATGTCGTGCCGCATCTGGCGGCCGGATTTGACTGCGAGCATGCACGCCTGATCGACCGCGAGTTTCCGATGGAAGATTGGCGGAGCCGCGAGGCGGACCTGCCTTTCGAGATTCCTTATCGCACGGCGGATGAGGAGCGGTTAGCGCTGGTGTGCGTCTTGATCGAGCATCAGAGCGATACCGATCCGCTGATGCCGCTGCGCTCGCTGTATTTCGGCGTAGGCTATTGGGATCGGGAATGGAAGAAATGGGCGGCGCTGGAGCCTCCGCGTCCGCCGCTGCGTCTCTCGCCGGTGCTGCCGATCGTGCTTTACACCGGCCCGACTCCGTGGGGCAGCAACCGCACGATGGCGGACTTGCTGACGGAACCACAAGCGTTTCACGCTTTCGCGCCGGTATGGGAACCGATATTCTGGAACCTGGCCGAGCGCACACCGCAACAATTGCTCAACAGCGGTGCCGCCTGGTTGGAACTGATGTCCGTGCTGCGCGTCGAGCGTGCGGATACGGCGGAGTTTCAGGCCGTGTTTACTGAAGCCGCCCAGCACTTGGCTGCTCTGCAAGGTCGAGAAGAGGTGCGTTGGTCTGATTTCCTGCGCATCGTGCTAACTTATGCGTCCTGGCGACGTCCGCCCGTCGAGGGCGGTGCCCTAACGAAAATCGCCATGGACGCCAATCCGACGCGAAAAGAGGAGGTACGAAGAATGGCACAGACTATTGCCGAGGCGTTGATCGAGGAAGGACGCGTCGAAGGCGAGTTGGAAAGCAATCGCGACAGCTTACGTCGTTTGCTACTCCACAAATTTCAGCAGTTGCCGGATGACATTCTGCAACGCATCCAAACCTGCGCGGACGTCGTAAGGCTCAGGGCCGCTTTCGATCGCACGCTGGACATGAAGTCTTTGGATGATTTCGACCTCTAAAATCGCTTTATTCGCATGAACGACCTGCGCACCTTCGAGCAAATCCAGGACGGCGATGCGGAATCCGTGGGCGGCAAGGGCTTGAGCCTGGGGCGAATGTCCGCCGCCGGTCTGCCTGTGCCGCCGGGTTTCTGCGTCACCACCACGGCTTATCGCCGACTGCGCGGCCAATCCCTCGCCCTTGATGCCGCACTTGAGGAGCAGATAACCGCAGCCTATCGGCGACTCGGCGCGGGCACGGTCGCCGTGCGTTCGTCGGCCATCGGCGAAGATGGAGCCGTCACCAGCTTCGCCGGGCAGCAAGAAACGATCCTCGGCGTGCGCGGCGAGGCGGATGTGTGCGCCGCGGTCGCGCGCTGCTGGCAATCGCTGCACAGCGAACGCGCCATCGCCTATCGGCGACATCAAGGCGTCGGCGATGAAGGGCTGGCGATGGCCGTCGTCGTGCAGCGTCTGATACACGCCGAGGTAGCCGGCGTCCTGTTCACACGCGATCCGCTCGATGCCGAGGGACGGCGTATGCTCGTCGAGGCGTCGTGGGGACTCGGCGAAAGCGTCGTCTCCGGCAAGGTCGAGCCGGATCGCTATCACCTGGACCGCGAGACGGGCCGCGTCGTCGAGCAGCATATTGCCACGAAAACCAGCGAAATCACTGCCGACGGGACACGCGAGGTTTCAACCGAGAAGCAAGGCCAAGCGTGTCTGGATGCGTCGCGCCTCGTGGAATTGTCGGAGTTGGGCCGGCGTGTCGAGGCGTTCTACGGCGAGCCGCGCGACATCGAATGGGCCTGGGCCGAGGGGCATTTCTGGCTGTTGCAAGCACGGCCGATCACCACGGCAGGCGCGGCCGAGCGCGAGCAAGTACGGCGTGAGGAGATGGCGGCGCTGGCAGCACAAGCCGAACCGGGCGGCACGGTATGGAGTCGCTTCAATATCCCCGAGGGCATGCCCGAACCGACGCCGATGACCTGGGCACTGGTGAGTCACTTGCTGTCCGGTCGCGGCGGTTGCGGTCTGATGTTCCGCGATCTCGGCTATGGGCGCGAGGCCGCCAACACGGAGGAATGTATCTACGATCTGGTGGCCGGCCGCGTCTACTGCAATCTCAGCCGCGAAGCGTGCCAGCACTCCGATTGGCTGCCCTATGAGTATCCCTTCGCGGCACTGAAGGCCGATCCGCTCAAGGCGCTGACGCCGCAGCCGGTGCGGAATCCATCCCGCGCCGGCGCGTTTTTCTGGCTGTTCTTGCCGCTGCGTTTGCCGTTCATCGCCGCCGGTTCGCTGCGCCGCATGGTGCGGCTCGGCACGCTCAGCAATCAGTTTGCCGAACGGTTTCGCCAGGAAATACTGCCGCCCTTCGTGGCGGAATCGACGCAAGCAGCTGCCGAGGACTGGAGCAAACGGGATAGCCGCGCTCTGCTGGATCGGCTCATGTACTGGATCAAGCGAACGCTGGAGGATTACGCGCGCGACAGCCTGAAGCCGACCGCCCTGGCGACCCTCGCGCGCACCGGCCTGGAATCGTGGCTCGCGCGCAAGCTCGGAGCAGAGCGTGCGCGGGCGGCGCTCGGCGAGTTGAGCATGGGCGTCCGGCCCGATCCGGAGGCCGATCTGCCCGGTGCCGTGCGCGATCTGATGGAGGGACGATTGGACCGCGCGGCGTTCGTCGAGCGATTCGGTCATCGCGGCAATCAAGACATGGAACTGGCTCAACCGCGCTGGAGCGAAGATGCCGCCATGCTCGATCGACTCAGCCGTCAACCACTCCACGCGGAGAATCGGACGCCGGAGGACGCTACCGCTGGCTGGGAGCGCGTGGCAGCCGAAGCCAAACTCTCGGCGCTGGAGCGCACGGCGCTGGAGCCGCAGGTGCGCGCGCTGCAAACGTATCTGAGTCTGCGCGAGACAGCCAAACATTATTTCATGCGTGGATACGCCCTCATCCGCCGGGCGTTGGTCGAGTTGGATCATCGTCATCGTCTCCAGGGCGGTATCTTTTATCTGACACCAAACGAATTGCCGGGGCTGACCGCAGGGCAAGATGTGACGAAAGTGATCGCGGAGCGCCGCCGTCGCCGGACCATCGCGCTCAGTCTGGAACTGCCGCCGGTGCTTTTCAGCGATGATCTGGAAGCGATCGGCCGTCCGCAAGTGATCGAGGGTGCCGACCAACTGCGCGGCGTGCCGCTGTCCGCGGGCGTCGCCGAGGGGCCGGCCCTCGTGCTGGACGAACCGCACACGGATAACCTGCCGGCGGAGCCGTACATCCTCGTTTGTCCTTCGACCGATCCGGCCTGGGTGCCGCTGTTCGTGCAGGCGCGCGGCTTGGTCATGGAGATTGGCGGCGTGCTGTCGCATGGAGCAATTGTGGCCCGCGAGTACGGTTTGCCTGCCGTGGCCGGATTGCCCGGCGTGCAGCGCCGGCTGCGCACGGGACAGAGACTGCGCGTGGATGGCGGCAGAGGCACCGTGACAGTGTTGCCGGAATGAATTCTTCAGGCCGAAGGACGAGCAGAGCATCGTCCTGAAGGCTCGCAATTCCGATGTTTGCTTATGGTGAGCCGCTCGGCTTGTTGGCCCTTCTCCATCTGGCAAACCCCTGAATCAAACCAGCGGCGATCGGGACGACGCTTGGCCATAACCTGATCCTGCAACCCAAAAAGGACGCCGCGTAACCAACAAGGCAACGTCCTGGGTACCCCTTGTCAAAACCCCATCAAACTCCGAAGAAAAGCAATGCGTTCCGCGCCGTGTTCCTCCTTGCCGTGTGGTGGAGAGACGCACGGCGAAGCTTCGGATGTTGCGCATCATGCCTATTTCCTGCTTGATTACCGGAGCCACCGGCTTCGTCGGCAGTCATCTCGTGGAAGCCTGCGCCGGCCGCGGCTGGAACGTCCGCGCCCTGGTGCGCTCCAGCAGCGATACGAGCTTGCTGCAGCGCCATAACGCCACCCTCATCCGAGGCGACCTGACCGATAGCGCTGCCGTGCGCGAGGCGCTGCAAGGCGTTGAAGTCGTCCTGCACTGCGCGGCCAAGGTCGGCGATTGGGGGCCTGTCGAGGAATATCGCGCGGTCAATGTTGAGGCGCTTCGCGGTTTGCTCGACGCTTGCCGCGCTCAGCCCCTCCAGCGTTTCGTGCATTTCAGCAGTCTCGGCGTTTACGCCGCCCGCCATCATTACGGCACCGACGAAAACGAACCCCTGCCGCAACAGCACATGGACGGCTACACGCAGACGAAAGTCGAATCCGAACAACTCGTGCTGAGTTACTATCGTGAATATAAACTCCCGGTGGTCGTGTTGCGGCCGGGCTTCATCTATGGGACGCGCGATCGGACGGTGATGCCGAAGCTGCTGGATAATATGCGGAATGGCAAGTTGCGTTACATCGGCGGCGGCAAGGGGGCGATGAACTGCATCTACGTCGGCAACCTCGTCGAGGCGGCGCTCTTGGCCGTCGAGAAGCCGGAGGCGATCGGCCAAATTTATAATCTCACTGATGGCGAAGTCGTCTCGAAACGCCGCTTCATCGACAGCATCGCCGACGGCGTCGGCTTGCCGCGTCCTCAGCCGGTGTCGGTGCCGTTATGGTTGGCGCGCATCATGGCCTGGTGGATGGAACGCCGGGCGCGCAAGAAAAACAGTCCCAAAGCGCCGCGTCTGACGCAAGGCCGGCTCAAGTTTCTTGGGCTGAACCTCGATTTCAGTATCGAGAAAGCGAAGCGTGAATTGGGCTATCGGCCGCGTTGGAACTTCGACGAAGGCATGCGCGAAACGGTGGCCTGGTATCGGCAAAACGCTTAGAATGCCCTTGAACCGCATTCACTCTTTTCCGAGGAGACAACAATGGAATTGCAAGGGAAGCGCGCGGCGGTACTCGTGGAGCAGCAGTATCAGGAAATGGAGGTTTGGTATCCTATTTATCGCTTGCGTGAAGCGGGTTGCAAAGTGACGTTGGTCGGTCCCGAAGCGGGCCACAGCTATCCGAGCAAACTCGGCTATCCGGCCAAGAGCGATAAAGCGGCCCGCGAGGTGTCGGCCAACGATTTCGACCTGCTCGTCATTCCCGGCGGTTTCGCGCCGGATTACCTGCGCCGCCATGAGGCCGTGCTGCGTTTGGTCGGCGACATGGCCGAGCAAGGCAAGATCGTCGCGGCCGTCTGTCACGGTCCCTGGGTGCTGTGTTCGACGCAGGCGCTCAAGGGCAAACGCGCCACCTGTTTTTTCGCCATCAAGGACGACGTGACCAACGCCGGCGCTCGCTACGTCGATGAGGAAGTCGTGCGTGACGGCCATCTCATCACCAGCCGCAAGCCCGACGATCTGCCGGCCTTCATGCGGACGATCATCCAGGCCGTGCGCGAGGCGAAGCCCGTGCCAGCCGGCGCTCGCTAAGGCGAACGGCCGGTGTGAGCCGGCTGGTACGGGCCAAACCAGCCGGCTCACACCGGCCGTTCGCCGCAAGGAATCCATCTTACCAACCTAAATTTGGGAAATTTTCCATGCCTTCACACGCTTACGCACCCACGAAAGAAGACAAATTCGCCTTCGGCGTCTGGTGTCTGCAAAACCGCGGCCGCGATCCGTTCGGCGATCAAACCCGTCCGGAATTGCCGGCCCTGGAATGTATCAAGGGACTGGCTCAGCGCAACTGCTACGGCTTCGAGTTTCACGACAACGACATCCTCCCCTTCAGCGCCAGCACCGCCCAGCGCGAACAGATCATCCGCGACGTGAAAAAAGGCATGGCCGACTGGGGCATCAAGGCCACCATGGCCACGACCAACACATTTTATCATCCCGTCTTCAAGGACGGTGCCTTCACCAGCACGGACCCCGCCGTGCGGTTGTACACGACGCAGAAAGTGATCCGCGCCATCGACGTGGCTGCGGAACTCGATACGCAGGTGTTCGTCTTCTGGGGCGGCCGCGAGGGCGTCGAAGTGGACGCCAGCAAGGATCCCGTCGAGGCAACCAAGTGGTTCCGCGAGGCGATCAACTTCCTGTGCAACTATGTCCTCAGCCAGGGCTACGACATCAAGTTCGCCATCGAACCGAAGCCGAATGAGCCGCGCGGCGATCTGTATTTGCCGACGGTCGGCAGCGTGTTGGCTTTCATCACCACGCTCGATCACCCCGAAATGGTCGGCATCAACCCAGAGACGGCCCATATCAAAATGGCTGGCCTGAACGTATATCACGAGGTCGGCCAGGCACTCGACGCCGGCAAATTGCTTGACATTCACCTCAATGGCCAGAAACCGTTGCGCTACGATCAGGATTTGAGCTTCGGCAGCGACGATCTCAAGGAAGCATTCTTCACGGCCAAGCTGCTGCTCGATCACAAGTATCCCGGCACCATTGGCTTTGACGCGCACTCCTACCGTAGCGAAGCCGATCCGTGGGACTTCGTCGATCGCAACCTGCGCACATTCAAGATCATGAAGGCGAAGGTGCAGCAGTTCAACGACAATCGGGAGATTCAGGATCTGTTAAAGGAGATACACGGGGCGAACGCGAACCTGCGCGGTCTGATGGCGAAGTACAGCAAGGAGGCGGCGCAGAAGCTCAAGGATATGCCCTTCGATCCGGTGGCGCTGGCGTCGCGCAAGCTGCCGTATGAACGGCTCGATCAACTTGTCACCGAGTTGTTGCTGGGCGTTCTGTAAATTGGAGCCAGCCCGCCGCGCCAGCAAGGGTGTCTTTGCCAGCCCGCAGCGCCAGCAAGGGTTCCCTTGCTGGCGCTGCGGGCTGGTGGGAAATGTCTACGTCGAGGCCGCAGGATGGGTCACGATACCGTTGTTCGCGGTGTCGTTGATGATGACTTCGATCTCCTCGCGGAGCAATTCTTCGCGCTGCATCAAGGCATCGACGATGCGTTCCACCTTGTCGCGGTTGGCCTGAAGCAACTCGAAGGCGTGTTCATCGGCGGCGCGAAGGAGTTTCTGCACTTCATCGTCGATGACCGCTGCCGTGCTTTCGCTGAAATCACGCGATTCCTGAATCTCTTTGCCCAGGAAAACGTGTTCCTCGCCCATGCGGAAGGACATCGGCCCCAAGCGTTCGCTCATACCCCAGTGCGTGACCATATAACGCGCCAGCTTGGTCGCTTGCTTGAGATCCATCTCGACGCCTGCATACGGCTGCCCGTAAATTAAGCGCTCGATGGCTCGCCCGCCCATCATCATCACGAGCTTGGCCTTGAAGTAGTCCAGCCCGTGATGATAGCGATCTTCGTCGGGAGCGATGAGGTTGACGCCGCCGGTGCGCCCGCGCGGGACGATGGACACCTTCATCGGCTTCTCGCCCTCGGGCACCAGCCAGGTGACGACAGCATGGCCGGCCTCATGATACGCCGTGCGCCGCTTCTCTTCCGGCGATAGCACTTCCTCGCGCTTGGCGCCGATCAATACGCGGTCGGCGGCGCGCTCGAAATCGCGGCGATCGATCTTGTTCTTGTTTTCTCGCGTGGCCAGCAAGGCGGCTTCGTTGGCCAGGTTGCGCAGATCCGCGCCGGTCATGCCGATCATGCCGCGCGCGATGGCCTCCAGGTTGAGATCATCGGCCAACGGTTTGTTGCGCACATGCACCTTCAAAATGGCGAGTCGGCCCTGCCAGGTGGGGCGATCGATGGTGATGTGGCGATCGAAACGGCCTGGCCGCAACAGCGCGGAATCGAGTACATCCGGCCGATTGGTGGCGGCCATGACGATGACCGTCTCGGTCGGCGTGAAGCCGTCCATCTCGCTGAGAATCTGGTTAAGGGTCTGCTCACGTTCATCCGAGCCGCCGCCAACGCCGGCGCCACGCATACGGCCCACCGCGTCAATTTCGTCGATAAAAAGGATGGCGGGACTATTTTCCTTGGCGGTCTTAAACATGTCCCGAACGCGCGAAGCCCCAACACCCACAAACATTTGAATAAATTCGGATCCGCTGATGCTATAAAACGGCACCCCCGCCTCGCCGGCGACAGCGCGGGCCAGCAATGTCTTGCCGGTGCCGGGAGGCCCAACGAGCAACACGCCCTTGGGCACGACCGCTCCCAGACGCTGAAACTTCTCCGGCGTGCGGAGAAACTCGACGACCTCTTGCAGTTCGCTCTTGGCGTTCTGCATACCGGCCACGTCCTCGAAGGTGACGCGCAATTTGCTGCGTTCGTAGCGCTTGGCCGGGCTTTTGATGTAATTACTCAAAAAGCCGCCGCCCAACGGATCGCGGAAACGCGGCAACAGAAACAAAAACAGAGCCAGCAAGATGACGGCCGGCAGGATGAACGCCATGACGGTTGAGAGAACGCCGGAGAAATGATCTTCCTGCCGATCGACTTTCAACCCGGTTTGCTGGATTTGTTTCCGCAACTCCGCATCCAGGGCGCCGTTATCTTCGAGGCGGAGTTGCTGCACCGTGAACATTTTCTTGCGCAGTTTCGTTTTGACAGAGTCCGGCAGGTCATCGATATTGTCAACTACTTCGCCGTTGATGTGATCGCCGACGATGATGACCTTTTTCAGCTTGCCTTTTTGCAGCAGCGTCCAGAATTCGCCCCACTCGATGGTTCCGCCGTTGCCGACACCGCTACTGAAAAGGAACCAACCGACCAGCAGGGCCAGCACGATCACCCAGATCAGGTTGCCTCCCATGCCCGGAGCGGGTCGGCGGCGCGGCTTGCCGGAAGGAGGCGAATTCGGATTGGGGGTAGGATCGGAGGGCATGAGAGGTCCTCGACTGCGTATCAGCTTCAACTCCTTGTGCCGGCTCCGTTGGCCACCGTGGGAGCAACTCCGCGGACACGAGAGGCATCAGGGTGGTCAGGCGCCCTCACCCGGAGACAGGCACAAGCATTAGGATAGCAAAACCCGGCAAGCCTGACTATGCGAGGGATGGGGCAATGGCTTCTCCTTCCTCGGACGTGAATCGGAGCATCTCATGGCGTGGACATGGCTGAAATCCTTGTGGCGACGCGAGAACCTGGCTCATTGGGAGGTCGTGATGTACACCCGGCACGGCTGCCATTTGTGCGAGCAAGCCTGGAAGCAACTCGAACGCGCACGCGGGCGTCACGGTTTCGCGCTGAGACAGGTGGATGTCGATGGCGATGCGCAACTGGTCCTTGCTTATGGTGAATGCGTTCCGGTGGTGACGATCAATGGGAAAATTCGTTTTCGCGGCGTGGTCAATCCGGTGTTGTTAAACCGTCTGCTGGCAGCTGGGAGCCGCTTGCGGCTTAGCGGAGAGCGCTAAGCCGCAAGCGGCTTGTGGTTTCAAGCGGGCGGTGCTTGCTCGCCGGTGTTATCCGCGGGCGGCGTAGGCGGAACCGGCTGCGGTTCTTCCTTCTTCTTGGCTTCCCAGAAGGCGGCCAGTTCGGCGAACGTGCCCAGGGGAGTCGCGCCGGCCAGGGCATCTTGCGACAGCTTGGGCTTGGGCGGCTGACGGCGTGGTTTGCGGGGCGGTTGCGGCGGCTGTGGAGCTGGCCCACGATTGGGACCGCGACCGCCGGCCTGTCCTCCTTGTGCGCTCCCCTGAGCGCCTTGCGGCACCGGAGCGCCGGGGCGTCCACCGCGCGGCGGCAACGGACGACGACCGCGTGGCGGCCGTTGTTGCTGTTGCTGGGGCCGACCGCCTGCCGGCCCCTCACGGCGTTCCCCTTGTTCGCCGCGTCGTTCGCGCGGGTCCGGCCGCTTCTCCGGCGGTTTTCGTTCGGTACCGGGCGGGATCATCGACAGCGAAACACGATGCCGTTCCTTGTCCACCGCCAACACCCACACCGTCACCACATCACCGACCGCCACCACATCGTAGGTGCTTTTGACGTAGCGATTGGCCATCTGGCTAATGTGAACGAGGCCGCTATCCTTCAAGCCGACATCGATGAAGGCGCCGAAATCGACGACGTTGAGGACGGTGCCCTTTAGCTCCATGCCCGGTTGCAAGTCCTCGATTTTGAGGATGCCCTTCTTGAAGACCGGCGGCGGCAGATCCTCACGCGGATCGCGTCCGGGACGGGCGAGCGAATCGAGAATGTCGCGCACGGTCGGCAGGCCGGCATGCAGACGCTTGGCCACGTCTTCGAGCGAGACGGTCTTGAGCTTCTCTTGCAATTCCGCCATCGCCAGGCGATTGCGCAGAACCTCGGGACCATAACCCAGATCCTGGAGAATCTGCGCGGCCACCGGATAGCTTTCCGGATGAATCCAGGTGCAATCCAACGGGTTGTCACCCTCACCGATTTTCAGGAAGCCGGCCGCCTGGATGAAACGCCCCTCACCGATGCCATTGACCTGCAATAACTGCTGGCGATCGCGAAATGGGCCGTGTGTCTTGCGATATTCGACCAAATCGCGGGCCACAAGTTGATTCAGTCCCGAAACATGGCGCAGCAACGGGACGCTGGCCGTGTTCAAATCGACGCCCACTTGATTGACGCACGATTCGACCACGCCTTCCAGCGATTCCCGCAGTTCCTTGGGAGGCACATCGTGCTGATACAGCCCGACGCCGACGTGTTGCGGATCGATCTTGACCAACTCGCTGAGAGGGTCTTGCAAGCGGCGACCGATGGAAACGGTGCCGCGCAGGGTGGCGTCGAAGTTGGGGAATTCTTCCTTACCGATGGGACTGGTCGAGTAGACGCTGGCACCGGCCTCGTTGACGATGACATAAGCCAGTTCGGGCAATGCCTCCGGCAACGGTTCGGCCGGCGGAGGCGGCGGTGCCGCAGGGGTTTCCGGGGGAGGCGGCGTTGCTGCTGCCGTTTCCGCGACGGGAGGCGCGGCTTCCGGCTGCACAGCCACGTTCGATTCAGGAACTGGTGCTGGTTCGCTGGAGGGAACACTCGCGGAGGGAGCGGGTTCTGACTCGCCGACAGGCGCACTGTCTACAGGCGCAACGGGTGGCGTGGCCTCGGCGGAGGGAGCGACGGGAGCCGGTTCAGGGATAGGAGTTGGAGGGACTTCGCCACGACGCCGTGCCTCCAGATACGCAATTAGTTCGGAGACGACTTCCTCCGTCTCGCGGCAGGCGGTGCCGTTACCGATGGCGATGACCTGAACCTGATGCTTGCGGACCAACTCTTCGAGCTTGGCCTTGGCCTCATGGCGCTTATTGCCGGTGTGCGGATAGATGACACCGTCTTGGAGGAGGTTGCCGATCTCATCGAGAACCGCCACCTTGCAGCCGGTGCGGAAGCCGGGATCAATGGCCAGCACGCGCCGGCCGCGCAGCGGTGCGGCCAGCAGTTTACTACGCAGATTACGCGCGAACACGCTGACCGCATGATCCTCGGCGCGATTCTTCAACTCGCGGCGGATTTCGCGTTCCAGGCTGGGCACGAGCAAGCGCGTCAGCGAATCGGCCGTCACCTGGCGAAGAAACTCCGCATGCGGATGTTTCTGCAACGCCTCGGCGCGATAAGGCAACGGCGTGATTTGCACCGGCGGCATCACGGAAGCAACCGCCGGCGGGGTTGGCGGAGCTTCCGCTGCCGGCGCTGGGCTTGCCTCAGCCTGGGGAGTTGCATCCGCCGAAGCTGCGGACTCAGGAGGCGGAGCTTGCGATTCATCCGCCGGCGGCGCAGGCACGGCCTCGGCAACTGGTGCCTCATTCGGCGCGGGAGTGGACGGCGGCGTTACCGGCACGGGAAGCGGTGATCCCGGTATCGGCAGAGGCAGGCGCTCCTGAGCGACGCGCAGCCCTGTTTCGGCGTCCCATTCCAGTTTGATTTGCAGAGCGTTTTCTTTCTCGCCGCGGTTGATGGCGAGAATGCGATGTGGCGGAATATGGCGAACCGGCTCGCTGAACTGGAAGTAATCCTTGTATTCGAGTCCCTGCCCTTCGGCGAGTTTGTCGCTCTTAATCGTGCGGAAATCGCCCCGGTCCCACAGCACATTGCGCACGGCGGAACGGACATCGGCCGACTCGGCGATCAACTCGGCGAGGATGTGCTGCACACCCTCCAACACCTGTTCCGGCGTCGTCAATTCTTTTTCCGGATTGACCATCGACGGCAACACTTCCGGCAAGTTGCTCACCGCCGGATCGCCGTACCAGATGGCCAGGGCCAGCGGTTCCAGTCCCTTCTCGCGGGCGACCGTCGCCAGGGTCCTCTTCTTGGGTTTGTAGGGCAAATACAAATCTTCGAGCCGCCGCGGATTGTCCGCGCCGAGGATGGCCGCGCGCAGTTCCGGCGTCAACTTGCCCTGATTGTCGATGCTGCGCAGGATGGTCTGCTTGCGGTCAGCGAGTTGCCGCTGATGTTGCACGCGCTCCTGAATGATGCGGAGAACATCTTCGTTAAGTCCGCCGGTGCGTTCCTTGCGATAGCGGGTGATAAACGGGATGGTGTTGCCTTCGTCGAGCAACTGCACCACGTTTTCGACCTGCACTTTGCGGATTTGCAGGTCTTGCGCGATCCGCGAGAGGTCGAGATGACCGTACTCCCCGTGTGGTCGCGAAGAAGTCGGATGTTCAACGCCTAACGGCGTCCCGGAAGGTTGCACTACTGAGGTAGGCACTGCCTGGATTCTCCCTGCACGAACCCGGCGTCACGTTCCTTGACACAAACCTTGCGGCAGAACGGAAGTCGGCACGGGATAGCGCGATCTAATCGGCCTAATCTAGCGCCAATGATACAAGGTGTCAAGATGGCTGTCTCGCCGACCTCGCGCAACTTCTCGGCTTTGAGCCACAAGAACGCCCGTTTCGGCTCGGCATTCGGCACCCAGATGATGAGTAATCTCTCTCACTCCCCGATGATCTTGACCAGCACGCGCTTGTTCCGATTGCCGTCGAACTCACCGTAGAAAATCTGCTCCCACGGGCCGAAGTCGAGCTTGCCCTTCGTGATCGCCACGACGACTTCGCGGCCCATGACCTGGCGTTTCAAGTGTGCGTCGGCGTTATCCTCACCGGTGCGGTTGTGGTGGTAATGATTGGGGTCGGGATTGAAGGGCGCGAGTTGTTCGAGCCATTTCCCGAAGTCGTGATGCAGGCCGCGTTCGTCGTCGTTGATGAAGACCGAACTGGTTATGTGCATCGAGTTGACAAGCACCAGTCCTTCTTGCACGCCGCTCTTGCGCACCGCCTCCTGCACGCGCGGCGTGATGTTCTCGAACGCCATCTTCGACGGAATGTTGAGAGTCAGATATTCGGTGTGCGCTTTCATGGCGAAGAGCCTTTCGCGTTCGGAACTCGATCCTGAACACAACCAAACGGTTAAACATACGTTGCATTAGCCGGCGTGATGACCAGTTCGGGGATGCTCGCCCGCGCCGGCAGCGTGGCGATGAGCAGCACGGCGGCGGCCACGTCTTCCGGTTGCAACATGATCTGCCGGCGCTCCTCGCTGACCGGCGTTGGCCGCGCTTCCAGAATCGGCGTGTTCACCTCGCCCGGATAAATGCTGCTTACGCGAATGCCGTTGTCTTTCTCCTCGGCGGCCAACCCCAGCGCCAGACCACGAAGGGCGAACTTCGCCGCGTTGTAGGCCAGGCCACCCAGCGGATTCGAGCGCTTGCCGGAAATCGAATTGATGTTGATGATGAGACCGTCGCGGCGCTGGCGCATTTGCGGCAGTACGGCGTGCATACAGTAGAACGCACCGTGCAGGTTCGCACCGAACAGGCGATGCCAACTCTCCGGCGTCAGCTCGCGGAAACTCCGTTCCTTGATGTTCAGTCCGGCGTTGTTGACCAAAATGTCGATGCGGCCTAGCCGGCGCGTCACCTCCTGCACGAGCGTTTGCACTTGCCCCGTATCGGCGACATCGGCGGCATGATGGATGAGCCGTTCGCCCGCGTTGAGTTCCCGCGCGGCGCGGCGAAGTTTCTCCTCATCGCGTCCAGTGATGGCCACATGCGCCCCCTCGCCCAGAAGAAGGCGCGCCGAAGCCAAACCGATGCCGCTGCCGCCGCCCGTTACGAGAACTGTTTTTCCGATCAACCTGCTCATGTCTGTCTCATCCTTCGGATTGTGGTTTCTGGATTCTTGATTTTATAGCGCCGGTGTGAACAGCCGGCAGGCGTTCTCCAAGGCGCGCGATTTCAGGGAACGCTGCGCCACCGCCTGCTGATCAAGTGGGATCGCGTCCTCAAGATCGCGCTCGTAGGCCGTTTCCAGTTGCGCGACTTGCTCCGCGTCGTGCAGCATACAGCCGATCTCGAAGTTCAAATGCAGACTGCGATTGTCCAGATTCGCCGAGCCGACCATGCCCCACTGCCCATCCACCATCATCAGTTTGGCGTGCATCATGCCCTTGCGATACAGATAAACTTTGACGCCGAGGTCGAGCATCTGCGCACCATAATACATCCCCGCATAATAAGAGATATAGTGGTCCGGCCGCAGTAAGGTCAGGATACGCACATCGACGCCGCGATAACGGGCGGCGCGGAGAGCGTCGAATAGGCCGCTGTCCGGCACCAAATACGGACTGGCGATCCACAGCCGATGGCGTGCGTTGATGATGGCGAGGAAGTAGATTTCGCGGATCGTGTTCGTTTCCTGATCCGGTCCCGAATCGGCGATCTGCACGCATACCTTGCCGGCCTCCGGCTGCGGCGGAGCGTACTTCTCTTCGGACAGCGTCTCCTCGCGGGTGAACTGCCAGTCCTCGCTGAAAACACGCTGCAAGTCGGTGACGCCCGGCCCTTCCATGCGCAGAAAACAATCGCGCCAGTAGCCCAGACGCGGACTTTTGCCGAGATATTCGTCGCCGATGTTCATGCCGCCGGTGAAACCGACTCGGCCATCGACGACAGTGATTTTGCGATGGTTGCGCAGGTTGATGCGAATTAGCGAATACAGTGGATTGAGCGGCAGGAAAGCCGCGATTTGACCGCCGGCCTCACGCAGCGGCCGCAGCATGCGGTCCTTCAAGTGCAGACTGCCGAGAGCGTCGAACAGCAAACGCACCTCAATCCCTTCCTTGGCCTTGCGCGTCAGCAGTTGGAGCAACCGCTCGCCGGTGGCGTCGGAGCGGAGAATGAAATACTCCAGATGAACGTACTGGCGTGCCTGGCCGATGTCGTCGAGAAGGGTGGCGAAGGCGAGTTCGGTGTCGTGATAGACCGTCACGGCATTGCCCGGTCGCGCGGGATACGCCTTGACGCGCTCGGCCAAGGCGCGCAAATCCTGATCCTCATCGCTTTCACAACGCGGCCCCACTTCGGCCGCATGGCGATGGTGCCCGCCAGTGCGCTTATCGCGCTGATGGCGGACACGATGCAACAGATAATTGTTGCCGAATACCCAGAACAAGAGCGCTCCAATCAGCGGCATGAGCAAAACGACCAGACACCAAGCCACGGTGGCCGTCGAGTCTTTTTTGCTCAGCAGCACCCAGGGGATGAACACGGCGACGATGACGATGTCCAGCACGGTCGCCAACGTCAGATGCGGCCAGTATTCCGAGAATGCGGTTTCCATCTCCCTATTGTAGAACGAGCGACGCGACGGAAGCAGGGATAGGCTTGTAGCTCGCTCGGTCTCCCGTCAATCCAAGCGCCGTTTTCAGCCGATTGTCGATCTGCTGCGTGGCTGCCGCCGACAATTGTCCCATCGGCTGCCCAATCAAATTCTGGTCTAATGGTCAACAGGTTATTGCACGAAACCACGGAGGACGGGCGGGGTGATTGCGTACAGGTGCCGGCGGTGATAGAATCAAAGCGTTGATGAGGCAAAGCTTTCCCTGAGAGACAACGCCGTCCGGCCCGTGATTTTGTGATCGCCGGCGAATGGAGAGGACGGCGAAAATTGGCGAGTCGCTGTAATGCGTGATCCGTTTTTCTGGTCGATCCCGCTGGGACGTTTATTCGGTATCACGATCCGGGTCCACCTCCTTTTCCCGGTGGTGGCTCTGGCCATGATCCTGCGTTTTGCCCTGTCGGATAAGTTTATCGAGGGCACCTGGATCGATGTGGCTGTGATTTCGCTTCTGCTGTTTGTTTCGGTGCTGTGCCACGAGTTCGGCCACTGCTTCGCGGCGCGCTGGGTCGATGGCGATGCTACCGAGATCATGATCTGGCCTCTCGGCGGTCTCGCTTCCGTGGACGTGCCCCACCAGCCGCGCGCTCACTTCATCACGGCTGCGGGCGGTCCTGCCGTCAACCTCTTGTTCTGCATCGTGTGCGCGCTGCTGCTGGCGTTCGCCGTTCATCCGTCCTTTCAACCGCCGTGGAACCCCCTCAACTGTCCGGTTCGGGGCATGCCGCCCGATTTCTTCAAGAATCTATCGGGCTATCCCCACGAGGCGATTGGTCTGAGTACCTGGGGCGGAACGATGCAGCCGGTCGTCCACTGGTGGCCCTTGTTGCTGGCGCGTCTGTTCTGGGTCAATTGGATGCTGTTCGTACTGAACATGGTCCTTGTCTGCTTCCCGCTGGACGCCGGGCGAATGCTGCAAAGCGTTCTCTGGCCGCACCTCGGCTATCGTCAGGCGACGCTCGGCGTCATTTACGCCGGCTTCGTGATGACCGTCATCGTCGGCCTGCTGTCCATCGTCTACAACGAAATCCTCGTCTTCTGCCTGGCCGCGTTCATCTACATCTCTTGCCGCACGCAGCTTTTCGTCCTAGAAACGGGCGGCGAGGAGGGTTTGTTCGGCTACGATTTCTCGCAAGGTTACACGAGTCTGGAACGCGATCAGCCCACTCCGACCACGCGAAAGACGAGCTGGTGGAAGCGCTGGCGCGATCGCCGGGCCGCCCGCAAGCTCCAGCAGGAAATGGAAACGCGCGAGGCCGACGAACGCCGTCTCGATGAACTGCTGGAGAAAGTGCAACGTCTGGGCATGGGCGCTCTGACGGACGAGGAACGCCGCTTCATGAAGCGCGTCAGTGATCGTTACCGCAACCGAAACTAATAACAGTGTTCAGTGTTCAGTTTTCAGTTTTCAGCCCAGACAATCACTGAAAACTGAACACTGAACACTGAAAACTGAAAACTTGATATGATCCAACCGCGCACATTAAGAGGTTTTCGCGATTATCTTCCGGCGCTGATGATCCCGCGCGAGCATTTACTGGAGCAGGCGCGGCGTGTCTATCGCTCTTACGGTTTCGCGCCTATTGACACGCCGGCCCTGGAATACGCGGAGGTTCTGCGCGGCAAAGCGGGTGAGGAATCGACCAAACTCATCTATGAGTTTAAGGATCATGGTGGCCGCGAGGTCGCTCTCCGCTTCGATCTGACGGTACCGTTCGCCCGTTTTGCCGCCCAGCACATCGGCCAGCTTGGGACGCCGTTCAAGCGCTATCACATGGGTCCGGTCTGGCGCGGCGAGAATACCGGACACGGCCGCTACCGCGAGTTCTGGCAGTGCGATTTCGACACTATCGGCACCACGTCGAACGCCAGTGACATCGAGGTGGCACTGGTGATTCACGATTTGATGCGTGCCCTCGGCTTCGAGAAGTTCGAGATTCGCATCAACAATCGTTTGGTCCTCAACGGCTTACTGGAAGAGCTTGGATTAGCTGAGAAGGCCGCGCCGCTGTTGGTCGCCTTGGACAAACTGCCGAAAATCGGGGCCGAAGCCGTGTGCGCCGAGATGGCCGAGAAAGCCGGCGTCAGCCGCACGCAGGCCGAGCGCGTCCTCGCCTTGGCCGGCATGCAGGGCAGCAATACGGAGATCCTCACGCGCCTCGAAGCGGAATTCGGCGGCAATCCGCGCGCGGCCGACGGCATCGCGCGACTGCGGGAACTGGTCATGGTGGCCCACGAGGCCGGCATTGACGACGAGCGCATCCGTCTCGATCTATCCATCGCGCGCGGCCTGGATTATTACACCGGCACCATCTACGAGACGTTTCTGAGCGACAAGCCGGACATTGGGAGTGTTTGTTCCGGCGGCCGCTACGACAACCTCGCCAGCCTGTACACGAAGCAGGTGTTGCCGGGCGTCGGCGCTTCGCTGGGACTCGATCGCCTGTTGGCCGCGATGGAGGAAATGAATCTGCTGCCCAAGGTGAGTACGCCAGCTCCGGTGTTGGTCGTGCAGTTTGCCGCCGAACACGCCGGCGCGTATCAGCGCATGGCCCGTCATCTACGGAGCGAGGGCATTGGCGTCGAGGTGTATCCGGAGGCGAAGAAGGTCGGCCAGCAGTTGAAGTACGCCGAAGCGCGCGGTTTCCGCGTGGCCGTCATCGCCGGACCGGATGAATTCGCCCAGGGCATGTGTCAAATCAAGGATCTGACGCGGCGGGACCAAATCACAGTGTCGGCGCTCGAAGTCGTGCCGGCCATCCGCAAGGTGCTGAGTACAACCTAACGGAGTCGCAGCATGGACCGCGGCAATCACTACGAGACGGCATTCGAGGCGTATCTGCAATGGCATCGCCTGTGTTATGTAGCCGTTGATGAAACGCGCCGGCCAATCCTCGGCGAAACGCCGGTCAAGAGCCTCGATTTCATCGTCTTCGGCGAAAATGGCGCGCGTCTTGTCGTGGACGTGAAAGGTCGTCGTTTTCCAACCGGCGGTAGCGGCAAACAGCGCCGCGTCTGGGAGTGCTGGTCCACACGCGAGGACATTGACGGCTTGCAGCGCTGGGTCGAGTTGTGGGGCACCGGCTATCAGGGTTTGCTCGTCTTCAGCTATCACATCCTGCCCTGCGTCGAATTACCCGCCGATACCGAAGATTTATGGACGTGGCGTGGCAAGCGCTATTTGTGGCGCGCGGTGGAAGTGAACGACTACCAGCGGCACATGCGTGTCCGCAGCCCGAAGTGGGGCACCGTCGCGTTGCCGCGCGCGGCGTTTCGTGAATTGGTGCAGCCGTTACACCACTACACCCGCGCCGCCGCGACGGTGCCGCCGGGCGCGGCCCAATTGGGCGCGGAGGCGTGGGACGGCTGGGAGAATCCGGGCGAATACGAAGATAGTCCGTGGCAGGGATGAGTTAACGGCAACGCAGCGAACAGCCGGCGTAAACCGGCTGGTAGCGTATACTTTACCAGCCGGCTTACGCCGGCCGTTCGCCACCAAGGGACTGCTTTATGCACTGGAATGTTGGCGCGTCAATCACGGGTTGGTATTAAGCCGGGTCCGAGCCTTGGCCTGAAGGATGGCCACGACGTTCGCGGCCATAACGTAGGATTCGTACTCAGCACGCTCATCGGTTGAGAGCGTGCCCTCGTTACACTTTTCCGCTAGTTCGCGGACGCGGGCTTGGGCTTCTTCATCGGCGCGCAGGTCAGCCAACTCGCGAGCAGCCCGCCGAGAGAGGCAACGGCTCACCGGATCGAGGAGACGCTCCAAGACGCCCGATACTGCAATTGGTTCGTGCATGTCGTCCTCGTTTGTTGCGTCCACTCGGCATTCGCTTCTTGGTGTTCGTGCCTGATGTACATCTTTGGCCGGATATTAGCACAGATACGGCCGCCCGTCGAGCTGATCGTGCAAGCATTCCCGCGTGAACCTCGCCATCCGTATCGCCGTCTATTCAGCAGGAAAACCGCGCCCGCTATCGAGAACGCGCCCTCCTTTGGATAGGATAAGGCTGACGTGGTCCCGCTGGCTCGGGACGGTTTTCGTGGACTTCTTTCAGAAGTGGATAGGCGAGCATGCCGAGTTACAATCCCAAGATCATCGAGCGGCGCTGGCAGGATCACTGGCAACAGCACAAAACCTTCCGCACACCCGACCTCTCCGATAAGCCGAAGTTTTACATCCTCGATATGTTCCCCTATCCCAGCGGGGCTGGCCTGCATGTCGGTCATCCCGAAGGGTACACCGCTACCGACATTCTCGCCCGCTACAAACGCATGCGCGGCTACAACGTGTTGCATCCGATGGGCTGGGACGCCTTCGGACTGCCGGCCGAGCAGTATGCCATCAACACCGGCACGCATCCGCGTCTGACCACCGAGAAGAACATCAACAATTTTCGCCGGCAGATTCAGATGCTCGGCTTCAGCTACGACTGGGAACGTGAGGTTGATACCACCGATCCACGCTATTTCCGCTGGACGCAGTGGATCTTTCTGCAACTGTTCGATACGTGGTACGACACCGAGCAGAAGCGCGGCCGGCCCATTGTCGAGTTGCCGATTCCGCCCGAGGTCCAGAAGCAGGGCGAGGCGGCTGTGCGTGCCTACCGCGACGGTAAACGGCTGGCGTATCAGGCGGAAGTGCCGGTCAACTGGTGCGAGGCGCTGGGCACCGTGCTGGCCAATGAGGAAGTAATCGACGGCAAATCGGAACGCGGCGGTCACCCCGTTGTGCGTATGCCGCTGCGGCAATGGTTGCTGCGCATCACGGCTTACGCCGAGCGCCTCATAGATGACTTGGAAGGTCTTGATTGGTCGGAGTCGATCAAGAAAATGCAGCGCGATTGGATTGGCCGTAGCGAGGGAGCCGAGGTCGATTTCGCGCTGGAATCGGGGCTGATGATCCGCGTTTTCACGACGCGGCCGGATACGCTGTTCGGGGCAACCTACATGGTGCTGGCTCCCGAACATGCCTTGGTCGAGGCCATCACCACGGCACAGCAGCGGCCGGTCGTGCAGATGTACAAGAACGAAGCTGCCCGCAAGAGCGATCTGGAACGCACCGAACTGGCCAAGAAGAAGACCGGCGTTTTCACCGGAGCGTATGCCATCAATCCGGTGAATCAAGAGAAGATACCGATCTGGATCGCGGATTATGTGCTGGCCACTTACGGCACAGGGGCGATCATGGCGGTGCCGGCGCACGACCTGCGCGATTGGGAATTTGCACGCGCGTTCAAACTGCCGATTCGCCCCGTGGTGCAGCCGCCGCAAGATTATCAGCCGAGCAAGGAAGAGACGGCCCTAATGTACACGGAGGGAGGGAAAAGCCATACTCCCTTCGCCGGCGAGGGAACCGCGATCAATTCCGGCACATACAACGGTCTATCCACGGCCGAGTTCAAACGGCGGATCACCGAGACGCTGGAGGAACGGCGGCAGGGCTGCCGGCGGATCAATTACAAACTGCGCGACTGGTTGTTCAGCCGGCAACGCTATTGGGGCGAACCGTTTCCGATCCTGCACGAGATCGACGACAAGGGAAATCCAACCGGAGTTATCGAACCGCTCACGCCGGACGAGTTGCCGCTGCGTCTGCCGGATCTGGAGGATTACAAACCATCGGGCCAGGCCGCACCGCCGCTGAGTAAGGCCAAGGAATGGCTGCATGTGACGCGCAACGGCAAGCGCTACCTGCGCGAGACGAATACCATGCCGCAATGGGCCGGCTCGTGTTGGTACTATCTGCGCTATCTCGATCCGCGTAACGAAAAAGCGTTTTGCGATCCGCAAAAGGAACGATACTGGATGCCAGTCGATTTGTACGTCGGCGGCGCCGAACATGCCGTATTGCATCTGCTGTACTCACGTTTCTGGCATAAGGTGCTGTACGATCGCGGCCACGTCCACACGCCGGAGCCGTTTCAGAAATTGGTCAATCAGGGCATGATTCTGGGCTATGTCTATTACGCCAAGCGGGACACACGGACAGGACAACTCGGCTCCGTGGAGCCGCATGAAATGCCGGAACTTTTGAAAGGTCCAACGGAAGCATTCACCTTGGAACGAATTCCGAACGAGAAGGTAGAGGAACGAGAGGACGGCTTTTATCACCTTGGAACAAACATAAAACTTGCCAGCACCACGGAGAAGATGTCGAAGGCGCGAGGCAATGTCATCAATCCGGATGATGTGGTAAACGAGTATGGCGCCGATAGCATGCGTTTGTATGAGATGTTCATGGGACCGCTGGAAGCGGTTAAGCCGTGGAACATGCGCGGCGTCGAGGGCGTGTATCGCTTCTTGAATCGCGTGTGGCGGCTATTCATCGACGATCGCGCCGAGGACATGCGGTTGACCGAGGCGGTGCGCGACGTGCCGCCGGAGACGGAGACGCTGCGGCAACTGCATCGCACCATTCAGCGCGTCAGCGAGGATCTGGATGGCATGCGCTTCAACACGGCCATCGCCGCCATGATGGAGTTGACCAATCACCTGACGCCGCTGACGGTGCGGCCGCGCTCCGTGCTGGAACCGTTTGTCCTGCTGCTGAGTCCCTTCGCGCCGCATCTGGCCGAGGAATTGTGGCACGCGCTGGGACATGGAGAATCGCTGGCGTACGAACCGTGGCCGAAGTTCGATGCGGCGTTGACGCGTGCCGACGAGATTGAGGTGCCGGTGCAGATTAACGGCAAGGTACGGCTGCGGCTGACAGCGCCGGCTGAGATCGACAAAGCCGCGCTGGAGAAAATGGCCCTGGCCGATGAGCGCGTGCGTGCGTTGATTGAGGGCAAACAAGTGCGCAAGATTATCGTCGTGCCGGGGAAGCTGGTGAATATCGTGGTTGGCTGATCGAGTCACAACCAACCCAACGCGCGCAGGTCGGCGCGCGGTTCCTCGAAGCTACAACTGCCGAACGACAGGACGGCCGCGCTCCGAGCGGCGACAATTTCCGCCGTCGTCACTCGGATATTACACCATTTCGCTCCCCTTTTGCCGAATATAAAATGCGTGGGGTTCTCGTCGTCGAGAATCCGGCGAATCTGCTCCTCGTCTAGATCCCGCACATAAGCCAGCACGCCGGCGAGGAACACGTTGAGAAAGCCGTGCATCCGCACCTTCATCTCGGCGTCGAAGCGCGGCAGGGGATGATGCAGTCCGGCGGTCGCCTTGAAGGGGAGACCGGCAGTGAGACAGGCGCGCAGGGCGATGGCGATTTGCTGGCTCGATGGAAACGCGGATGCTTCCAGTCCGCCGCAGCGCAGCTTGAACCCCAACCCCTCGCCGGGCAACATCGCCAGTTGCATCAACAGGCCATTCGGCCGCCCCGGCGCTTCGCAGAACACCAGCAGATCAACCGCAGGGAAAACGCGCATGGTTTTCCACAGATTCTCGGTGGAATCCATTGCGTTCGGATCGGCGAGGTCCGGCGGCAGACGCACCTCCAACACATCCACGGTCACGCGGTCACCGTGGCATTTGCGGAACTCGGCAATCTCGTGAAGGTCAGCACGCAAATTGGCGAGGAACTCCGTGAAGGTCGCGCCGCCGCGACCCAGCACCGTGAAGGCGAACGGCGGTTCAGACTGGAATAGTTCATCACCGTAGGATTCGAGGTCCGCCAACCGAACGGCCGGGATGACGAAACGGCCCAGCATCCAGGCATCGGCTTCCTGGCGATAGCGTGCATAGTTGCGAATGGCCTGGTCGAGCGTCAGTTTCGCGGGAGGAAACAGGCCCGCATAATCGATAATTCCGGTCAGCAAGGCACGTAAACTGGCGAGCATGGGTTCTTCTCCACGGTCCTACGAGCAACATACAGGCCAGACGAAAACTTGTAAACCAATCGCCGGCGCAAGTTTTCGCGTCGGGCGCATTCTCACAGGGACAGAGGAGAGCGCGCATCGCAGCGTAAGGGGAACGACATGAGCCAGGCACACGATTCGTTGGCGGATTTGTTCGCACAGTATCTCCATCATCAGATGGCAGCGCAAGCGGATGGTTTGGGATTCGCCGACCCCGATGGGCAAGTTGTGCCGCATGAAGCCGTGCCGGTGCAGCCGGTCGATCCCAAACTGGCCTGGGGAGACGCCCTGGCCGTCGTGCGGCATTTTCCGGCATCCCGGACGGAAGCAAGTTGGGCAGTGCCACCCGATTGGCCGGTCCTTGTCGCCGGCCACGAACCGGCGGTCGCCCTGGCGTTCTGCATGGGCAACTTTCCGCAGCTTGTGCGGAACTTGCATCCTCTGCTCGGCGGCGGGGATCTAACCGTTTTGCGTCAATCGTCTAATCGGCCCGTGTCCGTTCCGCCGTCCTTGCTGCAATGGGCCGCTCAGACACGCGGCTATCCACAGGTGTTGCTGGCGGCGGGTGTGCTGCGTTTGGCTCGCCGCTTCGATGCGGCCGCCGAATTGTTGCAGGCGAACGAGAAGGTGCCGGCCTCGTGGCAAGCGCTGCGGGCCAACGAGGAGGCCGCACTCGCCTGGCATCGCGGCCAAGCCGAAGAAGCCTTGTCGTTGTGGCAACTTCAGAAGGACAGTGTGCCGGTCCTCTTCAATCGCGGCATGGCGGCTCTCTTCCTTGGCCGACCTACCGAGGCACTGGCAGCGCTTGCGACAGCTGTCATCCAACTACCCGACACGAGCGCCTGGCATCACCTTGGTCATCTCTATCTGGCTCTGGCGACGGCTCGCGGTTGAGGTTTTGTATCGAAGGGCACGACGCTTGCACAAAGGTATATCAGCCCTTTGTGGCCTACCTAGCGAAGG
>DATNCY010000107.1:0-28048 GCA_035553375.1 Gemmataceae bacterium
AATCGCCTTTGCCCTTGATGATGGTGATGCTCGAATGCGTGCGGAAGAAACGGAAGATGCGTTTGCGATCTTCCGCCAAGTGGACCGCTCGCCGCGTTACCCCCGCGACGCTATTACACGTTAGCACGGCCGGCAGAGTGAATTTCGCCTTATCCTCCGCGTTGTTCAGTAGTTCGCGGACTTGCACGCTCCACGTCCCAGCGGGATCGTTGATGGCCAGCGGTAGGCTTAGCTTGATGATCCCGCCATCCGTGGCGCGATGCAGATCGTAACGAACCGCGCCATGCGGATCGAGGAGGCGGATGCGCAAGGGAATGGAACCGCTGAGGAGGCCGCCCTTGTCGTCGAGTACGACGGCACGGACATCGATGTGCAGCGGCGCGACGGCCTGGGTGTAATCGCGATGGAGCAGCGGAGTGGCAACCTTGACGCGACCGATAGGCTGCGCGGTGCGCGCGAAAACCCGCATCTGGCCGGGGCCGAAGTGGAACACGCCCTGCACGCGCTCGCCCTTCGTGGCCAACTCACGCACCGGCCCGCCATGAATGGCGTCGTAGAGCGGTTGTTTCTCGGCGTCGAAACCGAGCGTGGCCGTTGTCGCCTTCATGCCGATTTGGGCGTTGCCCTGCGGATCGTGCGTGGCATTGACAGCAAACAGATATTCGATATCGCCCGCCGCTTGCCGCGTGGTGACGATGCCTGGCTCGTCGGACGTAAACGGCGGCTTGATGCCCGCTTTTTCCAGATGCGACTGCAACTCGTCGGCGAGAAAACGAGCGCCTTTCAGACTCTCCCGCAGGGTGGTCAAAGGAGCCAACTCAGCGTATTTCTTCGCCGCCTTCAACGCCTGGATCTTCTCCTCTTGCGGGAAGCGCGGCACCGCCTTTACCCGGATCGCGCCTCGCACCTTGAACTGACAATCCGCTGTCAGCAGTACGAGTCCGCCCTGCTCGATGAACGCCTCGATGCCCCTCACCACGTCGGGATCGAGATAGTCGATGGACGTAAGAATCAGCGCCTTGTGGCCGGCCGCGAGCGTGCCGTCGCGGATGTCCTCATCAAGGACGGGCATGAACTGATGTTGCAACAGTTTGCCGGCGAGGTACGTGAAGCCGACCTTGCGGCCATGCTCGGTTTCGTGCGCGTAGTTGATCTGTCGATCTTTCGTTTGCTCGTGGACCATCTGCGACAGCGAGAACAGCACGGCAACCGGCGGCCGCGTGACCGGCATGGTGGTGAAGATGGTGCCGAGGCGGCCCATCAGGTGATTCGATTCAACGACGCCCTGCGCCGCCTTGACCTTATCGGGCTGGTAGGGATCGATTTCCGGCGGCGACATCATGCCCTGGATATTGGTCTGAAACGAGAGATATTGCTCCAGGCGAAACTCGTCGCTGCTGGTACTGCCGTACCAGCAAGGCAGATACCAATTCGGTCGAGCGAGATCACGCGCACGGGCAAACTCCAGAAACAGCGAGGGATTGAAGTAGCCGGGGCCGAAATCGTGATAGCCGCCGTGACCGCTGATGACCGGCAGACTGCGGACGACATTGAAATAATAACCATCCGTAAAGGCGCTGAAACCGTACTGACTCTGCGTGACAGAGAGAAAATCGGGACGCACGGCGCGGACGCCGAACTGGGCATCCTTCCAGGCGGCATCCATGAAGCCGAGTTTCCAGCGTGCCCACTGCCGCCATTGGGCGGCCTGTTCCGGATTCTTCGGATCGAGTTTCTTGTAATCGATGAGAGGATGGCCAAAGGCGGCCTCGAAGGCGCGGACCTGGCTGGGGATGCCGTGCGGCGTATTCTGCTTGGTTTCCGGGTCGGTGTGCCAAGTCAGTCCGGGTTCGTCGTAGAAGTGGACGCCGACGGTGTTCGGCCAGGTGCGATCGCGGAACCCCTGGCGCACCACGCGGCGCGTGCCGCCCTGGAAAACGAGCGGATCGGACCAGTCGCATTCCTGGCGCAAATCCATCTGATGGCCGCCGCTCATGACGCAGTTGGCCATGAAATCCAGTCCGCCGCGAATGAGGTTGTCATCATTCTGGCCGCCGTTGAAGAGATTGTAACCGAGTCCGTCTTCGCCTTCGGCCAGGCGAGCCGTGTCCTTCGCACGCGCTCCCCAGTTCACCAGACGAAACGTGCTGCGGCGGATATGGCTGAAAACCTCGATGGTTTTGCTCGCCGTCGCGCCATCGCACGTCACTTCAACGGTGTACTTGCCGGGACGCAACACCCAGCCATTGAGATGCAAATGCTCGGCTCGACTGGTCTTGCCGCTCTGTGCCGACGCTTTCGCCGCCGGGAAGGTGAAGGCAAGTTCGCTACCGTCTTCGCCGTGAACCTTCAGAAGTAACTCACCTGCTGACAACGCCTTGTCAGCGGTACGAATCACGGACAAATCAATCCGTTCGTTCGTCTGATACGCCGCGCGGTTGAGTGGCAGATTCAGTTTCAGTTCCGCGCCGGCCGAAATGGGCGCAATTCCCAGACTCACCACGCCGATGAATACCGCATGAACGCTCATTGCCCATCGCATCAGAATACTCCCTTGAATTTACACGAACCCGCAAGCGTGCTATCCCATTGCCCCATCAATAATCGCGCACGGAGCCATCTTGCGGGTAGGTGACAACCGGCCATTTGAATTTCCGCTTCGGGTCCGCCGCAACCTTGGCCATCATCTCTTCGTCGATCTCGACGCCAAGCCCCGGCCCTTCCGGCAGCGACGCATATCCGTTCTTGTCTTGCGTCCAACTCTTGCGTGCCACGCCGGGCGGCATAATGTGGCCGTCGATATAGCCCTCTTGAATGAGGAACAGCGGAATCGACGCCGAGACGTGCAGGCTGGCCGTCAGACCTAGTTCGGAACAGGTATTATGCGGGGCCATCGGCACGTAATAGGCTTCCGCGATGGTGGCGATTTTTTTCAGCTGGCTGATACCACCGCAATGGCCCACGTCGGATTGTAATAGGTCGATGGCCTGATTCTGCAAGTATGGCACGACCTCCCAGATGGTGCGATCGCGCTCGCCGGTCGCCAGCGGCACCTTGATGATTTGTCGCAGTTTCTTGAATACTTCGATGTTGCCGGGCACGGCTGGTTCCTCGATCCACATCACGTCATACGGTTCGATGGCGGCGGCGAACTGAATCAGCATCGCCGGCGGCATCGAACAATGAGCGTCGAACATAACCGCGCCATCGGCACCGACTTTCTTGCGGCTGTCCTCGATCATTTTGACGAGCGGCGCGATGTCGTGCATGCTGCCGGAGAATGGATGTGGTCCGCCGGTGCCGACCTTGTGGGCTTTCGCCGACGGATACATACGGATACGCTCACGGCACGGCCCGCCAAGCAATCGATAGACCGGCACGCCGTGCAGCTTGCCGGTGATGTCCCACAGGGCCATGTCGATGGCCGAGATGGTGTGAACCATGAACGGCCCGCCGCGCATGTCGCGATGTGAGCGATAGAGTTTCTGCCATAGATGTTCGATGCGTGTCGGGTTCTCGTCCTTGAGCAGCTCAAACAGCGATTGCATGAGGGCGCACGCGACACGCGGCTCCAGGCCGGTGACTTCGCCCCAGCCGGTGATTTTGTGATTGGTCTCGATTTTGACATAGGCTTTCGCGCCGACCGGCATGGCCTTGAGGCTGGTGATACGGATGGAGGAATGGCGGTCTTCGACCTTGGCGGCTGGTCCCTCCCCGAAAGCGGCTTCGAGTGCCATACCGCCGGCGGCGGCCGCGCCCACGGCTCCCAGCAAGGCGCGTCGATCGATCCCGGTTTCTCGCGGTTGTTCGCTCATGATGGACTCCTCTGGAAAGCCGGACGCGGAGATGCGGCCGATCAACAACAAGCTATCGGAAGGCAGGGGGAGCGTCGAAGGAAAAAAAGACGGGCTCGATGGAGGGAGCGTGCAGCCGTTACTTGCGTGGGAAATCTGATATCGGTTGCGGTAAAGTGATGAACGCTGTGGCAAAGTTGCTACTTATGGGAGAAAAATGAGAAAAAATGTCGGTGTTCTATTCCTTGACGGCTAGGTTCGCCACGGCTACACTCATCGGGCTATCTTCGCTATTTGGAGTGTCGCCCGTGGCCGATCTTTCCTCCCTTTTTGATGCAGGAATTGCTGCGAAAGTGTTGCAGAAACTGTATGGATGCAAGTTGTTATATATAAGTATATTATACAACAATCCATGCGGAGAAAATCGGCCCTTCTTGGTGAAGTAGAATGGCGAATGAATGGCATTATACCCTCAACGGCCAGCAAGCCGCCGCACCCGTCCCGTCCGTCCAGCTCAAGCAACTGGCGGTCTCCGGGCAACTCAAGCCGACCGACCTCGTCTGGCAAGACGGGATGCCCGACTGGGTTCCAGCCGGCTCCGTCAAGGGACTATTTTCCTCCGGTAAGTCCATTGGTGATTCGGTGGTCATCCCTCCCGTGCCCGCCGAGAAGACGCCCACTGCGCGGAAGCCGAGCAAGCCGGCCCAACCGCTCGACTGGCCGAACATGCACCCGGCGATCGTCCTCGCGCTCACGGTGGCCACGGCCGGCATCTTCGGATTGGTGTACGCCTACAAAGTGTGCCACGGCTATAGCGCGAAGGCCGCCGGACGACGGACCGACGCCGCCGGTCGAACGCTCGGCCGCGTTCGTCATCCGCTCGGCGTGCTTGCGCTGTCGTACCTGACGTGCGGCATCTACTTCTATTACTGGATCTACCGCGTGCTACGCGAGTGCAACGTCTACACCGGCCGCACGGACCTCAATCCACGCACCGAACTGACGCTGATGATCCTCTTCCCGCCTTATGCGGTCTATGTGGCCGTTTTCCCGCTGCCCGACTTGATCCGCCGCGCGCAGACGCTGGCGGGAACGCCGGAAACGCCCGCCTTGCGACACGCCGTCCTTTTCCTCAATCCGTGTCTGTTCATCGGCCTGCCCTTTCTTGCTACGATGTATCAGGAAATCCTCAATCAGATATGGTTCAGCGCACCATGATTGTCCGCATTCAGAAAGAGCCGTTCCGCCAACGATCGCAGCGTATATTCCGTTTGCAGGGTGCTGGGTTCATCGGGCTGGGTATCGGTATTCTCGCTGTGTGGAACCCGCTGACACGTCCGGGGCCGACCGTGTGCATGTTGCGGCGAGCGGTCGGCTTGCCTTGTCCGATGTGCGGCATGACGCGCGGCGTGGCGCTGTGTCTGCGCTGCCATCCACTCGAAGCGAGCCTGTTCAATCCATTGGCCGTCCCCGTGCTGTTGATCGCGGTGATGCTGGCTATCAAGTGGGCGATCGAGTGCGGTAGCGGACGTTGTTTCCATGTGATTGTGCCGGCCTGGATCTCACGCAACCTGATACGTGCTGGCTATGTCCTGCTGGCAGTCAACTGGATTTATATGTTGATTTATCGCCGGGAAGATCCCTTCGCCACGACTTGGTTGGGCCAGTTATGGACTGCACTCGCGGGCAGTTCGTAGGTCAGGCCGCTTGCGACTCCGCATCTTCGTTATTTTCGTTCAATCCCGCATCTGATGACGGGCGATAACTTGTGTATCGCCTCCCTCCGCCTCTGTTCCCACCTGCTGAGGTCCCGCCTATGATCCGCCACAGTTGGATCTTTCTCGCGGTCCTTTTATCGACACAATCGCTCCAGGCCGCCGATCCTGCCGCGCCATCGGCGGGTCTGACCGCCTGGCAGAAGGGACAGCAGGCCATGCTCGAAGGTCGAACCGATGAGGCGATGGCCTCGTTTCGGCTGAGCCTGGCCCAAAATCCCACTCTGGTTCGCAACCACCTCAGCCTGGCGGCCGCGTATCTCGCCCTGGGGCAGGATGAGCAAGCCGCCGTTCAGCTCGATCGCTATCTGCGGGCGCAACCGGATCATTATGTGGTGCGCGGTCAATATGCGGAACTGCTGATGCGTCTGGATCGAGCCAAAGCCGCCCGCGCCCAATTCGAGCGATTTGAGGCGGACATCCAGGATCACGAAGCGTTGGCGGAGCAACACCTGGTCCACTGTCACACCCGCTTGCTGGACATCGCTCGAAGTGCCGACGACGTTTACGGAATGCACCTGCATCGCGGCATTGGTCTGTACTGGCTGGCCCGCCAGCGTGCTATTCTGTCCGAGCCGGATGGGGAGTTGTCGAGCGAGGGTTTGCTATGCAAGGCCGCCAGCGAGTTGGCGCTGGCCCATCGAGAGCGACCGGAGGAGGTCCGACCGTGCTGGTATCTTTACGAGGTCTGGTCACGGCTGGCCCAGCATCAGCCGGCAACGCGCTGGCTGCGCGCCGCCGAGGCGGCCACTCCCTTCGGCTATCTCACGCCGGCGGAAAAGCGCAATCTCTATCTCGCCTGCCGCCGTCGTGCCGAGGAAGGATCGCACAAGTAGCGCCAACGCCGGCCCCTTCTTCTGGGTTTTCTCTTTGAGGCGCACGCCGTTCGCGTGCGCTACCGTTGACAGACGTTGTGCCGGGCTGTTAGCCTCACAACATCGGCCCGTCCCGTCATAAAACTTCGCTTTGATCCGGGCCGAGCTTCAGGGAACGCATATCTTCGAGGTGACTGCTGATGGCTCCGTATACCTGTCGATCTCGTCTTGTTCTCGGTCTGTTTCTGGGGATGTTCGTTCTAAGTCCGCTTAACGCGGCTCGGGCGCAAACACTGAGCGACGGCATGGCTGCTCTGGAGGCGAAGCATCGCAAGCATCGCCTGCTCATCCGTGGGTTGTTCAATGGGGAGCCTAAAGCCGACCCGAACGATCCTCAGCACATCGAGGCTATCGACATGGCCGCCAGGCTCGACACGTATAGCGTGTACCTGGATCATCTGGAAACGCGACAAGAAAAAAAGCCCACCCACACGATGGAACGCGCCTTCAACGATTTTGAAAAGAATGTCGAATCGATCACCAAGGCCAAGAATCGGGAGCAGATGCAACCCCTGGCCGTCATCTACCGAGAGAAGGTGCGCCTCCACGCCCTCGAAGTCATTGAATACGAGAAAGCCAAGCCGATTCACAAGCTCTACAACGCCCGCATCTTGGCGAAGGTGGCTGAGCTTGGCGAAGGCAAGTTGTCCGAAACGCTCATCAAGGTACTTAAGGACGATAAACAGAACGACGCTATTCGCTACTACATTCTGCGCGGTCTGCGCAACCTGCTGGCTCAGGTCCAGCCGCAGCAGACGCCGCCTTTGCTGACCAAGGAAGAGGAAGCGAAGTGCGCCGAGGCGATCATTGAGTTTCTGGAGCGCAAACCGGATCTGCCGAAGGGGGTGTTACAGGAAGAAATCGATGGTTTCCGTGTACTGCGGCGTGAAGGCGTACGTGCGCTGGCCCAGATCCACACGCCGGCCCTCAACGACAAGGTTCAGCCGGCCCTCGTGTTGGCTCGCTTCACCGGTGAGGATGAACGCATCCAGCCGCCGCCGCGCATCGATGAGCGATTGGAGGCCGCGATGGGGCTGGCACGCATGTCGTCAGCGCAGGACAAGACTTATCAGGCCGATTATGCAGCGAACGCGATTGGCACATTCCTCGCCACCTTCGGCGCCGCTGCCAATGGCGACAAGGAGAAGGCTACGGAGCGTCTGCGGCCGTGGAAGATCGATGCCGTCCACATGCGGGAAGCATTGGCGGTCCTGAAGGCGAACAGCGAAAAGAATATGTATGTGGACCAGGTCATCGCGCATGGAAACAGCGTATTGCAGGCCGTCATCAAAGGAGATGACGCCAAGCCCGACGACTTGACTTGGTTCATCAATCCGGAGAACGTCGCGCCAAGCAAGGAATTGTTCAAGGGCATGGCGGACAGCACGATCAAGCCCGCCAAGTCCGCGGAGGCGACGGAGAAATAGCCTTATTGCCAGCCGGCAGCGCCAGCAAGGGACTTCCTTGCTGGCGCTGCCGGCTGGTCCACCATCACAATTCTCCGCTGCCGCGCCGCGACCACCACGGCAATTGCAATCCGCCGTCGATGGAAAGCGTGCTGCCGGTGAGATAATCGGACGCCGGATCGACGAGAAACAAGATGCCGCGCGCGATCTCTTCGGGCCGCGCTAGCCGACCCCACGGCAGCGCGGCCGCCGCTTTTTGCAGTGCTTCTTCCGTGAAGTATTTCCGCTCGCCCGGCGTATCCGTCCAACCGGGATGAACAACGTTGACGCGAATGCGCTGGGCGAACAGTTCCACGGCGGCTGTGCGCGCCATTTGATCGAGCGCGGCTTTTGCCATGTTGTAGGCCATGCAGCGCGGAAACGCCGTGTCCGCATGGGGCGAACTGACGATGACGACCGCGCCGCCGCGCCCCTGGCGAATCATCTGTTTCACGGACGCGCGCAGTCCGTGAAACGCGCCCCACATGGTCACGTCAATGGTGCGGCGAAAGCCGGCCATATCCGCCTGGTGAAACAGCTCTTCATCGCTGTAAAACGCATTGGAAACGAAAATATCGAGTCGTCCCAGTTCGGCGGCCACGCGCTCAACCATCGTCTCCACGGCCGGCTGATCGGCCACGTCCACCGGACAGAGCAGCGCCCGTCGCCCCAATCCGCGCACCTCCTCGGCCAGTTCCGCCGCCGCTTCGGGAAGAGTCAGGTAATTGATGGCGACATCGGCTCCGGCATGAGCCAGCGCCAGCGCGGTCGCTCGACCGATGCCGGAAGAGGCTCCGGTGATTAAGGCGACCTGTCCTTGAAGTATCATGGTAAAAAATCCGAAACCCGAAATCCGAAAGAAATCCCAAAGAATACAATTAGAAACACAAAACGGGAAACAAACCAGTGAGGAGTTTTGAATTTGAATGGTTAACGATTCTTTCGGATTTCGGATTTCGGATTTCGGATTTCCCGCGCAGCGGGAGCCGTGGTTGTGGCCGCGCGCCGCCTACATCCACGTGCCCTTCTGCGCTCATCACTGCGGCTACTGTGATTTCGCCATCGCCACCGGGCAGGATAATTTCATTGAGTTGTATCTCGATGCGCTCGCCGCCGAACTCGCCACGCTGGGCGAACCGCAAGCCGTGCGAACGCTCTTTGTCGGCGGCGGCACGCCCACGCACCTGAGCGCCGCTCAGCTTGCACGCTTGCTGTCGTCCCTCCGGCATTGGCTGCCGCTGAACGCGGACGGCGAGACGGAATTTTCCATCGAATGCAACCCCGACACGCTGAGCGCGGACAAGATCGATGTGTTGGCCGATCACGGCGTTACACGCATCAGTCTGGGAGCGCAATCGTTCCATGCCGATCTGCTGCGCGCCCTGGAGCGCGCGCACGATGTCGAGGAGATCGCCCGCGCCGTCGCGCGCGTGCGCCGGAGGATCGACAATGTGTCTCTCGATCTGATCTTCGGCGTCCCTGGCCAGACCGAATCGCAGTGGCGTACCGATCTGAGCCGCGCGCTGGCTCTGGAGCCGGATCATCTCTCGACCTACGGACTGACCTACGAGAAGGGAACGCCGCTGTGGAAACGCCGTCAGCGCGGCCAGGTGCGTGCGCTCGACGAAGACGCGGAACTGGCGCTGTACGCGCTGGCCATTGATACGTTGGAGGCGGCCGGCTTCGAGCAATATGAAATCTCCAGTTTCGCGCGTCCGGGCCGGCGCTGTCAACACAATCAAATCTACTGGGCCAACGAAGCCTATTTCGGCTTCGGCATGGGCGCGGCCCGCTACGTCCACGGCCGCCGTGAACTGAATACGCGCGATCTTCGGCGCTATATCCGCCATGCCCTATCCGGTGAATCCGTGACCTTGCAATCGGAGGAACTCGCTGCCGAGGAGCGTGCCCGCGAGACGATGGCCGTGCAATTGCGCCGCGCCGAGGGCATCGATCGAATCGCGTTTCAAGCACAGACAGGGTTCGATCTCGATGCGCTGGCGGGAGCGGCGCTGATCTGCCACATCGAGCAGGGATTCCTCGCCGACGATGCCGCTCGCGTTCGCCTGACGCGGCGGGGTAAGTATGTGGCCGATGCGGTCATCGAACGATTGCTGTAGAATTCACCGGAGTTTTCTCAGCCGGTGCCGGAGGATTATCCGTGTCCCGATACCATGCCTTTTCGCTCCTGATCGTCTGTCTAAGCCTCTTGCCGCTGCCGTCCGCTCGCGGCGAATCGCCTGCGGATGATCGAGAGACGATCCGCGCTGACGATCCTTTGCCCGTGGGTGCCGTCGCCCGGATGGGCACTCTTCGCTGGCGGCCGGGCGGTTCCCTTGGAACCCTCGCCTTCTCGCCAGACGGCAAGACACTCGCTTCGGGCGGAGACGATACGCTCCGGCTCTGGGAAGCCACGACGGGTAAGCCACTACGCCGATTCGCGGGACCGCACAGCAAAGTCTCCGCCATCGCCTTTTCCTCCGATGGCAAGCTCCTCGCTTCGGGAGATCAAACGGGCTTGGTTCAGCTGTGGAACGCCGCCACCGGCAAGAGACTGCACCAACTAATCGGACACAAAGGATATGCTATAACCTCTATTGCCATTTCTCCCGATGGTAAGATTCTGGCTTTCAGTGCCATCGACCGTATCTGGTTCTGGGACGTGAGTACGGGCAAAGAACTCCGCCAGATTCAGGAACAACAGAAGGAGATTCGCGCGATCGCCTTCAGTCCAGATGGCACGCTGCTGGCCTCCGCTGGCTATGACGGAAGCATCGCCCTCCGGCGCGTAGCCACGGGGCGCGAACTGCGTCGCTTCTATCTGCCTAACTCGCTGGCCGTGCGTCTCGTGTTCTCTCCCGACGGCAAAACGCTGGCCTCAGCGGGCGGCAACGCGCGACTTCAGTTGTGGCAGGTGGACACCGGCAAGGAAATCCGGCAGTTCCACGGCCATGAGTGGGTGGTGGATGCGGTAGCCTTCTCGCCCGATGGGCGGACATTGTCCTCCTGTTCCTACGATGGCACCGCGCGTCTCTGGGAAGTCGCCACCGCCAAGGAACTGCGCCAGATCCGCTGTTCGCCGGGTTACCTCCAACATCGCGCCGCCTTCAGCCCCGATGGGCGCATCGTGGCGCGGTGCGACCAGGACTATGTGATTCGCCTATGGTCGATGACCACGGGAAAGGAACTTGGACCGCGAAGCGGACATCAGGGGCCGATCCGCGCTTTGACCTTCGCCGCAGACGGGCGATCTCTGGCCACGGGAGCCGACGACCGGACGATCCGCTTTTGGGAGGTCGGCACGGGCCGGCAGCGGCTGTGCTTGGAAGAACAAGCTACTCCTCTTCTGTCCCTGGCTCGATCTCCCGACGGGAAATCTCTCGCCTCGGTTTCTCAAAACGGTGCCATCGGGCTATGGGACTGGCCTACGGGTAAGCGACTCCGGCAGGTGAAGGGCGCGGCCCTTGGTCGCTTGGGCAAGCACTATTCTCCGCCGGTGCCCGGTGCCCCCGCCGGCGAGAGCGGGGTCCGAACCTTTTCGCCCAACGGCGAGCTACTGGCTTCCGGGTACAATGACGGCAGTGCGCGCCTCGTGGAAGCGGCGACCGGGAAAGAATTGTGGCGCTCGATGGGACACACTTGGCCTCTTTATGCCCTCGCCTTTTCGCCCGACGGCAAGCTGCTCGCCACGGGAGGTTGGGATCAAAAAGTTCGCCTGTGGGATGTGGCGACGGGCAAGGAGCGACACGTCTTGTCGGGGCATCGGTCGGCCATTCGCGGCTTGGCCTTCTCGCCGGATGGAAGCATCTTGGCCTCGACGGGAGGCGAGGACCGCGATATCCGCCTCTGGGAGCCGTCCAAAGGTCGAGAGCTACGTCAACCGCTGGCCCATCCGAACGATCTTTTCGCGTTGGCCTTCTCGGAGGATGGCCGTGTCTTGGCCTCGGCGGGCAAAGGGGGAACGGTGTATCTATGGGAGGTGGCCACGGGAGCGCAACGCCATCAGTTCCGGGGGCACCACGGCGATGTCCTGTGTCTGGCCTTCTCCGCGGATTGCAAGCACTTGGCCTCAGCCGGTGAGGACGCCATCGCTCTTGTGTGGACGGTGCTGGGAGGGATTGCCCGGAAAGCGGGGGCGGACGCGAAAATGTCTCCCAAGGAGTTAGCGACTCTGTGGGCCGATCTGCTTGGCGAGCCGGGACAGGCTTACCGTGCCATGTGCCGCTTGACCGCTGCGCCCTCGGAGGCGGTGTCGCTGTTCCGAATGCACCTACACCCGGTCGTCGCGCGCGTGGAGGGACCGGCACTGGCCCGTCTGATCGCCGACCTCGACAGCGATGAGTTTACGGCCCGTGAGAGAGCCACGCGCGAGCTAGAGGCTCTCGGCGAGTTGGCAATTCCCGCGCTCCGCCGCGTCCAATCGGGTCGGCCCTCCCTGGAGGTGCGCAAACGTGTGGAGGGACTTCTCACCAAGTGGGAAGAGAAACGGCCCTCGCCGGCCGAAAGGTTACGGCCACTGCGGGCCATTGAGGTTCTTCAATCCGCCGACACCGCCGAGGCTCGGCAATTTCTGGAATCTTTATCCCGCGGCGCTCCCCAAGCCCGGCTGACGCGCGAGGCGAAGGCGTCGTTGGAGCGTCTCGCTCGCCATTCGGAGTAAGCCGCAAGCGGCTTAGCGTAACCTCTCGCTAAGCCGCAAGCGGCTACGCTAAGTCGCATGTATACTTTTCCGATCCATTACCGTGACTATCCATGACCACTGACAACGCCTTGCCAGCGATCCTCGGCGGCGAGTCGATCCGGCCGCAAGGCCCGCCCACATGGCCGATCGCCGACGAGACGGTTCTCGAAGCGATGCAATCCGCCTATCGTGACGGCTCGTGGGGTCGCTATCACGGCGGACACGTCGAGCGGTTGGAGGAACGCTTGGCGAGCGCGCATGGCGTTCGCCAGGCGCTCACCTGCGGCAGTGGGACGTTCGCGGTCGAGTTGGCGCTGCGGGCGCTGAAAGTCGGTCACGGCGATGAGGTGGTGATGGCCGCCTACGATTACGGCGGCAATTTCCTCAGTGTTCACGCTGTCGGCGCTAAGCCGGTGTTCGTTGATGTCGATGCCGATAATTGGAATCTCGCTCCGGAGCAACTGACGGCCGCACGGGGACCGGCGACGCGCGCCGTCATCGTCTCGCATCTGCATGGCGGATTGGTGCCGATGCGCGAGGTCATGGAATTCGCCCAACGGCAAGGCGTGTCGGTCATCGAAGACGCAGCTCAGACACCGGGCGCGCGCGTGCAGGGTCGGCCGGCCGGAACCTGGGGAGACGTGGGTGTTCTCAGTTTCGGCGGTTCCAAACTGCTGACGGCCGGCCGCGGCGGCGCTCTCCTGACGCGCCATGCCGATGTCGCCCAGCGCGCTCGCCTCTGGCTCCAGCGTGGCAATCACGTTTGTCCTCTCTCCGAACTCCAGGCCGCCGTGTTGCTGCCGCAACTTGATCGGCTCGCCGAGCGCAACGCGCAGCGCTTACGCAGTGTGCGCTACCTTGGCGAGCGCTTGCGTCCCATTCCCGGACTACGGCCGTTTTATAATGGCGACATAGAAGATAGCAAATCGGGTTATTACAAGCTAGGGTTTCAGTTCGATGCCGAGCGTTTCGGCTTGAGTCGTGCGCGATTCGTGGCGGCGGCGCGGGCCGAAGGCATCGCCCTGGATGAAGGGTTTCGCGCTCTGCACATCGGCCGTTCGCCCAGCCGCTGGCGCGGCATCGGCCCCCTGACCGAAGCCGAACGAGCGCATCATGGCACCGTCGTCTTGCACCATCCGGTATTGCTCGGCACGGCCGCCGATGTGGAACAAGTCGCGCTCGCCATCGAGAAAATTCATGCGCACGCCGAGACATTGCGCTAAGCTGCAAGCGGCCCCTAACGGCGTTGCCGAGGGTGCGCTCGTTCGCCACAATAACACTGTTTCTCTAGCGATTTCCTTAGGAGAGCCGGCGATGGCGTTCGTGAAAGTGGCCACGGTGTCCGAAGTGCCTGTGGGCAAGTCCAAGCAAGTGAAGGTGGGCGGCAAGACGTTGGCGCTGTTCAACGTCGAGGGCGTCCTTTACGCCATCGACGACACCTGCCCGCATCGCGGGGCGCCCCTGTGGGAAGGCGAACTCGAAGGACACCAAGTCACTTGCCCCTGGCACGCCGCCAACTTCGATGTCACCACCGGCGCGCATCTCTGTCCGCCCGCCCGTAGTGATGTGGCTTCCTACAAGGTCCAGATCATCGGCGAGGAAGTGCAGATCGATTTGCCCTAAAGGTTCTATGGAGCAGCGGAGCATGACTTTGCATTTCGCGCGAAACGCGAAGCCACGCTCCGTTGCCCATCGCGGCTACACGATGTCCTAGTGGTTCATTTTAGCGAGCGCGTAAGCGAGCCTCCCGCGTAAGCGAACCTCCCGCGTAAGCGAACCTCCCGCGTAAGCGGGGGGAGAATGCCGCACTCCCCCCGCTTACGCGGGAGGGCTGCGCCATCTTGTTAGTGCCTCTTGGTCAAATCAGCTGCAATGAACCACTAGGGTATGCCTTTGGATTTTGGCGGTAGAGGTGGGGTTGCTCCGCCCGCTGGGAGCCTGGACAGAGCAACCCCAACTCTACCGCCAAAATCCAAAGGGCGCCCAGCAGTCGTCTTCACTTCGCGTAATCAATCCACATCGGCGACGCCCACGCCAGCTGGCCGTCCTTCTGCCGCACGCGGACATAGTAGTAGTGAACGCCGGCGTTTGGTTTCGGATCCTCCCACTCGCCCTTGTACTCCGAACCCTCTGGCCGAAGGATCTCGGCGACCTCGCCGTCCTTGATGACGTCGATGCCGACAATCGGACTCGTGCCGGTGACGCGGACGCTCAGGACCGGCGCCTTCTTGGTCTTGAATTCATCACCCATCAGATGGTCGCCACTGCGCACATCGAGAATGATGTTATCCGTCGCTCCGTAGCAGTGCCGTTGCTTGAGCGCGGCGAGGATGCCGGCGCGATCGTGCTTCTCGGCCACGGCCACACAGTAGGAAATGTGTGTGGACCAGTGATCGCTCGATGACTCGAAACCGAGGCGATAGCCCTTGGCCAAGGCGTTGACGATGTAGCCCTTGGGATACCAGCCGGCGATGTTGGCCGGCTTCTTGCCGCTCTTGGGATCGTAGCCGGCGCGCGGCGCCTCCTGCATCTCGTAAGACATGCGATCGCCCTGGTAAATCTCGACGATCGGCTCGACCTTGGAATCGTTGTCGCGCCAGTCGGTGCCCATGCCGGTGGCGCTGGTATGGGAGGCGCAGATGCCATCGAACTCCTTCAAATAGCGATAGAGCATTTTCGTATCATCGGCGTGGATGCCGGCGACGCGCTTCTCTTGATCGGGTTGGGCCAGGCGCGGAAGCGTGCGGACACCGCGCTGCGCGAACAGGCAATTGCGATGACCGTGCGGATACGACACGCTGCGTTCATAGCAGAATAACGGCGTAAAGCGATCCTTAACGTAGTAGGCGTCGGTGAATTTTTGCGTCAGCCACCAGGTATATTCGCGGCCGGCACCGTTGTCGTGATCGCCGTTGCCGATCCAATCCAGCGCCGCCGCGTCAATGGCATAGCGGAACATATCTTCAAGCGAACCATCGGGGCCGCCGTCCCACGAGATTTCCGTGTGCCGGTGGAAGTCACCGCGCAGAAGTTGATACTTCTTGCCGGCCGCCTCGATGCGATAAGCGCGGATGCGCTTCACGTCCTCGCGCTCTTTCTGGCCGGCCTTGGCATCCTTGCTGCCCGCCTCGTGCGGCAGCAACTTCGGCTCGACCGGCTCGCCGGGCAGATCGACGAAGCTGGTATAAATGCGATTTTGCAGATCGTTTGGGGTGGTATATCGGCCATCGGTATTGTGGACGATGAGCAGTCCGCCGCTGGCGTGCGGCAGCAGAACCGGCCGCGAATCGAGCAGACCATCGGAATGATGCACTTCGACAGGCTCCGTCCAGTGATCGCCGTCAAGACGGCGCGCGAAGTTCAGCCAGTACGAACCGGGATGACTGCTGTAGCGACTGCCGAACTTCTCCCGATAGGTAAGCCATAAGCGACCCTTGCCATCGAGTCCCAGACGCGGGTTGCTGTAGCGTTTCGCTTTCTCGAATTGTTGCCCCGTTTGTTGATTGCCGGCGATGGGGGCTTTCACCTTCGAGGTCGGCAATTCCGCGGCCGGCTTGAGGAGTTTGCCATCTTGCAGACACACGACGCGCACGGAGCGGCTGCTATATAGCGGATCGCCGCCGCTGCCAAGTGCGCCGTAGTCGTGGCCCCAGTTCTCCGGTCCTTCCTCGTAGGCGATCCACAAGCGGCCCTTGGCGTCGTAACAAATGGAGGGGCGGGCCTCGAAGCGTGGCGAAGCGGCGACAAGGTAATCACTGAACTCTTTTTCCTTGATCCCTTTTTTGGACGCCTTCGTCACACGAACACGAATATCGTAATCGCCGTTCTGGTAAACGTCATGGGCCGTGGCTACCTCCCCATCGAGTCCAGTCGTGATGGTCGGGTGCCATTCGATTTGCGCGGTTTGATCCCGTGTTTGATAATACCAGGACATTTGCCCTTGCTGATCCGTCATGGCCACGGGGTTCAGCGCGGATCGCGCCGGATCACCGGTGAGTTCCAACTCCTCTCCCAGAATATTCTGCGGTGATTCGATGGTTCGTAGATAAACAGCATGTTTACCTTTTCGGTTCGCACTGTAAAGTACCGATACTCTCCCGCCCTTCTCGACCGCGATGGCGCAGCGCACCAGATCTTCATTCGGTCCCGTGATCGCCAGCGGTTCGCTCCATTTACCATCGCGGAAATACTTGACGAACAATTGATCGGCGAATTCCGGAGTATACAGAGACTTGAAGTCGGTTGGCTGTTCCTTGAGTTGCTTCTGCTCGACGCGCCGCCCTTCATCCCGAACGCGATAGCGGATGTACGCCATCCAGAGCGTGCCGTCGGGACCGTAGGCGGCGGCGGGGAAATCATCCTCGGTCTTGCCGGAGGTCAACGCCGTCGCCGTCGTGATAAGCCGCACCCGCGCTTTACCCTCCCAAAGTTCACGAGTCTTTCCGGCAAGTACGTCCTTCAATTCGATGCGGGTTTTCGCATCGGCGGCTTCGATGCGCAGGCTCGCATCATCCTTGATGTCACTCAGATGCAGGACGACGCCGACGGTGGCGATGCCCTCCAGGCGCACGAGGGCGGGACGACGCGGCGGCACACGCAGGCCACGATGCGACGACGCTTCCCAGCGATCCTTGTCGAGCAACTTATCCGCAGGACGGAAACGATAACCCTCACGATGCACCACCTTCGCTCCGATGACGACCGCTCGCCCGGACCATTTTTCTGGCGTCTTGTCCTTCAAACCGAACTCGATGAGTACGGCCGTCGGCGGACGCTCTTTCGCTCCGCGATTGGCCCAGTCGAGGAGAAGCAGGCCGGATGGCTTCTTTTCCGCGAACGCGGCGACCGCGATCATCGCGGCCACGGCCGCGACGACGAGAACGACATTTCGGGTGCGCATGACAGACACTCCCGCGAAAAAGGGGTAAAGGCGATCGGGTAAATCACTTTTCCAACTGACTCGTAATCGTCGGATCGGTAATTTTGCCATCGTCGGCGAGCAGAAACGCCTTGCTGAGAACAATCGACAGCGTGCCATCGCCCTCGAAGGGCAGAAAGACACGCTCGCCGCCGGCGATGGTTTGTTTGGGCACGATGCACAGGTATTGATCGTTCGGCTCCATAAGAATGTTGCCGCTGCCCAGATGGATCTTGTACGTGCGCAGGGAGCCGCGAACAATCAGAAAGCGCTCGGCGAAGGTGCAGCGGTCGGCGATCTTCAGGCGAGGCAGGAGGCGTTCCAGCAGTGCCTTGCGCGTCTGCGCCGTCGCTGACAGTTCGCCGAAGGAATAGCTCTGCCAGTAATCACGATACTGGCCGCGCGGGCCACCGTCGGCCCAATTGGGATCGTTGCCGACGCTGGCCACGCCGACGAACAAATCCACATCACGCATGATCTCGGAGAAAACCAGCGGCGGAATCGTCTCCAGCAGCAAAGGCTCATCAGCGGTGCCGTCGTTCCAGGTTTCGGAGTAACCGCCGCCGCCCGCGTGTGCGTGCATCTGCGTTGCGTCGATTGGATAGAAACGCACCTGATCGGTGGACAAATAGAGATAGGTGCCGGAGTCGTTGGTGTCCTCGCCGTACTCGGTGCCGACCCCCTCGATCCAGTATTCCGCCCGCAGATTCCACGCCGGCAGCGACCGATACGCCGGCGGATAGCTGTCATCGACCATGAGGCGGAGTTTATTCTTCCAACCGCGCGCCGCGCACAGGGCGTTGAACTGGTGTTGCCGCAGAATGTGAGCCGCGAAGCGATTGGAGTAAGTCCGCGTTCGCCGCTCCGCGTCGGTGAGCAGGTAAACCTCGCGGTGAGCCTGCTTGAACGGTTGCATAATTTCGCGGCGTTCCAACCAATCGCGCCAGGCAAGAATGTCCTCCATCGCATGGTCAATCGGATGCCAGAGGGAGACGACCATCTTATCGTTGAGTTTCAGTGCTTTGCCGTTGGCGTCGAGCAGGCGTCCATCGTGCCACATGCCGGCGACCGTCCGTTTCTTGTCGGCGAACGACCAGATGAGTCGGCGGGCGATGGTGCCGATTAACGGATGATCGAGATAGCGCTCGCTCCATACGGCCAGCGGCCATTTTTTCTGCGCCAGAAAGAGCGTGTCGATACGTCCGCGCTGAGCGGGGAGCATACTGTTGATGTCCTTGACGGACGCTTGCAGTTCCTTGAATTCCTCGGCGTGATCTTTCTTCACCACCGCCGGCACGGACTTCAGCGGTTTGCCATCCTTGAGCCAGTGCAGCGAAGCAGTCGAACCATCGACGAGCAATTCGGCTTGATAATCGTCGAACGATTCGCGGCGGAGACCGACGGTTTCCAGGCCGTAAGATGGCACGGCCAACTCCTCGATTTCATCGCGCGCCAGCCCCGCACGAGCGGCGGAAGCGGTGAAGGCTTTTTCGATCTCCCTCTGGGCGGTGCCGAACTTTATTTTCGATTTGAGAATGGCTAATTGACCGATCGGCGGCAGCCCAGGCATCGCGCCGAGGGCGGTCACGCAGGCATTGCCCAGCGATACCAAACGCGGCCCCTTGCCAGGAATCTTGCGATAGGCGCTGAGCGCCAGCCGCGCCACGGCGCGGGCCAATTCCGCGTCTTCCTGGAAACCACAACACCACACCAGGCCGCGCAGTAATTCGACATGCGGAGGAAGGATGACATGGGTAAAGTCTGGATCGTACCTGCGCTGAGCAACGTGTGGCTGAGTGCGCGGCTTATCGACTAACGGAAACCAGCGCAACAGATGTTCCTTGAACGTGTCAAAACCGGCGACGTCAATGAGTCGCCGCGCTTCGGCGGCCCAGCGCTCAGTAAGCTTCCCCTTCCCGCCGGTCTGACAGTGAATCAGTAACGCGTTCCAGGGCTTGCTCGCTCCGGCTTTCTTCTTCCGCAAGTCGGCCAACGCTACATCGGACCAGGCTTCGCCCTCTTCGAGATTGATCGCTGGCCCGCTGACGAGCAGCGCGTGCAGACGGTCGGCAATCTTACGGCAATCCTTGTCGTCCGATTCCTTACGCAGTTGCGCGATGAACGACTTCAGTGTGGCCCGGAGCGCGCCGCCGATCTCATTGTCTTCCGCGAAATCTTCCGCAGCGGTCGCCATACCGGACAAAGGATAGGTGTAATTCCCGATGCCGTGGTCGGCCCGGATCGGCCATTGAAACAGGCGAATCAGCGTTGCCTCGTTCAATGGCAACGCGCGGCGCAGCAGTCCTCGCAACGTCTCTAAAAGTACCCGACGCGGGGTCCATGTCGCATCCCACCCCCGCGAATTCGAGGAGGAGAGCGAGGCGATCTTTGTTTCCAATTGCTCCAGACAGTTCAGGGCTGTGCTGACGAGGATAGCCTGGGTCTCTCGGTCCTCGGCCAGAATCGCCTTGCCGGATGGGATGTCGTTAAGTTTTTTGTCGTTGATCTTCGGCAAGAACTCCTTCATGACCTTATCCAACAGTTCACCAGCTTTCTTCGTAGCGTCCGTGGGAGCGACCGCACCGTCTTTTGTCTTCGCCACGACTCATCCTCCCACCAAAGGCGTCAGACGCAGGAACGTCACGGACATTTGCGATTCGATAACGATCTCTTCGTCGAGCGCTTCGGCTTGCCGATCGTTGACAAGGATGAGGATACGGTTGCCCTCGAACGCTTCGATGGCGCGCTCGAATTGTCGCTTCCAGTCGAGCAAGCGGGGCTTTTTCATCTTCCAACCGTTCAACGTCTTCTCGGCTTCCTCCGGCTGAACCAGGCCGTGAAAAACATGGCCGCATTGCTGGTTGTAATCCTGCACTTCCTGGTAGACTCGGCTGCGGATGAGTTCTCGAACGCTCAGCCGCTCGGTCGTCACTTCCAAGGCCCAGGCGTACAGGGATTCGCCGCCAAGGGTCTCATCGCGGATGGTCAAGGTTCCAGCCATAAGGCACGTTCTCCAACGGTCAAGATGGGATGCGCGAATCTACCGAGTACGGAATAGGAGTCATTCTAATTCGTGCGAATAGGGGAAAAAAGAAAATCTTTGGGTGTGTCCCGCAGGGGGCAGTTCTCGCCGGGTCGCGTTATCGTTTCACTCACCGATTGATCCGAGCCAATTCGCGAAAGATAGTTGGCTTCTCCCGATCGCTAACGAAGCGGACCGAGCCGTCGGCCCACAAGATATTCACTCCATCGCGATGAAGTCCGCCAAGAGGCTGACCGCGTCCGATGTAACGCTCGCAGTTGGGATCGAGACCGCGAACCGTCGGCGGTCCTCCCGCCGCCCACGGACCATTCTCGCGCGCCGTCTCCACGGCGATCATCGTCGTGCTGATACCAGTTGTGATGTCCGCCAGCGTTAGAATGCGCTCGTAACCGAAGAAGCCGGCGTCAGGAGCCATGAGGGGCAGACGGGCGGCGTCGGGGCCGATGCCGGCGATGCCGACATACGAAGTGAGGCCCGGTTCGTTGCTTGAGAAGGCGCGGACGAATGTTGGGCACAGATAGGGGGCGACGTTGGCCCGGCGTGGTCCCGCATTGGCCGGAGCGTCCCAGGCATCCTGAAACGCGATGTCGCCAGCCAACTTCTCCCACTTTTTCCCCATTGGTTCGCCTTGAGAGAGGAACGGCATGATGGCCGCTTCCCAGCTCAGACGATGTTCAGGCGGCAGCGCGGCATTCGGCACCGTTGCCGCTGGGAAATGTCCGATATGATGATCGCGATAGCGGTTGACGCCCTGGCCAATCTGCCGGAGATTATTCGTGCAAATGGCCACATGACTACGGTCCTGAAGATACAACAGCGCCAGCGCAACGCAGCCAATGACGGTAATCAAGGTGAAGGCGGCTCCCAGGATCAGGCCAACAATGGCCAATCGACGACCTCGTAGCCGGCCATCGCTGCTATTGATCGCTCGCACCGCCTGTAGGCCGATGTACATGGCAGGCAGCGACGCCGCAATCGAAAACAGCGGCGAGGCAATGCCCAGCATGAAGGCAATGACGGCGGTCTTGCTCAGATGCGATCCGGTGGGGGCGGACATGACAACTCCTGAGCAAATCCACCAGCGGCGAGCCGCTGACGAGCCGCTGTCACTTCACAATCGCGCATGGCGCGGAAACGCTGTCTCCAATCGTGTACCTTATCGGAAAGCGTGTAACGCTTGTAGCGTTCCCAGGTGCGGTCGGCGCGGTCCGCCTGTTCCTCGAACGTCTCACGATAGACGATGCGGCCATGCTCGGCCAGCGGGACGAACAGCGGTTCGCCGTCGATCTTCTCCGAAGCGTCGGCGATGACGAGCGTATCATCTTGAGCGAAAACGCGCAGATAGCCGCCAAGCGATTCCTTGCCGGGCGAGTTGGAGAACTTGACGTTGGGATGATCTTCGGTGGCCGAGCGTTTGAAGGCGGCGGCGACTGTGTCCCGATGGACCAATCGCCACCAGTAGCCGCCCGCGCCGGGGAACAGCATGGTCGGCTCTTGCCCCGTCATGTGGCGGAAGTGATCGTACACCTTGCGCACTTGATCCGGCGTGACCTCGTCTTCAAACACGATTCGCCGCGGCGTGATGCCGGCCTGACGCATACGCTCGAAATACAGGACGCATTGCGCGGCAATGTCACCGGAATCCACGCGAATGCCGACCTTTTCCGTCTCGGGATGCGCCTTGATAACACGCAGGGCGTTCTCCAGGCCGACTGTCTCGGCGTCTACCAGATCGCACAGGAGCGACGCCTCGCCCATCGTGGTGATGAAACGATCCATCATCTCGTACTCGGCCTCGCCAAGCGAGCGCTCGAACGACTGTGCCGCGCACATCATCTCATGACCGATGGTGCCGACCGTGCGGAACAGTTCCGGATAAAGGAACTCCGCCGTGTCATTAGAAGTGAGTTGCCCGCGTCCGCCGACGTAGCGAGCCAACAAAAGGACGATATTGGCGATCTCGTTAGGAGCGGAGCGCAAACCGAACTCGGCATCGCGCGGCGTGGCGAGTTTCATCAGCCGTGCCTTGGTCGCCTGAATGATCGGGGCGAAGTAACGGCACATGGCCGGTTCCAGATAGGAAAGTGCGCCGCCCATGCCCTCAAACGATAGGCATGGCATACCGGCGAGAAACGTCTGACCGCCCGCGAATCCCCAAATGTCGATGGGCAAATGGATGTCGTCGCCGGGTTGACTATCGAGGACGGTTCGCCATAATTCATGCGGAAAAGCGTGGGTCGCCGAGTGCGTGCCATACCAATCTGCGGCTAACTCAATGTCGGCGCGGCGTAGCGGACGATGAAACCACTGAGCGAGCATCGCTTCGTGGCCGGCCATGATGAGTCGCTCACCGGCCCCCGATTCAGGGAGTCCCTTGCGCATGGTGAGGGCGTAACCGGCGCGAGCGCGGGCGATGTCGGGCACGGCGGCCCACATGGTGCGCTTGTAGGTGTCGGTGCCGCCCAGCCAACCGCCGAGCAGGAAGTGCCGCGCGAAGAACTCCTCGCGCATGGCCGACCGTTTGGCCGCGAAGGAATCGTCAAGCGAGTCGGGACGCATAGCGCCGCTCTTCCGGGGGAAAACATGAGACTACGTGCCACTATACGGGAGAGAGGCGGTGGAAACCACCGTTGCCCGTCTCATGGCGTGAAGCCTGCTCGAATGAGCGGAAGAAGTTCTGGCTATCGTGTAGAATAGAGGGACGTCTCAATCGGTGAATCACAAAGAAAGCGGCGTCTCAAAAAAAGACGGAGGAATAGCCATGCCCCGCACGAAGAAGAATGCGAAATCGGCTCCCCCATCGGCACCAGCCGCGCCGGCGATGGGGAACGAGAGTGGGGAAGAGGTGTTGACGCTCCGCGAGGCTGCGGCGTACTTGCGGCTGCCGGAGGCGGATGTGCGGCGGTTGGTCGAGGAGCAAGGCTTGCCGGCTCGGCAACTGGAGAAAGAATGGCGCTTCCTGAAAAGTGCCATCCGGGCATGGCTGAGTACATCCCCTACGAAGGAGAACCAAGAAGGAATCTGGTCTGCCGCCGGTTCCTGGAAGGACGATCCTTATCTCGACGAGATGCTGAAAGAGATCTACCGCAGGCGAGGCCGCCTCGTGACTGAGGAGTGAGAATGTACGTTCTGGACACCGACACCCTCAGTCTTCTGTTCGCCGCCCATCCGCGTGTGCTGACTCGACGGAACAACGTGCCGTCTTCGGAAATCGCCATCTCCATCGTGACCCGCATCGAGGTCTTGCAAGGCCGGTTCGATTTCGTGTTGAAGGCGGCGACGGGAGAAGAGTTGCTGCGCGCACAACTCTGGTTGGATAAAACAATCCAGGATCTGGGCCGGGTTGAAATCGTGATTCCAGTTGATCCTGCCACAGCCACCGAGTTCGATCGGCTGCGGCAGCACAAAAAGCTCAAGAAGATCGGCCGGGGCGACCTGCTGATCGCGGCCATCACGTTGGCGAACCGCGCAACGCTGGTTACGCGTAACGTGAAGGATTTCCGCCAGATGCCGGGCTTACAGATCGAGAACTGGGCTGACTGACATACGAAAAAAAGCCGTAATTCAGCGGCGGCGCAGCAGGAATAACGTCTGATCGTCTTGCAATTCCGTCTGTCCGCTGAAGCGTTCGATGGCCGTACTCGCCTCGTCGGCGCACGCTTCCAGCGACAACGTCGTGCGTGGACCGCCGAGTACCTCGCACAAGCGTTCCCGACCGAACATATCCTTGCGATCTCGCGTAAAGGCTTCCGTGAAACCGTCGGTATAGAGGATAAGCGTCTCACCGGATTGGAGTGACAACGAGGTGTCACTAACGTGAAGATCCAGCACCGAACAGCCCAGAAGTACCCCCGGCTGCATGGACACTTCCGCGACGTGTCCATCGCGGCGGCGCAGCAGCGGTGCCGGATGACCGCCCGAAGTGAGGATTACCGAACCATCGCGCGGATCGTAAATACCGTGCAGAAGCGTGACAAACAACGCCGTGGGGTTGTCGGCCACCAGCGCCGTGTTCAAGCGGCGCAGCAATTCCGCCGGGCTGTGGATCGAGGGCGCGAGATGGCGAATCAACGTCCGCACCGCGATCATGAACAGGGCGGCCGGCATGCCCTTACCAGATACATCGCCGAGGAAGAACGCGAGCCGGCCATCGGGCAGCCGGAAAAAATCGTACAAATCGCCGGACACCTCGCGGGCCGGATGCACGCGCGCGAATAGTTCGGGATCACCGTTCTCGAAAACCGCGAAGTCGGCGGGCAGAAACGATTGCTGGATGTCGCGTGCCAGTCGCAGTTCCTGACGCAGACGTTCCTCACGCAATTGCTGGGCGTGCAGGGCGGCGTTCTCCACCACCATCGAGACATGAATGGCGATGGCGGTCAACAACTCCAGATCATCGGGCCGAAAGGCATGGCCCGCGCGCAGACAATCGAGCTGGATCACGCCCAGACGACGCCCCTCCCAACCTAGCAGCGGCACACACAAAAACGAGCGCAGGTTCAGCGAGAGCATGGTGGCCGACAGATCGAGATTCGGATCGCCGCCCACGTCCTCGCTGAGCAGGCCGACGCCTTCCTCCAGGGCACGGCGGACGATGGTGCGGCTGTAGGGATAATCATCCGGTTGATCGCTTTTGTGCCGGCTGCGCTGGGCACGCAGTTTGAGGCGTTCGCCCTCGCTGAGCAACACCATGCCGCGGTCGGCTTGGGGAAACAGCCGCAGCAAGTGGTCGAGAAAACGGCCCAGCAACGGCTCCATCTCCAGCGTGCGGCGGAGGTGCTGGGCAATCTCCAGAACCACCTCCAACTTCTGGGCGGCGTTCTGGCTGAACAGCGTATGATTCGATGGAGCGGCGCTGATTTGAGCGCGAATAATCTGATCGGGCAGCGGCGGCGATGCCGGCGCCGTCGGAGGATCGGCGCGCAAGTTGAGAATGTAGGGGCCGATTTGCAGCGCGTCCCGTTCGGTCAGCGGCGTCGGCGCGCTGATGCGCCGGCCATTGACAAAGGTGCCGTTGCTGCTGCCGACATCCTCGACGAAAAACTCGCCGCCGTGACAGTGAATGCGCGCGTGCTGGCGGCTGACGGCCAGCGAATCGAGATAAATGGCCGCGTCCTCTTGGCGACCGATGAGCAGACTATCGCCGTGCAGCGCGAAGCGCTGGCCGGGAGTGGGGCCTTTGATGGTCAACAGGGACGCCATGCCTCTCTTTTACCTCACTTCGCCCCGCGATACCAGCCCGCAGCGCCAGCAAGGGAATCCCTTGCTCGCGCTGCGGGCTAGCGAACATTGCCAGCCCGCAGCGCGAGCAAGGGAAATTCGTTCCCTTGCTCGCGCTGCGGGCTGGCAGACTTTGTCAGCGATCAGTGAGGAGCGGGCGGTTCCTCATCGACAACCATCGTCGGCGGTTGACCAAGGGCCACGAAGAGTCGGAACTGAGACTGATCGAAGCCGATGATTTCCTCCAGCAATTCCTGCCGTGCCTTGAACAGACGCTTGCCGTTGTTAAGTACCTCAATGGGGAAGCCGAGGCCGCCGCGGATGCGGTCCAGGTCACGCTGGAAACCTTCGCTCGCTTCCTTCACCCGACTTCGCTGTAATTCGATAGCACGGAAATGAGCGGCCGATAGATTGTACGCCTCGGCTATCTCCCTGGAGACTTCGTTGAGGACGCGAACGCGCTGGGCCACGGCCTGATTGCGTTCGGCCCGGCGTTGCTTGATATGAGCGAGATTGCCCACACCGAAGTTTTGCAACGTCCAGATGGCCATGACATCGATGTCCGTGCGGCCGGTGATGCGGCCGAATTTCGGCACCGTCTGGCCACCTGTTTCCGCGGAGGCGGCTCCGCCCGGAGAGGGCGTACCGTGCGGATTCGGGACATTTCCGCTCGTCGATGCCACGGCGCCGCCGCCCATGTCATCCGCACTGAAACCCATCCACAGCGTGGGCAAGAGCGGTCGCATCTTCTCTTGCGTGACGCGCACATCGCTGGCTCGAATGTTGGCGGCCGCCGCCAACATCTCCGGGCGATTGCGCGCGGCGATCTGCAACAGCTTCGCCAACGGCTCTTTCGGATCGACAAACTGCACGACCTGGATGGGGACATCGCCCGTCACCAATCGCGTCGAGGGATCCAAATTGAGCAAGCGGGCCAATTCCGCGGAAGCGACGGCGACATCTTCCTGCGCCTGCCGTTCCTGATATTGGAGCGCCAGAAGATCGGCTTCCGCCCGGTCGGCGTCGCCTCGGCGTCCCTGGCCGCTCTTGGCGAAGTTATTCGTCAGTCGCGCGACCTCGTTGAAGTCTGCTTCCGATTGATGGATGACGGCCACCCGCCCCTCGGCTCGCAGCAGAGCAAGATAGGACAACGACACTTCCAGCAAGATCTCGTTGCGCGTCCCGGTGAAGGCGAAGCGGCGATTGGCGACCACCTGACGCGCGAACAGAGGGTTGTAGATTGCATCGGCCAAGGCGGTGGAGATCAAGAGGCCGGGAATCTTTATATTTTCCGCCGCCACGGTATAGGTGCCGAGGCCGTAGTTGACCAGATCGCTCGTAACCTTGCGAATGCCGCCGAAAGACGCTTGCACCGGGCCATCGTGATAGTGATAGTTGGCACCGACATTCACGCTGGGCAGGAGTAAGACACGAGCCGCCAATTGATCGGCCTGGCTGACGCGGATGGCTTGTTGGGCGATGCCGATAATCGGATTTTCCACTCCCGCGAGGGCCAACGAAGCGCCCAAGCTGATGGGCTGGCTTTTCGCGGGCGCCGGAATGATCGGCGTGGCCGCTCCCGACATCGGACTGGGCAACGTCCGATCAACCTTATAGCTCTGATCTTTCCCCGATGGCCATCGGTCGGTTTTCGGATCCCGATCCTTGTCCGCGTTCTTCTCCGCAACCAGCGCCGTCGTTTTGTTGGAGGTGGGGAAGTGTTCGGGCACTCTCTCCAGTCGAGAAACGTCCTTGTCCTCCGGGCTAGGATCGTCCGGGCTGAAGCGGGCAGACGCTTGAACCACGCCCGAATCCGCGACTGTAGGCGTTTGGGCCGGCGTCTCTGTCCCGACAGTCGTGCCTGCCGTTTGGAGAATGGGATTGTCCGAAGCGGTGCCGGCTGGAGCGTTTCCAACTTCAGCGGGTGCAGCGGTTTGGGTCCCGGTGGTTGGCGGAGGAGTTGTCGTCGCTGTCGGGGATTGGTAGCGGCCGCGCCCGGCGACCGCTGCCGGCGGATCAATGATGGAGTTACGCAGGGGATGATCGCCGGTTCCCTGACAGCCGAGCGAGCCACCCATTAGCCCCAGCAGGGCGGCGCCTGCGGCTTTCCAGCCGCGCCGGTGACGATGCCGTCCTGTTCGCCCTTCCGTTCCTGTCATGTCAGTCCCCATTCCTTCGGCCGTGAGCGTATTTCGTCGTCCGTTGTTCTACCTCTCGGCGCGCTCCGGGATCGGCGGGACATGTGTTCCGGAGGGCGCCGAGACCTGATACGTCTTTCAGTGGGGGGGGCGGCAAGC
>DATNCY010000108.1:0-32602 GCA_035553375.1 Gemmataceae bacterium
ACAGCCGTTGAGGAAGCAACCGAACCGTCCCAGGCACAGACCGACCGCGATCGAAGGTGCCACGATGTCCGCCAGCTTGAGCGTGGGTAGCTGAAATTTGCGGAAGATGAAGATATACGCGAAACCATAAGCGACAAGCCCGCCGATCACCGAGCCGTATAGAACGATGCCGCCGTCCCAGATTTTATAAATCTCGCTCAGCATCTCCGGGAACGACATTTTCCTCTCGGAGAGCAAAAACGTGACACGCGCGCCGATCAATCCGCCGATGAACAGCCAGATGGCTAAATCCTGAATGAGTTCGGGAGGCACGCCCTCGCTGATGGCACGGCGGCTGGCCAACCAGGTGCAGATGATGAAGGCCAAAAACAGCATCATGCCGAAGCCGTAGATCGGCAGACCATTGTGCAGTTTGTCGGCGCCGAAGTAGACGACGAGAGCGGACACGATGCCAAAGCCAGCCAGCCAAAAGGCGGCGCCGCGCACCCTTTCGCGCAGCGCCGGCTGTTGGATACGGCTGCTGATGATCCAGACGATCAGGCCCAGCACCAGACCCGTCACCAGGAGGAAGACATAAAGCGGGAGGTTGGCCGGCAGCCAGCCGGCTTTGAGCGGAATGTAGAAAAAGACCTGTCGCATAGGAGGTTGTCAACCTTTCCTTGGGGCGCGGACCCGAGGTCCGCTCTCATACCCCAAACCCTATCAGGCAATGGCCTTTTCATCCACCCCGGATCGACGAGGCAGCCGTCTGAGGCTTAGGATCGGCGGCGATCCTAAAAGGTACTGACCGCCTGCTCCGGAAATTTTGCCATTTCTTGCTTGTCTTCGCGCCGGGAACGCTGTTACAATTCTTTTATCCAACCTTTGGATACCCCGCAGGGCGTCGTTGCTCCGACCCCTCCCACAAGTCCGTTGTTCTCACCAACCACCCGATGCGCTTGCGCGGGCGACGGACTCTGCTCCTACTCACTTGCTTATCACGGGAGTAACACGCATGTTCGGTCTTGGCATGGCGGAAATCGGCGTCATCTGCGTCATTGGTCTACTGTTGTTCGGCAATCGGCTGCCCGGTCTGGCTCGTTCACTGGGACGAAGTTTCATGGAACTTCGTAAAGAAGTGCGCGGCCTTGAGGAAGACATTCGCGACCCGGCCCGCCAGGGCGAGGGGGTCATGTCGGGACGGGGATAATCCGTGGGCGACTCGCGAATTTCCGCTTGTCCGAGCCGCTCCATCGTTGTTATAGTTGTTGGGTGTGATCGTCCCGCTTGACGGGACCGCCCTGAATACTTTCCGAAATCAATCCGCAATGAGGTTTTCTCCCATGACTCCGCTGTTTGGTTTTTTCAATTTGGGCGTGCAGGAAATGATGATCCTACTCATCATTGGCGTTCTGCTCTTTGGGCGGAAACTGCCGGAAGTTGGTCGCTATTTGGGCAAAGGCATCGTCGAATTCAAGAAGGGCATCAAGGGTCTGGAAGACGACTTCGACGGTTCGGCCGCCGCGGCGCGTCAAGATTCGGTGCCCTTGGAGCAGCCGCGTCCGCCGCAGCGCATCACGACGACAGCACCGAAGTTCGACGAGAACATCACCACGCCGGCCAACAACATCACCACGCCGCCGAGGGCGTGAACCTTTTCGCCGGCTCATGCGTCTATTAACCCAGACGAGCCGGCTTTTTCGGGCGCTTAACTCAGCGGCTAGAGTGCCATCCTCACACGGTGGAAGTCACTGGTTCGAATCCAGTAGCGCCCATTTAAGTAGAAAAAATATAAGGAGTTACGGCGACAAGGCGAAGTGTAAAACGGAGTGTAAAATCGGTACGGTACAAAGACAACGGCCCTCTGGACAATCCAGAGGGCCGTTCGTGTATCATGTGAGGTTACAGCCGTCAGTATCGGCGGCGTTTCCTCTTCCATTTGCATCTCTTCCGCCCGCGCTTAACTTCGGCTTTTCCGAAGACCAAATCATCCCTCGCTTCCACCTGGATGGCATCAACGTCGAATGCTGAAGCAGTGTCGTGAACCACAGCCGGGCGGTTTCCGGCCCACCGCCCAGGAGCTTGGTGATTGCCTCCTTCATTGGCTGAAGGTTGAGCAGCGTCTCGTTCACGTCGAACAGGATAACCTTGGGTCGTGCCATTGCGGACTCCTCTCTCTCGTCTGGCCATTGGTTTCCAGCGACCCCACGACAGCCCCCCGGCAACGGAACCAGTATTCTAGCCGAAGTGCCGCTGCGGGGCGGTCGTCGCCGGGAACGGGGCTGGAGGACGAAGCCATGCTGCCACTTTACCATGAGCCGCACTTCACGTTCCGGTTCACCGACGACCGGATCATCCCCCGATTCCACCTGGAGGGTATCAAGGCCGGGTGTCGTGTCTCGGTCTTCAAGATGGACCCCGGCAGCGGCGAGCGCCTGGGCCTGCTGGCGACGGCCACCGTGGGCGAAAGCGGCTGGGTGGACCTGCAAGAGCCGATCATCGTCAGGGCGGGCGAGGCGTTCATCGCCGTGGCGAGCCAACCCGTGCAACCGAATTGAGCGAGGATGGGATGATCTTCCGACTTTCGCAAAAGCTGATCGACAAGATCAAGGCTGGAACCTTGGCGACTCTGCCCCTGGACGAGAACCCCTTTGCAGACTGGTCGGCTGGGTTGTTTTCTCCTCGACGTTCCTGCGGCGGGCCAGGGCGTCACGGATGCGGGCGGCGAGGGCTTCGTCAAAGGCCATCGTCCTTCCCCTCCAGCAGCGAGGGCCGGTTGTTCTCGTCGAACACCCACGGCAGCCCCACGGCGTCCATGCGGTCGATCAGGGCGTCGGCCCCATGTTCCTGCTTGTAGGCCTGCTCCTCGTCGGAGATCGGGACGTGCCACAGGAACGACACGGGATCGCCTTCGACCTCGAACACGAACTCCCGGTGCGACCGGATGAGCGGCAGCAGGAAGAAGGCATTCTTCCACAGTGTCCCGACGACAAACTGCCATTTCCCGTGCCAGGGGTCGCTTTCGGGGTGTAGTGCCACGAGACTGCCGGCAATCTTGTTGCGCTCCCGGTCAATGTGAATGATCTTTACCTCCAACTCGTCGCCGACCGCAGCTACCTGCTCGCAACTGGCGAAGAATGGACCGTTGTTAGACTGAACTGCTGGCCCTCGGCCGCACCACACGGCTATGTTGGACGTTCTATCCCAGCCGTCCGCAACACCCGCACGATTCTACGCCTCCACCAACAACGCAAGTGTCTACGTCTCGAATTCATCTCTCTCCACCGAGCCAAACACGATGACGCTGGCAGGCGCGGTTACGCCAAAAGCCCCTTAACCGGATGTTGCTCCTCAACGCCGGTCAATCGCATATCCAGTCCCTGAGACTTGAACGTCAGTCGGCGATGATCGATGCCGAGACAATGCAGGATGGTGGCGTTCATGGCGTGGATATGCACCGGATTTTCGACGACGTTGTAACTGAAATCGTCGGTTTGGCCGTAGCTGATACCGCCCTTGATGCCGCCGCCAGCCATCCACACCGTAAAGCAGCGCGGATGATGATCGCGGCCATAGCTTTCGCGCGTCAGTTTGCCCTGACAGTAAACCGTGCGACCAAACTCGCCGCCCCAGACAACGAGCGTTTCGTCAAGTAGGCCTCGCTGTTCGAGATCGCGTATCAGGGCATAACAGGGCTGGTCCACATCGCGACACTGGTTGGGCAAGTCGCCGGGAAGGTTGCCGTGCTGGTCCCAGCCGCGATGAAAGATCTGCGTAAAGCGCACGCCGCGCTCGGCCAGCCGTCGCGCCAGCAGACAACTCGCCGCGAACGTCCCGGGCTTCTGCACGTCTGGGCCGTACAGGTCGAGAATGCGCTTGGGTTCACGCGACAAATCCATCAACTCAGGCACCGACGATTGCATACGGAAGGCCATTTCATACTGGGCGATGCGTGCCTGTGTTTCGGGATCGGCAATTTCATCGAGTTGCTTTTGATTCAGCCGGGCCAGCGAATCGAGCATGCGCCGCCGCGTGGCGGCATCGACGCCGGCGGGATTGGACAAAAACAACACCGGATCGCCGTTGGAGCGGAGGGCGACGCCCTGATGTTTGCTCGGCAAAAAACCCGATCCCCAAAGGCGGTTATAGATCGCCTGCGCCTCCTTGCGGCCGGTCCACGAGGCCGTCATGACGACGAAGGCGGGCAGGTTCTGGTTCTCGGTGCCCAGACCGTAGCTGAGCCATGCACCGAGGCTGGCGCGTCCGGGCAATTGATGGCCGGTGCAAATGTAGGTGACGGCCGGATCGTGATTGATGGCTTCGGTGTTGACGCTCTTGACGATGGCGAGTTTGTCCACCATCTTCGCCGTCCACGGCATCAGTTCACTGACCCAGGCGCCGGACTTGCCATGTTGGGCGAATTTGTATTTCGACGGCGCGATGGGAAAGCGCGTCTGCCCGCTCGTCATGGTCGTCAGCCGTTGGCCCTGGCGGATCGACGCGGGCAAATCCTTGTCAAACAGTTTGTCCATGGCCGGCTTGTAGTCGAACATGTCCATCTGCGAGGGACCGCCGTTCATGAACAGATAGATGGCCCGCTTCGCCTTCGGAGCGAAGTGCGGCAGATCGGGCAATCCGCCCGTGGCCGTCGCCGCGCCGGCGTGTTGCGCCGACAGACTCGCCAGCGCCGCCGTGCCCAGACCGAGCGCGGCACGGCCGAAGAAGTGGCGACGAGTAAGGGTTTGGATGTGTTCGTGCATTGGATTCATGGTGATTGCTCCTTACGCCAAATCTGCTTTACTCGCCTCGAAGCAAGGAAACTTAGGTGTTCTCTGAAAGCCCGCAACCGCACCAGGGGCAATACGAAATCCGAAGTTTGGAGCGACCGCCATCGTGAACGATCAAACCATACTCCCGCCGATGTTCCGAGTACGCGATGAGACAGTCAGGACAGTCATATCGGTCGGCGTGGATCTCGCACGTCGTCTCGATCTGCCGCCGCATCATGTCGCAGCAGACTTCTTTACTCGGTATGCTCGTCTTCAGTCGTTCATAGAGCGCCGCATTTTTCTGGAGGACGTAACTGGCAGCCGTTGCGAAATCGTCTTTCGGCCGCTGCAACCATTCCTCCACGCTTGCCCGCACCAATTCTTCGGGAGTGACGTTTGCTTCCTCGCCCCGTTCCTTGAGTTTCCGCAGAACCGGCTCGGGCAGGGTGATGGTAATTGTTGCCATGTAGGGTATCTTTACTCTGACAAGGATTCGCTGAGACTCGCATCAAGCCGCTCGTCGAGCGCGGTACGGCATTGTCTACGCGGAGTTGGAGTAGGACAGCTAACGGCCCGTTTGCTCGCCAAGAGGAAAATCCGCCATCACGTTTTCATCGACCGGCGGAGTCGTTGTAGTATCCGTTTGGCGTTCCTTGAGGAATTCATCGAGCAGTTCCCAAAATCGCTTTACCGCATCGGCTTCGTTCTCGCTATGCAAGAGGATCGTTTCCTCCCAGGTGTATTGGTTGCTCCGAAAATGTTGGTAGATCCACTCGCGAAATTCCGGTAGGAAAGAGTCAAGAGTTCCTCCCCTGATCTTATAAACTGCGAGGTCGTAGCCGCGGAGAAAGGCCGCCAGAAGGGTGATCGAGGGGCTGCCCACATACATTCCCAGGCGGCCGCGCATCTCCTTCAGTAAGGACAGTATTGGAGACATCGTCCGTTTCCCCCTAAAAATCGCTGACAGAGTGAACGATCACCCCGCCGAGCGCATCAAAATCTTTGATCCATTGGTCGAAAGGCATCCCATCCGGATGGAGATTGTCAACAACGATGTCACCAATACGAATCCCCATGTGCCTTCCGTTTTGTGTGATCGTCGCTTGCCCTCCATCATAACTCAAGCAGATCATGAAGTCGCGGCGTCCCGTTCCTACGATTTCGACCCGTTGCCCCCGATACCCCGCAGCAACCAACGCCTGTTTGATAGCCTCCGCGCACTGCTGGCACTGGTAAACCTGGAACCCTTGGGCTGCGTTCGCCGCCACGGTCAGAGCATCGTTGGGTTCCAACTTGACTTCCCCTACCCCTTGTTAATCACTTCATCCAGATTCAAAATCAAATTGGCGATCATCGTCCACGCCGCTAGTTCGCTCGGATTGAGTTTCGCATCCGGCTTCAGTTCGCCCACCGAAATAAGCTGCTTCGCCTTCGCCGCATCGCGCATGTAGGTTGCCAGATGATCCTTGTACGCAGCGGCGAGTTCCGCCAATTCCTTCGCATCCGGCCGCCGCGCCGTCGTGAGACGGAACAGATACGTGAGGCGTGATTCCAGCGTTGCGCCGCCTTCCTTCATGGCGCGTTCGCCGAGTGTGCGGGCTGCCTCGACGAATTGCGGATCGTTCATCAGCAACAGCGCTTGCAGCGGTGTGTTCGTCCGTTCGCGGCGCACGGTGCACGACTCGCGTGACGGTGCATCAAACGTGTTCATCTCCGGCGGCGGAGCCGTGCGCTTCCAGAACGTGTACATGCCGCGGCGATGGACTTTCTCATGGCCATGATCGGGCACGAAATTCTTCGTGTTGCTGCCGGTGTAGCCGACCGCCTCCCACAAGCCGGACGGTTGCGGCGGCTTGACGCTTGGCCCGCCCAATTTCTCGACCAGCAGACCGCTGACGAACAACGCCTGATCGCGCAGCATCTCGGCATCGAGCCGGAAGCGAGGTCCACGCGATAATAGGCGATTGTCCAAATCCTTCGCCAGCCGATCCTTCGTCACACGGGACGATTGCCGATACGTCGCCGACATAACGAAGCGCTTCATCATCTTCTTGATGTCCCAGCCGTCCGCGCGGAATTGCACCGCCAGCCAATCGAGCAATTTCGGATGGCTCGGCGAATCGCCCTGCGAACCGAAATCTTCCGTCGTCTTGACGAGGCCGACGCCGAAACATTGCTGCCACAGCCGATTGACCTCGACGCGCGCCGTCAACGGATGATCGGCTGACAGCAGCCATTGCGCCAGACCGAGACGATCGCGGCTCGCCTTGTCCGGCAGCGGTGGCAGGAATTTCGGCGTGTCGCGTCCCACTTGTTCGCCATGTTGATCGTATTCGCCGCGTTTGAGGATGTAGGCCGGCTTCAACGTGGACCGCTCCTTGAATACCAACGTCGCCGGCATCGCTTTGTCAATTTGCGTGCGCTTCTTCTCCAGGGCCGCAAACTGCTGCTTCAGCGGGGCGAGCGTCGTTTGCGCCTTGGTGTAGGCGTTTTCGATGAAATACGCAAGCAGTTGCTTGTTCTGCTGCTCATTTCGCTTGGCGCGTTCGAGCTTGATGAGTTGCTGAATCCCCGGCGGCAGCCCCGCGCCGCCGGCGGCCCGCTGCACGCGGATCCAACCTGAAAGGGTCGTAAACGGTTGATTGTTCTGCGGCGTTTGCGTGACGATACCGGCCTTGTCCCAATATACCGTGCCGCCAAATTGCGTGAACGCCCAGCCGTTGATGACCATGCCAGGTTTCACGCCGACCTTCGCCGCCGCGACTTCCAAACGCACCCATTCGCCCTTCTTCGGCAGCGGACCAAGATGCCGGCGTTCGCCGGTGTTCTCTCGCCCCCACGGAATGGCGTTGTCGCCCCAGTAGGCCCGGTGTTTCCAATCGCCGGTGTTCCACTGAAGCATGATTTCCTTCGGCGGGTTGCTCGGATCGAGATAAACATGGGCGAACAGCGTATCCCCCGCGCCGACGCGCAAACCAGAACTGGCTTTCTCGAAGTAGTGTTGACTCAATCCCGTGGCCGTGTGCATCGACGACTTTTCGCCACTGAAAACGGGGTGTTTCGGCCGAGTGACGAATTTCCACTGACCATTGATGCCGCCATCGCTGGACGGCTTCGCGCCGGCGGGGATGGCGTCATCGATCCAGACATACTCCGCCCGCGCCGTCTGCTCTGGTTCCTTGACATCAGCGCGATCGTCGTACTTCACCTTCGCCACTTCCGCGTCAATCCGCGTGCGAAGGACGGCGATCTCGTGTTGAAGGCGCTCCAACTCCGCCTTCTGCTCAATGGTCGGAATGCGCACCGTCGGCGCCGGCAAAGCGGCATTACCATCGAGAGCGGGACCATCGAGATTGTTGAAAAACGCGAACAGCTGATAGAACTCTTTCTGCTTGATCGGATCGAACTTGTGATCGTGACAGCGACAGCAGCCGACCGTCAGCCCCATGAACACGGTTCCCGTCGTCTCGACGCGGTCGAGGACGTTGCGGACGTACACTTCTTCCTCAATCGAACCGCCCTCGCTGGTGGTGACATGGCAGCGATTGAAGCCGGTGGCGACAATCTGATCGAGCGTCGCACTGGGCAGCAAATCGCCGGCCAGTTGCTCGGTGACGAAGCGATCGTAGGGTTTGTTGCTATTGAACGCCTTGATGACCCAATCGCGGAATGGCCATATTTCCCGGTAATTATCGAGGTGCAGTCCGTGCGTGTCGCCGTAGCGGGCGGCGTCGAGCCAGAAGCGCGCCATGTGTTCGCCGTAGCGCGGCGACTGCAACAGCCGATCGACCACCTTTTCGTAAGCGTTGGGCGACTTATCGGCGAGGAAGGCATCGACCTCGGCCGGCGTCGGCGGCAGGCCGGTTAGATCCAGCGTCACACGGCGCAAGAGCGTTGTGCGATCCGCTTCGGCGGTCGGTTGCAAGCCGGCGCGTTCGAGGCGAGCGAGGACAAAGTCATCGATGGGATTGCGCGGCCAGGCGGCGTTTTTCACTTTCGGCAGCGCGGGCCGGCTCGGCGGGACAAATGCCCAGTGCAGCGCGTAGGGCGCTCCTTCCGCGATCCAGCGGCGGAGCAAGTCGATTTGCGTGGCCGTCAGCTGTTTGCCGGTTTTCTTCGGCGGCATGCGGAGAGAGCGATCCTCGGCCGTAATGCGTTCGAGCAGGACGCTGTCATCGATCTTGCCTGGTACGATGGCATGTTCGCCGCTCTTGAGTTCGGCAAGAGCGCCCGCGCGTGTGTCCAAGCGCAGTTTCGCCTTGCGCTGCTTGGCGTCGAGACCGTGGCAGGCGAAACAGTTATCCGAAAGGATGGGCCGAATGTCGCGGTCGTAGCTGATTTTTCCCTCGTCGGCATGCGCCAGGCTGTTCGCCACGGCTATGATCGCGAAGGAGAGCCAGAAGGCTCGCTGTATAGTATGCGAATGCGCCTGCACTGTCATCGCGTCAACTCCTGTCCGCATGATCCTAGTATCGATGGTCTCAAGGGAGATTACATCGTTCCGGGTGGGCCTTCCGGCGGTCTCGGCACGAACCGCAGTCGTGTATCGGTGTAGTTAAGGATAAAGGGCGAGAGGCTCTCGGTTCAATCTTATTCTCGGTTTTTCCGGCGAGGCGCTAACACAATGGCGAGTCTCCCGCGTAAGCGGGGGGAGTGTTCGCCCCCGCTTACGCGGGAGACTCGCTTACTCTGAGATAAATTTGCCACGACCGCAGCTTGAAACTACTGGTCAGGGAATGGCCCTCTTCGGCTCGTCGCATAATGCGATATAAAGAAAGGATGGACCTGTCTCTCCTCGGCATGACGGTGAAGGGCATGACCTGGCGACGGCTCGCGATACTCGCGCTGTTTGGACTAACGATTGTTCCCGTGGCGTGCAGTTGGCGCGCGTCCTCCCCTGCCAGCGTGCCTGGCTCTGCCGCGAAGGACGACGGCCCCGCGTTCTTTCGCGACATCACCACCTCTGCCGGGATCGATTTTCGCTATCGCAACGGCGCGGAAGCGGGCCATCTATCCATTCTCGAATCGCTGGGCGGCGGCGTCGCCCTGCTCGACTTTGACGGCGATCATCGACTCGACATCTTTCTGCCGGGCGGCGGTTCTTTCGAGGGTAAGGAAATCCGCGGTCGAGCGTGCAAATTGTATCGCAACCTCGGCGACGGCAAGTTTGCCGATGTCAGCGAGCGTCTGCACATGGACGGCGGTTGGTTCTACAGTCACGGCGCGGCCGTGGGTGATTTCGACCGCGACGGCTGGCCGGACCTGCTCCTCACGGGTTGGGGACGGCTGGCCCTGTTCCACAACGAGGCCGTCGATCCCAAGGATGACACGAAGGGACGGCGATTCGTCGATGTGACGCGCCAGGCGGGACTGAACTCGCAGTCGTGGAGTTCCAGCGCCGGCTGGGCGGACTTCGACGGCGATGGCTATCCCGACCTGTACGTCTGCCATTACGTCAACTGGTCGTTCGCCAATCATCCTCGCTGCGGCCGACCGGCGGATATTTGCCCGCCGAAGGTCTTCGATGGCCTGGCTCACAAGCTCTTCCGCAACAACCGCGACGGCACCTTCACCGATGTGAGCATCGAGGCTGGCCTGCGGCCCGGCGGGCCAGACGCCAGCAAGGGACTTGGCGTTTTGCTCGTGGATATTAACAGCGATGGCAAGCCGGACATCTACGTCGCCAACGATACGGCTGATAGTTTCCTTTACGTCAACCGTTGTACGCCGGGACATTTTCACTTCGCGGAGCGCGGCTTGGTCAGCGGCACGGCGCGCGACGGTGGCGGTTCGCCCAACGGCAGCATGGGCGTCGATGCCGCCGACTACGACGGCAGCAGTCGGCCCTCGCTGTTCGTCACCAACTACGAGAACGAGCTGCACGCGCTCTACCGCAACGAATGCCAGGACGACCGCATCCTCTTTCAGTACGCCTCGACCACGGCGGGCATTGGCTCGTTGGGACAGAGTACCGTCGGCTGGGGCACCGGCTTTCTTGACCTCGATCATCACGGCTGGGAAGACCTGTTCGTCGCCACCGGCCACGCCATTCGCTATCCGCCGCGCGGCGGCGGCGATCCGCGACAACGGCCGATCCTGTTGCGCAATCAGGGCGGCAAGTTCACGAACATTTCCCACGAAGGCGGTGCGTACTTCCGCACCACGCACCTGGCGCGCGGCGTCGCTCTCGGCGACCTCGACGACGATGGCCGAATCGATCTGGTTATCAGCCACCTTAACGAACCCGTCGTGCTACTGCGAAATGAGGCGGCGACGGACAATCACTGGTTGGGAATCGAACTGGTGGGGCGAGATCATGCCGATGTGGTAGGCGCGCGGCTGATCCTGGAGTGTGGAGATCGCAAGCAGACACGTTTCGCCAAGGGCGGCGGAAGCTACGCTTCCTCCAGCGATCGCCGTCACGTCTTCGGGCTGGAGAAAGCGACGAAGGTTGACTGTCTCACAGTAGTCTGGCCGAATGGCGAACGACAGCACTGGGGTGATTTGGCCATCGATCAATATCATCGGTTGGTCCAACGAAAGGACAAGCCGTAGGGTGAACGCCGGAGCCGGAGTCGTTGATTACAGCGTTTTCAGATACTCAATCACCGCCATGCGTTCTTCTTCACTCAGCTTATCGCCGAATGTATGGCCGCCGTTGCCGCGTCCGGCCTGCGTCGTGTCGTAAATCTTGCGATAGTCGATCGGCGACAGCTTTTTCGCGTCCGGCTTCGCGGACAGCACCTCGATCTTCCAGCCGAGTTTCCCAGTGTCGTAAGCGTCGAGATCGGTGCGATACGAGCGTGTGAAGACTTTTGGCCGGGTTTTTGAATTAAGGACGTGATAGACGGTCGGGACCGAGCCATTGTGGAAGTAGGGAGCGGTTGCCCAAATGCCATCGAGCGGCGGCGCCTGATAGCCGTTGGTTTCGCGGATTGGATAGTCCTTGTTGAACCAACTTTTTTCGTAATAATCGCCGAATTTTTGCGTGATGCCGTCAAAGCGGCGGCGGTCGGTGCCGATTTTGTCGATGGGAACGATTTTGTTTGGATACGTCCACTTGTCGCCGTAGGTGCCGTGACAGTGGGCGCAATTGGTCTGGAACAGTTCCTCGCCCTTGGCGGCGAGCGGACGATCGATCGGCAGAGGATATTTCGGCGGCGACAGCGATAACAGGAACGCGCGGATGTCCTTGAAGTCGCCCTCAGCCTTCTGGATGTCGGAAGCGGAGTTGAGCGGACTCATCATGAACTGCATGAGCGAGCGGACGGAACGCGCGTCGGAACCGCCGGTGAAATACATGGTCTTCTTCTTTTTCAGCAGCCACCACGCCGGTACGTCCTCGCACAGATCATCCCGCAAGTCGAGATCGAGACGATTGACGCGGCGATCCAGATTCGGTTCTCGATAGCCGAGCAAATAAACGGCCATTCCGCCGGCTTCATTGGTGCCGCGGACGTTGCAGAAGTGGAAGGGCGTATGCGGCGCATGGCCGTCCGCGGCGAGCATTTCCTCGTAGAACGCCTGATAATCCAGGACGGAGTTGCCCAGGCCGACATACGATTTACCGGCGAGGGAACCGCCGTGACAAACCATGCAATCCATGCTGATGCCCTTGCCGAGGCCAAAGGGCAGAGACGCTGGACGCAGCCCCATCGGTAAACCATCATTGGGATAGGGTGCTTCGTGCAAGCCGTAGCGCTCGCGGTACAGACGATTGTAGTCGGCTGGGACGGGCTTTTCCTTCAGGCCCCATTGCTTCCAGACTGTCTCGTAAGCGCGACGGGTCATGGTCGGCGGAGCGTAGCATTTGGTCAGGAGTGCTTTTTGGCCGCGCTGCACGGCCTCGGCGTCGGCCGCCCGTCCTGTCGTCGCCATCGGCAGCATCGCCAGCGTTACGATCCAAAGCAAAGAACCTCGCGTCATGACGTGAACCTCCTCGGGAGCGCAACCGCTCATCTCGCTGCCTCAATTGTACCACAGCTTCGCGACGGTTCTCCACCCCGCTCGACGCCTACCCCTGCTGACTTGGCCGGCCCGTTGTACAATAAACCGTCACGCCCACGAACTCCACGGAAAGGACTAACCGTGCGGGAGCCGGACGATTAACTTACTTCCCCAAGGAACGCCTTCATGGAAATCCGCACGTACAGAGCCGGCGACGATGTGACGCAGGTGAGCATTTACAACGAGGCGGCCGCCGACTTGCCGAAGTTCAAGACGGCGACGCTGGACGAGGTACGCCGCCGTGCCCACGCTCCGGACTACGATCCCTCCACCCGCTTCATCGCCCTGGTGGATGGCCGACCCGTCGCCTACGCCGGCTTTCGCGCCAACGGCCGAGTCAGCTATCCGTGGTGCCGTAAGGATCACGAAACGGCGGCGCAGCCGCTTTTCGACCGTGTACTCCAGGCGATGAAAGGACGTGGCCTATCGCATGCCTTCGCCGCTTATCGCGGCGATTGGCCGAGGCAGCTGGAATTTTTTCAGAAGAATGGCTTTCAACTCCGGCGCGAGATGGTCAATTTCGTCCTCGACATTGTGGACATGCCGACGCCAATGGCGCGTCCCAGCAGCACCATTGGGCCGGCGACACCCGACGACGTGCCGGGCATTCTGGAGTTGGGGGCGAACCTCCTCCTTGTGCGCGAGCGGGCGGCTCTGGAACAATATCTCTTCCACAATCCCTATTTTCCAGCCGATTCCGTGTTTGTCCAGCGTGCCCGCACGGGGACGACGCCGTTGGCCGTGGGGATTCTGATCGCTAATGCCGCCTATGCCAACCCTCGGCAGGTCGATGCCGCCATGCCGTGCTTCCGTCTCGGAGCGTTCGGGACCGAGGGCATGCAATGCAAGCGCATCAACGGCCTCTTCAGCTTTCTGACGGCCGATACACGCGACACGAATCCGCTGGCCCTCGATCTGTTGGGCTATGCGGCCTACAAATTGCGGGATACCGAAGTCGAGACCTTCGCCGCGCAGGTTCCCTCGGACGCTGGTCATTTGCTCCGTTTTCACAAACAATATTTTCAACGGCAGGCGAGCTTTCCTATCCTCGAACGCACGCTGTAAGTCAGGAGTCAGGAGTCAGGAATCAGTTCGCTGTCTCCTGACTCCTGACTCCTGACTCCTGATTCCTGACTCCTGATTCCTGACTCCTGACTCCTGAGATGGAGGAGATGCCATGCCATTCGCCGCCGCGCTATCCACGGCCGAGCCGACCCTCCAAGCGGTGGAGGAAGTGTGTGCGCACACGCGCACGCACCTGCCCGGCGAGGTGGATCTGGCCATTCTCTTTTTCTCGACGCATCACGCTCGCGCCGCCGAGGACATTGTGCGTCGGGTGCGCGAACGCCTGGCGCCGCGCTGTCTGCTCGGTTGTGTCGCTGAATCCGTCGTCGGCAACGATCGTGAGATCGAGCAAAGTCCAGCGCTGAGCCTGTGGGCCAGTCGCTGGGCGCACCCCGTGACGATGGATCCCTTCCACCTCGTGATGGAACGCACCGCCGATGGCCCCAGTTTGTTCGGCTGGCCCGACGAGTTGGGCGGCGCAGACGGCGAGAACACCGCCGTCCTGCTCCTGGGCGATCCGTTCACCTTCCCCATCGACTTATTCTTGCGGCGTGTCAACGAGGATTCGCCGGGTGTGCGCGTGCTGGGCGGCATGGCCAGCGGTATCCGCGCGCCGGGCCAGTGCCGGCTGCTGTTTCAGGATACGGTGAAGGATCAGGGAGCCGCCGGCGTGTTCTTGCGCGGATCGCTCGGCCTGCGTTCGATCGTCTCGCAGGGGTGCCGGCCTATCGGCCGGCATCTGGTCATCACGCGCGCTCAGGACAACCTCATCCTCGAACTGGGCGGCCAGACGCCGTTGGCGTACTTGCAGGAACTATGGCCGACGTTGAGCGCGGAGGAGCAGAACCTATTCCAGCAAGGGCTGCACATTGGCCGGGTTCTCAATGAGTATCAGGGCGATTTCTTGCGCGGCGATTTCCTGGTCCGCAACGTCCTCGCTCTGGAACGCGAGACGGGTTCGCTGGCCATCACCGACCGCGTGCGTGTCGGCCAGACCGTGCAGTTCCACGTCCGCGACGCGGCGACGGCCGACGAGGATCTGCATGCTCTGTTGCGTCTGGACATGGACGCGCACGATCGCAAGCCGAGCGGCGCGTTGCTGTTCAGCTGCAACGGCCGCGGCACTCGGCTGTTTCCCGAAGCCCATCACGATGCCCGCGTCCTCCGCGCCGAAGCGGGCGACATTCCGGTAGCTGGATTTTTCGCCCAGGGCGAACTCGGTCCGGTCGGCGGACAGAACTTCATCCACGGTTTCACCGCCAGCGTGGCGTTGTTTGAAGAGTAACGAGAGGACCAGCCCGGAGCGCCAGCGACGGGAGTTTCACCCCGTCGCTGGCGCTCCGGGCTGGTAAGGATGCCGCGACCAATCATGATCGATACTCACATTCACGTCGTGCGGCCGCGGCTGCCGGGCGTGGGAAGCCTTAGCCCGTTGCTCGACGCCGCGCCCGAAGTGCTGACGGCCACGCTGCGGCGCGAGATGCAGGCGGCGGAAGTGACGCACGTTCTGGCGATGGGCTGCTTGAACGCGGCGGCGGACGATCCGCTGGGCGTGGCCGACACGCTCGCGCTCGCTCGCGCGGTGCCCGGTCTCTTCGCCATCGGCGTCGCCGACCCCACACGCACGGACGCCGACCATCTGCGCCGCGTCGAGTCCGCCCTGGCGACGAAGCAGGTTCGCGCCCTCAAGGCCTATCTCGGCTATCTGCATTATGCGCCCGATCACCCCGGCTATCGTCCCTATTATGAGTTGGCCGAACGCTACCAGCTGCCGGTTATTTTTCACACCGGCGATACGTATTCTCCCTGTGCCAAACTGCGTTATGCTCAGCCGTTGCTGGTCGATGATGTGGCCGTCGATCATCCCAAGGTGAAATTCGTGTTGGCCCATCTCGGCAACCCGTGGCTGACGGATGCCGCCGAGGTGATTTACAAGAACATCAACGTGTGGGCGGATCTGTCGGGCCTGGTGGTCGGCGATGCCGAATCGTTCACTGTGGAGGAGCGGCGCGAGACCTTGCAGGAGACGCAGCAGGCGGTGCGGCGTGCGTTTCGCTACGCGGAGCGGCCCAACCGTTTCCTCCACGGCAGCGATTGGCCGCTCGTGCCGATGGCGGCGTATCGTTGCTTCATCGTCGCCGCCATCCCCGAGTTGTATCATGCGATGGTCTTCGAGGACAACGCCCGTACCCTCTTTCGTCTCTGATCCTCAAGGAGCATCTTGCAATGGGCATGGAACAAAGCGTCTCGTTCGTCGGGCAAATAATCCCCGCCTACTCCGCCGTCCGCGATTTCCTGGCACAGCGCGGTTTCGCGGTGCAAATGGGCATGATTGATGGCCAACTGGCTTTCCCTGATGAACTGCCGGAACAGAACTGGCGTGAACTGCGTCTGCGGACGCCCCAGGGGATGGTAACGGTGCGGCGAGAGGCGGAACGATTGATCTTCGTCACCTGGGGCAATGCGGACGAGGACATGCTGCAAGCGTGGAATGCGTTGGTGTGGGCGTTCGCCGAAGTGGGCAGCGGTCAGATCGAGACGCCGAAGGGCTTGATGGTTGCACCTACCTATCGCGAGCATGTGGAACTGCCCGCGCAGCTTCGCGGATGAGGCGGACCGGCCAACCCTTGACCGCATTGCCCAGCCAGTTCGCGACGGTCGCCGGCAATGAATTTTGGCGCTGTCCTTGTCACAAAATCAAAACCGTAGGGTATTAGGATTGGAGTGGCTCGGCGGAATGGTCGGCGCGCCCAAAAAGAATGCTCCTTGCATAGAATCGATTTCATGCAGATGAATGGGGCAATCGGGGCAAACCGTGTAGAATGTAAGGGCCAGTTCTGAAACAATAACTTTTAAGCCTCCAATCAAGGAAGGCTCCGCCACGATACGGAAATCAGGTTAAAGTTTCGCTGTGTGAAGCGTCCCTGGGCGAGTTTCGCTCGTACTTGCCTTGGATCTCCCATTTCGCTCAGGGGAGAGGTGATCGTGTTACCAGCGTACTGGATCGCCCGATCCCTCCCGCTCCGCGCTCCGAATCGGTCATTTCATCGAGCCGCGCGGCAAGAGGGTCATCATGACCGATCGTAACGTCGCCAAGGACATCGCCATCGTCGGCATGGCCTGCATGTTCGCCGGAGCGAAGGATATTCGTCGCTACTGGCAAAACATCTGCAATCGCCTCGACGCGATTCAGGAAGTGCCCGCCGAGCGCTGGCGGCTTGAGGACTTCTATTCCGAGGATCGGCTGGCTCGCGATCGCATCTATTCGCGCTGGGGCGGCTTCCTCGAATCGATGATTTTTGATCCCGTCAAGTGGCGCATTCCGCCGGCCAGTTTGCCGCATATCGAGCCGGTGCAATTGATGTCGCTGGAAGTGGCCTGGCAAGCGATGGTGGATGCGGGCTACGACCCCCTGCGGGGGAAATCCGAAATCCGAAATCCGAAATCCGAAAATGAACCAACTTCGCTTGGGGATTTCCCGCGTGAGCGGGCGGGGGTGCTGTTCGCCGTGTCGGGACCGCATGAACTGGGCACGGCTTACTGCTTCCGCACGATGATGCGGCACTATCTGCCGAAGGTCGAGGGACTGACGCCGCAAGTCCGCGAGCAGATCTACGCCGGGGTGGAGGAGCAATTACCGGAGTGGACCGAGGATTCGTTCCCCGGCATTCTGGGCAATGTCGTCGCCGGCCGGATCGCGCGCGAGTTCGATTTTCATGGTCCCAATTTCACCCTCGATGCGGCTTGCGCCTCGTCGCTGGCCGCGCTGTTCACCGCAGTCCAGCAACTACGTTCAGGCGTTTCAGACCTCATGCTGGTCGGCAGCGCCGACGGCACCAACAATCCGTTCGGTTACATGAGCTTCGCCAAGACGCACGCCTTGTCGCCGCGCGGCAAATCCCGCGCGTTTGACGACAGCGGCGACGGTATCGCGCTGGGTGAAGGAATCGCTTGCATTGTGCTGAAGCGTCTGGAGGATGCGGAGCGCGACGGCAATAGAATCTACGCCGTCGTCAAGGGCGTCGGTGCTTCGAGTGACGGCAAGAATCGCAGCCTGACGGCTCCGCATCCGCCCGGCCAAATGCGTGCCGTTCAGCGCGCCTACGAAGAAGCCGAATTCTCTCCCGCAACAGTCGCGCTCATCGAGGCGCACGGCACCGGAACCGTGGTCGGCGACAGCGCCGAGTTGACCACCTTGAGCCGTGTTTTCGACCAGCACACAAACGAACGACAATACGTGGCCGTCGGTTCGGTCAAATCGATGATCGGTCACACCAAGACCGTGGCCGGGTTAGCCAGCATCATCAAGACCTCTCTGGCTCTGCACAATCGCGTGCTGCCGCCGACCATCGGCATCGACAAGCCGAGTACGCGCATCGATCTGGCGCAAAGTCCGTTCTACCTCAACACGGAAACGCGCCCGTGGATCGACGAAAAGGGGAATCATCCACGCCGCGCCGGCGTCAGTTCATTCGGTTTCGGCGGCACGAATTTTCATGTCGTCCTTGAGGAATACCGTCCGCTATCTGCTGTCCGCCATCCGCTATCCGCTTCGGGTGATTGGCGGATAGCGGATGGCGGACAGCAGATAGCGGACTGGATGCCGCGCGCCGCCGAAGTGTTCGTTCTCCAGCGAGCTAACCGCGAAGAGATGGTGCGCGATCTGCGCCAATTTCAGCAGCACCTCGACACCGTCGCCGTAGATGATCTCGCTGGCTTGGCTGGTGCGGTTTTCGCCGAGGAAAGTCATCGCACCGAATCGCCTCGGACTTGTCGCCTGGCCATCGTCGCCGGCTCGGTCGAGGATTTGCGGAAAAAGATTCAAAAGGCGCTCGTGCTGCTGCCCAAGCAAGCGGAGTTAAACGATCCCAGTGGCATCTATCACTCCGAGATGGTTCCGGTTCAGGCTTCCGCTGTGTGCTTCCTGTATCCAGGGCAAGGCTCTCAGTCGGTGAACATGCTGCGCGATCTGGCGATCGGCTGCCCGTGGAGTCACGATCTATTTCGGGAAGCAAATCGTCTGCTCGCGGATGAGTTGCCGCAGGTGCTGACACGCTATCTTTATCCGCTGCCGGCATTTCAGGAATCCGAGCGCGAGCGGCAGACGGCCGACCTCCAGGATACGCGGATCGCTCAGCCGGCGCTGGGGTTGGTGGAACTGTTTGCCACGGATTTGCTGGAACGCTTCGGCGTGCGTCCGGCTTTCGTCGCCGGGCATAGCTACGGCGAGCATGTCGCGCTGCATGTCGCCGGCTGCCTGTCTCGCGTGGACCTGCTGCGGTTGTCGGCGCAGCGCGGCCGATTATGCGCGGAGGTTTCCCAGTCGTGTCCCGGCGCGATGGCCTCCGTACAAGCAGAGGCGGCAACGACGGAAACGGCGCTGCGCGAACGGAACATCTCTGCCCGCCTGGCCAATCTCAACGGGCCGACGCAAACGGTGATCGCCGGCCCCGTGGCCGCGATCGATGCCGCTATCGAGCAGTTATCTCAACGCGGATTACGAATACGCAAGTTGCCCGTGTCCGCCGCCTTCCACACGCCGCAGTTGAACGCCGCCTCGGAAGTGATGCGGACGCATCTGGCCGCCATCGCCTTTGAACGCCCTTGGCTGCCGGTGTATAGCAACACAACCGGCCAGCGCCATGATGACGACCCGGAGAGCATTCGTAGCCTGCTCGCCCGGCATTTCGCGGAGCCGGTGCTATTCGAGAAGGAAGTTCGGCAACTGCACGCGGATGGGGCACGCCTTTTCGTCGAAGTCGGTCCCGGCAAGGTGCTGACCGATCTTGTGTCGCGCATCCTCCGTCCCCTCACCCTGCCCTCTCCCCCTGGAGGGGGAGAGGGTTGGGGTGAGGGGGTGACGAGCCTCGCCCTGGACACGCCGGGACGCGACGGCTGGACACAACTAGGCCATCTCCTCGCTCGATTGACGGTACTCGGCTTGCCGGTGCAAGTGGACGCCTGGTTTGCGGGACGAGGACTAGCATGCGGGTCCGTCGTCGAGTTCATCGCCCGAACGCGGACGGCGAACACTCCCAAGCCGTCCGACTGGATCCTCCTCCCGAACAAGGCCGAGCCGGTCACGCCGTTACCGGATCGCAATTATGCGCGAGCGAATCACATATCGCGTGACATGGATCGCAAAGACATGAACCACACTACATCCTCCACGATTCACGATCCACGGATCGAGGCAGCCATGACGACAACGAATGGACAAGCCAGCGTCAACGGAAACGGAATGGTTCCCGCAGGTAGTGACCTTTTCGCCCAGTTCCAGGCGACGACGCGGGTTCTTCTCGAAGCGCAGCAAGCGCAGAATCGCGTCCTCGAACGCTACCTGGAGACGCAGGAGCGTCTTCTTCTACATTGCAGTCAGGGTTCCTCGACACAGCCGGCAGACGCGGGAAGGCCGCGTCTACCGCCGTCTCCCGTTCCCGATCCGGTTTCGCCAGCGGGAACGCCAACCGATCCGCCCCCGCGCGTTCGTCCGGCTGCGCTCGTCGCTCGGCCGCCCGTGCCGATCTCACGCAATCCCATCGTCACGCCCTCGCGTCTGACGGTCGAAAGCCGGCCAGCCAAGTCGAACCCCGCGAGCGCGCTCAACGGCTCGCCGCCCGCGCCCGCGATGCAAGTGGTACACGCTTCCACGCCTCCGGCGCCGACGCCCAACTCCAGCGCCGTTGGAGATGGCCCGCCTCTGACGGAAGCGTTCCGCCAGGATTTGCTGGAGGTGGTCAGTGTGCGCACGGGCTATCCGATCGACGCGCTCGATGAAACCCTAGGGTTGGAAGCCGAGTTGGGGATCGACTCTATCAAGACCGTGGAAATCTTCAGTAATTTGAAGGCGTATCATCGCTACTTCCGCGCCGAGGATCAGGAGGAAGAGGAACTGCTGGCCGAGTTCACCAAGCTCAAGACCCTACGCGACATCATTGATTCTTACGATCGCCGCCGGCAAATCTTGCTCGCGGAGCCGCGGAGCAACGGGGCAGAGCCAGCGAACGACTCGGTGAACCGCTATATCGTGACCTCCGTGTCGGTCGCCCTGGGAACCAACGGCGAAAAAAAAAACGCTTCCCTGAAGGACACCTCCTCCTCGTAATCGGCGCGGTGGATGATGTCACGGCCGCCTTCGCGGCCGCTCTGACAGCCGAGGGCTATCGGGTACGGCAAGTGTTACCGGGTGAGACGGCGCAGCGACTTTCGGACGACCGTTACCAGGCCGATCTCGCGTCGCCGGAGTCCGTGCGGCGCTTGCATCAACTGTTGAGTGGTGCGGAAGGCACCGTTGTGGGAGGCGTGATCCAATTCCTCGGGTTGTGTCCGCCCTTCGTGACGGCGAACCTTGACGAGACCGAGATGCCGCTGCGGATCGCCGAGTGGACGTTCAACATCGTCAAGGAGTTTGTCAGCGATTTGCAGACCAGTGCCGAGGTGGGCGGAGGATGGTTCATCAACCTCACGGCTCTGGATGGTCAATTCGGCCTTAGTAGAGAGATAATGTCCTGTATAGCGGCCTCCGGGACGCTCGGCATTGTCAAAACGCTGCATCGGGAGTATCCGCGTTTGCACGTCAAGAATATCGATGTTGATCCACACATGCCGGCCGACAAGATGGCCGCGTGCTTGCTCCAGGAGGTGGCCATGGAGGATGATCTCGTCGAAATCGGCCTGACGCAGCACGGGCGTTGGCGTCCAACCCTGACAGCGGAACCGGTGCCGCGCAACCTGCCCCTTGTGGCGATCGATCGAGACGCGGTGATCCTCGTGACCGGCGGCGCCTACGGTGTCACTGCGGAGGTCGCGCGTGGGCTTGCGGCCCTTACCAAGCTGCGTCTCATTGTGGTTGGTCGTTCTCCGCTGCCCGCGCCGGAATCGTCCCGCAGCAGCGGTCTCGACAAGGCGGGTTTGCGTGCCCTTCTTCTCGATGAAGCCCGCGCACGGACAGAGAAGATTCTGCCGGCCGAGATCGAACGCTCCGTCAATCGAATCCTCAAGGATCGGCAGATGCGGGCCAATCTCGACGCTTGCACTGCGGCTGGCGCGGCGGTGGAATATCACGCGCTCGACGTGCGCGATTCCGAACGCTTCGGGCGGTTGATCGATAACCTGTACGAACGCTTCGGCCGTATCGATGGCGTGGTGCATGGTGCGGGCATCCTGGCGGACAAACGCATCGCGGATAAGACGCTGGACTCGTTCGCCAACGTCTTCCGGACCAAGGTGGATAGCGCCTTGACCCTGGCTCGCAAGTTGCGTCCCGATAGCCTTCGATTCCTGGTCTTTTTCGGCTCAGTGGCTGGTCGCTTCGGCAATGTCGGGCAAGTCGATTACAGCGCCGCCAACGAGGTACTGAATAAGTTGGCGGATCACCTGCATCGTCGTTGGCCGGGGCGCGTCGTGTGCATCAACTGGGGGCCGTGGGACGGCGGCATGGTCACCGACGAATTACGGCGTCTGTACACGGCCGCCGGACTGGAATTGATTTCAGTCGAGGCGGGAGTCGCATCCTTCTTGGCGGAGATTGGCCGCACCGATCGCGCGAGTGCGGAAGTAGTCATCAGCCGCATGCGGTTTAGCGCCACGAAACCAATTTCTCACCAGCCCGCAGCGCCAGCAAGGGACTCCCTTGCTGGCGCTGCGGGCTGGCCAAAAATTGAAGAGGTTGCCACCCTATGACGACTGACAAAGACGTCGCGGTAGTGGGGATGGGCTGCGTCTTCCCCAAAGCGGCGAACGTGAAGCAATTCTGGTCCAACCTGGCCAACGGCGTCGATGCCATCGACAGCCCACCGCCCGGCCGTTGGAGCAACTGCCGCAATTTTGAGTTGGCACCCGATCACGAAGCGTTCATCGCTTGCAATCGTGGAGGCTTCCTCCCCACCGATCTGCCTTTTGATCCTCTGCCGTTCGGTGTGCTGCCCAACCTCGTCCGCCACGGCGACCCCGATCAGTTTCTGACCCTGCACGTCATCGACGCGGCCTTGCGTGATGCCGGTATCGCCGAGGACAGCCCGTTGCGCAAGCGTACCGATGTCATCGTCGGTCGCGGCGGCTATCCGACCGGCAAGCTCATTGAGTTGACGATGCGGGCGGAGTTGTACGACGCCGTTTTGGAGTTATTGGAGCGTCATTCTCCTGAATGGATGGAGGAACGGCGCGGCCAGTTGGAAACTTATCTTCGTTCGACGCTGACGCCTCCGGAAGTGGACAATGTTTCGACGGCGATTCCGAACATCACGGCCAGTCGGGCGGCGAACCGTCTCAATCTGCGCGGCACCGCCTACGTCGTCGATGCCGCCTGCGCCTCGTCGTTGCTCGCCGTCGAACAGGCTGTGTGGCGGCTACGTAATCGCCAGTGTGATGTGGCGATCGCGGCGGGCGTGTTCCTCGATCTGAACATGACTTTTCTGCACGTCTTCGCGCGGCTCGGCGCGATCTCGCCTTCCGGCGCGATTCGGCCGTTCGATCGGCGTGCGGATGGTCTACTGCCGGGGGAAGGCGGCGGCGCGGTGGCCTTGAAGCGACTCGAAGACGCCCGCCGCGATGGCGATCTCGTTTATGCGATCCTTAAGGGCGTCGGCTCCGCCAGCGATGGCCGCGAGGTCGATGTCCTTGCTCCCTCCAGCGCCGGTCAAGTCCAGGCACTGGAAACCGCCTACGCCGACGCCGGCCTTGATCGCGACACCATCGGCTATCTGGAACTGCATGGCACGGGAACTATCGTCGGCGATTTGACGGAACTGGCGACGGTGAAGACATTCTTCGGCGCAGTGCCGGAACCGGCGACGGCGCGAGCGATGGGCAGCGTCAAATCGATGATCGGCCATTGCATGCCGGCGGCGGGCATCGCCGCCTTCATCAAGACCGCTTTGGCCCTATCGAACAAGGTGCTGCCGCCGAGCCTGCACTGCGAGGAGCCGCGCCCCGAACTGAGGGATGCGCCCTTTTTCATGAACACGCGGACTCGGCCGTGGGTCCACAATCCCGCGACCGGCCCACGTCGCGCTGGTATCAATACGTTCGGTTTCGGCGGCATCAACGCGCATGTGATTTTGGAGGAAGTGGCGGACTCATCGAAAAGAATGGCGAACGGCCGGCGTCAGCCGGCTGGTGAGAGCCTATACCAGCCGGCTGACGCCAGCCGTTCGCCATTCTCTAACGACACGAAGCCGCGCCCCATCGAACCGGGTATACGCCGGACAAGTGAGTTGCTGGCGTTCGCGGCTGCCACGGAGGACGAACTCGACGAGCAGATCCGCCAGGTGGAGCGTTTCCTGGATCGAGATGAGACGAGTCCGACTCTGGGCGACGTGGCCTTGTCGCTGGCGCGGCGATTGGATCGACGGCACCCATGCAAGCTGGCGCTGGTCTGCGACAATCTCACGCATCTGCGGAAACTGACCCATTGTTGGCTCAACCGCTCGCGCCCTGGTCTCGATACGACGCTGCCGGAAGAGATTTACTACTCCGCTCACGCGGATGTTCATGAAGGCAAGATCGCCTTCCTTTTTCCGGGCATGGGTTTCCCAGGGCTGATCGGCAACTATCCCGACCACCTGATGGAACTGTGCTTGCATTATCCCGAAGTGCGGGCGGAGTTCGATCTCTTCGAGGATCGCGACCGGCACCCCGAAGACAATGTGCCGACCAGTTCGATCTTCGCCCCGCCCGCCAGTTTGCCCGAGGAATATCGTCAAAAATTGAAGTCCCGGCTGGCACCGCCCAAAACCGACGATTTTACCGAGAAGCCACTCGTCCCGCGCGAGCGTTATCTTGCCGCGATGGGCGTGACGCTCAGCAATTGGGCGAGTTGGCTGTTGCTCCGCAAGTTCCACATCCCCGTGGACATGATTAGCGGACAAAGTCAGGGCGAAATGGCCGCGCTGTGCGCCGCCGGCGCCGCCGACTTCAACGCCGTCGCGCCGGGTTTTTGGAAGGTTCTTAACGTCGATGCCCGCGATGCCGCCGGCCGGCAATTGTGCTTCGCCTGGGCGACCGAGGAACAGGTTCGCCCCTTGCTCGACGATAACTCCGGCACGTACATCGCCATTCACATGACTCCCCAATCGATCATCCTGGGCGGCGATCGCGACGGGCTGCGCCGCATTGCCGACAAGCTGCGCGAACAGGAAATCCTCGTCCAACCTCTGCCGTACCCGGCCATTCATACGCCTTGCCTGAGCCATCTCCGTCAAGAATTGCTCGACGCTTTCCGCGACGAGCAAGCGGAGTTCGGCAAGCCATTGATCGATTTCTATTCGTCGATCACCAGCGCGAAATATCCCGACGACGAAGTGGGCATCCGCGAAACGCTGCTGATGAATCTCGATCGCCCGCTTCGTGTCTGGCAGACGGTACGGAAGATGTACGAGGACGGGGCACGTATTTTCGTGCAGGTCGGCGGCGGCCATCTGGCCGCGCATCTGAAGGCGCTCCTCGCCGAAGACGCCGAGGCGTTGACGGTGGCGCTCGATGTGGACACGCGCAATCCGCTGACGCAGTTGCATCATCTGTGCGCCACACTGTTCCATGCCGGCGTGCCGCTGGATCTGGCACCCCTCTTCGAGCATCGCACCCTCCGCGAACTCGACTTGGCTACGCCACAACCCGCGCCGACACCGGCGCGCACCGGCGTCTCCCTGCGCATCGACTGGTCGCCTCTCAACCATGAGAATGCCAGGCGTCACCAACCTGCTGCGGAGTTCGTAGGGTGGGCCGAGGGCCGCGAGGCCCACCATGTCCCGCTGGTGGACCTCGCGGCCCTCGGCCCACCCTACGAACTACCCGCCGAAGCGATCCGCATGCCAGTGCTGGGGAATATTATCCATTTCACACCCGACAAGGAGTTGAGGATCGAGCGGAAGCTGGATCTGGCGGAGGATCGTTATCTTGCCCATCATCTCTTCGTTCATGCCCCCTGCAAGCCCGCGCAAGATTGTCTGCCGGTTCTGCCGATGACGATGAGCATGGAGTTTGTCGCGGAGGCGGCTGCCTTGCTCGCGCCGGGCTTGGGACTTATCGGTTTCGAGGATGTTCGTGCCCTACGCTGGATCGGCCTACGCGATCGCGCGGCCGATGCGCTTGTCATCGACGCCTGCCTGGAATCTTTCGATGCGGATACGGGAGTACGGCGTGTTCGCGGCACCATCCTCTTCGAGGACCAGCCGAGTTTCTCGGCCACCGTCGTGCTGGCAGAGGAATATCGTCAGGATGTTCATTTCGAGTTGGCCGACTCAAGCGGAGAGGGTCCCTGGCCGTTCCCCATCGAGGAAGTGTACGGTGATCGCCGCATGTTCCACGGTTCGACGTTTCATACGTTGGCCGCGCTGCACACGCTCGGCAATCCGGGCGCTTCCGGAGCGCTCAAGGCCATGCCGCGCGAACGTCTGTTCGCCTCGCATCCCGATCCGCTGCTGTTGACCGATCCCTGTCTGATGGACGGCATCGGTCAATTCGTCGGCCTTTTCGCTCAACTCCACGGGCAGTTCATCATGCCCACGCGCGTGGATCGCATTGAGTTCTACGCACCGCCCCCGCCGCCCGATTCAATTCTGCCGATTCGCATGGAGATTCTTTCCTGTGACCATGACTTACGGCAGTGTTCGTTTAATGTCGAGTTGGAAGACGGCGAAGGTCATGTTTGGGCACGGGTGTGCGGCTGGACGGATTGGCTCCTTCGCTGGCAGGATCGTTATCTGGAGTCATGCCGCGATCCCTATCGCAACGTGATGTCGGAAGAAATCGATTTGCCGCATTTGCCGCAAGGCAGCGTCTGCATGCTCGTCCCGCGCGATTTTCTCGCGGGCGTCGATCTCGACTGGGCCGCTCGATTGTATCTGCACCTGCATGAGTTACCCGCGTACTGGGAGCAAAACAAGGAGCAACGGCGGCAAACGGTTCTGTCGCGGGCTGCCGTCAAGGACGCGGTGCGCGTGTGGTGGTCGCGCAAGTACGGCACTTCGCTGCCTCACCCCGCCGAGTTTGCCATCGATCACGATACCCTCGGCCGGCCCTTCCTGGAACCGGGCGACGATGCGGCGCGGCCGTACATCAGCCTCGCCCACACCGCGGCTGGTGCCGTGGCCATCGCCTCGGACGTTCCGGTCGGCATCGATCTCGAAGAAGCCGGACGCGATACCCGCGCCATCCTGAACGATTTCGCCACGCGGGAGGAGCGCGAACAAATCGATCGTCTCTCGGCGGACTATCCCGGCGAGGCATTCGAGACGCGCTTGTGGTGCGCCAAAGAGGCGGCCAGCAAGGCGTTGGGCACCGGACTACGCGGACGGCCCAGCGACTTTGAAGCGATCGAATCCGATGAGGAAGGCGAGTTCTTGATTCACCATGCCCCGACGGGAGAACGTCTGGCGATACGCTCGATCCGTGTTGGTCCGTTCGTCCTCGCCTATGGCACGCGGCCAGGCGGGACGCCGGTAGAGGCCGCAAACAAGATAAGTCAGGCGGTCATCGAGACACGGTGAAACAACTTCGTGGATCTCGCGGGTAGCACAGAGGATGGAAACGCGGGTATTATAAGAGCGATCGGGCAATCCCGTCTTGCCAGCCCGCAGCGCCAGCAAGGGAACCCTTGCTGGCGCCGCGGGCTGGCAATCAACGGCTTTGTCCTCGCGGAGCAGGATCGATGATAAACCAACCAGCGCAGCCCGTCGAACACCCGGCCTCTGCCGTGCCGCCCGCCGCCGAGCAAATCTCGGCTCGGTTGCGCGATTTCCAGGTGGCCGACCACGAGCGCCGCGGCAGCGGCGGCGGACGCCGCAAACGTCTGTTCCTCTGGGCGCTCGCCGCGATCGTCCTCGCCGGCGGCAGCATGGCGGGCTACTCCTACCGCCACGCCAACAATGTGCCTGAGGCCGACGTGTTCGTCTACACGGGCAAACCGTCGCGGGAGGTATTGCTCGATCTGTCCGGCTTCGTCGTGCCGCACATCAAGGTCGTCATCTCGCCGCAGGTCGGCGGCATCGTCTCGAAAGTCCTGCTTCCCGAAGAGGGCAAGAAGGTCAAAACCGGCGCTCTGCTTTTCACCATTGAGGACACCCGCTATCGCAGCGAGTGGGAGCAAGCCGAGGCCGCGCTGACCACGGCCGAGGCTCAGGAAAAAGAGTTGAAGGCGGGGCGTGAACCGGAAGAAATCGCCTACGCGGAGGCTCTGTTGAAACAGGCCAAGGTCCAGTATGGACTGGCATCGAACGAATACGAGCGTGCCCGCAAACTTCCTGCTGATTCCATTGGCCGGGCCGAATACGACAAGGTTCTCACCACCTACCGCGACACGCAGGCGGCGGTGAACGTCCAGCAAAAGAACCTCGCTCGGGTCACGGCCAAGACCCGCAAGGAAAAACTGGAAGCCGCTGCCGCCGAAGTCCGACGGACCAAGGCCGTCCGCGACCGGGCCGAGTATTTCTTCAAGAAAACGCAGATCCTCGCTCCGGCCGACTCGGCAGGCAAGAGCCGTGTTTTCACCGTGTTGCAGAAGAACGTCAATCCGGGTGAGAGCATCCAGGCCGATCTCGTCTACACCGCGCTGTGTACCCTGGCCGATCTCGACGACATGGAAGCCGAGGTCGATGTGCAGGAGCGCGACCTGCATCTGGTGAAGGTCGGCACGCCCTGCGAGGTCATTCCCGACGCCTACCCCGATCGCATCTATCGCGGCCATCTTCAACGCATGCAACCGCTTGTCAACCGGCAGCGAGGCGTCGTCCAGATCAAGGTGAGAATCGACAAGCCCGACTCGTATTTGCTGCCCGACATGAACGCGCGGGTGCTGTTCCTCAAGGAAGCGAGCAGCCACAACTCCGACCAGGATCTACCGCGCATTCCGCTGAAGGCTCTGGTGTCCGGCAGCGATCCGCCGACCGTGCTTGTTTTCGATGGCTCAATGGCACGCCGGCGCGTCATCGAAATTGGCGATACGATTGGCGACAGCGTGCAGGTCCGCAGTGGTCTGCAACCGGAAGACAAGGTTCTGCTGCCCGGCGCGCAGCCGCTCCAGGACGGCAAACCCGTCCGTCTGCGTGGGCCGAGTAAAGACAGCGGTGCCGGCCGGAAGGATCCGATATGAACCATGAGCCGCTGATTGTCGTCGATCGCGTCGCGAAGGAATACCTTCGCGGTAGCGAACGCATCTCCGTACTCCAGGGCGTGAATCTGGAGATCGCGGCGGCGGATTTCGTGGCCCTGATCGGTCCTAGCGGTTCCGGCAAGACAACCTTGCTGAACCTGATCGCTGGTCTCGATCAACCGACGACGGGCCGCGTCCTCTTCGCCGGCGTGGAAATCTCCCGTCTCGACGAGACGCAACTGGCGCGCTGGCGCACGAACGCCGTGGGATTCGTGTTCCAGTTCTTTCATCTGATTCCGGTACTCACCGCCTATGAGAACGTGGAACTGCCGCTGTTGCTGCTGAACATGTCGGCGCGGCGGCGGCGCGAGCAGGTGCTGATGGTCCTCGATCTCGTTGGGCTGTCGCATCGCCTTCACCATCGGCCCGGCCAGATGTCCGGCGGCGAGCAGCAGCGTGTCGGCATCGCTCGCGCCTTGGTGACCGATCCGAAATTGGTCGTAGCCGACGAACCCACCGGCGATCTCGACAGTGTAAAATCCAGAGAGATTCTCGATCTGCTTCAGTCCTTGCAAGAAGGTTTGAAGAAGACGATTTTACTTGTCACTCACGATCCCACCGCCGCCGCGCGGGCGCGGCGACTGCTGCGCATCGACAAGGGCGTCATTGTGGAGGATCGTTGTCCGCTGCCCGCTATCCGCTATCCGCTATCCGCCAATGGTGGACAGCGGACAGCGGACAGCGGACAGCGGACAGCGGACAGCGGATGAAATTCCTCGTCCTCATTCTGAAAAACCTGGGACGCAACAAACTGCGCACCACCTTGACCGCCCTGGCGGTGACAGTGATGGTCACCCTTTGCGCCGCCATGATGACCATCATCGTCTCGGTGCGCCAGCACGTCGCGGCTGAGGCCAGCCAGTCGAAACTGCTGGTCACCGAGCGCTGGGTCGCGCCCAGTCGCATTCCCGCGCGCTACGTCCCGGCCCTTACGCGGCTCGATGGCGTCGTGGACTGGACCATCTGGAATTTCTACGCCGGTTACTTCGATGCCTCACGTCAGCGCAATTATCAGGGTTTTGGATTGGCCACGCGGCCGGACAATCTCGTCAGCATGCACAACGGACTAGATAAGCTGGATCCCGCCGCGGTCGAGGCGCTCAAACGCGAGAAAACCGGCGCTATCGTGAGCGCCGATCTCATGCAGCAGATGAGTTGGAAAATCGGCCAGCAATTCACCCTTCTTAGTTCCAGCCATCCCGACAAGGATCTGCGCTTCAAGATTGTTGGTGTGCTGCCGGCGGGCGAGTTCGCGCGCAATTTTTTCTTCCGCGAAGATTATTACGAGGAAGGCACGGGCAACAAGGAAACCGTCAACTGCGTCTGGCTGCGTCTGCGCGATGCCGAGGCCGCCCATCACGTCGCCGGCCAGATTCAGGAGCAGTTTCAACGTCAACAGCCCGAATTGAAAGTGGAAACCGAGTCGGCCGGCGTCGCCCGCTTCGTCAGCCGTGGCCAGGCGATTCTTTCCATCATCGAGTTGGTCGTCAGCATCCTTCTCATCGACATGGTGATCGTCCTATCCAACAGCATCAGCGTGGCGACGCGCGAGCGCAAGGTCGAGATGGCCGTCCTCAAGGTGCTTGGTTTCGAGCCGAAATTCATCATGTTCATGGTCATCGGCGAGGCCATGTTGATTGGCGCGATCAGCGGTTTGTTCGGCGCATCGCTCGCATGGCTGTGTTCGACGCTCGCTGTTCACGGCGTGGTGCCCAGCACGAACGCCACGCGCATCTTCGTCATGTTTCCCATTCGGCTTGAAATGATCCTTTGGGGAGCGCTAATGGGAACATTCGTCGGCTTCGCGGGCAGCGTGCTGCCCGCATGGAACGCCCGCAAGGTCAAGGTTTCGGATGTGTTTGCCAAGATCGCTTAACAGTGTTCAGTGTTCAGTGTTCAGTGTTCAGTGTTCAGTGTTTGGAGGATAAGCCCGTGTACCAGTCTTTTGAGGAGTTGGAGGTATGGAAGCGAGCTTGCCAGCTTTCCGTGCGCATTTATGAACTACTTCGAGAATGCCGTGAATTTGGGCTTCGGAATCAAATGCAGCGGGCGGGAGTTTCGATTGCGTCGAACATCGCCGAGGGGTCCGAACGAGGCGGCAAGGACTTCATTCGCTACCTATCCATCGCCCGAGGTTCCGCTGCCGAGTTGCGCACGCAATGCTACATCGCCAGCAAGATCGGCGTCCTGGCCACCGAACAGATGACTCTACTAGTCGCCGAACTCAAAGAAATCTCGAAAATGCTCACGGGCCTCGCCCGTTCAATCAAGAACTGAACACTGAACACTGAACACTGAACACTGAACACTGAACACTGAACACTGAACACTGAACACTGAACACTGAAATGGTCCCACTATCCTACAACTACCGCAATTTGCGGGTGCGCTGGAAAACAACGCTGATGACGGCGTCCGGCTTCACGCTGGTTGTCGCCGCCTTGGTGGTCATGCTGGCCTTCATCAACGGTATCGAAGCGGCCTGCGCCACCACCGGCGAACCGGAGAATGTCATCCTGCTTAGCAAGGGCAACAATGACGAAGTCCTCAGCCAGATGGAGCGCGGCCTGGTATCGCAGGTCGAGAATACGCGCGGCGTGGCGCTCGATTCGGCCAGCCAGCCCATCGCCAGCCGTGAGTTGTACATGGTCGTTCACCATCGCAACGAACGCACCGGCGATTTCCGTTTCCTGCAAGTCCGCGGCGTCTTGCCCGTCGCTTTCCGCGTTCATACGCAACTGCACATCCGCGAAGGTCGGTCGTTTCGGCCCAGCCAAAGCGAGGTTCTGATCGGTAAGGCCGTGCAGCGTGAGAACCACTTCCAGATTGGCGATTTGATCGAGATGGGGCGGAAGCACTGGAAGATCGTCGGTGTGTTCGAGGCGGGGGGAGCGGCGTTTGAGTCGGAATTGTGGTGCGATCTCAATGAGTTGGCCAGCCAGTTTCGCCGCGAAGGGATGTACAGTTCGGTCATTTTGCGAGCGCCCGGATCGCGGGAGGCCGAGGAGTTGGCCGAGCAACTGAGCGGCAATCGAAGCATCAGCGTCGAGGCGATGACCGAGCCGAAGTATTATCAGAAGCAATCCGAGCAGACGAAGATCATGCAGACGGCGGCGTGGGTCATCGCCTGGTTCATGGGCGTCGGCGCCATGTTCGGCGTGATGAATACCATGTTCGCGGCCATCGGCCAACGCACCAAGGACATCGCCGTGCTGCGCATCATGGGCTTCGAGTCTGGGGAAATCCTGTTGTCCTTCCTGATGGAGGCCATCTTGATTTCGTTGATCGGCGGTTTGCTGGGAGTGGCGCTGGGTGCCGCCACCAATGGTCTGACACGCAGCGCGTCAATCGGCGCTCGCCAGATTGATTTTGCCTTTCGTGTCGATGTTGGCATCCTGGCTTTCGCCGCCCTGTTCTCGGTAATCATGGGGATTCTTGGCGGCTTGCTGCCGGCCCTGTCGGCCATGCGCATCAAGCCCTTGGAAGCTCTGCGATAAGAAGCCGTTTCAAACCAGCCCGGAGCGCCAGCGACGGGTTGAGACACCCGTCGCTGGCGCTCCGGGCTGGTTTGAAACTGACTTTGATAGGAGGCAACGGAGATGAACACAGACACCGCGCGGACGTTTGAAAAACC
>DATNCY010000109.1:0-3461 GCA_035553375.1 Gemmataceae bacterium
TTGTCAATACCCAAGGCATCGAAAAACGTTACTTTGAGACGATGCCTTTATCCGGCCGGCGTAAGCCGGCTGGTACGGTATACCTTACCAGCCGGCTTATGCCGGCCGTTCGCCTGCTTCCTCACCGGCATCAAGGATGTCGTTCTTGGTAATCTCACGCAGCAAAACCGTGGCGTAACTGCCGGCGGGCAGCGTGAAACTCAGACGCACACCCTCCGACTCGACGCTCGCTGTCAGGTCATCCACGTAAATGAGATTGTGCCGTCGCGTTCCCGAAAGCAGCTTGCCGAAGGCGTTGAACGCTTGCGATGTCAGACCGGCATCCTGCAATACTTTCTCCTCGCGCAACGCCACCTCGCCGCCGGCACGGAACATCTTGCGACCGTACATCGGCCCAGCGGAGACGATTTCGCGCGCGTCCAGCCGCGCTTGCTCCGCAGCCACGTCCTCGGTCACGAACAGACCACCGAACGGCCAACGGGCCATCACGTCGCCCGGCAGCACTCGGCGTAAGAGTTCCTCCGTCATCCGGCAAGCCAAGCAATGATTGAACAGCGCCGACTGCGCCGACGACAGCGTGAGTTTGCGCAGAAACGGGCTGCGGAGGTTCGCCTTGATGTCGGCGGGCGGCGGCTCTTGACGCAGCATCGCCAGGCCGAGCCGAACCGTTTCCCCCTCGCGGCCAAACCGCTGCGCGCCATAGAAATTGGCCAAACCATCGCGCTGTAGACGCTCGACCAGAGATGGCAGACGCTCACTCGCCTCGGCTACCGTGTCTCGCACCAGGATGTGGAAGCGATTGCCGTGCAGATGGCCGGGCTTCAGTTTGTTCCCGTGCCGGCTGACGTTGAGTACACGCAGATCTGGAGCATCGAGTTGATTCAGATGGGCCTCGGCATGAGCCGGCACCGATACCATTTGCCGCGTCACGGCATGGCGATCCTTCAGGCCCGCCGTGCCGACTTCGGAAACCGGGATGTCGAGACGACGCGCCACCTGACGAACGAAGTATTCCGCCCCCATGCCGCGTTTCTCGATCCACAAAAACAGATGATCGCCGGCGCCGGAGGGCTGATAAGCAGGGATTTCCTCAACCTCGAAGTCATCGATATGCGTCTTGATACGGCCGCCGATGCCGGGCAGATCCGCCGTCCACAACGGCGGCGGTGTCAGGGGATCGAATGAAGGAATGTTCATGGATGGAAACTCGCGGTTGTTATCAGGGAACAACCGCGATTGTATTGCGCCTTCACGGCGTTGGGGCAGCGGGTTGCCTTGTCCACCCGCTCAAGCGGCTACGAAGTTCACGGCGCTGCGGTTGCCGTCGTGGCATCGACACCTGCTTGCACGTCGTTGTCCTCAAGAGGATGTTTTTGTTGCTTGGGATGCTTGGCCGTCAACACGGGACAGGGAGCTTTGCGCAGCACCAATTCCGCCACACTGCCGAGCAAGAGCCGGGCCAGCGCCGTTCGGCCATGCGTGCCCATAACGATGAGATCCGCGTTTGTCTCCTCAACCGCGCGAAGGATCATGTCCACGGGACCGCCTTCCATCACCTGCGATTCCACACGAACGCGATGGGCCTGGGCTTCGAGTTGTTGAAGTTGCTCTTTGACCTCCTCGGTGTTCGGCCACGTCTCCGCCGGCACCGGCCCCCCGGCGTAAACAATCATGGGTGGAGGCATGACGTGAAGCAGAACCAGCCGCGCGTTGTAGTCCCGAGCCAGCGCGCAAGCCAACCGGAACGCGAACTCGGAATGCTCCGAGAAATCGGTCGGATGCAGAATGGTCGCCAGGGATAACATGACGTTCTCCTTATCGTGTCCACACTGTTAAGCAGAGTGAAGATCGTCTCTTCGGTAGATGTCCTTTTCCCTTATCTGGCTTTTCAAGAGAGGAGATAGAGCAAACAACATGCCGCTTCCCATGAACGAACGGGATTCCGTAGTCTGGCACGTCACATGCACCGTAAACGCCGCCGGTTCATCCGATGCTCGGCAACTTACGCCATCGATCCGTGAAAAGAGGGCAGCGACCATGTCCGTTCAGGAACAGACCCATCACTCCGGGACCACGCGGCCAATCTCGACTCGGCAGCGAGAACACGACGTTCCTCCGTCCCGGCTCGGGATGGAGAGCTTCGCCCGGCGTACCGTGGTGGCCATGCTGATCGCGGTCCTTATTCTTGGTCTGACTTATCTGCTCTGGCGCGGGGTACACGTCCTGCTCCAAACCTTTGCCGGCGTGCTGTTCGCGGTCTTTCTGTGCGCCCTGGCCGATTGGCTGAGCAAGCACACTCGCCTCTCCTACGGCTGGGCCTTGGCGGTCGTTCTTATCGCTCTGCTGTTGCTGGCCGGCGGAATCGCCTGGCTTCTGGCCAACCAACTCGCCGTACAGGTCCGCGACTTATCGCAGCGTCTACCGCAGTCGGGAGAGCGCGTCCGGGATTACCTCCGTCAATATCCCTGGGGACGCACGCTGCTGGAGCAAGAACCTGACACCTGGGATTCGCTGGCGCGGATGGGACAATTCTTCGACGTAAAGGGCAACCTGGCGGGGCTGACAGGTTTTCTGGTCACCGGACTTGTCATCCTGTTCGTCGGCATCTTCGGGGCGGCAGAACCGAACATGTATCGGTCGGGTCTGCTTCACCTCGTGCCGCCCGCACAGCGCCGCCGTGCTGAGCAGGCGATCGACACCCTTACGTTCAATCTGCGCTGGTGGCTGGTCGGACAGGTTGTTCTGATGATTCTGATGTGGGCAACGACTACGACAGGGCTTTGGCTCATTGGCGTTCCGTTCGCGCTGACACTGGGGCTGATCGCCGGCATTCTGGAGTTGGTGCCCTACATTGGCCCTTGGATCTCGGCCGTGCCAACAGCCCTGATCGCCCTGACGGTGGGACCGACGGAGGTGTTACTTGTTTTGGCTTTGTATCTGGCCCTGCACATTCTGGAGGGTTACGTCTTGGTGCCGCTGGTGCAGCGGCGTGCCGTTCATCTGCCCCCGGCCGTGACGCTGGTGGCGCAGGTACTACTCGGTGAATTGCTCGGCCTGATGGGGCTGTTCGTGGCCGCGCCGCTAACGCTCTGCGCCGTCGTCCTGCTGAAAATGCTCTACGTCGAGGATGCTCTGGGCGACGATGCGATTGACGTACCGGGCGAGCCGGGCAATGAGCAAAAAAAACTAGGGTAGCAAACTCAGCTGGAGGGTACTCTGGGCGCCTATTATGAAGATAGACCCACGCCCGAGGAGGTTTCTCCATGCCACGCACCCGCGCACGGCCTCGACCCACGCACACGCAAACCCTGATTCCTTTCACCAGCCATTGTCCCGTTTGCTTTCACAAGCTCGGGGACGACTACCGCAACTTCCGAACCGTCACCACCCTCTACGGCGTCGTCCGCCTCACGCTGCACGTCCGCCGCTGCCCCAATTCCGCTTGTGAACGCTTCCACCGC
>DATNCY010000110.1:0-2936 GCA_035553375.1 Gemmataceae bacterium
GTGGAGTAATCGGGTCCAGAAGAGCAAGGGGTCGTTGGTACTCATGGCCAGACTCCCAGAGGAAGGAAGGGGTGCCAAGTCTCCTTTCTATTCTATGTGTGTACGGAAGATCACAACTTCAGCGAAGCTCGCGGAGAGCCAAGATTACCAGCCCGCAGCGCCGGCAAGGATAATTCAATCCCTTGCTGGCGCTGCGGGCTGGTGAAGGGAGCAGATGCTTACTCGTCGCGAATCACCATCTCGCTGTGCGTGATAAGGACGCCGTCCTCGATGTAAGTGGCGCTGGTCGAGATGCGGAAGACCTTCAGCACGTCGAGTACCGTGCGCACCTGCTTGAGGATATCCGTCTTGGTTTCGGCTCCTTCTCCGAACATCCTCACGAGGCCGCTCTTCTCCACGCCAAACATCACCCACGGGCCGACGGCATCGACGAAAGCCGGCCAGTTGAAGTAGGTAGCGCCAGCCAACGGCCGTTTGCTATCGGCCAGCGGGCCCCCCTCAATCTTGAGCGGTTTGCGCGCCAGCAGCCGTTCAGCGTGTTCGGCGGAAACAGCGATTACGCCCACCTTGGCCGACAGCCCCGCCGTCGGCATAACCTGGGGATCGAGCTTCCATTCGGCCGGCAGAGAGAACACATACAGTTTGCTGCCCTTCACCGACTTGACTTCCGGATCGGGAATCTTGATTGGCGGCACCTCGCCCGGCGGGGCGAGTTCCTTGGCCTTCGCCAACGCATCTTCGACGACCTTGCGATAGGACTTCATCGCCTTTTCCAGCAGTTCGGCGTCGCTGACACCGACAATCACGCCCAGTTCCAGCATCGGCAGCGCCTTGTCGCTGGCGGGCATGTCCTTGTGCCATTGCTTGCTCTTCCACTTGCCATCGATCACGAAGCCAGCCTGCCCATCGGCCAGCGCCGGCAGCAACATCTTGCCGGTAATTTCGTCGAGCCGTTTCAACAACGGCAGGACAGACTTGCTGACCTGCTGATACTTCTCCTTCTGCTCCTTGTCCAATTTGCCCACGATCACCGGCTCAGCATGGCCATACGCCGTCTTGATCCATTTCGACAGGATTCGATACTGGTCCAGAGCGCCCTTGGATCGACCGACCGCAGCCAGGATCGGATCGCCACCGACGTGATCGAGCAGCGTCAGCGGTTTGGAGCCATCCAGTTCGGGAGCGAGCGCATAGTGATACGTGTAGCCCTCGTAACCGCGCTCGCTGAGATAGGAAAAGCTCAGGGATGCTCCCGGTTCGGGCATGTTCGTCTTCATCGTGGTGGCCAGATCGATCACGTCCTTTTCGATGGCCTTGCGTTTCTCCGCCGGCACGCCCGCCGCCTCCAGTCCCTGCCGGGCCAACAGCGATAGGCGATCGATGTCCTTTTGATTCATCTGCGAGCTGGCGGCCATCGCCTTGCTGGTGTAGCTGATGCCGGTCAGCCGTCTGTCGGCGGCGCGGACCAGCGGCTTGAGTTCCGGTTGGTCGGTCAGCCGTTTGCCCGCGCCGACCAGCTGCGCCAGCCCATCGGTGGACGAGCCGATGGAGAACAGCAGATAGTTGTCGCGCACGCCGAGGCTGAGGGTGAGCTTGAGTTCCTTCAACTTCTTCACCACACCCTCGAATTCGCCGGCCGCCTCTTCCATGTCCGTGATGGGCTTGGCATCCCACGGCACCATCTCGCCGTCGAGCTTCAACGTGAGGAAGCTGCCGGAGCCAACCTTGACGCGCTTGACGCGGCCTTGCAGGATGGGCTGTATCTGCACCACGGCGTTGAGTAGATCCTCAAGGCGTTTGACTTGATCCTCGGCTTTCTTGGCGCTGGCGATCTTGAAGCCGATGACGAGATCGGGAATGCGCACCTTATCGGGGTTGCGAGCCAAAACGCGAAGCACGCTCCGCATCTGAGCCTGGCTCATGACCTCGGTTAACTCGGCTCCCTTCAAGTTGGGGTTGCGAATCAGTTCTTCCACCGGCCCCAGATAGCGGGCCATGTTGACCTGCGCATACAGGTGCGAGAAATCGGCGGTGTTGGCGCCGCCGTAGACGAAAATCTCGCTGGAAATCGCTTCGACAAGTACATCAACCAGCGCGCTGTTCTCCGCCTGAGACATCCATTCGCGTAAGGGAGCGAGTTTGCCGTTCTCATCGGCATACTGGGACTTGACCAAGGCCCAGCCCATCTGGAAGGCCGGCAGGTTCTGGATTTTCGCCCACGCCTTGCTTTTGGCGACGGCATCGAATTGCTCGCGGCCGCGGAGCGTGACACTGTAATGGGCGGCGTCGGCGGGAATAAGAGCCAGCGACGAATAATCGGCTTTTTTGTCCGCGGCGCGAGCCGGCAGCGCCAGGCCGCCAGCCAACAGCAGCACACCCGCCAGCGCGAGCAAGAACTTCCTCGGCGCACACGTTCTCTCGTGATGCAACATCATGCTCCCCTTTGCTTGGATCGAACCGGAGTGGCTTTCTCTCGCTTTTCCGTAAATGCTCGGACATTGTAGCGGAGAGAAGCGGCAGCCACAAGCAACCGGGAACATTACCGTTCTCGCGAATCACGTCGCCCGAATGACGACGACCGTGGCGTTATCGGTCGCGCCCTGCAAATTGGCCAAGTTCACCAGACGGCGTGCCACTGTCTCGGCAGAGTAACCTTCGCCCTGGAGCATCTGTTGCAAATCGGCGTTGTTGACGTGATTGGTTAGACCGTCCGAACAGACCACGACCCAGTCGCCAGGCTTCATCACACCGGAATACACACCCGGTTCGACATCGGGCTGACCGCCGACCGCTTGCTGCAATTCATTGCGGCGCGGATGCGTCTCGGCCTCCTCCGGGGTGAGCGTGCCCAACTCGACCAGGCGATTGACCAGCGTTTGATCGCGCGTCAACTGGACCAGACGGCCCTCGTGCAGATGATAAGTGCGGCTATCGCC
>DATNCY010000111.1:0-21487 GCA_035553375.1 Gemmataceae bacterium
CACCTCGGTCAGCAAAGCCGTCAGATCGGCGATGGTGGCCGACAACAAACTCTTGGCCAGCAGCACCTCGCCGGACAGGCAGTCCCGCAGCACCCACAAGACCTCGTGGCCGACGTCGGGTTGCAAGCCATCGATGGCCAGTACCACCCGACCCTGTTGGCGTAACAACGGCCCCAAGCGTTTGGGATCGGCCGTGGCCAGGGCACGCAGTTCGTCGTAGCGGTCCAGCAAGTTGCTGACAGTGCGTGGGGCGACGGTGACACCGCGGCGGGTCAACTCCCGGTGAATCTCGGGAACGCTGCGGTGTTCCGCATGGCGAAGGCGGCCTACCAAGGTGAGGACGTCCAGACCGAACTCATGGTGTGGCAGGGCCAGGTGCGGTTCGGTCTCTGGGCGGTAGGGGCGGTGGAAGCGTTCACAAGCGGAATTGGGGCAGCGGCGGACGTGCAGCGTGAGGCGGACGACGCCGTAGAGGGTGGTGACGGTTCGGAAGTTGCGGTAGTCGTCCCAGAGCTTGTGAAAGCAGACGGGACAATGGCTGGTGAAAGGAATCAGGGTTTGCGTGTGCGTGGGTCGAGGCCGTGCGCGGGTGCGTGGCATGGGGAAACCTCCTCGGGCGTGGGTCTATCTTCATAATAGGCACCCAGGGTACCCTCCAGCTGAGTTTGCTACCCTAGAAAAAAATCGCCCAGAAAATATGGTAAAAAGTGTTCCCATTGACCAACGAGTTTAAGACACCATTGCGGTCCCGCACGACCGCGTGTGCCATCCGGTTCGCGGCCGGCATCGCCACGAACCACAGATAACCGAGTGTTATGATCTGATACAGAAGGCGTAGTAAAGCCCAGGTGAGGCTGACCCACCAACCCCAGGCACTCAACTTCAACAGACCAATGGCCCCAGCGATCATGGTGACGTGGAGCAAGATACTGACACCTCCGCCGCCGAGGAGAAAAAGTTTGTAGCCAGGAGCCTCCTTCTCCATCTCCTCTTCGGTGTCGTAAACTCGGGTGATCGATTGTCCGCGGTCAGATATGGTTACCGTTGTTGACGAGGATCCTGCCACGGTCGCAACTAGGCCGAACACCCCGCAGACCAGGAGAAGTCCGCCCACGACCAACTGCGAGATCGCGAGCAATGTGACAAGGATCGGTCGGTCGGGTTTGCTCATGACGCCCTCCCCTTGAGTCAACGGCGGAGATCGTATCATAGCGCCCTCGGCGACAGGTGCAAGAACGACAATGGATTCCGGCGAAGAGCCAGTATCAGCCGGCTGGTGCCGGTCGTTCGCCAGACGTGTCAGAGTCAGCGCCGCAAAATCGCCCGCACGGGACTCGCGTCAAAGCCGGTGAGTTTCAACGGCAGCGCGATCAATTCATACAACCCTTCCGGCACATCCTTCAACCTGAGTCCTTCCAGGATCGCCATGTCGCACTTCAGGAACTGCCGATGACTGGGCAAATCCTTCGAGTCGAAAAGATCGACGCTCGGCGTGTCAATGCCGATGAGCTTGACACCCTGGCGATGCAGGCTCTCGACCAGTTCGGGAGCGAGGGCGGCGAAGTCTTCATTGAAATGCTCCGAGTCGGGATACGTGTTGGTGGCCAGCAGCACGCGCGGCGCCTCGATGGATCCCGACAGCATGGCCGGAGTGATACGCACGCCGCGCGGTACGGCCAAACGCACAACCTGACACGGCCCCAGATAATAATCGAGACTGCGTTGATCGATCGTCGATGCATTCGTGCCGTAATGACTGGGCGCGTCGGCGTGGGCGCCCAGGTGAACGGTGGCGCGCAGGGTGGATAGCGTGATGTTGTCGCCGCGTTGCATGTCCTGCAACACCTCACGCGATAGCGAGGTATCGCCGGGCCACACACACAGACGGGCGGAGACAGCGGGAGTGATGTCGTAGATCATAGGTAACCGTTCACCTCTTTTCGGAGGGCAGCCACGCCGCTCACCTTGACGATTGCTAGAATGGCGACAGGCCACGCATAGGTGTCAAGGCTGTCGGCAACGCGATGCCACCATTGCTGCCTTGCAGCAACGGCTCGCCGACCTCGAACAGGGGGAGCGTGTATTGCGGACGGGAGTGTTGGGGCGGAAGAATGCCTACGGTTGCCATAGTGCGGGTGGCTGCCGCTTTGTGGAGCGGATCTTGACCGTGGTGCAAACCCTGCGTTTGCAAGAACGGTCGGTGTTGAATTATCTGGCCGAGGCGGTCAGCGCTCATCGGTACGGCCTCCCCGCTCCTAAACTACTCTCAGAGAGGTGAACGGCTACTAATTTTGTTTAACGGTTCTGCTTATCAATCAACGGATGGACCGTCTCCGCTCCCGAGGAGTCGAACATGAAACGTCTGTCTCCGGTCATCGCCCTCATCGTGCTGACCGGCGTTTCGCCCCTTTCTTCCGCCGCCGAGCCGCGCCAGGAATCGCTCGCGCAACTCCAGAAAACCTTCGCCGATTATTCCGGCAGCCGCCTCGTTTTCGCGGTCAAGGATTTACCGGAGGGCGCCTATCACGACCTGATGCCGCCTCTGGATGAGAAAAGCCAACTGCGCGCGGCGCGCATCGCGCTGGTTGAGATCCGCAAACTTCCGCCGCGTTATCTGAAGAAGATGGGTCTCAAGGCGGTTGGCATTTTCGCCGCCTGCATCTCGAACCAGGGCGATGGTTTTCGGCCCTACGATGAGCAACTCAAGGGCTATCGCTATTTCGGCATTTACAACGGCAAAAACGCCCTTGCCGCCGCCTATTACAGCGATGCGCAGCTGCCCACGACGCTGCATCATGAGATTTTCCATCACGTCGATGCAACCCTGCGCGGTGAGACGAAATACACCGTCAATTTCGTGCGTGACGAGCGTTTCAAGGTGGCGCTGTCGGGCGAGGAGCCTTATCGCGCGCTGGGCATCTCGAACGCGGACCTTGCCGCGTTGAAGAAACGCGGCAAGGGTTTTGTGTTGGAGAAATCGGTCAGCAAGTACGCCGAGAAGAGCGTCGGCGAAGACAAGGCGGAGACGGCACGTTACCTCATGACCGCGCTGCCGGACGCGCTCGTGCAGATGGCCACTCGCCCCGAACTGGCGGGCAGTCAGCGCATGTTGCATGTATTGCACAAGTATCAGCAGGCAATCGCCGACGGTCCCGGGGTCGATTGGTTTGTCTCGGTCGCTCTTGGGACTGCGGCGCAAAAATCTCCAGGTGCCGCCTCACGCCACACAGCACCCAAATGAGATTACGTTTCATGACGAGTTGTTGGGATGCTTCTTTGAACAGTACAATGACGTATCGGTTTGAAACAAGTGATGCAGACAGGATTACCCAAAGAGATAGGAGATGAACATGTTCCTTGTTCGAGATCCGAGAACCAATTTTCTAATCTTCACACACGAAGATCCTCGCACAGATGGCTATCTCGGAGCAGTGGAATCCGATGTAGCTCTTCAATATCCCTTGGATGTTCACGAATGGCCTGATGGAGCCCGCCGTCCTGAAATAGCGGTCGGGGTCGGTGGTCCGGATCGAAAAGAATACCGCGTGTTCCGATTCGACGAAGATCGGCGTCGCGCCGGGTATGAGCGAGTCCATGGGACGCCGCTCGTCTTTCGCTCGTGGACGGATTACGCGCTTAGACAAATGTGGGAGGAGTCCTTAAAGGAGTTGCCGGAATGGGTGACTCTGAATTCAGGGGCCATCCCCGCCTGGATTTCACTACCCACCGCAGAGCAGAAACATGTCGCCGAACGCCTCCAGCACCTTCGTCGCCTCAAGCCGGAAGAATGGACGAAAGCGGGAATTCGTCGTGTGGATGACAGCGTGCCGACTTATCTCTTGCGCGTCACATCGGAACTGATGCTCTTTTTTAAGCCGGAGGAGGGCGGAATACGATTGGAAATTGAGAATTTTGCGCGGCAGGAAACCCTCGATCGATTCTTCGCGACGCGAAAGGAGTCTGTCGGGAAATCATGAAAGAGTTCGTCAGAATCCAATGGAATCCCGAGCAATGCCGGAAGGAACTGGAGGAATTTCGCCGCTTGCTGGCAGACAGGCAGATTTTGAGAGAAAGAGAGGAACTGCTACCGTTTTTCCGAAACCGGCAGCATCTTTCCGCGTTCATTGGCGTGTACGATCCGTGGGGCATCACCCACTTTGATTTACTTGCTTACGAATACTCCCTATTCGGAGACTTCACCTGCGATCTCGTGGTTGGCGATTCGACGACGAAACATTACGGCTTCATCGAGTTTGAGATTGGGGCTCCCGATAATATCTTCGTCCGAAAAAGGGAGAAGGTTACCCCGGAATGGGCTCCTCGATTTGAACACGGATACAGCCAAGTGGTGGACTGGTTCTGGAAACTGCATGAAGAAGAGTCGCAGCACGGCTACAGTGATCGGTTCGGCCAATGTCCCATAGATTACTTCGGACTACTGATCGTGGGGAGAGATGAGGCATTCGCTCGCAGAGAACTACGACGGCTTGCATGGCGAGAGTCCAGGACTATCGTCAACTCAAAACATATTTACTGCCGGACTTTCGACCAGCTATACGCAGATCTGGCGAGCCGACTGAAACAATACCCCTTGGGTGAGGAACGCGGCCAATCGGCGGGGGCGAAGACAAGAAATAAGAGAAAGCCGCGGCGAAGAAAAGCACCTTGAGAGCCCTGAATAATATCCTGAATTCGGCAAGATCGAATCGGTCATCTTCTCTTCAAATAATCTGCCGTATCGTCTCCGCTCCCTCGACGCCGACCAATTTCTGATCGAGTCCACCATAGAAATACGTCAGCTTGTTCGGATCGAAACCGAGCTGAGCCAATATGGTCGCATGCAGGTTTTTGACGTGGAAGCGATTGACCACGGCGGATGCGCCGAGTTCGTCGGTTTCGCCGACGCTGATGCCGCCCTTGATGCCGCCGCCGGCCATCCACATCGTGAAGCCGTAGGCGTTGTGATCGCGGCCGGTGCCCTTGGCGTACTCGGCCGTCGGTTGCCGGCCAAACTCGCCGCCCCATACCACCAGCGTCGAATCGAGCAGACCGCGACGTTTCAGATCCTTCAATAGCGCCGCAATCGGTTGATCGGTGCGGCCGGCGTGATAGGTGTGATTGCGCACCAAATCGCCGTGAGCGTCCCAGTTGTCGTCGTTGTGTGCGCCGCCGGCGTAAATCTGCACGAAGCGCACGCCGCGCTCGACGAGCCGGCGTGCCAGCAGGCAGCGCGTGCCGAAATCGCGCGTTCGCTTGTCGTTGAAGCCATACATTGCCTTCGTCGCCTCGGCTTCGTGGCTCAGTTCCACGGCCTCGGGCGCGTGTCGCTGCATTTTGAACGCCATCTCGTAGCTGGCGATGCGGGCGGTCAGATTGCTGTTGTCGGCGCGCGGCGCTTGATGCTCGGCGTTGTAATCGTGCAGCGTATCGAGCAAGCGGCGCTGCACGGATTCACTCATACCGTCGGGACGTTTGAGATTGAGGACGGGAGCGCCGGCCGAGCGCAGGATCGTCCCTTGATAGCTGGCCGGCATGTAGCCGCTCGACCAGTTTTTGGCACCGCTGATCGGTCCGCCGGTCGGATCGAGCATGACGACGAAGCCGGGCAGGTTCTCGTTGACGCTGCCCAATCCGTAGTTGACCCACGAACCGAGACAGGGGCTGCCGGACAGAATTTTGCCGGTGTTCATTTGCAGCATCGCCGAGCCGTGAATCGGCGAATCCGCCGTCATCGAGTGCAAAAAGGCGATGTCATCGACACACGTCGCCAGGTGCGGGAACAGCTCGCTGACATACTTGCCGCACTGCCCGTATTGCTTGAACTTCCACTTCGGCCCGACAACGCGGCCTTCGTTCTTCTTGCCGCCGCGCCCGAATGTCTTGATCGGGATCGTCTTGCCATCGAGTTCGTACAGCTTCGGTTTGTAATCGAACGTATCGACCTGGCTAGGTCCGCCGTACATGAACAGGAAGATCACGCTCTTGGCCTTGGCGGGCAGCGGCGCTTTCTTCGGAGCCAGCGGATTGCCGAACTTGGCCGCGCCATCGGCGGCGACGGCTTGATTCGTGAAGAAACTGTCCAGCGATAGCAGGCCGCTCAGGGCAAGGCCGGTGAAACCCGCGCCGGTTTCCCACAAGAACTCGCGGCGCGTTCGGTGGCAGAAGTTGCGGGCTGGTTGAGGCGAGTTTGAAGAACTGTGATCCATGACAAGTCTCCGTCAATGTCGGTCAATCGAGTACCGGGAACGAGTAAGAGAGCAAGCGAGAGGCGTAGGAATGTCCTTTCGTGCAATCGACAAACTACTTCTTACCCTTGAGTTGTTCGTAACACACTTTGTGGTAGATGAGTGGGACTCCCTTGCCGTGTGCCGTGCCACTGCTACGTTCTGGGTCGAGAACATATTGCCGCCCTTGGCGAATGCGTTCAGCACACTTACTACAGATTACGTGATAATACTTGCTCTTGTTGTTCATCACAAGGACTTGCATAGAGCGATCTCGCCGCGTTCACTCTAAGGCATCTTGCCTTGGATGCCCTGACTGGTGGAACTCGCCCTCTGAAAAAGCCACGTCGAACTTCAAAGTATATTGTGAACGTCCTGCCGTTTCTCCAGTTGGGCGAGGACTTCCGCTGTCGTATAGCGTTTCTCGTTTGACTGCGCCCGTCGATCGAGTTCTTCCTCGCTGACGTCGGGAGAGAGCGGTTCCCATTCCGAAAGATCGATCAGGGGAACAGGCTGTCCCACCATCGGGGTGGCGTTCGTCGTATTCATCTTTCGCTCTCTTAACCGTAGGGTTGCGGTCCTTCCACGTACTCTCCCTGTTGCCGCAAGCATTCAGCGGCGGCCGCCGCCCGATCGAGATCATCGAATTCGTAGGTCAGACAGATATTTTCCCGTGGTTCGTTCTCCGGTTCTTCCCGGTAGTCCAGGTGGCCGCCAAGCTCGGCAACATGCTCCAATAGTACCGATTCTTTCTTCGGATCGGCAGGCGGTTTGTAATACACCTCAAACATGTAGGACACGATTACCTCAGTCGAGATAAACGAACTCGTTCAAGCTCAACACTACAAGGCAATAGTATTGTAGCGCTCCCTCGGCGCTGACATTATCTTTCGCTTTCAGGTTGGCGATCAAACCCACGCCGCGCCGTACTTCGGCATCCGTTGGCGGTCGCGTCATCGCCAGGCTCAGCGCAAGCCGTACTTGCTTGCCAATGTCCGCGCCGGCCTCGCGGCGCAGACGGTCGGCGAAGAGAGCGGCTTGCTTGTTGAGAAAGTCGCCGTTGAGTAGCGCCAGCGCCTGCGTCGGCTGCGTGGTGACGAAGCGAACCGGCGTCGAGCGATCCGTCTCGGCCGTGTCGAAACTTTCGAGGATCGGTGTCAGCAGCGAACGCTTGAGGTGAACGTAGACACTGCGCCGGCATTGCTCCTCAAAAGGCGATGTACCCCAACCGTTACCCGGTATCGACTGGCCGGCCATCACTTCACGTGGAATCGCCGTGAAAACGCCGGGACCGTACATCTTCAGATTCAACGTGCCGCTGAGGGCCAGGGTCGAATCGCGGACCTCCTCGGCCGTCAATCGTCGCATATCGAAACGCCAGAACAAATCATTGATAGGGTCTGCTGACAACGCCTTGTCATTAGTCCGCGACGACATCTGATAGGCGTTCGAGGTGAGCATGAGCCGATGCAACGATTTCATGCTCCACCCCCTCACCCTGCCCTCTCCCCCTTTAGGGGGAGAGGGTTGGGGTGAGGGGGACACGAATTCATCGGCCAACCAGTCGAGCAATTCGGGATGCGTCGGGCGGTCGCCTTGCAAGCCGAAGTTGCTCGACGAACGGACGATGCCGCGGCCGAAGTGATATTGCCAAATGCGATTGACCATGACGCGCGCGGTCATCGGATTGTCCGGCGAAGCGATCCAGTTCGCCAACGCCAGCCGCCGGCCGGTCGTCTTCGCCGTGGAAGACGGCGTCGGCAGGATAGGCTTGCCGCCGCCGAGAATCACCGGGAAAGCCGGCTCAACCTTGTCGCCCTTGACGTGCGCATTACCGCGAATGAGGACGAACGTGTCGGGAGCGCGGTTACCCGGTTCCGTCACGCACAGGGCCATTTCGCCGGCCACTTTGCTACGTAGCAGCGTTTGCAGTTCGCGGCGTTCTTCCGCATAGCGTTTGAATCGCTCGGCACCGAGCAACTTGGCCCCGTTGGCGCGGGCCAGGCCGGACACCTGACCGGCTTCGACACGCCGGCCGTGAATCTGTTCGTAGAGCTTGCGGAAGTCCGTCTCAAACGCGGTCAACGCCGTCTGCAACTCCTCACGCTTCTGCTTCCGCGTGCGGACACGCTCTTCATAGGCGCGTTTGCCGGCCGGGTCGGTCTCGATCAGCACTTCATCCGTAGGACCGCCGTTGCGATAGTGATTGATGTTGTGGAAGAACGACACCAGCCGATAGTAATCCTTCTGCGGAATGGGATCGATCTTGTGATCGTGGCAGCGGGCGCAATCGAAGGTCAGACCGAGGAACACTTGCCCCGTCGTGGCCACGATGTCATCGAGTCCGTCGTAGCGAGCTTGCTCGCGGTCGGTCGGCTCGTCGTCCCAAATGCCCAGACGATAATAGCCGGTCGCAATGATGCCATCGGCACCGCCGTCCGCCATCTCATCGCCGGCCAGCTGTTCGCGGAGGAAGCGATTGTACGGCTTATCCGCATTGAAGGAACGGATCACGTAATCGCGATAGCGCCAGGCGTTCGGCTTGCGGCCATCGCGTTCGTAGCTGTTGGTTTCGGCATAGCGCACCAGATCGAGCCAATGCCGGCCCCACTTTTCGCCGTAGCGCGGCGAGGCCAGCAAGCGATCGATCAGCTCCTCGTAAGCGCGCGGCGACGAGTCGGCGACAAACGCTTCGACCTCGCGCGGCGTCGGCGGCAGGCCGGTCAAATCGTAATAAACCCGGCGAATCAACGCGCGTTTCGTCGCCGGTGGATTCGGCGTAAATCCCTTCGTTTCGAGCTTCGCCAGGATGAAGGCATCGATGGGATTCTTCACCCAGGCGCGATTTTTGACAGCAGGCGTCATCGGCCGTTTGACCGGCTGAAACGCCCAGTGCGCGCGATCGCGTTCACTGATGTGAAACTCTCGCTTGACGGGAGCGGCGACCGTCGTATCCGCACCCGGCCAGGGCGCGCCCATCTTGACCCACCGGGTCAAATCGGCGATTTGTTCTTTCGCCAATTTCTTCTTCGGCGGCATCTTCAGTTCATCATCTTGCTGCCGAACGGCCTTGATGAGCAAGCTGTCCTCCGGCTTACCCGGCACGATCGCCGCGCCTTGATCGCCGCCGGCCATCAGCGCGGCGCGCGAGTCCACGCGTAGACTGCCGCGCTGTTTCTTGTCGGCGTGACATTGGAAACAATTCTCCACCAACACCGGCCGAATGCGCGACTCGAAGAAGCGCATCGCCTCGGCAGACGGCTGTGCCGCTGTACCAGCGGCGTGCAGGGAGACAGTGAACAACAGGAAGGCGAGCAGCAATATGAGAAGGCGGCCGTCGTTATCTGCGCGGCGGAGAGCAAAAACCCGTATCATAGTGCCTATTCCGATTCGACGCCAAGTGGGAGATTCCGGCCGGATACCTATTCACCATACAACCGTACCGATCATTACGCCATGAGAATAGACGTAAATCTCTTGAGATCGTTTGCGGTGACGAGCGTGCGGCAACGGGAAATTCGATGAGGGAACCCACGAGAAGAAGGTGCCTAAAAGGCTCTAATTTTTTGCCGGCCCGCAGCACCAGCAAGGGATTTCCTTGCTGGTGCCGTGGGCCGGCAATTCAAGGAAGCGCGAATCACGGGCCGGCGTAGATGTCACCCGCGTTGGAAGTGAGAAGCGCCGAGAGGTAGCCGACGCTCGAATCGAACTGAATGAAGCGCACACTGCCGTCGTACATGCCGATCGGGAAGCCGCCAGCGTAGGGCGAGCCCCACCACGGCCCGCCATTGCAGCCGCCCAGAGCAGCGCCGCCATTATCCTGAAAGCTGTAAATCCCATTGCGCTGATCGCCTCCGTAGGCCTGGAAGGCACCGTCGTCCCAGTTGCCCACGTTGTTGTTATAGCCTGCGGTGGGCACCGATTTCTCTCCAACGAAGATGGTGTTCGAGGTGCCATCCGCCAGGCTCACCAGTCTTACGGGTTGTTTGGAGTGGATGGCAGCTCCGGTACAGGCGGCGGTGGCGAGCGCGCTGGTGCCGCCGCCGCCGAAGACGACCGAGTTGATGGCGTAGTCCGTGCGGGCGTAGCCGTTGCTATCCACCAGCCCCCGCCCGCGACCGGGGTCCATGAATACCTTTACGCCGATGCCGGGATTGTTCGATCCGGTCACCCAATTCTGCCAGAAATTTTGCTGCTCGATGAAAGGCAGGATCTGATAGGTCCAAGGACCCGGCTGAGAAACGCCCATCGCCTGAGAGACTGGCCACACGCCCTGGCCCGCTCCGGCGTCGGGAAGCATGCCGAGCGTGTCGTGGTGATTTTGCATGCCCAGGCCCAGCTGCTTGAGATTGTTGACGCCCTGCGTACGCGCCGCCGCCGCGCGCACCTTCTGCACGGCGGGCAAGAGCAGGCCAATCAGGATGGCAATGATGGCGATCACCACCAGCAACTCAATCAAGGTAAAGGCTCGTCGATTGGGATCGCGACAATCACGCGGCGGAAGGACAGAGAGAAACATGGGGAAACCCTCGCGAAAATAAAGACCGTGGCGCAAATTCACGCGCTCGCTCCCAAGAGTGAAGAGCAACAATCGCCTGGGATTGCCAATTCGGTTAAGTTAGTGATACTGTTTCCGGTTGAACCACATGAAAGCGAGCTACGAGGGACGATTGAGGCGATTCTTACACTTCTTTTAATCTAATGTTAGTGCCCTCATCTCAACCAGTCCATGAGAACCAGCGTATAATTATTGAGATCCTTTGCCTGGACTAGCGTTTCGGCGTCTTCGTTTCCAGCGGCAAGAGGGGGCCTGGTGGGAAATCGTTTGAGAACGGTTGCTTCCAGGTCCATAATATGGAGTCGCGCATGGCGAAAGACATTGGTTAGCGACGCTTCGGACTTGTCCAAGAATAACTTCTCATTTAGGAGTTGTCCGGAAATACCTTCGCTGAGCGGGGCGTCAGCCCCCTGAGTCTGCCGAGTCTCAGGAGGCTGACGCCCCCCGCTCAGGAAAACGTGGAAGTCATTCGTGGACAGACCCTTAGCGGCGACGCGCAGCGGAGCGCGAGCCTCGCGCTCCGCTGCGCGTCGCCGCTAAACTTGGGACTTGGTTTTGGACAACCCTAACCAAGGACCGTATCTTTGCCACGCGGGACACAAGAAAGAAGAGGATCGGTGATGCGCCCGCATGTCGCGCTGATGGTGGAAACGTCGCAGGTGTACGGCCGGCATATCCTGCGCGGCATCATCCGCTACTTGCGCTCCCATCAACCGTGGTCGGTCTTTCTGGAACTGCGCGAACTGGGGGCCGCGCCACCGACTTGGCTGAAGGCGTGGCGCGGCGACGGCATCATCAGCCGCATGACCGATCCGCCGCTCGCTGAACGGCTGCGCAAGAAACGCATCCCGGTCGTGAACCTCAATGACGTATACCCAAATCTCGGCTTGCCGGTGATTGAATCGGATCATCGAGCCATCGCCCGGCTCGCCGCCGAGCATTTGCTGGAGCGCGGCTTCCGTCACTTCGCGGTATGCGGCTTCACCGGCCACGCCTGGTCGCGCCAACGTCTGGACGGCTTCCGGGAGGCGTTGGGCACGGCGGGGACCGCTTGCGGGAGTTACGAATCTCCGTGGGGCGGCCGAGACGCTCATCCCTGGGAGCAGGAGCAGGCCCGCATCGGCGATTGGCTGCGCGGTCTGCCTCGGCCGGTTGGCGTGTTCGCCTGCAATGACTCGCGCGGCCAGCACGTCCTCGACGCCTGTCAGCGCGTCAACCTCAGCGTGCCGGAGGAAGTCGCCGTCATCGGCGCGGATAATGATATGTTGTTATGTGAATTATGTGATCCACCACTCTCAAGCGTGGTCCCCAATCCGGAGCGCATCGGCTACGAGGCGGCCGCGCTGCTCGATCGCTTGATGAGGGGCGAAAAACCGCCGAGCATGCACCTGTGGATCGAACCGCTCGGTGTGACGACGCGCCAGTCCACCGATGTGCTGGCCATCGACGATCCCCACATCGCCGTCGCCGTGCGCTACATCCGCGAGAACGCCTGCGCCGGCGCGACGGTGCCGGATCTGCTCCAGCAAGTGCCGCTGTCACGCACTCTCCTCGAACGACAGTTCCGCAAATACCTGGGTCGATCGCCGCAAGCCGAGATTCGTGCCGTGCAACTCAAGCGCGTCAAGCAACTGCTGGCCGAGACGGATCTGTCTCTGGAACGCATCGCCGAGTTGGCCGGCTACGAACACCCAGAGTATATGAGCGTCGTGTTCAAGCGCGAGACCGGCCAGACGCCCGGCCACTATCGCCGTCACGTCCAGTCCGGCGATCCGCTGTCATCCTGAATCGTTTGGCCTCCGTATAATGTTGCTTCTCTGGATTGCGGATGGGATCTAACGAAAGGGATAGCGGGATGACACACGATTTGCGCGGCAAGACGGCACTGGTGACAGGAGCATCGCGTGGTTTGGGGGCGGCTATCGCTTGCAAGTTGGCGGCCTGCGGCGCACGCACGGCGATCAACTGTTTCGGCAGTCCGCAAAAGGCTACGCGGGTGCGCGATCAGATTCGTCAAGCCGGCGGCACGGCCGAGGTCTTTCAGGCCGATGTGCGCGACGAGTCCGCTATCGCCAATCTGATTGCCCAGGTGACAAAGGCGTTCGGCCCGATCGACATTCTCGTTCTCAACGCCACCGGGCCGCAGCCATTCATCAAGCTCGAGGAGCTAACCTGGCGGCACTGTCTCGATCAATTGGAGTTTTTCGTCAAAAGTCCGCTGTTGCTGGCCAAGGCCGTGCTGCCGTCGATGAAGGAACGCCGTTCCGGCCGCATCATCAACATCGGCTCCGAAGTGTTCGAGCGCGGCGTACCGGAGTTCTCGAATTACGTGTCGGCCAAGGGAGCGCAACTCGGTCTGACGCGCTCGTGGGCGATGGAACTGGCACCCTGGCAGATCACCGTCAATCACGTCGCGCCGGGCTGGATTCCGACGGAGCGCCACGCCGGCGATTCGCAGGAATCGAAAGACGCCTACGCCGCAGCCGTGCCGATGAAGCACATGGGCGAACCCAATGACATCGCCGAGGCCGTCGCTTACCTGGCCTCCGACGGCGCACGGTTTGTAACCGGGCAAAAACTATCTGTAAATGGTGGCAATACGCTGGCATGAATGACAAAAGAACGGACGGTTTGATCGCGGCGTTGCGGAGCGAGCGCTCGGAACATTGGTTGAACAAACCGGCGGCCCGGCCATCTCGTCTAAAGTACATGGAGGAGACATTTGCGCATCCGTCAATACCCAGCGGGAGAGCAAGATGATACCCTGGAGGATGGGGGAGAACCATGCGTGGTTTGTGCGGGAGATTCTTATGAAACGCGCCGCTTATTATCGCTATTCTCTCCTCGTGCTGTTCGGTCTGTTCATCGTCGCGGGGCGCTCCCAGGCAGGGCCGGAGCCGAAGGAACTGGCACAGAAGGCGCAGGCGATCCTTAAAACCAACTGTCATCGCTGCCACGGTCAGGAGGGTGCCGTTGAGGGCGGCATGAACTTCATCCTCGACCGCGATAAGTTGGTCGCGCGTAAGAAAATCCTTCCCGGCAAGGCCGAGCAATCGCCGTTATTCAAGCGTATGGCCGCCGGCAAGATGCCGCCGGCCGACGAACAACCGCGTCCCACTCCCGCCGACCTTGCCATTATCAAGCAATGGATCGAAACCGGCGCACCTTCTACGCAACCAGCCAGTGCGCGCATCCTCGTGAGCGAGGCCGACGTCAATGACCTGATTCTCGCCGACCTCGACAAACAGGAAAAACGCAGCCGGCGTTTCACACGCTATTTCAGTTTGGCGTCGCTGTTCAATGCCGGGGCCGGGGCCGATGAGTTGGCGACGTATCGCCATGCCCTGAGCAAACTGCTCAACAGTTTGTCGTGGCATCCCCGCATCGCACTGCCCAAGCCGATCGATCCATCCGGCCTCGTGCTGCGGATCGACCTGCGCGATTACTTGTGGGACGCCAACCTGTGGAACCGTCTGGCCGCCGACTATCCTTACGGTGTTCTGCTGGATACGGCAGCGGCGCGGGCCGTGCTGGTGGCGACGCGGACGCGCATGCCGTGCGTGCGTGCGGATTGGTTCATCGCCAACGCCTCGCGGGCGCCGTTGTACTACGATCTCCTGCAAATCCCCACGAACGCCTCGGAGTTGGAGCGGCAACTGCGCGTCGATGTGCCTCTGGACATTCAGCAGGAGCGCATTGCCCGCGCTGGCTTCAACGGTTCCGGCATCTCGCGCAACAATCGCGTCCTGGAACGCCACGACGCTCAGAACGGCGCCTACTGGCGCAGCTACGATTTTGAGGCGGTGCCGCAGAATCTTATCGAGCGTGACATTCTTCTGCCCGATCGCCGTAACCTGTTCGCTTATCCGCTCGGCCCCGGTTTTGGCGAGAACAGTTTCCAGCACGCGGCCGGCGAAATCATCTTCCATCTGCCTAACGGCCTGCAAGGTTACATGCTTGTCAACGCCAATAACGTGCGTCAGGATAAAGGCGTGACGGCGATTGTCAGCGATCCCAAACGTCCTGATCGCACAGTCGAAGCGGGCATCTCGTGCATGGCCTGCCACGCGCGCGGCATCAACTTCAAGGACGATCAAATCCGCGATCACGTCGGCAAAAACCGCAAGGCGTTTAGTCGCAAGGACGCCGAGTTGATCCGCGCCCTGTATGTGCCGAAGGACAAAATGCGTGCCCTCATGGAGGAAGACGCCGAACGCTTTCGCAAGGCGGTCGAGAAGACGGGCAACCGCGTCGATCGCGCCGAGGTGGTCATGAGCATGACGCTGCGTTACGAGGCGGATGTCGATCTGCCGGCGCTGGCCGCCGAGGTTGGACTGCGCCCCGAACAATTACAACCGCGTCTGGCGGCGTCGGAGAATCTGGCGCGCAATCTCGGTGCGCTGAAGGTACCGGGGGCGACGGTCGCTCGTCAGGTTGTGGCGCAATCGTTCGCCGACTTGGTGCGCGAACTGCGGCTGGGCAGTCCCTTTCAGGCGGGCACCGTCGGTCAGCTTCTGCCGGATAACACGGGTGAGATCGATCCGCTGGAAGCGCAGAGCAGTCCGGCCAACGCCGTCGCCATCCGCGGCGATGGGCGCTTCGTCGCCTTCGCCAGCGCCGACAAGACGGTGCGTTTGTGGGATGTGGAAGGCCAGCGCGACGTGCGCCGCTGCATCGGGCACACGGCTTCGGTATGGAGCGTGGCGTTCTCGCCGGATGGCACACGGCTGCTATCCGGTAGCAAGGATGCGACGCTGCGGCTATGGGATGTGGCCACCGGCCGCGAACTGCGCAAGTTCGAGGGACACGATGATCTCGTCACGAGTCTGGCGTTTTCGCCCGATGGCAAGCAAGCGTTATCGGGTGGTTTCGACGGTGAAGTGTTCTTATGGGATCTTAAAAATAGCAAATATCTCGCTCGGTTCGCTCTCGGCGACACGGTGAAATACGTCAACCACATCGCCTTCGCGCCGGACGGCAAGCGCGCCCTCGTCTGCGCCGATCGCAGCGTCTATATGATTGATGCGGTGAGCGGCAAGGTATTACGGACGCTGCAAGGTCATACGCACTCCGTCGTCAGTGCCGTGTTTTCGCCGGATGGCCGGCACATTCTGTCTTGCGGCGATGATCGCGCGATGCGGCTGTGGGATGCCGCTTCCGGCAAGCAAATCCGGGTCTTTGCGGGACACGAGAGCGGAGTCAAAAGCGTGGCGTTCAGTCCCGATGGACGGCACGCCGTATCGGGCGGCAGCGATGCGACGGTGCGCTTGTGGGATGTGGCCGGCGGTAAGGAACTGAAGGCGTTCCGCAAACACACCCAACCGCTCGTCGGCGTAGCGTTTCTGGCCAGTGGCCGACAAACGCTGTCCGTCAGCCGCGACGCGGCCGTGCAACTGTGGGGGGTGGCGAAGTTAATAAAGTAGAACACGCGGGTGTTGGATTCCGAGCGTTGATTGGAGGCACAGACAGTGTTGAGCGAGCAGCAGTAAGTACAAATCCTCACGCGGCCAGGGACGCCGCTGATTGTTAGCGAACGGCCGGCGTAAGCCGGCCGTTCGCTATAAAGAGAGGCAGGTATTGTTCCGAGGTCCGACGGAGTGATCGATGAATCCCTTCGGCTTCCTGCGTGTCGCCGCCGCCACGCCGTTGGTGCGCGTCGCCGACTGTGCGTTCAATGTCGAACACATCCTCGCCCTGATGCGACAAGCCGAGAGTGAAAGCGTCCATGTCCTCGTTTTCCCCGAACTGGCGCTGACCGGCTACACTTGCTCCGACTTGTTTCATCAGCCGATCTTGCAACGCGGCGCGGTCGAGGCGCTCGGGCAAGTCGTCAAAGAAAGTACTGCGATCTTCACCGGCCTGGCAGTGATCGGCTTACCGCTTGTGGTGGATGATCGGGTCTTCAACTGCGCCGCTATCCTTCATCAGGGGCGTTTGCTTGGCGTCGTACCGAAGTCGTTTTTGCCCAATTATAAAGAGTTTTACGAGGAGCGCTGGTTCGCCCCAGCGATCCGGGCACGCAGCAACGAAATCCTCCTTGGCGGATCCGCGGTTCCTTTTGATACGAACCATCTCTTCGCCGCCACAGACGTGGAGGGGCTAATTGTCGGTGTCGAGATTTGCGAGGATTTGTGGGTGCCAAGTCCGCCCAGCTCGGCCCAGGCGATGGCAGGTGCCACTGTCCTCGTCAACCTGTCGGCCAGCAACGAGATCATCGGCAAAGCAAGCTATCGCCGGCAACTCGTCCTCAATCAGTCCGGCCGCTGCATGGCCGCCTACGTCTATGCCTCTTGCGGCGTCGGCGAATCGACGACGGACCTCGTGTTCGGCGGCCACTGTCTCATCGCCGAGAATGGCACCATGCTCGCGGAGTCGCGCCGCTTTCAGCGCGAGGACGCCTTACTCATCGCCGATATCGATCTCGATCGCCTCCGCGCCGATCGTCAGCGTACCAACAGCTTCCTCGATTCCCAGCGCTATCCCATCCAGGGGCGCGACTTCACACGTTCGGCATTCACGCTCGGCGAGCAACCGGCTCCGACCGACCTACGGCGGCCGGTCGAGGCGCATCCGTTCGTGCCGCAGGGAAAAGAGCAGTTGCGCGATCGTTGCGAAGAGATTTTCCACATTCAGGTCGCTGGATTGGCCAAACGTCTCGAACATATCGGCTCGCCGCCGGTTGCGATCGGCGTTTCGGGCGGACTCGATTCAACGCTGGCCCTGTTGGTAGCGTGCAAGACGATGGATACGTTGAGCGTGCCCCGAGAACGCATCCAAGCATTCACGCTGCCCGGCTTCGGTACCAGCAACCGCACGCGCGACAACGCACGCGCCCTCATGCGTCAGCTTGGCGTTTCCGCGCGCGAAGTCGATATACGTCCCCTTTGTCTGGAGGAGATGCGCGTCCTTGGACATCGGCCGTTCGGCATCGACCTGACGGGCTTGAACGTCGAGGAACTGACGGAACGTCTGCGCCGTTTGACGGTGGAGGAGTGCCACGATCTCGTCTTCGAGAATGTGCAGGCGCGCATGCGCACCAGCCTGTTGATGAATAGCGGCTTCGTCATCGGCACCGGCGACGTGTCCGAGGCGGCCCTGGGCTGGTCCACGTACAACGGCGATCATATGAGCATGTATAACCCCAACAGCAGCATCCCCAAGACGCTCGTCAAGTTCCTGGTGGATTGGGCGGCGCGTAATGAGTTCGAGGGCGACGCCCGTGAGACGCTGCTCGACATTGTCGATACGCTCATCTCGCCGGAATTGCTGCCGGTCGGAGCGGACGGCCAGCCGGCGCAGGCCACCGAGGGCACGATCGGCCCCTATGAGGTAGTCGATTTCTTCCTGTTCCACTTTCTCCGTTACGGCGCAGCGCCGGAAAAAATCCTCTTTCTCGCCCAGCGCGCCCGCTTCCTACGCTCCTACAGTTCCCAGGAACTTCACGGATGGCTCAAGGTGTTCATTCAGCGTTTCTTCGCCAACCAGTTCAAACGCTCCTGCTTTCCTGATGGGCCGAAAGTCGGCACCATCAGCCTCTCACCGCGCGGCGACTGGCGCATGCCCAGCGACGCTCAGGCGGCGCTATGGCTGCGCTGGACGAATATACCTAGCTGCTGATTTACCAAGGATGGGTCTCCAGGCAAACGGGGAGGGATGTCGCATCGAGTTGACCAATTCCCTTACATCCCAGACAATCCGCATCGTTCCCAGAACCATGCACATCAGACACCTCGATTGGTAAAGTCTCGCCAGATTACACGGAAAAATCGTGCGCCGACTAAAGTCCGCGCGCAAGTTCAGCCGATAGGATTGCTGCTTAGTATTAGTTCGCCCCTAAGACCGACAGCGTTGTCGGCCGACTGACAAACATGGGATGCCTACGCGCTTGAGGTCCACGGTTTGTCGATCGCTTTTCTATCCTCCCTGCTCCTTCCGAGGGATCGCGCCATGAGCCTCCTCGCCATGCCACGCCCCCGGAATGGGCCTACTCGCTAACGCTTCCTCGCCGCGCCGGAGGTTGTCTCAGGACATGCTAAACGGATGTCTGAGACAGGCTCCCCGTGTCTCTTCTCGCGCGGCCCAATCTCCGTGATCCCGGTCGATTCGTTTAGCCAATCGACGTCGCCTCGTCCGAGGTGCCGCGCGTGAGCGTGTCTTCGCGGCACCCGTGGTTCGTCTGTGTTTCCGCCAACACCTGATGAGGATGCCCACCCATGTTTAACCCACGGAATCGACGGGATCAAGCGCAGCGTCGTCCCATCCGGGCCGCGCTCGGCCTGGAAGCGCTTGAGGATCGCACCTTGCTCAGTGCGGCCCCTCCGACGACGGTACTCGATCTGAATGGATTGTCCGTCAATCCCAATCAGTACAGCGCGACCGATATTCTGGTGCGTTTTCAGACGCCGCCAGGAACCAAGGATGGGCCGGTACTCGTGTCGGGGACGACGCTGGCCAGTCCGTTGCCGCTGGTGTCGGGCCTGTACGAAGTCAATTTGCCCCAAGGGATGACGGTGGCGTCAGCTCTGGCTGCCTACAAGGGTCACGCCGGCGTACTCAGCGCCGAGCCGGATTACGATCTGACGATTTCGTCGGTACCCAACGATCCGCTGCTGAGTCAGCAGTGGAACGTGAAAAACACCGGACAATCGAGCGGCACGCCCGGCGCGGACATCCACGCCGAGCAGGCCTGGAGTGTCACCACCGGCAGTCCCCGTATCATCGTCGCCGTCCTGGACACGGGTATCGACTACAACAGCCCGGATCTGTATCAGAATATCTGGATCAATCAGGCAGAGATTCCCAATTCGTGGTACACCAAAACCAGTTCGACCAGCGGATATAACAAGCTTGTGTCCAAGTCGGCGATTAAGACAGCAACGCCGGGCGTTATCACCTTCCGCGACCTTAACAACGCGTTGAACAAAGGCCTCGTTTGGGACAACAACGGTGATGGCCGCATTGACGCGGGCGATCTGCTCCGCTCCGTCAGCCAGGGCGGTTGGATGAGCGGCAGCACCAAGGACGGCGACACCGCTCACCGCGATGATCTGTTCGGCTGGAACTTCGTCAGCAATACGAACAATCCCCTCGACGACAATGGGCACGGCACCCATGTTTCGGGCATCCTCGGCGCGACCGGCAACAACGGGACGGGCGTGGCCGGCATCGATTGGAACGCGCAGATCATGCCGGTCAAGTTTATCGGCAGCAACGGCCAGGGTACGGTTAGCGCATTTATCCAGGCCTTGAACTACTCGGTACAGCATGGCGCGAAGATCACCAACAACAGCTGGGAAGGGGCACCCTATAGTCAGGCTCTCTATGACGCGATCAACAACGCGAAGAGTCACGGCCAAATCTTTGTGGCGGCGGCCGGCAACGAGGGAGCCAACGACGATGGTAAGGTTGATTATCCCGCCAGTTTCAGCAAAACCCTGAACAACGTCGTGGCCGTGGCCGCCACGGATAACACCGATCATTTGGCCTCCTTCTCCAACTATGGCTCCGCCAGCGTCGCCCTGGCCGCTCCTGGTGTGAATATCCTCAGCACTCTGCCCGGCGGCCGCTACGGAGCCTTGAGCGGCACGTCAATGGCTGCTCCCGAAGTCACCGGCGCGATGGCGCTGGTCTGGGGATTGCATCCCAGTTGGACGTATACCCAGGTCATCAATCAGGTACTCAGTACCACCGATAAGCTGCCAAGTCTGCAAGGCAAGGTCACGACCGGCGGCCGGCTCGACCTCGCCGCCGCCGTCGGCTGGAACCTGTCCACGCGTACCATGCCGGTCGTTACCAGCGTTGTCCAACAGGGACCGGCGCCAGGATCCATGAACAGTCTTTGGCTGACTTTCAATGAACCCATTGACATTAGTTCCTTCACCGCCGGCAATGTCCACCTGACCAATACGGCTGGGCAGGTTATCAACGTCGTGGCGCGTGTGGTCAACAATTCGAGCGATCGCCAAGTGGTCTTGTTGTTCTCCAACCAGACTGTGCCGGGCGGCTATAAGCTAACCATCAACTCTGGTGTCCATGATCTTCAGGGAAATGCGTTGGCCCCTTACTCGTCCACGATTATCCTGAGCGGGGCGCATACGTACACCAACAGTACGGCGTCGGTCATCAAGCCGTGGAGCCTGACCTCGTCCGCGATCAGTGTGCCCGCCGGCACGACCATCGGCAACATTCAGGTCAAGATTAACGCCGCTTATCCCGTCGATGGAGAGTTGTACTTTTATCTGGTCGCTCCCAACGGCAAGGCGGTCGCGTTGGTCAATAGACGCGGAGGCACGGGAGCGAACTTCCAAAATACGGTCTTCTCCGACTCGGCCGGCACCGCGATCACTTCCGCCAAGGCTCCATTCTCCGGCACCTATCGCCCCGAGTCGGCGTTGAGCCTGCTCAACGGCATCAACGCGGGCGGCAGCTGGCGGTTGATGGTCAAAGATAGTGGCGGACACAGCGGCACGCTGCTCAATTGGTCGCTTATCATCACCCCCGCTACCGGATCGATAAGCAACGTCCCGCCACCTGCTCCTGCTCCTGTTTCTGCTCCGCATACATACACCAACAGCACGGCGTCGGCCATCAAGCCATGGAATCTGACTGCGTCCGCGATCAGTGTGCCCGCCGGCACGACCATCGGCAACATTCAGGTCAAGATTAACGCCGCTTATCCCGTCGATGGAGAGTTGTACTTTTATCT
>DATNCY010000112.1:0-53345 GCA_035553375.1 Gemmataceae bacterium
GATCTGGCACGACTGGCCGGCCTGAAGGAAGCGGCCGTCATCTGCGAGATTATGACGCCCGAAGGCAACATGGCGCGGCTGCCGGATCTGATGGCGTTTAGCCGGCAGCACAACCTGAAAATCTGCACGATTGAAGATCTCATCAAACATCGCCGCCAGCGCGAACGGCTCATCCACCGCGAACTGTCGCTGAAACTGCCGACGCGCTACGGCGAGTTCGACCTGATCGCTTACACTTCCGTCGTCGATCCCGAGCCGCATCTGGCTCTGTGCATGGGTGGTGTTGGCATTGAGGAGGGCGGCGTGGTGCCGGAGCAAGACGAGCCGGTTCTGGTGCGCATCCACAGTCAATGTCTGACCGGCGACATCTTTGAGAGCATGCTGTGCGATTGCGGTTCCCAACTGCATCACGCCATGCAGCAGGTCGCCGACGTTGGTAAAGGCGTGGTCTTGTATATGCGTCAGGAAGGCCGGGGTATCGGCCTCCTATCGAAATTGCAAGCGTACAAGCTGCAAAAGGAGGAAGGGCTAGACACCGTAGAGGCGAACCAACGTCTCGGTTTTGGCCCGGACCTGCGCCATTACGGCATCGGTGCGCAGATTCTACTCGATTTGGGCATCCGGCAGATTCGCTTGCTGACGAACAATCCGAAGAAGGTCGTCGGCGTGGATGGCTATGGCTTGCGCATCGTCGAGCGCGTGCCGATTCAGATTACCCCCAATCAGAACAATCGCCGTTATTTGCAGACGAAAAAAGACAAGCTGGGGCATTTGCTTGATGAGATTGAGCCGAGCGGCAGTTGAACGGAAGAGGGCGTGGTTAATTCCTCATCTTGCTTGCGGCGAACGAACTTCGTCCGAGGCTACCTGCCCGTACTCTCAGTCAGAACGAGATGGAGATGATACGGCTCGCGCTCGGGTACTGATTGGTTGACCAGTCGCCGCTCGCTCTTTGGCCTTTTCAAATTTCGGGGAATTGGTTCCAATCCCGCTCGGATCGCTTTTGCGCGCAAGCTCCGGGACCAGGGTTCCGCCAATGGTACAAACGTCTCCGTCTTCTCGACCGTCGGCCGTGGATAGCGGCGAAAGCACGCTGGCGACGGTACGGCTCGAAGTGCGTTCGGGAGCCGGGCGAGCCACCGTGTATGAAGTCGGCGACGGCGGCTTCCTCATCGGCAGTGTGCCCGGCTGCGATCTGCGTCTGCCCGGCTCCAATCTGCCGCCCATCATTTGTCTCATCGCTCGCAGCGCTGCCGCCGCGAGCCTGAGGCGATTGGCTCCCGTCCTCCCCATCCTCGTTAACAGCAAGGCCGTCGCCTCGGCGTACCTGAGTGATGGCGATCGCGTGGCGATTGGCCCCATCGAAATCGCCGTGACGATTACCCCTGGCCTATCTCTGCCTGCGGCTAGGGATGCCGCGCCGCCGCACAATGAGGAACACGAGCGGCATCTGAAGGAACAGCTCGAACAATTGGAAACCGATCGCGTTATCTGGTATCGCCGCCGCGAAGAGATCGAGGCCGAGTGCCGCCGGCAAGCCGAGGGTTTGCAGCAAGTCGTGCAGCGCATGCAGCAACAGGAACAGGAATTGGCGACGGCACGCGCCGAACTGGAAGAGCGTGAAAAGACGTTACAGGATGAACGCGACGAAGCCCTCCGGCAGCGTCAGGAATTGGAAGCACTCGGCGAGGAGGGACGCAAGCACAACGCGGATGCGGCCTCCGTGCGCCAGGAGTTGGCCGAGATCAAACAGCAGCTTTATCAGCGCTATCACGAGCGGCGCGAACGGCTCGTCAAGCAGCAGCAGGCCATCCATAAGGCAGCACGGCGCGTGCAGCAACGCAAGCAGCGTTTGGATACCGGCGAAGTGGATTTGGCGGCGCGACAGCAGGAGTGGGAGCAGAAACAGCTTGAAATCGAGGGTCGCGGCGAACAGGTCGAGCGCGAAAAGCAACTACTGGAAGAACAGCATCGCCTCATCGTCAGCCGGCAACAGGAAGTGCAGCGCGACCTGAGCGAACGCTTCCGCGAAGTACAGGCCCGCGAAGCGCAGGCGACCGAGGCGGAGGCCGAACTGGAGAAGGGACAAAAGCAACATCAGGCCGATCTCGTCCGGCTCGATCGCATCCAGGCCACGCTCGAACAGCGGCAAAAACAGTTGCGCGGCACCGCTCTTGAAGTGGATCGGCGCTACGAGCAATTGCAGCGCGACACGCGCGATCTGGAGGAGCAAGCGGCTCAACTCGACGAATGGCACAACCGTTTGATGGGCGACACCGAACGATTGGCGGAGCAGAAGAAAGAACAAGAAGGTGTGATCGCGCAGCTGGATCAACGCGCGGCGGCGCTGGAAGGACAGCAGGCCATGCTGGCCACCCTGCGTACTCGGCTCGAACGCATGCGCGAGGAACTACGACGGCAAGAGCAGGCGTTGAGCGATCAGCGTGTGTTGCAGGAAGCGAGCGAGGCCGACCTGCGCAATCGCCAGGCCGAGACGGAAAAGCTCCGTTCCGAGATTGACAACGATCGCCAACTGCACGGCGAGGAACGACGGCGTTTCGACGAGCGGCGTGCGACCATGGAAGCGGCCGTCGCACAACTGCGGCAAGCGCGTGCGACGTTGGAGACGGAGGAGAAAGAGTTACGCGAGCAGCAAGAACAGGTGCGGACGGCAGCCGCCGATCAGGCCGAGCAGGGCGCGTTGCTGACCGCGAAAATGGCCCAGATGGAGGACGAACGCGAACGGCTCAATGTCGATCGCGAGGCGCTGCGCGAACGCGAGATGGCGCTGGTCCGAGCCGAGCAAGCGCTGGCGGCGTTGCAAGAACAGGTTCGCCGCCGCGTCGAGGAGTTGAACGAAAAACAGCGGCAACACACGGAAGAAGAGCAGCGTCTCCAGGACGATGCAGCGCGGCTGACCGAGCAGATGAAGAATCTCGAACAGGATCGTCAGCTTGCCGAGACCCGTCTCAACATGGCCCGGCAAGAACTGGGCACGCGGGCGGCGGAGATGGACGGGCAAGCGCGAAAACTACTGGAGCAAGAGGAGAAGCTGCGAGCCGAGCAGCAGCGCATCGAGGAAGTGCATGGCTCGCTCGGTGGACAGCGGCAGGTGTTGGCCTCCGAGCGCATTGCCTTCGAGGTCGAGCGCCAGAAGGCGCAGGACGAGGCCAACCGCACGCGGGCCGAGTTGGAGGCGAGCCGGCAGGAGATCGTCGAGTTGGGGCGGCAATTGCCGGACCTGGACGCGCGAGCGTCGTCGGCGCTCGATCGACTAACGCAGGCGCGCGAGCAGTTGCGCGAACATCTCTCCGAGATTCACGGCTATGTCCGCCAGAGCCGTAGCGATCTGGAGGTTGTACGTCGCGATTTCCAGGCCGAAGTTGAGCGCGTGCGTCAGCAGGAATTGGATCTGCACGTTGCCCGCGACGAGCATCGTCTGGCGACGGCGGCTTTCCGCCAGCAGATTATTGAGTGGCAGGGACGTCTCACCGATCTCAAGCAAGCCCTGCACCTGGACGAGTCGCGTCTGGAACGACGGGCCACGCAGGTCAACGAGCAGGCGCAGCAGATCGCCGACACGTCGGCGCGACTGGCTCAGCAAGCCGAGCAGTTGCATCATCAGGAACAACTCGTGATCGTCCGTCGCGACGAAGTGGATCGTCATTTAATCGACATGCGAGAGTGGTATCGTCGCAAAATGCGCGAACTTGCCGGACTGGAAACCGCCGAAGCGGGTGAGGTAGCGGCGAACGACGAAACTCCCTTCGATGCGTCTCAGGCGAACGAAAGCGGGGAACGCGGCATCCTATCGCTGACGGGCGAGGTCGAGCCGGGCGATCGGCAGCTGGGCGATTTACTTCAGTCGTTGGAGTTGATGGATGAGGACACGCTGACGGCGCTGTTACTCGAAGCGCGGCGGCAGCGGCGCTCGCTGCGGCAACTATTGTTGGCGGGGAGTTATCTGACACTGTATCAGATGGCCCTCATCGAAGCGGGCAATCTCGATGGTTTAGTGCTGGGGCCGGTGCGCGTCATTGATCGGCTGCAAGCGACGCCGCGCGAGGCCGTCTATCGCGTGTTCGATCCGCGCCGCAACAGCGAGTTGATGCTGCGTCACCTGGCGGAATCGGAGATGGAAGACGCGGTGCGGCCGGACGAGTTTCGCCAGCGTTTCGCCGCGGCGGCTGCGGTAGAGCATGTCAACCTGGCTGCAACGCTGGAGGTGCTGGAAATCGCCGACAGACCGGCCGTGCTGCAAGAATGGTTGCACGGACTGCCGAGTACCGAATGGCCGGTCCTCGCCGGTGCGCCTGGCGTGTGGTGTCGTCTGCTGTCGCAGGCCGCCCTCGCCTTGCATACGGCTCACACGGCGGGACTGATGCACGGACATTTGCATGCGTCGTCGTTCGTGTTCACGCGCGAGGGGGTGGTAAAAATGTGCGGTCTGGGCGAACCGCGCTGGCTGGCCGTGCCGCCTCCTCAGCAGGATGGCGAACCCTCCATCGCGGGCGACCTTATCGCACTGGGCCACATCGCCGCGAGTTGGGCCGCCGTCACCCCGGCCGCGAAAAACAGCAAGAACAAGACGATGCCCAGCGTACTCCATACCATCCTCACACGCTTCCACGAGGAGGACGAAATGAAGCGCTACACGAGCGCCGCGTCGCTGCTGGAGGATCTCGATCGCGCCGGTGCCGATGTGCCCGCGAATGCGGCCGCCTGGGAGCGTTTCGTCCGGCAAGTCCGCGAGGAGTCGGCCGCCTCCGCCCTGCGCGAGTCGGCGTAGAAGAAAAGAAGCCCTCACGCAAAGGCGCAAAGAAAGACAAAAGAAGACCATCGCAACGGCTTGCGAGGGCGACAAGTTCACGCCGGATGCTCACAGGCCTTGTGTCATCCGTATCGCCCAGGCGGGCGGACCAAGAACGATACACTCGTAAGCCTCCAGCTGTGCCGGCGACATTTCCTCCATTCGGACTCCGTGATAACATGCCGCCTCGGAGCGAAAAAGTGGGACACTCCCCTCAGCGGGCCGACTGGGAATCGGCTGTATCTGGTCCGTCAGATTGAAGTAAGCGTGGAGTTCCGCCTCTGGACCACCAACGCCGCGCACCAAATGGAGAATCGTCGCGGAGTCGTCATTGGAGAGCAAGCGAGCCGTGCGGTGCGTGTAGTCACGCAACGCCGGCCAGCGATGCCTCGCCGTGAGGAGATCCGCATAGAGACGGCGGATACCGGCGCGGATCGATCCTTCCGGCCAGGACCAACTCAGGCGAGCGGCGGCGAACGTCGATTCGGCTTGAGGATCAGCCATCTCCACACCCGCCGCGAAACCGTAGTCACGCCGGCGACCACGGCGAACATTCTCGATCAGGCCGCGATCGTGGAAGGAACAGAAGAAGGGAAACGGGTTTTCCTCGCCGTATTCTTCGCCCATGAACAGCAACGGCAGGTAAGGCGACAGCAGCATCAAACTGGCGGCGAGCCGCTGTTTCGCGGGACAAACCAGCGCGGCGAAGCGATCGCCGTGCGGCCGATTGCCGACGTGATCGTGGTTCTGGACGCCGATGACGAAGCAATCACCGGGCAGATTTTCATCCGGAGCGCCCCAGCGCCGGTCGCGGTAGGGACTGTAAATGCCATTGAGATGAAAGGTGTGTTCCAACACACGGTGGAGACATTGGACATCGCCGAAATCGCTATACTTGCCATGCCGTTCGCCGGTGAGGTAGGCATGAAGCGCGTGGTGAAAATCTTCGTTCCATTCGGCATCGAGTCCGTGTCCGCCATACTCAGACGCACGTACCATGCGCACGTCATTCACCAGACTTTCCGCGATGATATGTACCGGCCGGCCGACACCCGCGTCGGCGACCTCCTTGATTTCGCGAAGCAGATGACGCGGGCGCGTGTCATGGATGGCGTGGACCGCGTCGAGCCGCAGACCATCGAAATGATAATCCGCGATCCACAGACGAACATTGCCTAGAATGAAGTCGCGCACCGGGTCCGAACCGGGACCGTCGTAATTGAGCGCGGAACCCCATGAGGTACGATAACGATCCGTAAAGTAGGGACCGAACTCGGCGAGATAATTGCCCTCTGGACCAAGATGGTTGTAAACCACATCAAGGACAATCGCCAAACCGTGAGCGTGGCAAGCGTCCACCAGTTTCCGCAAACCGTGCGGCCCACCGTAACTGTTTTGCGGGGCGTACAGGTGAACGCCATCGTAACCCCAGTTGCGCGGGCCGGGGAACTGGCCGATGGGCATCAGTTCCAACGCCGTGATACCCAGTTCGCGCAATTCCGGTAGGCGTGGAATGACCGCCTCGAAGGTGCCTTCCGGGGTAAAGGTGCCGACGTGCAGTTCGTAGAAAACAAGATCCTCGCGGAGTACGCCCTGCCAAGTCTGATCGGTCCAGGTGAACCGTTGCGGATGCACGACGGCCGAAGGGTTGTGAACGCCATCGGGCTGCCAGAGCGAACACGGGTCGGGGCGCTCTGGGCCGTTGTTGAGCCGATAAGCGTAGTGCTGGCCCTCGGCGATGCCTGGAAGCGAGCAGGAAAAATAGCCCTGTCCTTCCGGTTGCATCGCCTGCCGGCGCCGTTGCGTGCCGTCGATCAGCACCAACTCCACGCGCTCGGCGCGAGGTGCCCACACGCGCCAGCGAACCAACCCCTCTGCCTCTACGATGACTCCGCACCGACGTTGCTCCATGCTTGTCACCTCTGCCTGTCCTCCCATAAAGGGCGCACGACACTTCGACCAAGAGCATTCAGCCTGTACGGTATAATATCTGCATCCTTTGTGCCTGGAACAGCTGCTCGCCGCCCCGAGCGATTTGACCGATATAAACCGGAATGAATTGGCGTTTTATGGAATCATTCGATGTCGCCGGCCAACGCATCCGCATCGACCGCTTCCTGCCGTCCAACTCGCGTCCGCACCCGGCCGTTCTCATTCTGCATGGTGCCGATGGTTTACCAGGGAGGGGGCTACCCTATCGCGAGATGGCCGCGCGCTTCGCCGCGAACGGCTATCTGGCCTTCTTGCTGCATTACTTCGACGCGACGAATGACGGACTACGGCCGAATCCTCTCAATCCGCTCAACTTCGCCGCCTGGATAACAGCCATCGGCGAAGGGATTGGCTACGCGCTCCGTCAACCGGAAACGCTCTCCGGCCCCGTGGGGCTGGTCGGCTTCTCTCTCGGCGGTTACTTGGCCGTCGCGGCCGGCGCGCGCGATCCGCGCGTGGGTGCCGTCGTCGAGTGTTGCGGCGGCGTGGCGGACTTGTTTCTGCGCGGCATGGAAACCATGCCGCCCGTGCTGATTCTGCACGGCGGTGCCGATGCCGTGGTTCCCGTTTCCGAAGCGCATAAACTGCAACGGTTGCTCGCGGAGAAGGGCCGGTCCCATGAGTTGTGGATTTATCCCGGAAGAGGCCATCAATTCGTGGGACCGGACTTCGAGGACGCCTTCCTTCGCTCGCTGAATTTTCTTGGACGACACCTGAAGGACGACAGAGCGACGCCGGAGGCGGGGTGAGGGCGACGTCAGCCATTCATCTTGGCGAGGATGCGTTCGAGCAATTTCTTAGTGGCGCGGATACCCTCCGGCTCACTGAGTTTACTCCCTTCGTATTCGATGCCGACCCGACCATGATAGCCGGCGTCGAGAACGATCTTCATCATGCGCGGATAATCGATCGTCGTCTCATTGCCCTTGTCATCGAAGTTGTGCGACTTGGCACTGACGCCCTTGGCGAAGGGCATCATCTCTTGCACGCCCTTGTAGCGATCGTATTTGCCGAAGTTGCCGAAGTCCGGCAGCGTGCCGCAGCGCGGATTATCGACCTTTTTCATCACGCCGGCCAACCAAGCGCCATTGGACGACAAGCCGCCGTGATTCTCGACGATGACGTTGATTTCGTGTTTGCCACCGAACTCGGTCAGCTTGCGCAAACCATCGGCGGCGCGGTCCATCTGCTCCTCGGCGGAGCCTTCGCTGTGGGCGTTGACACGGATGGAATGGCAGCCAAGATACTTGGCCAGTTCGACCCACTTGTAATGGTTCTCGACGGCTTGCTGTCGTTTTTTCACATCGGGATCGCCTAAGGCGCCTTCGCCGTCGCACATGATAAGGACGCTCTTGACGCCCTGATCGTCGGCTCGCTTTTTCAGTTCAGCGGCGAACTTCTTATCCTTGGCCTTGCCCTTGTAGAACTGATTGACGTATTCGATGGCGTCGATGCCGTAATCTTGCTTGGCGATCTTGGCGAAGTCGAGCGGATCGAGTTTCTTGCCGAAGAAAGCGCGATGGAGCGACCATTGCGCCAGCGAGATGAGAAACAACGGCTTTTTCTTCGTCTCGTCCGCACGCAACGGCAGGGCGGCGGCGAGACCAGCGGCGAGGCCGGCGGATTGCTTGAGGAAGTCACGGCGTCCAACAGTCCCAATCATGATGTTCCCCTCGGGGTGTTGCGGATCTCCAGGGCGCACGGATTATAAAGCCGGCGGGGAACGCTGGCAACGATTTCGAAGCGACGAAGGATGAATCCAGACGTTGAGAGGTACGAACCCAACGTCATTGCCAGCCCGCAGCGCCAGCAAGGGATCCCTTGCTGGCGCTGCGGGCTGGCCAAAAAGTTAGTGCCTCTGAGGTTACTTGTCCCCGCTTGGCGCGCTGGCATCCTTGGCAGCGGCTGAGTCGGCCAGGTGAGCGCAGAAGACGCCGCCGGTCACGCGCTCCAGGGCGGCCAGGGCGACCGCTTGGCGGAAGAGCGCCTCGTTATAGTCTGTCCGCGCCTGCGCCGCCAGCAGGCTCTCCGGTAGAACGCCCTCGATCACGCGCTTGATTGAACCGCGAAACTCCTCATGCAATCTTCTCGACAGCCGTAGACCGACATCCTTAGCGTCGCGGTACAGAACCACCTTCTTGGACCACTCCTCCCAGCTGAAATACGCTTCTTCGCTCTCCAAAACGATCAGGTTCCTTGTTTTCTGGGCCACCGCCGCCGCCTGCTCGGCGTACTCCTGGGCCGACTCGACGCGCGCGGCCCGCGATCCGACCAGGACCGTCGGCATGGCCAGCGGTATCCCGCCGGGCCGAAAATCCTCACCGTAAATCGGCTGCGGAACGTGTCCGGCGTGCAGGTCGGCGCCGGCGGCGAAGGTGCGTCGGGCACCTTGACGTCGGCTTCGTCCCTGGGCGTCGGCCTCCAAGACGACCGCTTCCGTGGCCAAGGCCGCCTCAATGGCCTCGCCGCGTCGAGCCACGGCGGCCGCCAGGATTTCCTCGCGGCAGACCTTCACCTTGGGTTGCGGAATCGATTCGTCGGCGATGCGCAGGCACACAAGGGGAGCAAGGTTCATCGCTTCGCGCAGCGCCGCCAGAGACAGTTGCACGCCGCGGTCGGCCTCGGTTCGCCGTGCCTTGGCGCGGCGCACGTACAGCGTGATAAGGTCCACCGTGGCCGGCGTCCATTCGGGGCGCTCGTTCTTCTCGACGGCCGTCTTGATGCGGTTGCGAAGGAACGTCAGGTCATCCACCAGATCATCAAGCACTGCACGCTGGGAGCGAGAATACAACACCGAGAGATAGGCGCGGGTGACGACATAACGGATTTCCACTTGAAGGCGCGCTAAATCGGCCTGAGCGATGTCCACACCTAGACGAGCCTGCTGACGTCGCACAGGCAGATCGTGACTCAAGAGCGCCGTGGGACCACCGAGGTTGTCCAGCGCCGCCACCTTCGTCTGGGCGGCTGCCAGGCGCGCACGAGCTACCTGAAGAGACGGTTGCCGCTCTTCGCTGATCGCCAGACAGTCGGCCAGGTGTAAAGGCTGGTTGGGGAGGGGGGGAGCCGGGGTTTGCGCCGGAGTTCGAGACACTACGGCAAGGAGGAGAGCCAGCCCGGTGCCTATTTTCCAAGGGCTGACGAATCCCAGCGAGCGGCGCATGCGGAATCCTCCATGATGCTGTGGGAATTATTCCCTACCGGGAGAGTGGCGTCCCTCCTGCAAAGATCGGTTCGCGGATCACCTCGCTTGACCGCTTTCGCGTCGGCCGCGAACAGCCAGCGCGGAGAAAAACGCGCGAAGCGATGGTAGCGATTGGGAGGGTGCGCGGATCAGATATTCTTAGGAAGCGTGATGATGAACTCCGTGTATTTGCCTTCCTCGGACTCCACACGCAGCGAACCTTTGTGCATCTGCACGATAATGTCGTAGCTGATGGATAATCCCAGGCCGGTGCCCGCGCCCGCCGGTTTGGTAGTGAAGAACGGCGTGAAAATCTTGTCGCGTAAATCCGCCTGTATACCCTCGCCATTATCCCAGAAGCGCAACTCGACCGCCTCGCCCAGATCGTGCGTCCGCACGATCACACGCGGTTGGAACAAAGAGCCAGCCGTGTGGCGTTTGCGATGGACCGCATAGAGGGCGTTGTTCATCAGGTTAAGAATCACGCGGCTAAGATCTTGCGGCGACACTTCCAAGGGTGACAGGGTGCGGTCCAGATCGGTTTCCACAGTCGCTTGAAAAGTCGCGTCCTGTCCACGTACACCGTGGTACGCGAGATTGACAGCCTCGGCGACAAGGGTATTCAAATCGCTTTGCTGGCGCGGTCCCGGTTGGCTGCGGGCATGCAGCAGCATACCGCGCACGATGTGATCGGCGCGGCGGCCGTGTTCCTCGATCTTGGCCACGTTTTGTTCGAGAGCGGCGAGCAACTCCATTACCTCACCACCCTCACACTTCAGGTGATCGCGCAATTCGCCCACCAGTTCGACGGCCAACTGAGCGAAATTCGTCACGAAATTAAGCGGATTGCGAATTTCATGGGCGATGCCCGCCGTCAGCGCTCCCAGCGACGCCAACTTCTCATGCGCGACCAACCGATCTTGCGCCGTCTTCAATTGCCGCAAGGCCCGCTCCAGTTCCTCGGAGCGACGACGCTCGCCGTCGCGCAGACGCTTCTTCTCCAGCCAGGCGTTGATGCGGGCGGACAGGATAATGGGATCGAGAGGCTTGGTCAGATAGTCCTCCGCGCCTTCCTCGATGCAGCGGACCACACTGCCTACTTCGTCCAGTCCCGACACCATGATGACCGGCACCTCGTGCAAGCGAGGATCGGCCTTGATCTGCTTCAGGGCGGCGACGCCGTCCATTTCCGGCATGACCACATCGAGCAGCACGAGATCAAAAAGGCGCTCGCGCAGCAGCGCCAACGCTTGCCGGCCGTTCTCCGCCATTGTGACTTCATGGCCCAGGACGGCCAGCAGCCGCGCCAGCATCTGCCGATTGGTCGGATGATCGTCGGCGACGAGGATCGAGCCGAGGGTTCCCGATCGCGGAGTCGGATTGAAGGAACCAGCGCCAACGGTCATGGCTCCTCCTCCCTCTTCGTGGCCGTTGATCCGCGTGGAAGGACGGCCAACGCGGTCAAATCATCGGACTGCGCGGCTCCCGCTGTGAACTGGCGCACGGCGTCAACGACTTGGTTAACCAGTTCCTCGGGGGCCGCTCCGCGCAAGGGAGACACCACTTCCAGGAGACGAGCAAGGGAGAATTGCTCACGCCGCGCGTTCATGGCTTCGGGGATACCATCGGTGTAGAGAAAAAGTTGATCGCCCGGATTGAGCCGAACGCTTTTCGTCTCGTAGCTGACGCCCGGAACGACGCCCACGACCAACCCGCCATCGGGGAGTTCTTCGACCGCGCCGGAGGCACGCAAGAGTAAAGGCGGATTATGTCCCCCGTTGGCATAAGACAGTTCGCCACGACGGGCATCGACGATGCCATAGAACAGCGTCACGAACCGTTCCGCCGACGTATCGCGCAACAGCAAGCGATTGACTTCCTCCAGACACGGACCCGGTGCCGCCCCGCGTTGAGCGCAGGCCCGCAGCAGCGTGCGCGTCACCGCCATGAGCAGGGCGGCCGGCACGCCCTTGCCCGACACGTCGCCGATCACCACACCTAATTGGCCATTTTCAAGAGCGAAATAGTCGTAAAAATCGCCACCCACGGCATGAGCCGGCAACATCGTGGCATGGAGCGCGAAATCACTTCCCCCAACATCGGGAAGGCCGGCGGCCGGCAAGAAGGAACGCTGAATGTCAGCCGCGATCGCCAGATCGCGGTCGAGGGCCACCAGGCGATCGCGGTCAGCCAGGGCCGCACGAAGACGACGCACCTGGGCCAGCGTTTTCTGAACGGTGACCTCGAAATCGTGGAAATCGATGGGTTTGGTGAGAAAATCGAAGGCACCCCGGTTCATGGCCGTGCGGATGTTGGGCATGTCGCCATAGGCGGAGACAATCACGGTCGCCGGCGGATCGGGTCGCTCTTGCAAGCGCGTCAGCAGCGTCAAGCCATCCATGACCGGCATGTTGATGTCGGTGAGGACAACCTCTATCTCTGGATTCGCCTGCACGATCGCCAGGGCTTCCTCGCCGTTGCGTGCGAACAGGAAATCGAAGACACCCTCACGGATCTCGCGGCGAAAACGCTGGCGGATCAGCAGTTCGATATCCGCCTCGTCATCGACGATCAGAATCTTGGTAGGCATGGCTGTCCCACTGGCGCCGCCGCGCCTTGCGCCGGCGACAATGGGATTTATTCTAACTGATCGCGCCGAGGCTTGGCAGACACACTCTTCGCTTTCTGGCAACCCTGGTGCCTTCGTGCTACGCTTGTCTCTGCCCCCATCGGCTGCGGGCCGGCACGGGCTTCCCTTGTCGTTCTTCGAGGTCCGCCATGCGTGTGTCTTCTCTTGTTCTGTCCATCGCGGGGATCGTACTTGGCGCGTGCGTGTTCCCTGTCGCTCAGAATTGTCAGGCGGATGATCGCCAAGGGCCGCAAGCCAACGCCGAAATCAATGCGATTCTGACTCCCCTGCGCGAGAAATACAAGTTACCCGCGCTCGCCGCCGCAGTCGTGCGCGGCAAGGGACTGATGGCCGTTGGCGCGGTCGGCGTTCGCAAGTGCGGCGACGATACGAAGGTGACAGTGAGCGATGAATTCCATCTCGGCTCGGACACCAAGGCGATGACCGCGACCGTGATTGCCAGCTTGGTGCAGGACGGCAAACTGAATTGGAACGACACGCTCGGCCGAACCTTCCCCAAACTCGCCGGCTCGATGACGCCCGCATTGCGCAAGGTCACGCTGACCCAACTTCTCACGCATCACGCTGGCCTGCGGGCCAATGTCGCCGGCGGCTGGTCCACCATCCTGCGCCGAGGAACGACGCGCGAGCAGCGGCAAAACGTGCTGGAAAAAATCGCCGAGGAAAAGCTTGAATATGAGCCGGATAAGGAGTTTCATTACTCGAATCTCGGCTACGTTCTCGCCGCGCACATGGCCGAGAAGGCCGCCAATGCTTCGTGGGAAGAACTGATGGCCAAACGCCTGTTCGAGCCGTTGCACATGCGGAGTGCCGGCTTCGGCGCGATGGGTGCCCGAGATAAATTGGATCAGCCGTGGCAGCATACCAAGGACGGCAAACCCATCGCGCCGGGTCCGTTCAGCGATAATCCGCCGGTCATGGGTCCGGCCGGCACCGTTCATTGCTCGCTGCCGGATTGGGCGCGATTCATCGCCGATCAGCTACGCGGCGCGCGCGGCGAACGCGCCCTGCTCAAGCCGAAGACCTACACGAAACTCCATACCTCGCCATACCGCGACCAATTCTACACGTTGGGCGGTTGGGCCGGACGAGCGGAAGATGACCAGGCCGGCGGAGTGGCGCTCGCTCACGACGGCAGCAACAACAGGAATTTCGCGGTCGCCTGGCTCGCTCCGCAACGCGATCTTGCCATCCTGGTTGTCTGCAATCAGGGCGGCGACGATGCCAAGAAAGCGTGTCACGAAGCGAGGAAGCTTTTGCTTCAGAAGTATGCGAAAAAGCGATAAAATCGAGAGCGTCTCGCGGATCAAGTGAACCACGCTCTTCTTTACCGTGTCCTACCTTTACGCCTCCTGATTCGCGGAGGACAAAGCCATCTAATCGCCTATTCACCACCTCAAATGGAGGTTAATCGCCCTTGAATACCACGCATCCCCTGCTCCGCACGTTGGAAACCCTCACGCACGATGAGCGCCTACGTCGCATGGTCGAATTGGGGCGCGAGGTCGGCACATCTCCGCAAACGGCGTCGAGCCTCGCCGCTCTCGAAAAGGGCGGGTTCGGCGAACGACTACTTTCCTTACAAAGTTGCTACGGCAGTAAGGACGGCGACCACGCGCTGCGGGCGCTCAGCGATCCGTCCCGTCTCATTCAAGGCCGGGCGTTGAGGTTGATCGCCCTGTTTGCCAAGGATGTACCGATCAAGGACGCCCTCCGCGGCGCTCGCCGCGAGCTGCGCATGTCGTTGCTCCGTCTGCTGCGCCGTCGCCGACGCCTGACGACCATTGATGCGTTCCTGGATGAATTGGCCGCGCACGATCCGGCGGCGCTGGGACCATTGCTGCCGTTTGGGTCCGCCGCAGCCGCGGCGCGGCACTTCGAGCTTGCCCGCCCGCCCGGTGGCCAAAACTTTTGGCGTCGCCTGGCTCGCTTCCATCCGGATCTGGTTCTCGAACGGCTGACGGCCGAGGTCGATGCGGGCACGGAACCGGACGCCCGGCTGCTCTGGGAGGCCAATATCGCGCTGGAAATCTTTGCCAGGCGACATCCTGACCACGGCGTGAAACTGGCTCAACGCCTGGTGGGGCGAGGCGCGAGGACCGCGCTGAATCTGCAGTCGCTGGCTCAGCGCCGCCCTATCGAGATCGCCGATCTGATCCTTAACTCCGATGCTCAGCTAGGCATCAGCCTCACTCCCTCCGCTCATCGGCTCGACAACCCGCGTTTGCTGGCCCTGCTGGAGCGAGGCCACCCGAACTTGCTGATGCCCTGGTGGACCTGGCTGCGGCGTCTGTCTCCCGAGCGGCGCGGCGAAATCTATCGACGCTGCGAGCGTCTCGGCCGCGATGCGGAAGGTCGTGTCCCTCCGCAGTTGCTGCGCGTGTTGCCGCGTGCGCAGCGCGAGTCGGAAGGACGTCGGCATCTGGCATTGCCTGCGCTGGCGACGCGCCCCGCTGAGCGCTTGAAATACGCCGCCTCCCTACCCTGGGAGGAAGCACGGCAAGCGGTCGAGCCATTTCTAAACCACCCGGAAGCCGATCTGCGCTCCGAAGCGTTACAGGCTCTGATTGGCGCGGTTCGCTTCGAGCGCGCGCAGCTGGGCGAACTGCTGACCTTGCTGCGCGGCCGGCGACACGAGCAAGACCCGGTTCGCGGCGTGCTGCTGATGAGTCTGGCGGAACTTCCGCCCGGCATGTGGAAGGGCGAGCATCTGGAAGACCTGGGGCAAATCCTGCGCGATGCCCTGTCGGCCGCCGATCTGTCCGCGCTCACGGCGAGCCATGCCCAAGCGATCGTCGTCGCGCTACTGTCCTTTCATCCCGACTGGAGCGCCGGTTGGCTGGTGACGCTGGTGCGCGAACGCGGTGCGGTCCACCTGGGCCAACTGGAGCAATGGTTGACCGACGCCGATGTGCGCCGCATCGCTCCGGCCCTGGCACCGGTACTCAAAGCCTGGCAGACCCGCGAACGCGAAGCACAACTTCTGAGCCTGGGGCAAAGTCTCGGCCGCCGGCTTCGAGTTTTCGACGCGTTGATGGAGATTTTCCGGCGCATGCTGCGCGATACCCGCTCCTCGTGGACGGCCTTGGCGATCCTCAACCTCATCGCCGAATATCGACGGTCGGAGTTGAGAACGCTCATTCCCCCGCTACTTCGCGAAGACCCCAGCTGGATCACACAGACTCCAGTGCTGCATTTTCTGCATCGCCGCCGGCAAGACTTGCTGACGCCGTTTCTCGGGCAGCGGGCTTACCGAGGCCGCTTCAGCACCGGCAAGACACGCTATGTTCTGCCTTTGCGTGATGGTTTCTTTCGCTGGACGGCGGCGCAGCAGGCCGAGTTCGCCAAGACGTTGGAAGAGATCACGCACGTCAAAGATAAAATGCGCGACATCCCAACCGTGCTGAGCGCTATCACGCAACTGGCCGCGTTGCCGGCCGTGGAGCCGAAACGCCTGAACGAACTGGCCGGCGATAATCGTCTCGCCGTTCAGGAAGGGGCCGTTCGCGCGCTGGGCAAACTGGATGCCGGCCAGGGCGTGCCGGCGCTTCTGGAAGCTCTCGGCGACGAGCGTTCGCGCATCGCCATCTACGCCTTGCGCAAGGCGCTCCTGGCCATGCCGGTCGCGCATGCGCTGCAGCTTTTGCAAGTCATGCCGCTGGAAAAAGTCACTGTGGCCAAGGAATACGTTCGTCTGCTCGGCGATATGCGTTCGGTCGAGGCCTTCCGTGCGCTGCAACAACTCGACGGGCAGAAACTGCATCGTGATGTTCGTGTGGCCCTGCTGCGCGCGCTGTGGGGCCATCTGGATCAGGAGGAAGCATGGGCGATCCTGGACCGCGCCGCGGAATCGCCCGATCCGGCTCTGATGACCGCTGTGGTGCGCATCCCGGCCGATTGCCTATCGGGGGAAGCGCAGCGCCGCTTGATCGCGTTACTGGCGCGGGTAATGGAGCATCCCGACCCAACGGTTCGCACGCAAGCCATGCAGCGCTGTTTCGCCCTGCCCGTGCCGGATCGAGAGCGTGTGCTGCTACCTCGTTTCCTGACAGCGCTTCAATCCGCGCTGCCGGATGAGCGTAGCGCGGCTGCGGCGGCGCTCTTCGCCACCTGTAGAGCCGGCGACGCGGCGAGCATCGCCGAAGGCATGCGCGAAGCACTGCCCAACCGTCGCGCCATCCTAACGAGCGTGCAAGCTCTGACGGCGAGCATGCCTCACGAGCGCTCCCGACTAATGCCCATCGCTCGTTCCATCCTTGATGTTCTCGCCGGCGATCGGCTGACTGTCTCTCTGCGTGTCGAACTCGCCATCCAGGCGTTGCCGTGGAGTGATTTGGCCGATCTGTTCGACCGCCTGGCCGTTTCTGGTGAACTGCATGCGGATGCTTTGAGCCGGGCCATTACCGAGATAGCGACATGGACGATTTGGCGCGGCCGTGCCGATCTCGAACGTCTGGAGACACGTTGGGCGTCGAGTGCCGATGAGCGTCTGCGGAGGCTGGCCGTGGCCGCGTTGATTGCTCAGGCGGAATCGCTGGGAGGATGGAATGAGATGCGGTTGAATCGATTGCGAGACTATCGGCGGGATCCTTCTTCGCTGGTAGCGGCTGCAGCGCAGTTCACGCTGCCCGTCGAAGATGATATACGCTGATGAATGCCGCTGGCGGCTTAGCGTGTCATGACGCGAAGCCGCCAGCGGCTCATTGGTGTAGCGCCTCTACTCTTTCGGCGGCACGAAATCCGCGATCCACAACTGCGAAGGCTGCCGGCCATCGCGCGTCGAGGTCCACATCAAACGCTTGCCATCGGGACTGAACACCGGCAAAACATCGCCGCCCGGCGCGTACGTCAGACGCACCTTCTTGCCCGTCTCGATGTTCATCCAGTAGAGATCATAATTGGGCCGGCCCGCCACGGCATGATTGGCGCCGGCGTAGACAATATGCTTGCTGTCCTTGTACCAATACGGACCCCATTGCACCCAGTTCAGATCATCGGTCAGCGCGCGTTCGCCGCTGCCGTCAGCGTTGATGACGAACAGTTGCAGATGATCCTTTTTCTTGCGATCGCTGCGGAAAATGACGCGCTTGCCATCGGGCGAGAAGAACGGCCCGCCATTGTAGCAGCCGGGCGCGTTGGTCAGCTTGCGGACGTTCTTGCCGTCGCTGTCCATGATGTACAACTCGAAATTGTCCGCGCCGCTGCGATTGGAGCAAAAGACGATGTGCTTGCCATCGGGCGAATAACTTCCTTCGGCATCGTAACCGGGCGAATCCGTCAGGCGTTTGAGTCCGCTGCCGTCGGGGTTGGCCTCGAAAATGTCGAGGTGCGCATCGAAGTCCCATTTGTAACGGCGACGTTTGCCCGACTTGCGTTCTTCCTCGCGCTGACCATATTCCGCAGCGTAATGTTTTTTCGCATCGGGATCGAGATGACTGCTGGCGAAGATGATCTTCTTGCCATCGGGGGAGAAGTATGAGCAAGTAGTCTTGCCGACGCCGGGGCTGACGCGCTGCGCGCGGCCGGTTGCTAAATCCTGCGTGAAGATTTGATAGAAGGGATTGCCGCTGTCCTTTTCCTCGGCCTGAAAGATGATCCGCTTGCCATCCGGCGAGAAATAGCCTTCGCCGGCGCGGACGAAGTCTTTCGTCACTTGGCGGATATTCTTCAAATGGACGGCCTCGTCTTTGTGCCAGTCGGCCGGTTCGGCGGCGAGCAGGGAGAAGACCAGCCAAACGTACATGCGCGTACTCCTTTGCCGTAGACTCTTGATTGCAAGGGCTGTTTCCTCCACCATTATAGGAGAAAGCCTATCAACCCGGAGCGCAAGCGACGGAAGTGTTTGGGAGCGATCGAGAGATGACACCCTTTTCATATCGATTGTTGGCAGATGCACTACCTCTGCCTGGCCCTCCGTTGGAGGGTAACAATATCGTCTTCTACGCGGTAATCGGCGCGGCCTTGCTGGCGCTGTTACTGCTGATTCTGTGGATACGCCGTGGCCGGCGACCCACGATCAATCCCGAGGGCGGCCTGCTCGAAAACCTGGCCGATTATCCACCGGCGGGACCGGGGCCGCAGCGACTCATCATTCACGGCCAGCCCTTACGTCTCCGTCTGGTTGTGGTGGCCCCGATGGGAAAGCGTTCCCTTCCCGCCAACGGCGCGGTGGAGCCTCTGCTCGACGACGTGCTGCGTGGCCTGGGCGCGATCGCGCGCCAGGATCGGCCGCGTATTCGTGTCTGGCCGGCGCAGCTCAGTCAGCAAGGTTTTCCGCCGACCTTCTTCCGTCTGACTCAGCGCCCGGAGCCGGCCGGCAAACGCTCACGCTGGGTTCTCGTCGCCGGTCCGGTGCGCGCGGCCGGTCAACCGTTATTGCTTGGACTGGCCCTGTGTGCCGAAGACGTGGTTGATCTGGGTAACGTGGTTCTGCAAGCGAACGAGTGGGATCAAGTTCTCCGCGTCGGCCCCAGAACATGACCGCTATCCGCTATCCGCTATCCGCTTTCCGCTTTCCGCCAAAAACAGCGGGAATCAGCGGATAGCGGAAAGCGGATAGCGGATAGCGGATAGCGGATAGCGGATAGCGGATAGCGGATAGCGGAAAGCGGATAGCGGATAGCGGAAAGCGGAAAGCGGAAAGCGGAAAGCGGAAAGCGGAAAGCGGAAAATGGAACTGCGGCTTGATCGTCTGCTACATGCGTTGCGCGAGCGACCCATTCCCATCCTCGAAGCCATCGACCGCGATCCGTTGTTGCTCAAGCGCGAAAGTGGACCGCTCGTGCTGGCCAACCCCAGCCAGGCTCTATACACGCCGCAAGAGGAACACCAACTTTACGCCAAGGGCATTGTTTATCGTCGCGATCCCTATCGTCTCGTTTCCTTGCCGCTTATTAAGATCTACAATCTCGGCGAACGCGATGTCACCATCACGGACCTGGCCGCGCTGACGGATGAGCCGCGGGTGCGCCTGCGTTTCCTGCGTAAAATCGATGGTTCGCTGGTACAAGTCTTCCGTCACGAGGGCCGCGTTTGGTTCACGACGCGCGGCATGATCGAAGGTGCCCGACCGCGCAAGGGCCAGGAAACCGGCGAGGATTGTGCCGGTTTCGATTACATCGGCACCGCGCGCCGAATCGCCGCCGAGCGCTATCCGCGGCTGCTTGAGGATCCTTCGTTGCTCGCGGACCGCACGCTGATATTCGAGCTAATCCATCCTGCAGCGCAAAAGGTGACGAACTACGGCGAGCGCAGCGATCTCATTCTGCTGGCGTGCTTCGATCAACGACGGCTGGCGTATGACACCTATCCCGAAGTGGCCGTGCGCGGGCAAGCGCACGGCCTGAGTGTGGTCGATGCGCTATCGCCGCCCGGCGCGACGCTGGCTGAGCAGATCGAGCGCTTGCTGGCGGCGTTGGCCGGCAGCGATCAGGAAGGCAGCGTCCTTCAGTTCGAGCGCCCCGATGAGGTCATCTATCGCGTCAAGGTGAAATCGCCCGACTATCTCCGCCTGATGCGAGCGATGGCGGAATGCACCTACGAACGCCTCGTCACGATCCTGACCGAGAATCCGCATCTGACGAATTGGCCAGAAGTAGAGGCATTCCTGAAAGCGCAAGGACGCGACACGGTGCCGGAGGAAGTGCTGGCGTTCTATCGTCCGCACTACGAGCGTTTCGCCGCCTACCTCGCCGATTGCGACCGCCTGCACGCGTGGGCAGAGCGAGAGTATGCGAAACTCGAAGCGCACCTCGGTGGACGAAATGAGCGCGATACGCCGGCGTATCGCAAGAAATTCGCTGCCCTGGCGATTCGCTATCCGTATTGCGGCCTTCTCTTCGCCGCGCTCGATGGGCGTCTGAACAGCAGACGCATCCGCAAATTGATCCGCGATCCCGAACAGGCGAAGCGGGCGGTGCTGGAAGTGGAACAGTCACACGGAGAGTGAGGATAATGACCAGACGCTCGTTCTGTTGAAGGCCCCTGCTGAGACGAATAGACTGAAAATGGTGGCATCAGCGCATACATGACACGCCACGGCCAAGGCCAGGCCACCGGTCCACCAGCGCAACAAGCCCAAGGCCACTCCGTAAAGGCTGGCCAGGACAACCCCGAGCAGTCCAGGCGGATAGCCGTGCAAATGGCCGAGGCCGAACAGGATGGCCGTGACGACGAGCGCCACGACGGCATTCCATTCCTTCGCCACGATCTCCCAAAATAGCCCCCGAAAGATCAGTTCCTCAAGAGCAGCATTGACAAAGCTGAAGCATGCCCCGGTCAAGATAAGGTTGCCGAACGCCGAGACGGGCAAGTTCGTGGCCAAAGCTCGCGTCTCGGGGCGTGCTAGGTTGTGTGGACAAAATCAGCAACGGGCGATAGGCATGAAAGAAACTCCAGATCAGGAGGATCGATCATGCGACACCGCCACGCGATCTCCGATGAGTCGTGGGAGCGTATCCAGGATCTCTTGCCGGGTCGGCCGGGCATCCGTGGACGCACGGCCTTCAACAACCGCCTGTTTGTCGATGCTGTGCTATGGATTGGCAAGACCGGTGCCCCCTGGCGTGATCTCCCCGAACGCTTCGGCAATTGGAATACGGCCTTCCGCCGCTTCGACCGTTGGGCCAAGAATGGCGTTTGGAAGACGATCTTCGAGACGTTACAAGATCCCGACCTGGAATGGCTCCTCCTGGACTCCACGATCATCCGTGCCCATGCCCACGCCGCTGGGGCGAAAAAAAGGTCGATGGAACGGGTGGCCAGGACGAGGAAGCCCTCGGCCGCAGTCGGGGCGGATTTGGCACCAAGATCCACGTTGGGGTGAGTGGGCTGGGGCTTCCCGTTACGGTGGTCCTGACGGCGGGGCAGGCCGCCGACGTGAAGCAGGCAGAGCAATTGATGGAGGGCATCGCCACCGAGGTGGTGATCGGAGACAAGGGCTACGATAGCGATGAACTGGTGGAGGCGATCCAGGCCAAGGGAGCTGAGGCAGTGATTCCGCCGAAGAAGAACCGTAAGGTTCAGCGGGAATACGACCGGGATCGTTACAAGGACCGTAACCTGGTGGAGCGGTTCTTCAGCAAGGTCAAGCAATACCGGCGGGTAGCGACACGCTACGAGAAGACGGCGCGAAACTTCCTGGCCTTCGTCCATGTCGCCTCCATGATGATCCTGTTACGATAACGCTCTCAGACCCGGCAGAGTATTTTGTCCACACGACCTAGTACATGGAATCCCACGAGAACCGCAACGGTGACGCCACTGAGACTCACCGCGCAGGCCAAAGGAACTCCATCCATGCGACCAAGGGAGAGTTGCGGCACAGTCCGTCGCAGGGGCGGCAGGGCCAAAGCTATGCCGCCGTAGATTAACAAGGGCAGGAGCATATACCAAGGCCACGGAGAGGCGGGCATGCCGACGGCGACGACAGCCAAGGCAGCAAGAAAAAGGCTGCCATGCACTGATGAGTTGCTTTTGTGAAGTACCACAATGTTCATGCTTTCGTCGTCGAAGATGTGCTTAAATCGGGCCATGCACAATGTAGCACACTTCTCCTTTTATCCTCAGCATTCTGCGGGAGTCAAGGAAATATCGGCTTCCGTTTGGGGCCGCCGACCTTCGGCCGACGAAGCAACAGTTGCTGCATGTACGCGATTTGTACGCCGCCGAGGTATACCTCAGTCTGGATGCGATCGAGGACGGCGAACGCTTTTTCCGTGCGGGTCTTAAGGATGCCGCGTCCGATGCGGATCGTCTCAGCAAGGCTCTGGTTCTGACGCAATTCTTATTGTTGCGCGATAAGCATGAGGAGTATGCGGAACTGGCGACGGATACCGTCCTGCCGCTACTCATGCGCACATGGAAACCGCTCACTCAAATCGGTGTAGCCCAACAACAGGCGAACTTCGTTCTCGCCTATTCGGATGGCCTAAGTCTTTTGCCCCTTTTCGCCCCTGAGTTTCTCAGCAACCTCTCGGAAAATCAGGTGCGTGGCCTTGTGCAGCGCTGGCAGAAACTGCGGCCGAGCGCCGATGACGACATCAAGCGACTGGGTATCGATTTGTTTCTACAAGCGGCTGGGAATCGTCTCGGCGAAAACGATGAGCGGCAAACGGCCGCTCGCCGCATCGCATCCAACCCGGCACGCACTCTTGTACTCGACGACAAGGACGTGAAAGGATTGATCGAAAGCGTGCGGAGCGCACCAGAAGCGTTCGAGAGCGCGAGACGATTCAAGGCGATGCTTCGCTGAGGAAGACGTGTTTATAGAGTCGGTTCCCAAGCCGCTTGCGGCTTAGCGTGTGTCGCTTTTAGCGCGATTGAAGCGAGAAATGCTTTGCAGTCTCCTCCCGGTGCGGTAAGATCGGGTTTATTGTAAACCTGCCTACTCGCCCCCTGCCGATACTCACTTGGGAGAGATGAACCGTGCCCCACCCGATGCGCTGGCTTGTGTTCCTATCCCTCGTCTTCCTGATAATCCTGTCGTCTAACGGCCACGCGGCCGAGCCATTACATGTGCGCATCGACGCCCTGATTGCCGCGAAAGCCGGGAATACGCCGGCCAGCGCTACGGCAGACGATGCCGAATTTCTCCGCCGTATTTACCTCGACCTCGCCGGACGCATCCCCTCCGCGCGCGAGACACGCGCCTTCCTTGCCGACCGGACGCCGGATCGACGGACTCGGCTCATTGATGCGCTGCTGAAGGGGCCAGACTATCCGCGGCGCATGCAGGAATTGTTCCACGCCATGCTGATGGAGCGACGCGGCGATCATGCGGAATGGACGAAGTACCTGCACAAATCCTTTGCGGCGAATAAGCCGTGGAATCAGCTGGCCCGCGAGATTCTGCGCGCCGCTCCCGGCGACGAGGCCACGCGCGGCGCGGCCTTCTTCTACTCCAAGCGCCTTGAGCATTATGGTGAGAACCCCATTGACTATCCTGGCTTGACGCGCGATGTGGGCCGACTATTCCTGGGCAAAGACCTCCGCTGCGCTCAGTGTCACGATCACCTGTTTGTTAATGAGTACAAGCAGCACGATTTTCAGGGCTTGTTCGCGTTTTTCCAGAACACCTATTTGCACGATCCCAAGTATCCGACCGTGGGCGAAAAGCCGATGGCGCAGAAACGAGCGTTCATGTCGGTGTTCAAGAAGGTCAAGCGCGAAACAGGCCCGCGCATTCCGAATGTGCGTGAATTCGATGTCCCGATGTTTACCAAGGGGCAGGAATACGTACGCCCGCCGGATGCCAAGACGAAGTCGCCGGGATTGCCGCGGTTCAGTCCGCTGGAGCGATTGGCGGAACAATTGCCGACGGCCAATAATCCTGCCTTCGTGCGCAACATCGTCAATCGCATGTGGTTCGTGATGATGGGACGCGGCTTGGTCCATCCGCTCGATTTGCACCACGCGGACAACCCGCCGTCGCATCCGGAACTACTCGATTTGCTGGCCGGCGAATTCATCGCGCACCAATTCGATCTTCAATGGTTGTTGCGAGAGTTGGCCTTGTGCGCGACCTATCAGCGTTCGAGCGTTGTACCAGAGAGCCAGCCAACGCCGCCAGCCGATCGCTTCCTGACCATGATTGAGAAACGTCTGTCGGCCGAGCAATTGATGTGGTCCGTGCTGGAGGCGACCGGCGAACGAAATCGCGTCACGGAGGCCAAGGGTGCCACGGGATTGGAGGCGGTGCGCGCGAAGTTCGTCAAGGCGTTTGCCAATCCTGCCGGCGAACCCGAAGATGAATTCGCTCCCTCGCTCAAGGCGACGCTGTTCCTTTTGAATGATCCCACAATCCAGGGCTGGCTGACACCGCGCGCGGGCAACCTCGTCGAGCGCCTGACCAAACTGCCCGACGCGCAAGTCGCCGAGGAGTTGTATCTGAGTGTGTTAACCCGGTTGCCGGCGACGGAGGAACGCGATGAGGTGGCGAAGTATCTGGCCGGCGGCGTGAGCCGGCGGCAATCGGTCGTGAGTCAACTGGTTTGGGCACTGCTGGCGTCCACTGAGTTTTGCGTGAATCATTAGCTTTTATACAAGCCCAGAGCGCCAGCGACGGGGCGGACAAACGCGCTCGCTAGCGCTTCGGGCTGGTAAGTAGGCGAATCGAATTATTCGGGAGGATTTCCATGAACCCGAAAGACCTCTGTACCCCGCGTGAGCATCATTTTTCGCGTCGCCGATGGCTCGGCGTGACGGGGACGGCCGCTGGTGCCTTGGGGCTTGGCATCTCCTCACCGCCAGCGCTGGCGGAGGCGGTTCGCAAGAAGGGCAAGCAGGTGTTGCTCGTTTGGCTCGATGGCGGGATGAGCCAGCTAGAGAGTTGGGATCCCAAACCGAATACGCCGTTCGGCGGCCCTTTTCGTGCCATTCCGACATCGGTTCTCGGCATTCGCGTTAGCGAGCTGCTGCCGCGCACCGCGAAGCAAATGCACCATTTGGCCCTCGTGCGCAGCCTGTGTACCAAGGATAACTCGCACTCGGCCGGCGTGGACCGTATCCAGCGCGGCGACCCCAAAAATCGCGGTGTCGTCTACCCGTATTTCGGCTCCGCCGTGGCGAAGCTGGTGGGTCCGGGAGAGAGTGGTCTGCCGGCTTACGTGTGGATCAAGCCGGGCAATGGCGGATTCATTCACAAGGATGCCGGCTTCCTCGGCCCGCAATATGGCGCGGTGGCCTTCGGCGACGGCAAACCGCCGGAGAACCTTCCGCGTCCCGCTTCTCTCAGCGAAACCGACGACCAGGCGCGCAACCGGCTGCGTTTGCAGGCCGATCGTCGTTACGCCCGTCGCCACCGCAAGGAAGCCGTTGACGCCAACGGCCACGTCTATGAGATGGCCGCGCAGTTGCAGAAGCATCTCGATCTTTTCGAGGCATCGCCGCAGGCGACGCGAGACGCCGCCCGTTATGGCAGCTTCGATTTGGGACGGCATATGTTGCTGGGGCGGCGCATGCTGGAGGCCGGCGTCACCTTCGTCAAGGTGAACTCCTACGGCTGGGATACGCACGGCGATAACTTCAACGGCTCGCTGAGCCTTGTCACGAAGTTCGATCAGGCTTTCGCCGCGCTCATGGAAGATTTGGCCGCACGCGGCATGCTCGATCACGTATTGGTGATTGTGCTGTCGGAGTTTGGCCGCACGCCGCGCATCAATGGGCATGTGGGCCGCGATCACTGGCCGGAAGCATGGTCGGCAGCCCTGGCCGGTTGCGGCATCAAGCGCGGCATCGCCGTCGGCAAGACCAACGACAAGGGCACCTGGGTCACGACGGAAGAACACGACATCGGCCACATGTTTCACACCTGGTTCCACGCTCTCGGCATCGCATCGGAGAAAACCGAGTACGACAACCACGGCCAGCCTCTGCCGATCGCTCACGAGGACTGCCATCCCATCAAGGAGTTGCTCGCATGAGGCCCCCCATAAAACCCAATCCTAAAACGCCGGTGAAATCTCAGCCAAAAGAAGGCAAGACGCTGAAGCTGCAACAACAAGTGTGCATCGTTCGTTTCAGTCCGTGCGGCAAATTTCTCGTGGCTGGCGGATTTGACGGTAAGGGCCACTTGTGGGACGCCACTACCGACGTGCTGACTCCGCTGCAGGCGCTGACGGGTCACAATGGCTGGGTTCAGACGCTGGCATTCCACCCCGATTGCAAGCGACTATTCACGGCCGATACCTGGGGCCGGCTGTGCTGCTTCTCGTATGCCGAGAAACGGGACCGGCCCTTGTGGACCGTGCCGCAGGCGCACGATGGTTGGCTGCGTCAAGTGGCTGTCAGTCCGGACGGCAAACGGCTGGCGACCTGTGGCCGAGATGGCGCAGTGCGTCTGTGGTCGGTAGATGACGGCAAAAAACAGCAAGAAGTCACCAGCCACGGCGATGACGTTTTCTCCATCGCCTTCCATCCCGACGGCAAATCGTTGGTTTACGGCGACATCAAGGGCGTGGTCCACCAGTGGGACTTGGCAACGGGCAAGGCCGGACGCACCTTCGATGCGCGGCTCATGTACCGTTACGACCGCATTCAGGATGTGGGTGGCGTCCGCTGTTTGGCGTTCGATACGAGCGGGACGATGCTGGCATGCGGCGGGACGCAGCCCAAGAGCGGCGGATTCGTCCAGGGAACGCCGTTGATTTTGTTGTTCGATTGGCAAACCGGCAAATTGCGGCACACGCACAAGATCGGTGCCGACAACGACGGCTTCGTCTACGATATGGCCTTCCACGCCACTGGTTTCGTGATGGCGGTGACGAGCGGCCAACCGGGTAGCGGGAAACTCTTGTTCCAGCGTCCCGGCGAAGCGCAGCCGTTTTTCCTCAGCACGAAAATGGCCAACTGTCACTCGCTGGCCGTGCATCCCAACGGGAAGCGGTTGATTGTTTCGGCGACCAATGGCGGCAGTAACGGTAACGGCCGGCAATTGGGCAAAAACAAGGACTACCCCGGTAACTGGTCGCCACTACACAGTTGGGAAATGAACTACTAGCCCGAAGCGCCAGCGACGGGTTGCTGAAACCCGTCGCTGGCGCTTCGGGCTGGTCGGCAAATACGTGCAACTTAAGGGACACCGCATGAGTATTCGCATCGGGTTGTTGGCTTTGCTTCTCAGCGTTTCGCTCGCCGGAACCGTTTTCGGTGCCGACAAGAACCCCGCCAAGCCGCCGAGCCAACCGCTTTCACCCGCCGAGGCGATGAAACGTCTGCGCGTCGCCGATGATTTGAAACTCGATCAGGTTCTCACCGAGCCGACCATCGCGCAGCCGGTGTTTCTGAATTTCGACGAGCGCGGCCGTATGTGGGTGGTGCAGTATCTGCAATATCCTTTTCCTGCCGGTCTGAAGATTCTCAGCGAGGACAAATTTCTGCGCGCGGTCTACGATAAGGTGCCGCCACCGCCGCCTCACCACGATAAAGGCCGCGACAAAATCACCATCCATGAGGATACCGACGGCGATGGCGTCTTCGACAAGCACACGACTTTCCTTGAGGGGCTGAACATCGCCACTTCGTGCGTCAAGGGGCGTGGCGGTCTATGGGTGCTAAATCCCCCCTACTTACTCTTTTATCCCGACAAGAATAACGACGATGTTCCCGATGGTCCGCCGGAGGTTCTCCTGGAAGGCTTCGGCCTGGAAGATACGCACTCCTGCGCCAATAGTTTGCAGTGGGGTCCGGACGGCTGGTTGTACGCTTGCCAGGGCAGCACCGTGACCGGCCACATCAAGCATTACGGCAGTAAAGAACCGCCGGTCCATTCGATGGGTCAACTCATCTGGCGTTATCACCCCGAAACGCGCCGTTACGAAATCTTCGCCGAGGGTGGCGGCAACGCTTTCGGTCTGGAGATCGACGCGAAGGGCCGCATTTTTTCCGGGCACAACGGCGGCGATACGCGCGGCTTCCATTACGTGCAGGGGGCGTATCTGCAAAAGGGTTTCAGCAAACACGGGCCATTGTCGAACCCCTTCGCCTTCGGCTATTTCCCGGCCATGAAGCATCCTCCCGTTGCCCGTTTCACGCACAATTTCATCGTCTATGAAGGGCACACGCTGCCAAAACGCTACGACGGTAAGCTGTTCGCCGTCGCGCCGTTGCAAGGCCAGGTTGTTTGCAGCGACCGGCTGGCGGATCGCTCGTCATTTCAGACAAAAGATGTGGGTTTCCCTATCACCACAACGGACCCGTGGTTTCGTCCGGTGGATGTCAAGGTTGGCCCGGATGGAGCCGTCTATGTCGCCGATTTCTACGAAGGGCAAATCGCTCACTTGCGTCACCACGAAGGCAAAATCGACCGCACCAATGGCCGCATCTATCGTTTGCGCTCGCCCGACGCCAAGCCGCTCAAACCGTTCAATTACGCCAAGAAATCCACGCCCGAACTGGTCGCGCTGCTGCGTCACGAAAACAAGTGGCATCGCCGCACCGCCCTGCAATTGCTCGGTGATCGCAAGGATCGGTCGGCCATTCCGCTGCTGCGAAAGATGTTGTCGGAAAACGGCCAAACCGCCCTGGCCGCGCTATGGGGGCTGAATCTCAGTGGCGGCTTCGATGAACAATTGGCTGCGGAGATGCTCGGCCATACCGATCCTTATGTCCGTCTGTGGACCGTGCGTTTGCTGGGCGACGACAAAAAAATTTCGCCGGCGCTGGCGAAGCGATTGGCGAAAATGGCACACTCGGAGCCGAATGTCGAGGTGCGCGGCCAACTCGCTTCCACCGCGAAACGTCTGCCGGCGGCGGACGCCCTGCCGATCGTGCGCAATCTGCTGGCCCACGATGAAGACGCGGGCGACATTCATCAACCGTTGCTGCTGTGGTGGGCCATCGAGTCGAAGTCGGAGTCCGACCGCGAGCGTGTGACGGCGCTCTTCGAGGATTCAGCCGTGTGGCGGATGCCGTTGGTGCGGACCCATCTTCTGCATCGCCTGATGCGTCGCTACGCGGCCGCCGGCACACGCAAGGATCTGCTAACCTGCGCTCGCCTGCTGCGATTAGCGCCAGGTGCCGAACAGAGCAAGCAGCTTTTGCGTGGTTTCGAGGAAGCGTTCCACGGCCGGCCGCTGGGCAATCTGCCGACGGAGTTGGCCGAAGCGCTTGCCAAATACGCGGGCAGTTCGATCGTGCTGGGCCTGCGGCAGAACCGGCCGGAGGCCGTCGAGAAGGCGTTGGCCGTCCTCGCGGACGTCAAGGCAGACGCGAACCAACGACTGCAATACGTGCAAATCCTCAGCGAAGTCAAGCAACCGAAAGCGCTGCCGGTATTGCTCGAACTCGTCGATCGTTCACGCGATGATGTCTTGCGCATGGCCGCGCTGACCGCGCTCCAGCAATACGACAACCCGGCGATCGGCACGACGGTAATCCGGCTCTACGGCAAGTTCAACGACGATGTGCGCGATGTCGCCCGCACGCTGCTGATTAGTCGCAAAGGGTGGGCGCTGCAACTGCTCGAAGCGGTGGACAAGGATCAAATCGACCGCGCCACGATACCCGCTGAGACGGTGCGAAAGCTCAGTGTCCATCGCGATGAGCGGATCGCCCGCCTCGTCGCCAAGCACTGGGGCAAAATCGAAGGAGCGACCACGGCCGAGATGCGTCAAGAGATTGGCCGGCTTGATAGCGTACTGCGCGGCGGCGCGAGTAGTCCCTATCCCGGCAAGAAACTGTTCCTCAATAGCTGTGCGAAATGTCACACGCTGTTCGGGCAAGGCGGCAAAGTTGGTCCTGACCTAACGACGTTCAAACGCGACGATCTCGCCAACATGCTCGTGCATATCGTCAACCCCAGCGTCGAAATCCGCGAGGGGTATGAGACGTATCAGGTGGAGACGAAGGATGGCCGCGTGCTAACCGGCCTGCTGGTGGACAAGGACAATCGCGTCGTCATCCTCCGTGGTGCCGATGGCCAAAATGTGACAATCCGGCAAGATCAAATCGAGGAGATGACACGACACAAGAAATCGTTGATGCCGGAGGGGTTGCTCAAGGGGCTGACGGATCGGCAAGTGCGCGACCTGTTCGCTTATCTGCGAAGTACGCAACCACTGAACGACTGAATCACAAACGAGATATAAATATGCGCTTTATCACTTTGTCAGGCTTCGTTCTCGTGTTCGGGTTGCTGTACGCGGCCCCGGTGCGTGCGGAGCCAGCCGCGCCGACGTTCAAGGCAGGTTTCGCCGAACGCGACATTACGCCGAAGATTGGTTCCGAGGCACCGGGCGGCTACGGCAAGTCGTATCATCGGTCGCTGCACGATCCCTGCAAGGTGCGGGCAAGCGTCTTCGACGATGGCACCAATCGCATCGCCCTCGTCGGTCTCGATGCCCTGTTCATCCATCGCCAAACGGTCGAGAAGGTCCGCAAGGCCATCGCCAAAAAGACCGGCATCCCGGCAAACTCGATCTTGCTGGGCGCATCGCATTCACACTCATCCGGCCCGATGTCCGGCGTCATGCCTGGCGAGTACGATGACGCTTCCAAGCTGGTGCAGCGGCTGGCCTATGAGCAATCCACCTGCGCCGACGCGAAGTATCTTGCCAAGGTCGAGAAGGCCATTATCGAGGCTGTTTGTCAAGCGAACAATTCACGCGTGAAGGCTCGCGCCGGCGTGGGCAAGGGGATCGAGAAACGAGTGGCTTTCAATCGTCGCTTCAAAATGCGCGATGGCCGAACCGTCACGCATCCCGGCCAGGGCAACCCTGGCATTGTCGAACCGGCCGGCCCGACCGATCCGGAAGTCGGCGTCCTCGGTGTCTGGGACGAGAAGCAGAAGTTTCTTGGCTGCGTGGTTAACTTCTCTTGCCACGCCACGACTAGCCCCGGTGGTATCTCCGCAAACTACATTTGCTATCTTGAAAAGGTTATTCAGGGATACTACGGTAAGGAAGCAGTTGTCGTCTTTCTCAATGGCGCGTCCGGCGACGTGACGCAGGTGGACAACCAAAGTCCCTACAAGTATCCGAATGGCGAACGCTGGGCGCAACTCGTCGGCGGCAGGATTGGCGCGGAGGCGCTGCGCGTGTTGCTGGCGATGGAAACTGGGGCACTCGTGCCGGTCGAGGCGCGGACGAAACTCTTGCCGATTCGGCGACGTGTGCCCGCGCCGGAGCGAGTTAAGCAATGTCTGGAGTTGGTGCAAAAAGAGCCGGCACGCGGCGCACAAACCGAGTGGACCTTCGCCAAGGAAATTGTTCTGCTCGATGCGAAATTGAAGAAGGAGCCGATCGTCGAGGTCGAGGTGCAGGCCGTGCAAATTGGGCCTGTCCTCTTTCTGACCACGCCGGCGGAGTATTTCTGCCGCTTCGGACTGGAACAGAAAGCGCGAAGCGGTTTCCCCTTCACGTTCCCCGTATCGCTGGCGAACGGCTGTGTCGGCTATGTGCCGACCGAGGACGCCTTCAGTCCCAATGGCGGCGGTTACGAGACACGCTTGACCAGCTACAGCAACCTGGAAATTACCGCGGGGGGGCAGATGCGTGACGCCGGGCTGGAACTGGCGAAGCGACGGAAGCCCGGAACCGTACCCGCTCCGGCACGGCCGCTGCCCTTCAGTGGCCAGCCCTGGTCTTACGGCAATAACAAGCCGGAAGTGAAGTGAGCGCGGCGACGGTTTGCGGCACCGAGGGCGAACGGCCAGCATGAGCCGGCTGGTTTAGAAGCGATTTCAAAACCGCCTAGTTAATAGGCGGATTTACAGGATACGATCGATGCCGGTTCGCGGTCGATTTCGCGCCGTGGAGCGGCGAAGACAATGTTCCCACGCGGAGCGTGGCAACGAGAATAGGTTTCCCTCAAGTAGCCAGACGCACACTCGGGCGTGCCTTCAGCGGACTTACACCAGCCGTTCTCCAACAATGCGCATATAACGAAAGAGGAGGGCCAGCGCAACGTAATGAGTTGGCCAACCGCCGGGGATATTCGAGGTTTGGCAGTCCGGCCAGGAGCGGCGGTCCACGGCCGGTCGTCGAAAGGACGTTGATGAATCGGTTGTCGCGGCTGGTCCGCTCGTCGGTCGGCGCCAAGTACATCATGGCCCTGACCGGCCTGGGGCTAATGATCTTCGTCCTTGGCCACATGAGCGGAAACTTACTCATCTACGGCGGCAAAGACGCCCTCAATTCCTACGCCCACGGCTTGACCGAGCATCCCGTCCTCTTGTGGACGGCACGCGGCGGCTTGCTGGCGATCTTCCTTATCCACCTGCTGATGGCCATCCGGCTGAGACAAGAGGATTATGCGGCTCGGCCGATCCACTACGTCCACGAGAGCACCATCCAGGCGAGTTGGGCGTCGCGGCACATGTTGCTGACCGGCTTCGTCATTCTCGTCTTCGTGATCTACCACCTGTTGCATTTCACCTTCGGCGTCGTCGATTCCAGTCATTTCAAAGCGCCGCTGGCGCACGATCCCAAACAATACGATGTGGCCGAAATGGTCGTCGCGGGCTTCCGGCAGCCGCTGATCGCCGTGGTGTACATCTTCTGTCAGATCATCCTGGGCGTGCATCTGTGGCATGGAGGTAGTAGCTGGTTGCAACACTTGGGACTGAACGGACGCGGTTACGACAAACTGGTGAACAATCTCGGCGCGGTGATAGCGACCATCGTGATCGTGGGTAATTGCTCGATCCCGCTCGTCATCTTGATGGGCTGGGTTCCGGGCACATAAACAATACAGAATGCAGAAGTCAGAATGCAGAATGCAGAATGAAAGACAAAAAGAATCAGAACGCAGAACTGGATTTCGGATGTATTTCATTCTGCATTCTGCATTCTCCATTCTGCATTGGGAAGTGAGGCAGCCATGAAACTCGATCCCCAGGTTCCCTCCGGATCGTTGGCGGAGAAGTGGGACCGTCATCGCTTCGATATGAAGCTGGTCAACCCGGCCAATAAACGCAAGTTCCGCATCCTCGTTGTCGGCACCGGCTTGGCCGGCGGCTCGGCGGCGGCTTCCCTGGCGGAACTCGGCTACAACGTCGAGAGCTTCTGTTTCCAGGACAGCCCGCGCCGCGCTCACTCGATCGCCGCGCAGGGCGGCATCAACGCCGCCAAGAATTACCCCAATGACGGCGACAGCGTCCGCCGGCTCTTTTACGACACCATCAAGGGCGGTGATTTTCGCTCGCGCGAGGCTAACACCTATCGCTTGGCTCAGGTCAGCGTCAACATCATCGATCAGTGCGTCGCCCAGGGTGTGCCGTTCGCGCGCGAGTATGGCGGACTGCTGTTCAACCGCTCGTTCGGCGGCGCGCAGGTATCGCGCACCTTCTACTGTCGAGGACAGACCGGCCAACAACTCTTGCTGGGTGCCTATCAGGCGCTGAGCCGGCAGATCGCCGCGGGGCGCGTTAAAATGCACCCGCGCACGGAAATGCTCGACCTTGTCGTCGTCGATGGCCGGGCACGCGGCATCGTTGTGCGCGATCTCGTCACGGGCCAGGTTCAATCGTACACCGGCGACGCCGTGGTGCTGGCGACGGGTGGCTACAGTCCGGTGTTTTACCTATCCACCAACGCCAAGGGCTGCAACGTGACGGCCACCTGGCGCGCCTGCAAACGTGGAGCGGCCTTCGCGAATCCATGCTACACGCAAATTCATCCGACGTGCATTCCCGTCACCGGCGATCATCAGAGCAAACTGACGCTCATGTCGGAATCGCTGCGCAACGACGGCCGAATCTGGGTGCCCAAGGACGCCGGCGATCGCCGCGCTCCCAATCAAATCCCGCACAATGAGCGCGATTATTACCTCGAACGCAAGTATCCCAGCTTCGGTAATCTCGCTCCACGCGACATCGCCTCGCGGGCGGCCAAGGAAGCATGCGATGATGGCCGCGGCGTCGGCGAGGGCGGTCGCGGTGTCTATCTCGACTTTGCCGACGCCATTCAGCGGCTGGGCGAACACACCATCCGCGAGCGCTACGGCAACCTGTTCGACATGTATCACCACATCACCAGCGAAGACCCCTACAAGGCACCGATGCGCATTTACCCCGCGCCGCATTACACGATGGGCGGCCTGTGGGTGGACTACAACCTGATGAGTACCGTGCCGGGTTTGTTCGTCGTCGGTGAGGCCAATTTCTCTGATCACGGGGCCAATCGTCTCGGTGCCAGCGCTCTCATGCAGGGGTTGGCCGACGGCTACTTCATCCTGCCGTACACGCTAAGCAATTATCTGGCGACGACGAAGCAGACGCCGGCTCCGGTGGATGGTGCCGAGTTCAAGCGCTGCGAGGCGGAGGTAGATGAGAGCATTAAGCGGCTCCTGTCCATCAAGGGCAAGCGCAGCGCCCAGGTCATCCATCGTCAACTCGGCAAGTTGATGTGGGACCAGTGCGGCATGGCACGCAGCGAGCAGAGCTTGAAAAAAGCGCTAAATGAGATACCCGCTATCCGCGAAGAGTTCTGGCATAATGTCAGTGTCACCGGCGGCGGACAGGAACTGAATCAGGCGCTTGAGTACGCCGGGCGAGTCGCCGACTTCCTGGAATTTGCCGAGTTATTGTGTCACGACGCCCTCGACCGCGATGAATCGTGCGGGGCGCACTTCCGCATCGAGCATCAGATGCCCGACGGCGAGGCCAAGCGCAACGATGAGAAGTATTCCTACGTTAGCGCCTGGGAATACACCGGCGTCGATAAATCTCCGGTGCTGCACAAGGAACCGCTGGAGTTCGAGGAAGTGCATTTGTCGGTACGGAGTTATAAATAGACATGAAATTCACCTTGCATATCTGGCGACAGAAGAACGCCCAGGACCAGGGCCGCATGGTCACCTACGATGCCCACGACATCGCCGACGATATGTCGTTTCTGGAGATGCTCGATGTAGTCAATCAGGGACTCGTCGAGAAGGGCGAGGAAGCGATCGCCTTCGACAGCGATTGTCGCGAAGGCATCTGCGGTAGTTGCTGCCTGATGATTAACGGCATTCCGCACGGTCCCGAGCGTGGCGTGGCGACGTGTCAGACGTACATGCGCAATTTCCACGACGGTCAGGAAATCTACGTCGAACCGTGGCGGGCGCGGGCGTTCCCGCTCATCAAGGATCTCGTCGTCGATCGCGGTGCGCTCGATCGCATCATCGGGGCGGGCGGGTTTGTCTCGGTCAGCACCGGCGGCGCGCCGGACGGCAACGCCTTGCTGGTGCCCAAGCCCGACGCCGAGCGCGCGATGGACGCGGCGGAGTGCATCGGCTGCGGCGCGTGCGTGGCCGCCTGCAAGAACGCCTCGGCCATGCTGTTCACCGCTGCCAAGGTGTCGCACCTGGCCCTCTTACCGCAAGGCCATCCCGAACGGCACGCGCGGGCGCGCAACATGGTCGAGCAGATGGACCGCGAAGGTTTCGGCAACTGCAGCAACTACTACGAGTGCGAAGCCGCCTGCCCGAAGGAAATCAGCGTGCAGTTCATCGCCCAGCTCAACCGCGAATACCTCGCCGCCTGCCTTGACGGTAGCGAAGACAAGTAAGCCCTCTGAGTATTTGCTCGGGGGCTTGCGCCTCAGAGGCACGAACCTTTTGCCAGCCCGCAGCGGATTCCCTTGCTGGCGCTGCGGGCTGGCAAGCCATTCCATTTAGGATGGCATTGATGCGAAGTTAGTTCATGGTCGAAGTTCCCTCATCTTCAGGGAAAATGAGTGGATTTTCACTTTGCAGCGTAGTTATAAGGTCTTCACGGAATACGCAACCTCCACCAGACACGCCGACGACTCCAGCTAACCCGTTTTCTTTGCCCCAGTTCCATAAAGCACCTATCTTTCACTCACCGAGGAGCCGTTCGAGCCTGGCCGAAGTCCTGGATCGCATCCTCGGCAATTGAACAACGAACAAGTCACATGGTACCGATGGTCGCTGCCACGGACGTGTTCCCGTATTCCGCAAAGGTGTTGCACCATGCTGCCCCTCTCCTCCTGGGTCCGTCGTGTCGTTCCTGCTCGGAAAGCGAGCCGCCCCGCCAAACTCCGCCGTGACCGAATCCGGCCGGGCCTTGAAATACTTGAGGACCGATGTTTGCTCTCGGCGACCGTCTACACGGTCAACAGCTTGCTGGACACCAACACCGGCAGCGGCGATGCGGGAACGCTGCGCTATGTCATCAACCAGGCGAACGCCAATAACACGGGGGTGGCCGGCACTCCCGATATTATCCAATTCGCCACGGGCGGCGGGACGATCGCCGTCGATTCTGCTGATGGAGGAGCCTTGCCGGCGCTCACGGATGTCGCCGTCATCGACGCCACGACCGAAATCGGCTATAGCGGAATACCTCTCGTGACCCTGGACGGGACGAGCGCGGGCGTAGGCGCCAACGGCCTGACCATCAGCGGCGGGTCGAGTACGGTGAAGGGACTCGCCATCGTTAATTTCGCGGGCAACGGCATTCAACTCGACACCAACGGCAACGACCAAGTCTTCTCGTGCTACATTGGCCTTAACACGATAGGCTCGTCCGCGGGCAACACCCTAAACGGCATCTTCATTGACAACACCTCGGGCAACATAATTGGCGGCTCAACCAGCGGCGCGGGCAACATCATCTCCGCCAATCGCAGCGACGGCATCTTGATTGACGGTGCCAACGCCTTGAGCAATCAGGTTGTCGGCAACTTCATCGGCACCGATGCGTCGGGCACGGGCGCCCACGGCAATGCCGGCAACGGCATCCACATCCTCGGCGCATCGAACAACACCATCGGCGGTGCTTCCGCCGGCGCGGGCAACGTCATCTCCGCCAACAGCTGCGACGGTATCTTGATGGAGGGCATCAACTCCACGAACAATGTGGTTGCCGCCAACTTCATCGGCACCACCGTCGCCGGAACGGCCCCGCTGGGGAACGGTTGCGAGGGTATCGACATCCTCGATGCATCGAACAACACGATCGGTGGCGCGGCGACTGGCGCGGGCAACGTCATCTCCACCAATGGCAGCGACGGTATCTTGATTGACGGTGTCCACGCCACGGACAACCTGGTTGTCGCCAACTTCATCGGCACCGATGTAACGGGCAATCTTGCTTTCGGCAATGTCGGCAACGGCATCCAGATCACCAACGGGGCGCGACTGAACACCATCGGCGGCAACACGCCCACGGCGACGGCCTTCACCGGCAAGCCGGTTGACGGCAACGTCATCTCGGCCAATCACGCCAATGGCGTTTTTCTCAGCAACGGTGCCGAGTTCAACACCCTCAGCGGCAACTTCATCGGCACCAACCTCGCCGGCACCAGTCCTCTGGGCAACGCCCTCGACGGCGTGGCCATCGTCGATGCCAACAACAACTCCCTGATCGGCACCACCTTCCCGCAACAGCCGTTCGTTTATCTCAATCTCATCTGCGCCAACGGCGGCAATGGCCTCCGCATCACCGATTCCAACAACACCACGGTCCAAGCCAACAGTTTCGGCCTGGGCGACGACAACGCCACGGCGCTGGGCAATGCTCTCGATGGTGTACTCATCGGTGGAACGTCCACCAACACCCAGTTCGGCGGCGTCATCCCACTGGGGAACATCAGCGCTGCCAACGGTGGGAATGGGGTGGAAATCGCCGACACCGCCAGCGGCACGGTGGTCTTCAACACCTTCTGCGGCTTGCCCGCCTTCGTGGATACGGCGGTGGGCAACCACCTGGACGGCATTCTCGTTAGCTCGACCGGCGGCAACAACCTCCTTCGCACGAATGTGATTTCCGGCAATCTCGGCAACGGCGTCCACATTACCGGCAACGCCACCGGCGTTCAGGTTTCCGAAGACATCATCGGTATGGATACGAATGGAGCTTTGCCATTGGGCAACGGAGGCGATGGCGTACTCATCGACGCCAATGCCCACGATAACCTTATTGGTGGGAACCAAGTCTCCGTCATCTTGCAAAACACCATCTCCAGCAACGGTGGCAGCGGCATTGCCATCCGCGATAACGCCTCCAACAATCAGGTGTTCCACAGCTTCATCGGCACCGACATCCTGGGGATCAATGCGTATGGAAACGCGGGGGCCGGCATAATCATGAGCGGCAACCCTCAGAACAACACCATCGGCGGGACGGGGGCTTTCGCCCAGAACCTCATCAGCGCCAACCTCAGCGGCGGCATCCTCCTGTTGGGCGGAGCGTCGCAAGGGACGCAAGTGATCAACAATCTCATCGGCACGGATAGGACCGGGCTGAACGCTCTGGGCAACCAGGGTAACGGTATCACGATTACCAGCAGCAACAATCTGATCGGCGGCACCTCGATCGGCATGGGCAACGTCATCGCCTTCAACACCCAGAACGGCGTCGCGGTTGATACCGGGACCAGCAACGCCATCCTGGGCGACTCCATCTTCAGCAATGCCGCGCTGGGCATCCTCCTGGCCAACGGCGGCAATGACAATCAGTCGGCACCCGTTCTCACCGGGGCGGTGCAACTCACGTCCACCACAGTCCAGATAACCGGCACCCTCACGGGCGCGGCCAACACCACGTACACCCTTGAGATTTTCGCCAGTTCCAGTAGCACGCCGCCAGGTCAGGGGAAGACTCTCCTTGACTCTCGGGGCGTAACCACGAACGCGAGCGGCGTTGCCTCGTTCGCCTTGAGCTATCCCTTGCCAACGACCGGCACCTCGTTCACGGCGACAGCCACCGATCCGGCCAACAACACGTCGTCGTTCTCCAACGTCGTGTTTGCCTCGACGCCCTCGCCCTCGCCCTCGCCATCACCCGCGCCTTCCCCTACACCTACTCCGACGCCGGTGGGTCGGTTGACGCCGTTCGGTCTCGGTTTCGGGCCGGGTTTCCAGCTGGAAATCTTTGACGTGGATAGCCAGGGACAGGTATTCGTTCAGACCTTGGCGACCCTCTTCAGGGGCAACCCCACCTTCGTTAACACCGATTTGGTCTTCTCCAACTTGCATTTGCTCGATGGGGCGGTGGTCGGCTTCCTCCAGGCCCAGGATCATTCGCAAGATATAATGGAGGTGTTGAATATCGCCAATCCTTTTGTCTTCAATGCGATCCTCGCGGCGATCATGAAGACCGTATGATTTTGACCAGCCCGCAGCGCCAGCAAGGGAAGATCCCTTGCTGGCGCTGCGGGCTAGCGAACCCTGCCAGCCCGCAGCGCCAGCAAGGGAACCCTTGCTGGCGCTGCGGGCTGGCAATTCATTACTTCTTCACCGCTGGGCGATCCAGCAATTGTCCGCGCATCTGATACAGGTGGATCAAGGCGCGATCCATGACGCGCTCGCCGGCACCGATCGCGGCGGGGGATACCGGCGGTTCCGTGCCGTAGCCGCCCTCGCTGATTGCCTCAATGGTCGGGAAATATTGCTGATAATCGTTGCAATAGCCCAGGAAAAAGAGATGTTTCAGCCGTGCCCGGCGTTTCAGGTTCAAGGCATGCGCGCAGAAAAATTCACCCGAGACGCCGACGAATCCAAGGCCGTCGCCGAGCAGCGCCGCCGTCAGGTGAGGCTTCACGCCCTGGCGATATTCGCGCTCGTAAAAGGCGATTAAGTCCGGCCAGAACGCCTGATCCAGCGCCAACCGCACCAGCGGATTCGACACATTGATTCGCGGTTTGAAGGTAAAATCCTCCCCGCGCGTCTCCAGTGTTGGCTCGATCGCTTCGCAGCGAATGCCCTTGGCCAGCGCCAGCACCTCACGACCCAGTTCTTGACCGAACTTATCGGCGCCGCCCTCGCCGGATGGATTCGCCGACAGATCGCCGGCCGCGCCCTGCAAGAACAGGCACGGTGCCCCCGTCTTCTTCTCGACGAGATCGGCCAAGACGCCGGGATAATCGGCGGAAAACGTGCGCTCCTTGATGTCGCGCATCGTCGCATGAGCGGCGAAGTTCACCGCATGCGCGATTACCTCGCCCTCGCTATCCTCGATGCGCAGCACCAGCAGTTCACGATCGACCGGGGCGTTCTTGCGTTTCGAGTGGCGATTGCGGTTCAGCGTCACCTGCTTCGACGCCACGCCAAGCCGCGCCGGTTTCAACGACTTGGCCGCATCGAGAATAACCTTGCCGAGTTTCTGTTCGAGTTGGCGAACGTAGGAGTTCTTCGCCGACGGCCAATTGTCCAACTCAAGAACGGGACCGTGATGCGTATGCGAGGCGACGAGGAAAATACGATCGATGCCGGCCGTCTTGATGCGCGCCTGGATAGCCGCCATCGAAGCGCGCGTGGGCGCGCGGCCGAGATCGAGGCTGACGAGAGCGATGCGTTGATCGCCGACGGCCAGCACGAGGGCGCGGGCGCGCAGCGGATCGCGCACGCCGAGACTCGGCATGTCCTTGCGGGCGGCGTAGCCCCACATGGCGAAGCCGACCGGCGGCGTGATGTCCACACACGCCACGCCCGCTTGCAATTCGTCCGCCGCCTGAGCCGCCGTCAGCGGCAAGAATCCTGTCGCCACAACCGCGCGAATGAGAATGCGAGTCATCGTGTCCTCGTGAATGCCTTCCCTCACGCCGATTCGGCGCGATAGGATGGGCAGCACGATTGTAAAGCCTAATCACGGTGCCGACCAGACATCCTCCTATCAGGAGTTCCTTATGATCCGTCCAACCACGCCAGCCGATACGCCGATTCTGCTCAAACTGACCGAGGGGACCGGCGTTTTCAAACCCCACGAGGTGGAAGCGCTCAACGAAGTTCTTAGCGACTACCACGCCGAAATGCGCGCTGCTGGACACATCGCCGTCACCTTCGAGCAGCACGGCAGCATCCTCGGCTACGCCTACTACGCGCCGGCCGCCATGACCGATCGCACTTGGTATCTGTACTGGATCGCCGTGACGCGCGACATCCAGGCCAAGGGCATCGGCGGCAAACTCCTGCGCCACGCCGAGGAGGACATTCGCCAGCACAATGGCCGCGTGTTATTCATCGAAACCTCGTCGCTGCCGAGCTACGAGTTGACGCGGAAGTTTTATCTCAAGCACGGCTATGAGGCCACGGGCGTGTTGCGCGATTACTACAGCGATGGCGATGATATGGTGGTGTTTCGCAAGAAGATGATGTAGTGACAGGCGAGCGGGGTCGCGTTAGCGCCCCGAGAACCCAATACTCGGGGCGCTAACGCGACCCCGCTCGCCGAAAATTGCTGAAAATCCGGCAAATCCCCTTGTCTGGACCTCTACAATAGGAGCGGAACCGAACAAGCGGTTCCTCTCCTTTGCTCTTCCTCTCTGATTATGCGCTTTGTTGCCGCGAAGGGTCGCGGCCGGGATTGTCCTCCCTTCGGGCAGAGATGGCTCAGGCGGTTCGCGGTGCGTCCGTCGCGTCATTGCCGTGTTTGGGGCAATTGGGGCAAGGAGCGGAACGGGCACAGGAAGGCAAATCGGCAGAACCTCCCTAGGCTGTGGCCTTTTTCTTATCTTGGGAGAGCCGCATGCCGATTTACTTTTCTAGCCGAGGCGGAAGACAACCCGCAACCAGCGCTTGCCAGCCCCTGTTGAGCGCTCCGATGCGGCGCGACGCTTGTCTGTCCCTTTGGTAGGCCCGCCCTGTAGCGGAGCGTACTTCGCCAGGTCCGTAGGACCGGCCGCGCTCCGCGAGAAGTGCGCCGCCCTCTCTCCACCCCAGAGAGATTCGCGGCCACCCTGCCACCGTGCCAACCCCGCTAGGCCGGTGTCGCGCGTCTCCACGGACCCCGGAGATGCGCCAGGACGGGCGGGAATACTCCCCGGCCGTGCCCCCCGCGTAGGCCGGCCGGGGAGGGGACTCAGCAATATACGAAATGGAGTGCCTGCCATGAAAAAAGTCTTTACCACCGGGCAAGTCGCGAAGATCTGTAAGGTCGCGCCCCGGACGGTTTCCAAATGGTTCGATTCGGGCCGCCTGCGCGGCTATCGCATTCCGGGGAGCCAGGATCGCCGCATCCCCCGCGAACATCTTATCCGCTTCCTCAAAGAACACGGCATGCCCCTGGGCGAGCTGGAGGAAGAGGGATGGCACAAAATCCTCATCATCGGCGCCGAGCCGCTCTTCATCGAGCGCTTGCAGGAACTGCTGCCCGCCGACGAAGATTACAAGTACGAGGTGGCTCACAGCGGCTTCGAGGCCGGCATCCAGGCCGAGAGCTTCCACCCCGATACGATCATCGTCGATCTGGCGATGGGCCGCAGCGAAGCGTTGCAGATTGCCCAGAATCTGCGCCGCAATTCCCAGTACGAGACGACGATGATTATCGCCCTGGCCAGCGAAGACGAGGCCAATCCCGAGGGACTGACGCAGTACGGCTACAGCGAAGCGTTCAAGAAACCCTTCGACATCGCTCTGCTCGGCGAACGCATCAATACGCTCGTCGAGGAGAAACGCGATAATATGTAAGCCCCAACAAGCCCGGAGCGCCAGCGACGGAGGAAGCCCCGTCGCTGGCGCTCCGGGCTTGTGTTCGTTTTCCTATTTATCAATTTCCCGTCGCTGGCGCTCCGGGCTAGTAGAATTATCACTTCTCGCCAACGAAATCGCTCCACGTTTGTTGTTACTCATAGGGCATCAGACGGTTGACAGTTCGCGTCGCCCTATGTTACGGTAACGTCAGCTATTTCAGTCACGAACCATTCGGTGAACACTGCGGGGACGATTCGCCGGCCAATCCTTTCATCGGCGATCACTCCGAATACCGGCGGGAGATACGATTCATGCCAGTGCAGCCACCCGGCGTATGGGGCATCGACCTCGGCCAGTGCGGTTTGAAGGCGATTCGCCTCCAGGAAATCGACGGACAAATTGTCGCCACGGCCTTCGATTATGTCGAGCATCCCAAGATTCTCAGTCAGCCCGATGCCGACCCCGACCAACTCACCCGCGAGGCGCTGGACAAGTTTTTGTCGCGCAACACTCTCCGCGGCGACATCGTGGCCATCAGCGTGCCTGGCCAGAGCGGTCTAGCGCGCTTCGTCAAGCTACCGCCCGTCGAGGAAAAGAAGATCGCCGATATCGTTCGTTTCGAGGCCAAGCAGCAAATTCCCTTCAATCTCGATGAGGTTGTCTGGGATTATCAGAAAATCGGCTCCGGCGCCGTCACCGACGGTTTCGCCATGGAGACCGAAATTGGCCTGTTCGCCATGAAACGCGATATGGTCGGACGCTATTTACAGCATTTCAAGGATGTCAACGTGGATGTCCATCTCGTGCAGATGGCTCCGCTGGCGTTGTGCAACTACGTCGGCTTCGATTTGCTCGCCAAGGACGCCGGCAGCGAGGAAGGCGGCGACCGTAACTGCATCGTCGCGCTGGACATTGGCGCCGATAGCAGCAATCTCATTATCACCGACGGCGAACGCATCATCTGGCAACGGCCAATTCCGCTGGGCGGCAACCACTTCACGCGCGCCCTGACCAAGGATCTCAAACTGACCTTCGCCAAGGCCGAACATTTGAAGCGCAACGCCACCAAATCGCCCGATCTCAAGAAGATTCTGGCCGCGCTCAAGCCGGTACTCAACGACTTCGTCGGCGAAGTGCAGCGCTCGCTGGGCTACTTCACCAACACGCACCGCGACGCCCAGATTCAGTACATGGTCGGCCTGGGCAATGCTTTCCGTCTGCCGGGTCTGCAAAAGTTCCTCACTGAGAAGTTGCAGATCGAAGTGCGCAAGCTGACCAAGATGGAGCGTGTCAGCGGCGATCAGGTCGTCGCCCAGCAGGTGTACACGGAGAATATCCTGACGTTCGCCGTCGCCTACGGTCTGGCCCTACAGGGGCTTAAGCGAGCGCGGCTGTTGACGAACCTGTTGCCGGGCGAAATCCGCGTCGAGCGGCTGGTCAAGGCGAAGAAGCCGTTCGCCGTGGCGGCTGCCGCCGCCCTGCTTTTCGCCATCGGCGGGTTGGCTCTCAGCTATGGCCTGGAATATCGCACTTTCGGCCATCCCGACGTTAAAAAGGCTCGCGATGCGGCCGATAAGGCCAGCGACGACGCCAAGCGCGCCAACGATAAATTCGAGGCGGTCCGAAGGCAAGCCAAGGAGCAAGAGGAAGCGGTCAAAGGCATCGTCGCCGGCCAGTTCGAGCGCGATAATTGGCCGCAGCTGCTCAAGTTCGTCAATGCGGCCATCCCGCAGCCCAATGGCGATGAAAAGCGCGTTTTCTATGTTCCCTTTGATGATGGAAAGCCCGAAAAGCTGGAGATCACGGACATTCCCGATGACATCTCCGAGGCCAGGGCTTACTGGGGCAAGGGAGATGAGAATCCCGGCCGGAAAGCTTATCTTCAATACCTGGAGCGGCAAGCGGAAGCAGCTCTCGGCAAAGAGGATGTCTCGGCCAGCGCATCGGACGATCTTCCTGCTGGCGCGGAAAATCTCATCCAGTTCAACATTGAGGGCGTGGATTCGTTCTACTGTGACAATCTGAGTAGTTTCTGGGATGAAGTGAAACAAGGGAATCGCCTCAAGAGCAGTGGCGAGAATATGGTTCGTCCCAAGGCGGACTTTGCCAAGAAGCCGGAGGGATCGGGCTGGATCATCGAAATCCGTGGTTGGACGTATCACCACGCCCAAGAGAGCTTCGTCCGCAATACCTTGCTGGAGAACCTCGCCCGTCTGGGCATTCAGAAACCGAAATCCGCCGATCCTTCCTATGGTAATGCTCCTACCAACACACCGCCCGCAACTCCGGCGGCGTCTCCCTTCCGGCCAGGCCAAGCGCCGGCGGGAGCGGCGGAGAAACTGCCGGATCTCGGCCCGGTCATCAACCATATTAGCCATGTGGTTCTGTACGACTATCAGTATTCGGCACCCAAAGGGCCGTTCGAGTTGCTCGATCGTGCCCATGAGCAAGTGAAGACGATGGCCCTGGCGGCTCCCGCGGCTTCTGGGACAGGCGGAACAATGGGCGGACCGCCGAGTATGGGGGGCATGCCGTCGCCTGGCGGCATGCCGAGGGGAGGCGCGCCGTCCCCAGGCGCCACGATGGGCGGACCGCCGAGTATGGGAGGCGCTCCGGGAGGAGAGAAAGGCGCTCCCGTCGCCCCAAGCCGGTCTGAGTGGACGCCTTTGGGATCGACGGAAGGCGCGGCTGGCGGTGCTGGTATGCGTGGTGCCCCCAACAGGGGGGGGCCGAGAACCTCCGGCGGCCCTAAAAACCCTCGCGGCAATAATCCATTACCCACCTCCGGTACCGTCGGCCGGTCCCCTCGGGGCATGCCAGGGATGCCGAAACCCGGCACCCGCGAGCAATCGAACTCCACGCCGCTCCCCGATGGCGCGGCCAAGCGAACCGAGTTCGTGATTCTGCTCATCTGGAAGGAACCGACGCCTTCCGATACGTTGCGTGGATTGGCAGCCAGCCCGGATGGCGGCACGGCACCTGCCGCGACCAAACTGCCCGCCTCGTCTCGGCCCCAGCGTCCCAAGGCAGAACCGAATCCGGATGCGAAAACGGAGCCGAAAACAGAACCGAAAACGGAACCGAAAACGGAGCCGAAAACAACGCCGAAATCGGATGCGAAAGCAGAACCGAAAACAGCGCCGAAAACGGATGCGAAAGCAGAACCGAATCAGCCCAAGAAAAACTGAGGACGGAACAACCAACGCGTTCGCCTGGGTACAACGTGATCTCCCTCTATCAACCCGTCATGGGGACGGAACATGAAATTAGATAAAGATACGCTTGTCAAGCATCAGTTTTGGTTCCTGCTGGGTACCTTTTTCCTGCTTTGGGTCGTTGCCGTGTTCGCGCTCAAGGTCGCGGCCGACGAGCCGATCAAGACTGCGGAGAAGAAGTACAAGGATTCCGCGACGAAACTCAAAACCGCGTCGAATAATCCCAAGAATCCCACCACCTTTTGCCCTCCCTGGGAGCAGTACAGCACGGTCATCGACCAGCATAAGCAGGTCATTTGGAACAAGGCATGGGATCTCCAGAATGGCATGTACGACTGGCCCGAAGACCTTGTCAAAGCCAAGGACATGTCCACGCCCCAAACCGAGTTATCTCAGGATGAGCGCGAGCGCTACAAACGCAACTTCTACCCGGATGAGGTCAAGGCTCTGAAGGCGTATGTCGAAGGCGATCCCAAAAAAGGAGTCGCCGGGTTGCTCGGGCCGGTGGAGTTAGCGGGCGGTTTCGATAACATCTTCAAGCCTCAGGAGATGAAGGAGCCGCCGACGCGCGAGGAATGTTGGCTGATCCAAGAGGATTTCTGGGTCAAGCGCGAGTTGTTCTACGTGGTCAACAACGCGATGGCGTCGCAAGCCTACATGTATCCGATTGCGATCGACGAGAAAGAAGAGCCGATGCCTGAAGGCGTGCTTTACCGCCATCGTTTTCGCAATCAGAACTGGGAAATTACCTTGCTCATCAAGCAAAATGAGAGCAAGGAATTGGTTATTTCCGCCAATAGCACGATCAAGAACATTCACCCTAACCACCATGCTCAGTCGCTGACCAGCGCCAAGGGAGCCGGCATCGTCTTCAACGTGTTCCAGGACAAGGCAGCCACGGCGTTCGAGGTTCGAGGCGAGCCGGTGGAATGGAACAAGGCGCAGAAATTCGGTACGGAAGATTATAAAAAACTCGGCAGCATCGACTGGTCGAAAACCAAGGACCACCCGGTGGTACTGAGCCAGGCGTTCGATTGGACCACCTGCCCGATTCGCCGCATTGAAGCGGTGGCGGTCGGTCAGCAGTCGTGCCGCACGTTCACCTCGCCCTTGCAGCCCAACGAGGCCTTGGCCAAGCTCGACGCTCCCAAGGAAGACCCCGACGCCAACAAGAATCAGGCACCTGCCCCTGGTGGCCCTCCTATGCCAGGTGCTTCTCCCGGCATGCCCGGCGGTCCGATGGGTGCCCCCCCTGGAGGTCCCCTCCGCACCTCGATGGGCATGAATGGAGGGGCGGCAGGTCAACAGGCTGCCCCAGTGGGCAACCCGACTCCCAACAATGCCATCGAGCGCAATCGCTACTTGCAGGCACCCAAGAAAGACAGCAACGAAGCGGAAAAACCCAGCCGGCATCTGCCGTTGGCCATTCAACTCATCGTGGACCCGGCGCACATGTCGGATGTACTCGTGGCGCTGGCGAACTCACGGCTACGTATGCAGATCACCCAGGTCGAGTTCCATCACGTCAAAGACATCAAGCAAGGGGACTCGGACAAGAACGGCGGCAGCACCCAACTGCTGCGCACGGGCTACATGCCGCTCGGCATGGCCCGGAACATGATGCCTCCCGGCATGGGCCGAGGCATGATGCCCCCTCGCGGCAGCGGCCGGATGCCTCCTTCCGGTATGAGGGGTATGCCTTTGCCTACTTCCGCAGGCATGCGAGGTATGCCTTTGCCTACTTCCGCAGGCATGCGAGGTATGCCGAGAATGCCCGGCATGGGTGGTATGCCGAGAATGCCCGGCATGCCTGGGAGCGGCAATCCGTACATGCCTTCGCCCATCGTGAGACCTGGCGGAATGCCGCCGAGGCTGCCGACGAGTGCCGGGCCGTCCACGGGCGATTCCGAAACGAAAACGCCGGGGAACCAGAACGATGACAATCTGGTGTCGATGACCATCTACGGTATCTCGACGCTCTATCGCCGTCCCGATCCGCCGAAATCGGATTCGCAAGCGGCTCAACCAGGTCAGCCCAATCCGGCGGCGCCGGTCACTCCCCCGGCTCCGGGCGGTGCGAGACGTTAGAGCTTCTGGACAAAACCCTTGCTTGCCGGCCCGCAGCGCCAGCAAGGGAAGGACTTATCCTTGCTGGCGCTGCGGGCCGGCAAGGTTTCTGGAACAATCTCTGAACACGACAGCCAGGCGTGGGTCGGCCGACAGGCCAGCTCGCCCGGATAGAGGATGGTTGCCATGAATCTCAAAGAATTCGACGCCAAGCAGTTCTTGCTGGAGAAGGGTGAGCGGGTCGGACTGGGCATCGCCGTGACGTTGATGGTCTTGATGCTGATTTTCAGCCTGTTCATGCCTTCGCACGGCTTTTTCAGTGGCAGTCCCGCAGCCAAAGCCCAACCGCTCAAGGACGGTGCCTCTAGTCTCCAGACCGCTCTCCGCACGACCAAACCCCGACCTGGAACGGACGACTCGCCGCCCGTCAAGTCCGAACGCCATTTGATCGACCTGGACACGGTCCCCTTGGAACCCCAGATCTACGAGACCGATCCTTGGTACGAGCAAACAGCGCCGGTCAACCCGGCACGGCGGCCGCCGATTATCAAGAACATCACGGAGGCGATCATCAAGGTCGTCCACATTCCGATCGATACCTACATCTTTAACCAGCAATTCACGAGGGTTACAGTCCTTCGCGATCCGGAGAAGAAGGCGGCCAACCAAAACCCAGGCGGGCCGAATCGCTTCAACCAGATGAGAGGGATGATAACCTCCGCGACCGCCTCGATGTCGGCGCGGGGCGGCCGGCAGCAACCCGGCATGTACAACCTCTCCGCGGCACGAGGGGTTCAGGGAGCCGATGAAAAGCCCGAATATGAGACTCCGCAGGTCGCGCTTGATAAACTGAACGGCGACGAGCATCTGGCCCGCCAGCTTCGCCCCGCGCGCATGGCCATCATCGCCGCCAGTTTCCCCTACAAGGCCCAACTCGAAGAGTTCAAGACCAAACTCCGCCTCGCCTCTATCGAGGACGTGCTTAACGAGCCGGTGGAAGATCCCAAAGATAAGGCGGAAAAATTGCAGGCGTTCCGCTTCCTCGGCGTGGAGGTGCAGCGCAAGGAGTTCGATATTTATGGCAAGGAATTGGGCGATTGGAAGGCCCTGGACTTGAAAGCCACTTACTCGGACTGGCTGATGACGAGCGGTCTGCCTTTCGAGGAAGATGATCCCAAGTATCTTCCAATCAAGAACTACGGCCTGGTGTGGCCGCGCTTGCGTGCCTTCCGCGAAGAAAGTCCGCAGGATCAGATGGGCATGCCAGCCGGTCCTATGCGGGGTCCTGGGCGGCCCAATGCCGTGAAGGAGGCTCCGCGCCAGGAAGGAGAAGCGAAGTATCCGGACTTGGCCGGCGAGCTTCCGGGCATTCAGAAAACTCTCAAGGACTTGGCCGATGTGCAACCTCAGCAAATCTCGGCGCCGCCCGCGAAGTTCCAGACGAAGGGCATTGACCTCTTCAATCCCAACAATCCCCCTCCCACGGCTGAGGGAACCCCTGATGCAAAGTCCAAAGGGGGAGCCCCCAAAGAAGGGGAAACGATTTACCCGGAAAACTGCCTGGTGCGCTTGATCGATGTCACGGTCGAGCCAGGTCGCTTCTATCGCTACCGTGTCAAGATCCGCATGGCCAATCCCAACTACAACAATCCCAATGTGGCTTCGCCGGACTACAAGAGGGACGTGGAGTTGAAGTCCAAGAATTGGTTCGAGCTGCCCCTAACGGTCAGTGTGCCGCAAGAATTGATCTACTACGTCGTGGATCAGAAGCATCTCAGGAACGAGGATGGCACCAAGCCCACGGACAAGCCGACCAAGGACAAGGATACCCTTCGTTATTTCATGTGGAACCGCGAGCCTAACCGCGATCGGCAAGTGGTCTTCCAGTTCCATCGCTGGATCGAAGCGACGCCGATTGTGCCCGACGGACAGCCGGTGCCCATCGGCGAATGGAGCGTCGCCGACCGCGTCTTTGTGGCACGCGGCGAATACATCGGCCAGAAGGTCAAGGTGGACCTGCCCGTCTGGAAGTACACGCTGGACTCGTTTGTCCTGCCCGTCGAGGATCAAAAGGCCAAAAAGGTCCGCGGTAGGGTGCCCACCGGCGTCACCGTCAATTTCGGCCAGGACAACTCCGATAACGAGACGATCCTGGTGGACTTCGAGGGTGGTCGAGACTCTATCCAGGGCTTGAAGGTGGATGACAATTCCGCCCTCGAAGTGCTGATGCTCGGCCCCGACGGCAAACTGCGGGCGCGCAACAGTGCCGCCGACACGAGGGACAAAGATCGGGAGAATCGCCGCGCCAAGGTACTCAATCGAATCGAAGAGGTCCGATCGGGCAAGGCGGGCGGAGCCAATCCGGCTGGTGGTGGACTCGATGCCCCACGCGCTCGTTGAAAACTTCACAAGCCCGGAGCGCCAGCGACGGGGAGACCCGTCGCTGGCGCTCCGGGCTTGTGAGATTCTTCCGTGCCGGCCTTTGCCGGCGCTGCGGGCTGATTAGCTTTTCGGCATCTTCATCGACCGCCGGGCGGCACGTACTTCTTCAGCCAGGCGAAGACTTCCTTGTGCCAGTATTCGCTGTTCTTCGGCTTGAGAACCCAGTGTCCCTCATCGGGGAAGTTGATGAACTTCGACGGCACACGCAAACGCTGTAAGGTGGTGAACAATTCGGCACCCTGACTGACTGGCACGCGGAAATCAAGATCGTTGTGGATGATGAGCATGGGCGTTTTGAAATTCTTGGCGTAGCGATGCGGCGAGTATTTCTCGTAGGATTTGCGATTCGGTCCCCACGGCGGGCCGCCGTGTTCCCATTCATCGAACCACAGTTCCTCGGTCAGCGCATACATGCTCTCGAAGTTGAAGACGCCGCAGTGCGTGATGAGGGTTTTGAAGCGCGTCGTGTTGCCCTGGAACCAATCCATCATGTAACCGCCGAACGACGCGCCGGCCGCGCCCATGCGCTTCTTGTCGATATATGGCAATTTCTCCAGGTAATCGACGCCCTTCATCAAATCGTCGAAGCATTTGCCGCCCCAATCGCCGCTGATTTCATCGACAAACTTCTGGCCGAATCCGGTGCTGCCGCGCGGATTGGGCAGCGCGACAACATAGCCCTGCGCCGCCCACAATTCCGGGTTCCAGCGATAGCTCCAGCCATCCTCCCAGGCGCCTTGCGGGCCGCCGTGAACGAGATAAACGAGTGGCCATTTCTTGTCGGGATCGAAACCGGGCGGCTTCAAAATCCACATTTGCATGTCGGCCCCCTCGACCTTGACGTTCACGCTTTCGGGACGCGGCAGGTCGAGTTCGGCTAAGAGAGAATCGTTGACATTGATGCAAACGTGAATGTCCCTTTTTTCTTCCATGTGCCAGAAATATGTCTGGATATTGTTAGGATGGTCCAGTGCGGAATTCGTCCATGCGGCTGCGTGGACAGTGTTGCTCGCCGACAACGATCCGTTACTACCGAAACCCCCGAACTTCTCAAACGCTTTCTCGCCCTCAGGTCGAAGTGAGACCGTGAAAACGGTTCGATAGCCCTCCTCGTCGGCGACCAAGAGCAACCGATCGTTCCCGAACCAGCAGTATTCATCGACGGCGCGATCGAAGGTTACGCTAGTGCGATGGATCGGTTTGTTCTGCCAAGTACCGCTGGCATCGGTGGCAACATATACTAACTCCCACTTATCCGCCTCGAAGCCGGCTCGTTTCTGCGCTCTATACGCCAATTTCTTGCCGTCCGGCGAGAATACCGGCCCGCTGTCGGCCGCCGCATTATCCTTGGTCAGATTCTCCCATTCCTTGCCGCCGCCGCTGACCGGCACGCGGCAAATGTCGTAATTGGTACTCCACGCCTCATCCTTCGCGGGAACCGCCGTGAATACGAGATATTTGCCATCGGGACTGAAGGTGAAATTGTCACCGCTGCTGAACGTGCTGGAGGTCGGGTAGGCGTCGCGGTCGCCGGGCGTCACGTCTCGCGGCTCTACGGACCCCGCGCTGGCGCTTGGGGCTGGTACGCTCATGACGAAGAGATGCTGTCGCTTGTCCTCGACGTAGGAATCCCAGTGACGATAGAACAATTTCGTATGGACCTTCGCTTTCACCGGACTTTTCTCGATGTCCTCCTTGCGTTTCTTGTTGAGCGCGTCGCTTTCCTTGAAGGGTTTACCCGAGTATTCGGGATAGACCGCCGACACGAAGGCGATGTGTTTGCCATCGCGCGACCAGATGCCGCCGGATGCCTCGCTGCTGATCGTGGTCAATTGCCGCGCTTCGCCGCCGGCGAGATCGATCATCCACAATTGATTGTTGCCGGAGCGCGTGGACTCGAAAAGAATATGCTTGCCGTCGGGACTCCAGCGAGGATGGCGATCCTTTTTGGTGGTATTGGTCAATTGCCGTGGTTCGCCCTTGTCGGTGGGAACCAGCCACAGCGAGGCGGAAGACTTGTTGGCGTCGAGATCGACGGTGGTGAGGACGTAGACGACGTGTTTGCCGTCGGGACTAATTTGCGGATCGCTGACGCGCTTGAAGCGAAACAGATCGTCGATGGTCATGGGCCGCTTGCCCTCGGCGAAGACGGCGGCCGGCGCGGCCAACAGAAACAGACAGATGCACAGTACAGCGGAGCGTTCCATGAAATCTCCTTCATTGCAAAGATCAGCGTTCACGCCTATTGTAGTGGCGAGAAGCGATTGGCGAGCGGAGTGATGGACATGATTAAGACGAAGCGCTGGGATGAACCGCGTGAAGCCGAGGATGGGTTTCGCTTGTTGATTTGTCGTTATCGCCCGCGCGCTCTGCCGAAGAAAAAAGAGACGTGGGATCTATGGTGGAGTCAACTCGGTCCCAGTAAGGAATTGCACGCCGCGTTCTACGGCAAACATGGGCAGTTGCCGATTCGCCTGGACGAATATACCCGGCGTTATCTTGACGAAATGAAGGGACCGCAACAGCAGGAGAGCATCGCCATCCTTGCCGAGCAGGTCGCCGCCGGCAAGATAATCACGCTATTGTGTTCGTCGGCCTGCACCGATCCAACGCACTGCCATCGCACGCTGCTCAAGCAGTTGATCGAGGAGCAACTGAGCCGCTTGCGGCTTAGCGCGAAACCGCAAGCGGCGGACGACGCGATCACGGCCCCTTCTCAACTTTGACCGGCGTTCCGTCGGTCAACTTGTTGTGATTATTGCTGATGATGAGATCGGACGCTTTGATCCCTTTGGAGATTTCCGCTTGCGTCCCATTATCTGCGGCCACCTCGACCCCGAGTCGATGCGCCTCGCCGTCGCGCACGACGTACACCCACGGGCGCTTCAGCCCGGAGCCGATCACACAAGACGACGGCACCAACAGCGCATCCGCGAAACGCTTTTTGAAGTGAATCGTGACGCTGCCGTGCATACCCGGCAACAGACGCTGCTTACTGACAACTGCGCTCGAAACTAAACTTTCCGTTGGCGTTTATAATAGGAGGCATGAAGCAGCCCCATGATTGGCGCGAATGGCGTCGCCTTCGGGCGTGGTACTTGTTCCAGCAAGGCTGGACCGAGCGTGAGATTG